>NZ_JBFUMN010000001.1:0-563820 GCF_054049335.1 Roseateles sp. P5_E1
GAGAGCGTGGTTGCTCGYTGCATTGCCGGGAGTCCGTCCCGGCGGCCGGGTAACTTTCTTCTGCGGGGCCAGAAGAAAGTCACCAAAGAAGAGGCCCTGAACCGCACACCAGCACCACATGCACGAGCTGCGCCGTGCAACAGCCGGCCGGTGAGTGGGCAGACGCGAGCCGCTGCGCTCTCGCTGCTGTCCTTATCGGCCGCACCATCCATCGCACCACCTGCCCGCTTAACGCGCGGCTGCACGCCGGGCTCACCAGAAAATCAAATACAGCGTCGCTCGGGCGACGCGACCGCCGCGCAACCTCGGTGGCGTCGCCCGAGCGACGCTGCATTCCCTGATGAGTTCGGCGTGCAGCCGACGTTAAGCGGCGTGAAGGGGCAATGGATGGTGCTCTTCACAAGGACAGCAGCGAGAGCGCAGCGGTTCGCGTCTTCCCGAGATGCAGGTCAGCGTTTTCGCGCGCCGCTATTCGCGGCGCCGCGGTCATGTGCGGTTCAGGGCCTCTTCTTTGGTGACTTTCTTCTGGCCCCGCAGAAGAAAGTTACCCCGCTGCCGGGCGGGACTCCCGGCAATGCAGCGAGCAACCACGCTCTCCGCCAAAGCAACCCGAAGCAACGAGCAAGCTGACAAAGCCATGGCCACCCCAGCACTCGAAATCCAAAACCTCCACGCCTGGTACGGCGAAAGCCACATCCTCCACGGCATCAACCTGTCAGTCCAACCCGGCCAGGTCATCACCCTGCTCGGCCGCAACGGCGCCGGCCGCACCACCACGCTGCGCGCCATCATGGGTTTGACGGGAGCAAGAAAAGGCTCCATCAAGATCCACGGCGAAGAGACCATCGGCCTGTCCACGCACCGCATCGCCAACCTCGGCATCGGCTACTGCCCCGAGGAGCGCGGCATCTTCGCCAGCCTGTCGACCGAAGAGAACCTGCGCCTGCCGCCGCCGCTGAAAACCAAGCGCGGCAAGGTCATGAGCGAGACCGAGATCTACGCGATGTTCCCCAACCTCGCCGAGCGCAAGAACAGCCCCGGCACGCGCCTGTCCGGCGGCGAGCAGCAGATGCTGGCCGTCGCCCGCATCCTGCGCACGGGCGCCGACATCCTCTTGTTGGACGAGATCTCGGAAGGCCTGGCCCCCGTCATCGTCCAGGCCCTGGCCCGCATGATCCGCACGCTGAAGAGCCAGGGCTTCACCATCGTCATGGTGGAGCAGAACTTCCGCTTCGCCGCGCCCCTGGCCGACCATTTTCTAGTCATCGAGCACGGCGAAGTCGTGCTGTCCTTCCCCGCAGCCGACCTGCCGGCCCACCAGGCCCAGATGGACGAGCTGCTCAGCGTTTGAATCCAAACAACCCACCGGAGACAACCATGAAAAAGACCCTCATTGCCGCCGCGCTCGCCACCTGCGGCCTTGCCGCCCAGGCCCAGATCTCGGGCGACGTCATCAAGATCGGTTTCCTGACCGACATGTCCAGCGTCTATGCCGACATCGACGGTGCCGGCGGTGTCGAGGCGATCAAGATGGCCATCGCCGACCTCAAGGGTGTGGCCGCGGGCAAGAAGGTCGAGCTGATCTTTGCCGACCACCAGAACAAGGCCGACGTCGCCTCCGCCAAGGCGCGCGAGTGGATGGACACGCAAGGGCTGGACCTGCTGATCGGCGGCACCAACTCCGGCACCAACCTGGCCATGGCCACCGTCGCGGCTGAGAAGAAGAAGCCTTTCATCTCCATCGGCGCCGGCAGCTCGGCGCTGACGAACGCCAACTGCACGCCCTACACCATCCACTACGCCTATGACACCGTGGCGCTGGCCAACGGCACGGGCGCCGCAGTGACCAAGGCCGGCGGCAAGACCTGGTTCTTCCTGACCGCCGACTACGCCTTCGGCGCGGCCCTGCAGGCCGACACGGCCGCCGTCGTGCAGAAGAGCGGCGGCACGGTCAAGGGCAGCGTCAAGCACCCGCTGAACGCCAACGACTTCTCCAGCTTCCTGCTGCAGGCACAGGGCTCCGGCGCGCAGATCCTCGGCCTGGCCAACGCGGGTGGCGACACCATCAACACGATCAAGGCCGCCAACGAGTTCGGCATCACCAAGGGCATGAAGCTCGCCGGCCTGCTGATGTTCATCAACGACGTGCACTCGCTGGGCCTGAAGACGACCGAGGGCATGTACCTGACCGACTCCTGGTACTGGAATCAGAGCCCCGAGGCCCGCGCCTGGAGCCGCCGCTTCTTCGACAAGATGAAGCGCATGCCCTCGTCGCTGCAGGCCGCGGACTACTCGGCCGTGACCCACTACCTGAAGGCCGTCGACGCCACCAAGACCGACGACGCCGACAAGGTCATGGCCAAGATGAAGGACACGCCGATCAACGACTTCTACACCAAGGGCACCATCCGCAAGGAAGACGGCCGCGGCATCCACGACATGTTCCTGATGCAGGTCAAGTCGGTGAAGGAATCGACCGAGCCCTGGGACTACTACAAGGTCGTGACGCGCATCCCGGGCGACGAGGCTTTCACCAAGCTCGCGGACAGCAAGTGCCCGCTGGTGAAGAAGTGATCCTCTGAGGGCGCGATGACAGAACTGTTTGGTATTCCGCTGCCGGCCCTCTTGGGCCAGCTGCTGCTCGGCCTGGTCAACGGCTCGTTCTACGCGATGCTGTCCCTGGGACTGGCGGTCATCTTCGGCATGCTCAACATCATCAACTTCGCACACGGGGCGCTGTACATGATGGGAGCTTTCTTCGCCTGGATGGGGCTGGAATACCTGGGGCTGAACTACTGGCTCATGCTCGGTCTCGCGCCGCTCGCGGTCGGCCTCATCGGCATCGTCATCGAGCGCACGATGCTGCAGTGGCTCTACAAGCTGGACCACCTCTACGGCCTGCTGCTGACCTTCGGCATCACCCTCGTCATCGAGGGCGTGTTCCGCAGCGTCTACGGTGTGTCGGGCCAGCCTTATCAGGTGCCCGACGCGCTGCAGGGCGCCACCAACCTGGGCTTCATGATCCTGCCCAACTACCGGGCCTGGGTCGTCGTCGCGTCGCTGATCGTGTGCTTCGCGGTGTGGGCGCTGATCGAGAAGACGTCGCTGGGCGCCAAGCTGCGCGCCGGCACCGAGAACCCCAAGCTCGTGCAGGCGTTCGGCATCAATGTGCCGCTGATGGTCACGCTGACCTATGCCGGTGGCGTGGCCCTCGCGGCATTCGCGGGCGTGCTGGCTGCGCCCATCCTGCAGGTGTCGGCGCTGATGGGCACCAACCTCATCATCGTGGTGTTCGCGGTGGTGGTGATCGGCGGCATGGGCTCCATCCTCGGCTCCATCCTGACCGGGCTTGGGTTGGGCATCGTTGAAGGGCTGACCAAGGTCTTCTATCCCGAGGCGTCCAACACGGTGGTGTTCGTCGTCATGGCCATCGTGCTGCTCGTTCGCCCGGCCGGCCTGTTCGGCAAAGAAAAATGAACAAGAAAGTCCTCGGCTACGCCGCGCTCTTCGTCGCTATCGCACTGCTGCCAGCGTTCGGCGTCTACCCCGTCTTCGTGATGAAGGTGCTCTGCTACGCGCTGTTCGCCTGCGCCTTCAACCTGCTCGTCGGCTTCACGGGCCTGCTGTCCTTTGGCCATGCGGCCTTCCTGGGCACCGCGGCCTATGTGACCGGCCATGCGCTCAAGGTCTGGGGCCTGCCGACGCCGGTGGGCATCCTCGTCGGCATGGCGGGCGCGGCCGGTGTGGGCCTGCTGTTCGGTCTGCTGGCCATCCGCCGCTCGGGCATCTATTTCTCGATGATCACGCTGGCCCTGGCGCAGATGCTGTACTTCTTCTTCCTGCAGACCCCCTTCACCGGCGGGGAAGACGGCCTGCAGTCGGTGCCGCGCGGCAGCTTCCTGGGCCTGCACCTGGAAAACGACCTGGTGCTGTTCTACGTCGTTCTGGCCATCTTCATCGCCGCCTTCTGGCTGATCTACCGCATCGTCCACTCGCCGTTCGGCCAGGTGCTGACGTCCATCCGCGAGAACGAGGCCCGCGCCACGTCGCTGGGCTACGACACCGGCCACTTCAAGCTGCTGGCCTTCGTGCTATCGGCCGCGCTGGCTGGCCTGGCCGGTTCCACCAAGACGCTGGTGCTGGGCTTCGCCACGCTGACCGACGCGATCTGGACCACCTCAGGCCTCGTCATCCTGATGACGCTGGTGGGCGGCATGGGCACGCTGGTCGGCCCCATGGTGGGGGCGCTGGTCATCATCGCGCTGGAGAACAAGATCGGCGACTTCGGCAATTGGCTGGGCGAGCTGACCGGCGTGGCCTGGTTCAACAGCCTGGGCGAATCCGTCAGCCTCGTCACCGGGCTGATCTTCATCGTCTGCGTGCTGGCCTTCAGGCGCGGACTGGTGGGCGAGGCGATGGCGCTGCTGGAGCGCAAGCCGAAACAACCCGCTTCCTGAACACCAGCACATTGCCCGCCATCACCAGCACCAGCCCGGCGAGCGCCGGCGCCGTCCACTCGTAGCCCTCCACCCAGGCCGACACGTTCAGCGCGACGACCGGGAACAGCACCGTGCTGTAGGCGGCCCGCTCGGGACCGAGGCGGCCCACCAGCGTCAGGTAGGCCGTGAAGCCGATGACCGAACCCGGGATAGCCAGGTACAGCAGCGCGCCGAGGTAGCGGGTGCTCGCGTCGAACGCGAAAGGCACTCCGGCCAACAGCGCATAGCCCGTCAGGATCGCCGTGCCCACCGCCATGCCCCAGGCGTTGGTCTGCACCGGTTTCAGGCCCTGCTGCTGCAGCGCGGCCGACAGCAGGTTGCCGGTCGAGAAGCACAGCGTGCCACCCAGCGCCCAGGCCAGGCCGGCCAGGCTGGCGTGGCCACCACGGATCTCGGGCCAGAACAGCAGCACCAGCCCCGTCAGGCCGAGCGAGCCACCCGCCAGGACCTGGGGCACGATGGCGCGGCCATGAACAAGACGCGCCAGCAGCGCGTTCCACAGCGCCGCGCTGGAAAACACGACCGCCACCAGGCCGCTGGCCAGCGTCTGGCTGGCGTTCAGGAAACAGACGAAGTTCAGGCAGAACAGACACAGTCCCTGGGCGAGCACCCAAGTGAGCGCCCGCCCACGCGGCACGACGAGCTGGCGCCGCCAGGCCAGCCAGGCGAACAGCACCAGGGCCGCGAGGCCGAAGCGGTAGGCGATGGACAGCGCAATCGGCACGGGGCCCAGTTGCCACTTCAGGGCGATCCAGGTCGTACCCCAGATCAGCACGACGAGCAGGTAGAGGAAGGCATTCATGCCCGCCATCGTGGCGCCGCGGGCGGCCGTGCGATTGCATATTCCTGCGCATCGTCGGCCTCAGGCCGGCATGGGGAAGGGCTTAGCACCTAGCATCGCTGCATGCTCGACCTGACCGCCGGCGCCACGGCCCACCAGCCCGTCTTCGACGTGCTGGGCCGCTCCAGCGCGCGCCGGGAACGTGAGCTGACGCTCGCCGACGACCTGCGCCTGGTGCAGTGGTGCAACGACGGCGGGCGCATGGACTACCAGCGGCCCGGCCACCACACCCTGTCGGTCTATCTGCAGGGCGGACACGACACCCACCTCATCGAGACACCCCGCGAGACCGGCTCGCCCGGCTGCCACTGCATCCTGCCGGCCGAGCACGAGTCGCGCTGGAACGTGGCCGGGCCGCTGCGCTTCGTCCACCTCTACCTGTCGGACGACGCCTGGGCCGACCGCATCGTCCGCCTGCTGGACGCCGAGCCCCGCGCCATCACGCTGGAGCAGCGCATCTTTGGCGAGGACGCCACACTTGCCGCCTGGGCCCAGGGCGTTGCCAGGTACGACTGGCAGGACCCCGCCGAGCGCCTGCGCATCGATGCGCTGAGCCAGGCCGCGCTGGATCACCTCGTGCTGCAGGCCGCCCGGCCGCGGCTGCGTGAGCGAGCCGAACGCTCGCCGGGTGGCTTGTCCGGGGCGGCGCGGCGTCGGGTGCTGGACTTCGTTGATGCCCACCTCGACAGCGCCGAGTTGAGCCTGCCCCGGCTGGCCGCCCAGGTCCACCTGTCCGAATTCCATTTCGCCCGCATGTTCCGCGTCTCCATGGGCTGCAGCGTGCACGACTGGGTCGCCGCCCGCCGCCTGGACCGCGCCCGCACGTTGCTGCGCGACACCGCCCTGCCCCTGGCCGATGTCGCCGCCGCCTGCGGCTATGCCGGCGCCAGCCATCTGAGCCGCCACGTCAAGGCTGGCTTGGGCGCGACGCCGGGCCAGTACCGGCGCACCATGGGCCCGCGCTGACTGCTGCCAGTACGCCGTCAGCATTCACTGGCGAGTTAGGGGGAGCGTCCGGCGGCGACATGGCTCACCATCCAGGCTATGGCCACGTCAGCCCGCTTCAAGTTCACCGCCACGCTCGTGGTGTCGGTGCTGGCGTGCGTCCTGACGCTTTTCGTGCCCGGCGAGGACGACGCGCCCGGCAGCGCGACCCACACTGCCGGCCTGTTGCCGCCGCCCCAGCGCTGAATTCCAGCCGCCAAGGCGTGACAAACGGCGCCACCTGGGCCTTCCTCGAAAGGCCTGTTCGCGAAGCGGACACTCACTGGCCCGATGATGTGCGACTTTGAAGTAGCGCACGTCCCCCGAAGATGAACGAGCTGTTGACCTGGCCCCTGGCCGCCGTGGCGGTCGCCGTCGTGCTGTTCCTGCTGTGGCTCGGCCGACGCCGGCAACAAAAGTCCCGTGCCGACGCCCGGCGCCGCGAAGCCGAGCGCCTCATGCAGGCGCGGGCCGAATATGCGACTCGCGCCCCGCGCATACCCGCCGAATCCGCCCGCCAGCAGGCCGACGATCAGGCCCTGCGCGAGGTCGAGGCCGCCGTGTCCCAGCGCCTGGGCCAGCAGCGTGCCGAGGAAGAACAGCTGGAGGCCGAGCGGGCACGCGTCGAGCACGAAGAAGCCCTCCGCTTCGAGGCCCAGGCCCAGCGCCTGGCAGAACAACGTGCCGAGACACAACGGCGCGAAGCCGACGAGCAGGCCGCCCGCGAGGCCGCCGAAGCCGCAGAGGCCGAACGGCTGGCGCAGGAACGCGCCGAGGCTGAGCGCCTCGCCCAGGAAGCCGCCGCTCGCGAAGCCGAAGCACGCCGCCTGGCCGACCTGAAAGCCCAACAAGAGGCCGAAGCCGAACGCCAAGCCCGCGAACAGGCCGCCCGCGAGGCTGCCGAGCTGCAACGCCTGGAGGACGAACGCGCCGCCCGAGAAGCCGAGGCCCTCAGGCTGGCCGCCGAGCAGGCCGAGGCCGAGCGCGTGGCTGCCGCCCGGCGCCGGGCGGAGGAACAGGCCGCGCGGGAAGCCGCTGAAGCTGCTGCTGCTGCCGCGGCGGCCCTGGCCACCCGCGAACTGCGGGCCGACGAAACCCTCGTCCTCGTCGCCGACGATTCCAAGATCGTGCGCGTCAAGATCAGCCGCCTGCTGACGGGTCAGACCTATCGCGTCGCGCTGGCCGAGAGCGGCGAGCAGGCACTGGAGTTGATGGCCGCCGAGCTGCCGCACCTCTTGATCACCGACGTCGAGATGCCCGGCATCGACGGCTTCGAGCTGACCCGCCAGGTGCGCGCCGCCGCTGTGACGGCCGACCTGCCCGTCGTCATGATCACGTCCTCCGACGACAAGCAGGCCGAGGCCGCCGCCGCCGGTGTGACCCAGCTGCTGGGCAAGCCCTATTCGGAAGAGGCGCTGATCGCCGCCATCGAGCGAGCCCGCCTCGCCGTCCGGGTGCCGGCCTAAGAGGCCTTTTGCACCTCCCGCGCCCAGCGCGGCGCCCATTGCAGCAGCGGCTCGATCGCCAACAGCAGTGAGCGCCCGTGGGGCGCCAACCGATAGCCACTGCCTGCGTCATGCTCGACGAGCAGGGCCTCGCGCAACTCCGCCAGGCGCTGGTTCAGCACCGAGGCCGACAAGTCACCACAGGCGGCCTGCAGCGCTCTGAAGTTCAGGCTGGCGTCCTCGGCGCGCAGCTCCCACAGGATGCGCAGCGTCCAGCGGCGGTGGAAGAGTTCCAGCGCGGCGTTGATCGCATCCTTGCCCGAGGCGGGCGCGTCCGCCATGGCCAGCTTTGCGAGGCGTTTTGTCGTCATGCTTTGATTTTAGAAGCAAGCTCGGCTAGAGTTCGCCTACCGCAACGCTTCTAAATTCGAAGCATGAACACTCACACACCTCGCATTGCCCCGCAAACCCTGCCGCTGCCGCTCGATCTCGCCGAGCGCATGAACCGCCTGCTGCCGGCTGGCATGCCGCCGCCGCAGATCTTTTTGACCGTGGCGCGCCACGGCGAGCTGTTCAAGGAGATGGTGGACACCGGCTTCCTCGGCCCCACCGGCCTGGCCGACCGCAAGCGCCTGGCACCCATGCTGCGCGAGGCCGTCATCCTGCGCACCTGTGCCACGGCACGCTGCGACTACGAGTTCAACCTGCACGAGCAGACGATCTCGCGCCGCATGGGCCTGAGCGATGCGCAGATCGCCGACCTACGCGAGGCCAAGCCCGATGCAGCGCTGTGGACGCCCGAGCTGGCGGCCGTGTTCCAGCTGGTCGATGGTCTCGTCCAGCACCTGGACGTCGACGACGCGACCTGGGCCAGGCTGCGCCGCCATTTCGACGAGGCCGCGCTGATCGAGATCACGCAGCTGGTTGGCCACTACACCGGCGTGGCGATGCTGGCGGCCCTGGCAAGGCCGGCTCCGGACAGCTATCGATAGCTATCGCTGGGGTCTCGCCCACGCCGCCGAACGCAGCTATCGTCAGGTGCCATGGACAAGCCTATGACACCTGACCCTCTGCTCCAAGGCGCCTGCCACTGCGGCGCCGTTCGCCTTACCTTGCCCTTTGCGCCCGAGAAGGCGACGAAGTGCAACTGCTCGATCTGCCGCCGCCTTGGCGGCCTGTGGGCCTACTACGAGCTCGGCACGGTGAAGGTCGAAGGGCATCCCGAACACACGGCCGAGTACGTCTGGGGTGACAAGACGCTGCGCAATATTCGCTGCGCCCATTGCGGTTGCTCGACGCATTGGGAGCCCCTGCTCCCCGAGGCCGGCGCCCGACACGGCGTGAACCTGAACAACTTCGAGCCACGGCTGCTGCAGGATGTGCAGGTGCGGCGGTTTGATGGGGCGGACAGCTGGACGTTCGTGGATTGATGGYTGATGCGAAGGGGCGCCTCGCGGCCACTACCGGGTATCGGTGTGGGACGGCTTCCTGGCAAGCTGGCGAAAAGGCCGAGTGTGAATGGCCCAGGCGGATTCCGTCCTTGACGCATTCTTGTCGCCCCAGCTTCGAACCCTTATGAGAACCTAATACCGGAAGCCCTAGATTGGCATCTCCGTCACAGATGGCACACCGGCACGTGGGCCAGCATCGACCATGCCGAATAGAGCAGATGACTACTGGTTCCCAGCCAAGCGCTATGGCTGGGGCTGGGGTGTCCCGAACACCTGGCAAGGCTGGGTGGTCTTGTCCGCCTTTGCGGCGCTGCTCTCTCTGGGCGCGATCTTCCGTGGGCAGCTAGGGCATCTGTTATTCATCGCGTATACCGTCGCGGTCTGCCTGGGGCTTGTCGCCGTGTGCTGGCTCAAAGGCGAGCCACCACGCTGGCGTTGGGGCGACAGATGAATGACCGATCCTCACCTGCCATGGACTCCATGAACGAAGAAGTTCAGCGGGAGCTCTCGCCCAGTGAAAAGCCCCTCTGGTGGGGGCAGCCCCGGCAAGGCGTGGTCGTCCGCGGGTCGGATGCCTTCACCATCCCCTTTAGCTTGCTGTGGTGCGGGTTCGCGGTCTTCTGGGAAGCCTCTGCACTCAGGGCGCCAAACACGCCAGCATTCTTTGTGCTGTGGGGTATTCCGTTCGTCCTCGTCGGCGTGTACTTCGTGGTCGGCAGGTTCTTTGTCGAGGCGCGCCAGCGCGCAAATACCTACTACGCCGTTACTTCAGAGAGGGTCATCATCGTCTCGGGCGTGTTCGCGCGGAAAGTGAAATCGCTCAGCCTCCGTACGCTCACTGATTTGTCCTTGTCTGAGGCCAGGTCAGGCGAGGGCACCATCACGTTTGGTGCTCAGCATCCCATGGCGGCCATGTTCGGCGGCATGCGTGGTTGGCCTGGGGCGGAACAGAACCTTGGTCCGAGTTTTGACCTCATCCTCAATGCGAAGAGCGTGTACGAAACCATCCGCAGTGCTCAGAGCGGTGTGAGATAGGACCCTGGCGGACCCGTCGAGCGCAGCTGCTCATGTCAGCGCCGCAGCCCCGACCAGCTCACCTCGTTGAGAAAGCTGACGTCCAGCTTCGCGGGTGACTGCGTGCGGTCGAGCAGGAACACGCTATCGCCGCGCGCCTGCAGGATCTTGCCCATGGCCAGCGTCAGCAACACCTCGACCACCGGCAGCCGCGGATAGCTGGACGTGACCCTCACGAGGTTCTTGCCAATGCGCGTCACCGTCACGGTCACGCCACTCCTGGACGAGCCCTTGGAGTCCGAGATCACGTCGCCCTCGTACGTGCCTTCGGCGGCGTCGCCCAGGTCGGGCTTGCGGCGCGGCTCATCAGCAGCAACAGCGCGCAGCGTCCAGGGCGCCAGCAGTGCGGCGGCGGCGAGACGGACGACATCGGATCGGCGCTGGGTCATGGAACTTCTCCTTCGGGACGCAAGAGCCTGATGCTAACGACGCCCTTTAGACCTCGGCCATACAGCTCAAGATCGACGACGACGAGCAGCGCATGGCCTTCTTCGAAAAGTGCGGCCCGTCTGTGCGCCAGGTGCCGCAGATCTTCATCAACGACCAGCGCGTGGGTGGCGTGACCGGGCTGCAGGCGGCGTTTTTCCAGCTGAAGATCTGAACCCTTCTCCAGCGCCTTTCAGCGCTTCACCGCCGCCAGCAGCCGGCCAATGAACTCGTTCAGGGCCGGCCCGTTGTCGATCCAGCGCACGACGACGACGATGTCGTTCTCCCAGTCGATGTAGATGATGTTCTGGCCATTGCCGCGGAAGGTCACGCTGCTCTCGGGTGCCACCGGCAGGGCCTTGCGGCCGGTGTTGAGGAACCAGTTGCAGTAGCCGTACTCGGCGTTGTCCGGCCCGGGCTGGCGGGCCTTGGCGATCCAGTCGCGCGAAATGAGCTGGCGACCGGCCCACTCACCCTGGCGCAAGTGGAGATAGCCGAAGCGCGCCATGTCCCAGGCGTCGATGAACATGCCGCCGCCCCAGTGGCCGCCGCCCGAGACCGACTGCATGCGTTGGCCGTCCAGTTCCACCCAGCTGTTGTCATAGCCGTGCCAGCGCCAGCGGCTGGAGGCGCCGATGGGGTCCATGACCTGCTCGCGCAGCACCTCGGGCAGCGGCCGGCGCCAGACCTGCAGGGCGGCCAGGGCCAGCACGTTCACGCGCACATCGTTGTACTTGTAGTGCGTGCCCGGCTCATACAGCGGGCGGTTCGGCCAGTCCTCGGGCGTCTTGCCCACGGGGCGATCGGCCCAGTCGGGCTTGCCCCACAGCGTGCCCTGCCAATCGCTGGTCTGGCGCAGCAGGTGCTCCCAGGTGATGGGTGCGTTATGCGGCGTGGCGAACAGGTCGACACCGGGCGGCATGGCGTCGGCCACGCGCTCGTCGGTGCTCTTGATCAAACCCTGCTGCCAGGCCAGGCCCACGACCGTCGACAAAAAGGTCTTGGTGATGCTGTGCGACATGTCGACACGCCGCGTGTCGCCCCACTCGGCCACCAGCTTGCCGCGGTAGATGACCAGGCCGTTGGCTGCGGCGCGCTCGCGCGTGGGACCGATCTGGCCCGCGAAATAGGGTTCGTTCTTGCCGAAGCTCTGGGCGAGGTAGAGGGCCTGGTCGCGCGGCGCGGGGTTCTCATGCGCTTGGGCATAGGCGACGGCTTCGGCCAGCCTGGCGGCGTCGACGCCCATCTTGGCCGGCTCGGCGCGCTGCCAGTCGCCACGGGGCGGAAAGTAGGCCGGCTCGGCGGCGGCAAACGTCCAGACGAAGCTAGCGAGAAGGACAAATCGGCGGCGGCTCATCAGGCCATTGTGGCCAGAGCTTGCACCGTTCGGCCGTCTCGCGCGAGGCGAAAAAAAACCGGCTCAGAAGAGCCGGTCATTCACAGGGCGCCGCTGGGTTCAGTAGCGACCACCGCCGAAGCCGCCCGTGCCGTAGCCGACATCGGGACGCTTGGCTGCGGTGTACCCGGCTGCGCTGTAACCGCTCGAATCCTTGTTCGCTTCGCGGGGGCGAGCCAGGCTCACGACGATGGCGCGGCCATCGACGGACATGCCGTTCAGGGCGGCAATGGCGGCCTGGGCGACGTCGGCAGAAGCCATTTCCACAAACCCGAAGCCCTTGGAACTGCCGGTTTCCCGGTCCATCATGACCTTGGCCGAGGACACGCTGCCGAACTCGGCAAAGTTGCTTTTCAGGCTGGAATCGGTCACGGAATAGGGCAGGTTACCCACGTAAATTTTGTTGCTCATGGACGAGCCTTTCTGAGGATTGACGCATCGCGAGGATGCGGATGCGGATCTGCGAATCGGGGGTCCGCAGCGAGTGGGATGTCGGCGGGAACTGGCGGAGCCAGATCGTCAGCATCCGGGGTGGGTTGGCATGCACGCCTGCAGCCAGCCCTGGGTGACGGCGAACAGCCGGGCAGCTTCGCGTGAGGCAAAGGTCGTGTCGAAGCGGAACACACGACGGCAACTGTCGTTGCCTTGGGCCCGGTGAACCGAGAACGAGGCGCGAAAGCGGCCACAGTCGGTCGGGTGTGTCGCGGGCGAAACGACGTACTTGCCCATGGAGATGGCGTTGTTCGAAATCTTGTTCAGTCAGGGTTGCCCGGCTTGAGTCGCCCGGCGGGAGTGCTTTTTGGCTCGGTTGCCGGCCAAGAAGTGTCGAAGGTCGCGAACCGCGGCCTTTTGTGGCCGTGGACAAGCCGTCAGGAAGGCATTACCACGGCAGCCCAGGATTATATCTTTTTTTGAATATTTGGACGAATCGTTATTTCTTTTGGTATTGAATTGGGCGCGTCCGTGCATAGGCGCCGTGCCAGCGCGCAGCCGCGTTCGAGCAGGAAGTCGCGCAGCCTCTGCGCATAGCCAGGCGCGACGGCCTCGCGCACCGAGGGCCGCCCTGCCAGGGCCTCGCGCCAAGCCTGCACCCGCGGCAGGCCGTCGAACAGGCCCTCGGGCGGGATGACCTCGAAGTAGCGGAACACCGGGCCGAAGACCGCGTCGACCAGGCCGAAGCGCCGGCCGGCGAACCAGGGGCCGTCGCCAAGAACCGCCTCCACCTGCTCGAAGCGCAGACGCAGAGCGGCATAGGCCCGTTCCAGCGACGCATCGTCCGCCGCGCTGTAGAGCACGGCGATGCCGCTCAGCACGGCGGAGCCAAACTCCATCCAGGCCCGCTCGCGGGCCCGCGCCAGCGGGTCCTGCGGATGCAGGCGCGGCGGCCGCGTCTCGTCCAGGTATTCGCAGATGACGGCAGACTCGAAAAGCGCCTCGCGGCCAACGCACAGCACCGGCGTTTTGCCCAGCGGCGACAGGTGCAGGAACCAGTCCGGCTTGTTGGCGAGGTCCACGTCCAGGCGTTCGAAGGCCACGCTCTTCTCCTTGAGCACGATGGCGGCGCGTTGCACATAAGGGCAAAGCGCGTGGCTGATCAATGTCAGCGCAGTCATGCCGCACGCCAGGTGAACCGCTGGCTACGCTTGAGGGCGGCAGCGCCATCGCCGGCCAGCCACAGCACGACAGACATCGCGGCCAGGAAGACCGGGTACTCCCAGCCGCCGCCTGCGGCATTGAAGACCCAGCCATTGGACGCATGCACCCAGGCCGCGCCCAGCAGGATGGGTGTGAGGGCCAGCGCGAGCTGGCGCGGGTAGACGCCGAGCAGCAGCAGCGCGCCGCCGATGGCCTCCGCCGCGAACACCACGTAGGCCAGCGCGCCCGGCAGACCCTGGCCGACGAAGAACTGCGCCGTGCCCGGCAAGGTGAAGACAAATAGCTTCAGCCCCGCATGGGCGAGGTACATGAAGCCGAGGGACAGGCGCAGCAACAGCAGGCCGAGTGAGGTCGAGGGTGCCATGGAGATCTCCAGGGATTGTTGAGATGCAACCAATGTAGGTAGGCATCTGGCGCATGAAAATACGCAACCAAGCCAACTCTGATTGCAGCTATGCAATACGAACTCGCCCCCACCGACCTCGCCCTGGTGCTGGCCCTGCACCGCGCGGGCACGCTGGCCGCGGCCGGCGAGCGGCTGGGCGTCAACGCGTCGACCGTGTTCCGGATGCTGCAGCGCCTGGAGCGCGGCCTGGGCCAGGCGCTGTTCGAGCGCGGCCGGCGCGGCTACAAGGCCGGCGAGCTGGCACGCACCCTGGCCGCCCAGGCGGAGCAGGTGGAAGCCGCGCTGGAAGCGGCCCGCGCCGCCGCCCAGGCCCAGCCCGGCCAGGCCGCCGGTACCGTGCGCCTGACGACGACCGACACGCTGCTGCACGGCCTGCTCGCGCCGGCATTGGCGGCCCTGCACCAGGCGCAGCCCCGGCTGCAGTTCGAGCTGCACACCGGCAACGAGCTGGCGAGCCTGACGCGGCGTGATGCCGACATCGCACTGCGCGCCACCAGCAAACCGCCGCCCCACCTGATCGGCCGCCGTATCGGCCCCATCCGCGTCGCCCTCTATGCGGCACGCTCAAGCCCCATCAAGCACTGGGACCAGGTCGAGGCCGGCGACGCGGCCTGGGTCGCACCCGACGACGGCCTGCCCGAGCACCCCTCGGTGCGCTGGCGCCAGAAGCACTTCCCGGCGCTGCAGCCGGCGTTTCGCACCGGCAGCGTGCAGAGCGTGGCTGAGCTGGTGGCGCAGGGCCTGGGCGTGGGCGTGCTGCCCCTCTTCCTGGCCGAGCCGAAGCGCGAGCTGCGCCGGCTGACCGAGCCGCTGGACGAGGCCGAGACCGATCTCTGGCTGCTGACCCACCCCGAGACCCGCCATCTGCAGCGTGTGCAGACGGTCTGGAGCCACCTGGCCGAGGCGCTGGTGCTGGATTGAGCCGCGTCAAAGCAGAAAGCGCTTGACCTTGCCATGATGGGAATCTTGACGATACCGGCATGAACAGCACCACCGCCCCCGCCACCGCACTGAACGACGTGACGCTGCAGGTCAGCGGCATGAGCTGCGCGTCCTGCGTGCGCCGCGTCGAAAAGGCCCTGCAGGCCGTGCCTGGCGTGCTGCGGGCCAGCGTCAACCTGGCGACCGAAAAGGCCAGCATCCAGGCCCTGCCCAATGTGTCCGTCGCTGCGCTGATGGCGGCCCTGGGCAAGGCAGGCTACCCGGCCACCCTCGTCGAGGCCTGCGCGCCGCCCGCGCCCGAAGCCCATGGCGGCCTGCCCGCCTGGTGGCCGGTCGCGTTGGGCGCCTTGCTGAGCCTGCCGCTGATGCTGCCCATGCTGCTGGGCGTGGTGCTGCCCGGCTGGCTGCAACTGCTGCTGGCCACGCCGGTGCAGTTCGTGCTCGGCGCGCGCTTCTACCGCGCGGGCTGGGGCGCGCTGCGGGCCGGCAGCGGCAATATGGACCTGCTGGTGGCCCTCGGCACTTCGGCGGCCTACGGCCTGTCGGTCTATCTGCTGCTGCGCCATCCCGGCCATGCGCATCTCTACTTCGAAGCCTCGGCCGCAGTCATCACGCTGGTGCTGCTCGGCAAGTTCCTCGAGCAACGCGCCAAGCGCCAGACGACGGACGC
Source organism: Roseateles sp. P5_E1 (assembly GCF_054049335.1). Lineage (NCBI taxonomy): Bacteria > Pseudomonadati > Pseudomonadota > Betaproteobacteria > Burkholderiales > Sphaerotilaceae > Roseateles > Roseateles sp. P5_E1. Next base: position 15,791 of record NZ_JBFUMN010000001.1, read on the forward strand.
CATCCGCGCACTGAATGCGCTGCGGCCCGCGACCGCGCGCGTGCTGCGCGGCGATACCGAAACGGAGGTGCCGGTGGCCGAGGTCCGCGTCGGCGACCTCGTTGCCGTGCGCCCCGGCGACCGCATCCCGGTGGACGGCGAGATCGCCACGGGCCACAGCCACGTGGACGAATCGCTGATCACCGGCGAGAGCCTGCCGGTGGCCAAGTCGCCGGGCGAGCGCGTGACCGGCGGGGCCATCAATGCCGAAGGCGCGCTGACCGTGCGCACCACCGCCATCGGCGCCGAGACGACGCTGGCGCGCATCATCCGCATGGTCGAGTCGGCCCAGGCCGCCAAGGCGCCCATCCAGCGCGTCGTCGACCGCGTCAGCGCCGTCTTCGTGCCGGTCGTGCTGGCCCTCGCGGCGCTGACCTTTGCGGGCTGGCTCATGCACTCGGGCAACGCCGAGCAGGCCCTGGTCAACGCGGTGGCCGTCCTCGTCATCGCCTGCCCCTGCGCGCTGGGCCTGGCCACGCCGACGACGCTGATGGCCGGTACCGGCGTCGCGGCGCGCCAGGGCATCCTGATCAAGGACGCCGAAGCGCTGGAGCTGGCGCACGCCGTCACCATCGTCGCCTTCGACAAGACGGGCACGCTGACGGTGGGCCAGCCGACGCTGACCGCCGCCCTGCCTGCCGAAGGCATACACCGCGAGGAACTGCTGCAACTCGCCGCCGCGCTGCAGCGCACCAGCAGCCACCCGCTGGCCCTGGCCGTGCTCGCCGCGGCCCAGGGCCTGGTGGCGCTGCCGGTCGAAGGCGCGATTGCGCTGCCGGGCCGTGGTGTCGAGGGCGTCGTCCAGGGTCGCAGGTTCGCCCTTGGCAGCGCGCGGCTGGCGCAGGAACTGGGTGTCGACGGCGGCGCGCTGGCCGGCGAGGCGCGGCGGCTGGAGGCCGAGGGCCAGACAGTCTCCTGGCTGGTCGAAGGCGGCACCGAGCAGCGCCTGCTCGGCCTACTGGCCTTTGGCGACCGCGTCAAGGACACGGCAGCCGAGGCCGTCGCCCAGTTGCAGGCCCGCGGCATCCGCACCGTCATGCTGACCGGTGACAGCCACGGCGCGGCGGCCGGCGTCGCGCAGGCCCTCGGCGTCACCGAGGTCCACGCCGAAGTGCTGCCCGCCGACAAGGCTGCGGTCGTGCAGCAGCTGCGCGAGGGCGGCGCAGTCGTCGCCTTTGTCGGTGACGGCATCAACGACGCGCCGGCGCTGGCTGCGGCGTCGGTAGGCTTTGCGATGGCCGGCGGCGCCGACGTGGCCACCGAAGCGGCCGGTGTCACGCTGATGCGCGGCGACCCGCGCCTCGTCGCCGACGCACTGGATGTGTCGCGCCGCACCTACGCCAAGATCCGCCAGGGCCTGTTCTGGGCCTTTGCCTACAACGTCGTCGGCATCCCGCTCGCGGCCTTTGGGTTGCTCAGCCCCGTCATCGCCGGCGCGGCCATGGCCTTCAGCAGCGTCAGCGTCGTCGCCAATGCCCTGACGCTCAAGCGCTGGCGCGGCACGGCGATGCAGGAGCGGCGATGAACATCGGCATGAACATTGGTGCTGCCGCCCAGGCCTCGGGCGTGTCGGCCAAGATGATCCGGCACTACGAGAGCATCGGCCTGTTCGCAGCACCGACGCGCAGCGAGTCGGGTTACCGAATCTATGGCGAGCGTGAAGTTCATCTGCTGCGCTTCATCCGCCACTCGCGCGACCTCGGCTTCTCGCTGGCGCAGATCCGCGCCCTGCTCGGCCTTTGGCAGGACCGGGATCGGCCCAGCCGTGAAGTTCGCGCGCTGGCGCAGGAACACCTGGCCGAGGTGGACATCAAGCTTGCCGAGCTGCAGGCCGTGAAGGAGACACTGCAGCAGCTCGTGCAAAGCTGCCACGGCGACGAGCGGCCCGACTGCCCCATCCTCGACACGCTGGAGGCCGGCTCCGAGGCGTTAACAAAGCGCTGACGCATCCGCGCTATCGTTGGCCATTTCCACCAACGCGAGCCCACGATGCGCCTCATCCTTCTCGCCGCCCTGGCCCTGGCCGCACAGGCTGCCCACGCCTCGTCCACCACCGCCTCTTCGGCCGCCGATGCCGGCTCGTCCGCGTCGGGCAGCGTGTCGGACTCCTTCAAGGGATCGTCCAACAGCAGCAGCGGCGAGGAACGCCGCGCCGAAGGCCGCTACCGCGTCACCGAGGTGGCCCGGGCGGACACCGCTGGCAAGCTGCGCCTGAAGCTGGAGCGCGACGGCGCCGCGCCCGTCGAGCTGACGCTGCCCCAGCAGGCGCTGGCGGCGCGGGCCGTCAACGTCGGCGACGAGGTGCAGGCCACGCCCCAGGCCTACGGCGTCGCCTTCGCGCATGCCGACACCGGCACCGCCTTCTTCCTCGTGCTGGAAGACGCCTGGCAACGCGAGCTGGCGACTCGCGTCGTCAAGCCTTGATCCGAACCGCCGTCACGGCCGCGCTGCTGCTGACGGCGGCCACCGCCGAGGCTGGCCTACCGCCCCGCGGCTGCGATTCCAAGCACGACATCACGGCCGCGCAGCAGGACAGGCTGCTGCGCTTCGCGGCCGTCGTCCGCCAGGCGCTGGCCGAGTCGGGCAGCCCGGCCGCGCTGATCTCGCGCTCGGGCACCGATCTGTCGCGCTTCGGCCTGCGCTACTCCCATGCCGGCATCGCGCTGGCCGACGGTCTGGATACGCCCTGGGCCGTGCGCCAGCTCTACTACGCCTGTGCCGAAGGCGCGCCCCGGCTCTTCGATCAAGGCCTGGCCGGCTTCATCTCGGGCAGCGACGATGCCGACGTGGGCTATGTGAGCTTGCTGCTGCTGCCGGCCGAGGCCGCCGCGCCGCTGGCCGCCACGGCACTGGACAAGCCCGTAGCGCTGGGCCTGCTGAACGCCAACTACAGCGCCAATGCCTATCCCTTCAGCACGCAATACCAGAACTGCAACCAGTGGGTGGCCGAGCTGCTCGCCGCCGCCGTGGGTGGCACCCATGCGCGAGCGGACGCCCAGGCCTGGCTGCAACGCGAGGGCTATGCGCCAGAGCCGGTACGGGTTTCCGGCTGGCTGCTGATGGCCGGCCACTTCATGCCCTGGCTGCATTTCGACGACCAGCCCCGCGAGCAGCTGCGCGCCAGCGCCGTGCAGACCAGCCTGCCCGACAGCCTCGAAGCCTTTGCGCTGCGGCGCTGGCCGGCGGCACGGCGCATCGAGTTCTGCCATGGGCTGCAGGGCGTCGTGCAACGCGAGGGCGGCGCCGCGCTGGCGGCGGACTGTGTGCCGCAGGCGGGCGACCGCGTCATGGCCTTGAAATGAATCCGCCAGCAGAACCGACACCCCTTTGCGGGGGGAGCTGACCAGACCCACCAAAAATGAGGATGCGTAGCGCACCTGCGCTGCGCACAGTCCGCCCCCACAACAACGAGTTTCTTTTGGGGGCCGCAATGGACGAACTGATGGAACGGGCCGTGGAGACCACGGCGAGGGAGGACTTCACCGACGGGGCCGAGCTGCGCGGCTCGTCCTTCGACTACCTGACGCAACCCGGCGCCGACCTGGCCGCCAAGGCCCAGGCCTTCCACGCCTGGGCTGAGAACCGCGTGGCGCACGGCGTCTTTCCCTATGCCAAGCGCCTGGGCGGCCGGCCTGGCGCGACGGCCGAACTCACGCTGCTGGATGGTCAGCGCCATGCGGGGCTGAACTTCTCGTCGCAGGAGTATTTGTCGCTGGCCCGCCACCCCAAGATCTGCGCCGCGGCGCAGGCGGCCATGGAGCGCTACGGCGTGCACAGCGCGGGCTCCACCGCACTGGCCGGCAATGTCGAGGAGGCGACCCTCCTGGAAGCGGAACTCGGCGAGCTGCTGCGCATGCCCGAGGTGCTGCTGTTCCCGACGGGCTGGGCCGCGGGCTTCGGGGCCATCAAGGGCCTGGTGCGCGAGGCCGACCACATCATCATCGACCAGCTCGCCCACAACTGCCTGCACGAGGGCGCGCGGGCGGCGACGCCCAACGTCCATCTGCACCGCCATCTGGACGTCGACCATGTCGAGCGCCTGCTCAAGCGTGTGCGCCAGCGCGACCCGCACAACGGCATCCTCGTCGTCACCGAGGGCTGCTTCTCGATGGACGCCGACTCGCCCGACATCCGCCGGCTGCAGTCGCTGGCGCATGAGCATGGCGCACTGCTGATGGTGGACGTGGCGCACGACCTGGGCTGCATGGGCCCCGGCGGCGGCGGGCAGCTCGAGCTGCAGGGCGTGCTGGGCCAGGTGGACCTGGTGATGGGGTCGTTCTCCAAGACCTTCGCATCCAACGGCGGCTTTGTGGCCACGCATGACCGCGCGATCAAGGAGTACCTGCGCTTCTATGCCGCACCCAACACCTTCTCCAACGCGCTGTCACCGGTGCAGGTGGCCATCATTCGCGCCTGCCTGGCCATCGTGCGCTCCGGCGAGGGGGTGGAGCGGCGTGACCGGCTGATGCGCGCCATCCTGGGCCTGCGCGGCGCGCTGACCGAGCAGGGCATCACCGTGCTGGGCCATCCCTCGCCGATCGTGCCGGTCATGCTGGGGCATGACGCGCTGGCCCGCGTGGCCAGCCGCGAGATGAGCCAAGCCGGGCTGCTGGCCAACCTTGTCGAGTACCCGGCCGTGTCGCTGAACAGCGCCCGGCTGCGCATGCAGGTCATGGCCGACCACACGCCCGCCCTGGCCCAAACGGCGGCCCGCATCGTCGCCGACTCGCTGCAGCGCGCCCGTGACCTGACCGGCCACGCGAACTGAAGCCCCTCGTCCAGCCTTGCTGAGCTGCACGCCAGCAAGTCTGACCGGTCCCCCGAGGGGACGGCGATGCTTGCCGGGTTGACCGGCAAGCACATCGCCATGGCGGGCCGGCTCGGGAGCGGCCCAGCGCTCGGCCCGAATGCGAAATGCGGAAGACTAGTCCCGTGCCGGGATCTTGAGGCCGCGCTGCACTGCGGGACGAGCCAGGAAGGCCTGGAGCACGCGCTTGACTTCGTTGAAGTCGTCGAAGCCCACCAGATCGCCAGCGCCGTAGAAGCCAACCAGGTTGTTGACCCAGGGCCAGGTGGCGATGTCGGCGATCGTGTATTCGTCGCCGACCAGCCAGTCACGGCCTTTCAGGTGCACGTCCAGCACGTTGAGCAGGCGCTTGGCCTCGGCGATGTAGCGGTCGCGCGGGCGCTTGTCCTCGTAGTCCTTGCCGGCGAACTTGTGGAAGAAGCCGACCTGGCCAAACATCGGCCCGATGCCGCCCATCTGGAACATCAGCCACTGGATGGCTTCGTAGCGCTTGGCCGCATCCTTGGGCAGCAGCTGGCCGGTCTTGTCGGCCAGGTAGATCAGGATGGCGCCGCTCTCGAACAGCGGCAGCGGCGCACCGCCGGGGCCGTTGGGATCGATGATGGCGGGGATCTTGTTGTTCGGGTTCAGCGACATGAACTCGGGGCTGAGCTGGTCGTTGGTGTCGAACTTGACCAGATGCGGCTCATAGGCCAGGCCGATCTCCTCCAGCGCGATGGCCACCTTGACGCCGTTGGGCGTGGGCAGCGAATAGAGCTGCAGGCGCTCGGGGTGCGCGGCGGGCCATTTCTTCGTGATGGGGAAGCGGCTGAGGTCGGTCATGGCGAGTGGTGAAATGAGTTCGCAGCGACTTTAGAGGCGCCAGGCATGGCCCTGCGTCAGACGGGGCATCGCACTTGGTGCAGCTTTCAGGTTTCGTCGGGCCAGGGCAGGCGGCGGACCATGGAACTGGCTCGCAGCGTGTTGTGCACCTCGGCCACGGCATCCGTCTCGGCCAGCAGCTGCTCGATCTGCTCGGGCGAAGCCGGCGAGACGAGGCGGGCGCGGTACTGGATGTCGCGCGCGGCGAGGCCAATGCCGTCGAACTCGGCGCTCGCTTCGACCTCCACCTCGGTCAGCTCGATCTGCAGCCGCACGGCTTCGCGGTAGAGGTCGTTGCAATAGCAGCTGGCGAGAGCCAGCATCAGGAACTCACCACCGTTGACGGCTGAGCCACCGCCCGCACGACCCTCTGTGGCCAGGGACTTGGCCTGACCCGCCGTGTTCACCTGGACCGCATGCGACGTTGTCGTATTCCTGAGCCGAGCCGAGATTTGCATAGTGCCCTAGTACCGTTCCACATGCTTGGACGCCCGCGGCCCCGGTTCATAGGGGTCGGGCCAATAGTCGGTCACGCGCAGGATGAGGCCGTCCTTCAGGTCGAAGAGGGTCAGGCCCATCATCGGCGGCGCGCTGCTGATGAAGCTGATCTGCGTCATCGCGCTGCCGTGGTCGGCAATGCAACGCAGCACCTCGACCCGCCAGGGCTGGGGCCAGGTCGCGAAGAAGTCCACATAGCCCGGCGGGCTGCGGATGCGCTCGCGGCTCTGCGGCGCCTCGTAGGTCATTTCGGGATGCAACAAACGGCCCAGGCCCGCCCAGTCCTGGGCATTGGCGAGCTGCCAGTGCAGCAGCACGAGGTCGCGGGTGGCAAGGCTCATCGCAGAAACCTCCCAATGCAATCCGACGACTATGCAGCAAACCAGCGCCCCCGCGCGGCGTGAAAATGCCCCCATGTCGACCACCGCCCCCGCCGCCCCAGGTCCCTCGCAGCCGTCGCGGCTCGCGCTCTACCTGCAGCTGATCCGCTGGGACCGCCCCGCCGGCTGGCTGCTGCTGCTGTGGCCGACGCTGTCGGCGCTGTGGATCGCGGCGGATGGCTGGCCGGGCTGGCATCTGCTGACCGTCTTCACCCTCGGCACGGTGTTGATGCGCTCGGCGGGCTGCTGCGTCAACGACGTGGCCGACCGCGATTTCGACCGTCATGTGCAGCGCACCGCCGCGCGGCCGGTGACGACGGGTGCGGTGTCGGTGAAGGAGGCCTTGATCCTCGGCGCGGTGCTGTCCCTGGTGTCCTTCGGCCTGGTGCTGACGACCAACCCGCCCACCATCCTGCTGAGCTTCGCGGCCCTGGCCGTGGCCATCGCCTACCCGTTCGCCAAGCGTGTGCTGGCCATGCCGCAGGCGGTGCTGGGCGTGGCCTTCTCCTTCGGCATCCCGATGGCCTTTGCCGCAGCCCTGGGCGGCATGGAATGGAACCTGCGCGCGGTGCCGCTGTCGGCCTGGGCCCTGCTCGTGGCCAACCTGTTCTGGGTGCTGGCCTATGACACCGAATACGCGATGGTGGACCGTGATGACGACCTGAAGATCGGCCTGCGCTCATCGGCCATCGCGCTGGGCCGTTGGGACGTGCCCGGCATCATGATCTTCTACGCCGCCTACCTGGCCATGTGGGCGGGCCTGGGCCTGCGCCTGGGCCTCGGGCGCTGGTTCCTGCTGGGCATCGCAGTGGCCGCAGCCCAGGCGCTGTGGCACTACAAGCTGATCCACCGGCGCAGCCGCGCGGGCTGCTTCACGGCCTTCCGGTCCAACCACTGGCTGGGCTTCGCGGTCTTTGCCGGCACTGCGGTGGACCTGGCCCTGCGTTGACCTTGGAGGTGAGGCCTCAGGCCGCCTGCGGGAAGCGGGCTCGGATCGCGTCCATCCAGCCCAGCAGGGCCAGCGTCTCGGCATGCGGCATGCGCGGGCTCTCGATCAGACCCTGGCGAATGCAAGCCTGGGCCTCGGCAATCTCACCCTCGAAGCCGTTGAGCACGAAGGGGGCTTCGACGCGCCTGGCCGGCGACTGGTGCGCATCGAGTTCGACGACTTCGGCACTCGAGAAACCCTGCGGAAAGCGCAGCGCCGCCCGGCTGCCCAGCACCTCGAAGGCATTCGCCGAGGCGGCGTCAAAGCCACATCGGAACTGCGACGTGACACCGCCGGGGAAGTGCAGGGTCACGTTGACGGCCGCGTCCACGCCGGTGGGCGCCATCTTGGCCTGCACGTCCATGGCGACAGGCTCGGGGCAGATACCGCCATTCATCTGCTGCAGCACCCAACGCGTCACGGCGAGGTTGTAGATGCCGATGTCCCACAGCGCGCCGCCGGCCAGTGCCGGGTTCCACAGCCGGTGCTGGGGGTCGTAGTCGGCCGCGAAGCAGAAGCTCGATTGCATGGCGCGCAGCTCGCCGATGGCACCCTCGCGCAGCCAGCGGCCGGCAACGTCATAGGCCGGCAGGAAACGCGTACGCAGCGCCTCCATCAGGAAGACGCCCTGCCTGCGCGCGAGCTCCACCAGGGCCTGGCCCTCGGCGCGCGTCGTCACCAGCGGCTTCTCGCACAGCACGGCCTTGCCGGCTTCCAGCGCCGCACGGATGCATTCGCCATGGTGGGAATGGGGTGTGGCGATGTAGACGGCGTCGATGGACGCGTCGGCCAGCAGCTCGGGCAGCGCCGTTGTCACGCGCGCCGGCGCCTCGCCTTCGCGCCGCCATTGCGCGGCATAGGCCTGGCCCTTGGCCGCGTCGCGCGCGAACACGGCGGCGAGGCGAGCGCCGGGTACGGCGGCCAAGGCAGCGGCAAAGTGGTTGGCGATGCCGCCGGGGCCGATCACGGCCCAGCGGAAGATGTCGTTGTCGCCGGCCACCGCTGAGGGCTTCAAGCCTTGTTGACGCCGCCAGGGAAGCGGGCGCGGATGGCATCCATCCAGCCCAGCAAGCCCAGGGTCTCCGCATGCGGCATGCGCGGGCTCTCGACCAGGCCCTGACGGATGCAGGCTTGCGCCTCGGCGATCTCGCCCTCGAAGCCGTTGATGACGAACGGCGTCGCGACACGCTCAGCCGGCGCCTTGCGCGTGACGAGCTCGACCGCCTCGGCCTGCCAGAAATCGACCGGGAAGCGCAGGCCGGCTTTCGACCCCAGGGCCTCGAAGGCGTTGACCGAGGCGGCGTCGAAGCCGCAGCGGAACTGCGAGGTGACGCCGCCGGGAAAGTGCAGCGTCACGTTGACGGCCGCGTCCACCCCGGTCGGCGCGATCTTGGCCTGCACGTCGATGGACTCGGGCTCGGGGCAGATGCCGCCGTTCATCTGCTGCAGCACCCAGCGCGTCACGGCCAGGTTGTAGATGCCGATGTCCCACAGCGAGCCGCCGGCCAGGGCCGGGTTCCACTGGCGGTGCAGCGGGTCGTAGACGGAGGCGAAGCAAAAGCTCGACTGCATCGCGCGAAGCTCGCCAATGGCACCGTCGCGCAGCATGCGGCCGGCGAGGTCGTAGGCGGGCAGGAAGCGGGTCCACAGCGCCTCCATCAGGAAGACGCCCTTGGCGCGCGCCAGGTCGATGAGGGTCTGGCCTTCGGCGCGCGTCGTCACCAGCGGCTTCTCGCACAGCACGGCCTTGCCGGCCTCCAGCGCAGCGCGGACGTATTCGCCGTGGTTGGAGTGAGGCGTGGCGATGTAGACGGCGTCGATGGCGGCGTCTGACAGCAGGTCTGGCAGCGCTGTCGTCACATGCGCCGGCGCTTCGCCTTCGCGTTGCCATTGCCGGGCATAGGCTTCGCCCTTGACGGCGTCGCGTGCGAACACGGTGGCAAGGCGGGCACCGGGCACTGCGGCCAAGGCGCCGGCAAAGCGGTTGGCAATGCCGCCGGGGCCGATGACGCCCCAGCGGAAGATGTCGTTGTCATGGGCCATGGCTGAGCGCTTTCACGAGGTCGGATTGCGTGAGGATGCCGACGAGCCTGGCTTGCTCGCCGACGATGGGAATATGGTGGTGGCCAGTGGCCGAGAACAGCGGCACCAGTTCCGCGATGGGCCGCTCGGCGCTGGCCACGCGAACCTGGCGGCTCATGATCTGGCCGACGACCTCGGGCTTGGCCGAATGCGTCGCCGGAGACGGCTTCAGCAGCGTCTGCAACCGGCCGGCCAGGCCCTCGCGCTGCTGGCCTTCAGCCGCACGCATGAAGTCGGCGCGCGTGACGATGCCGACGATACGCTGCACCCGGTCGACGACTGGCAGCGCCTTGATGCTGTGCTGCTGCAGCAGCGCCCAGGCCTCGGCCAGCGGCGTGCCGAACTCGACCGTGAAGACGGGCGTGGACATGATGTCGGCGCAGCGCAGGCCACCCAGGCGGTTGCGATAGCTCAGCAGCTCGGCCTCGTGCAGCAGGTTGGCGAGGTCGTCGCGCGGCACGTCCAGCACCTGGTTGTAGCGGGCCAGCACGGCATTGAGTTCGGCGTCGCCGAAGCGCGGCGGTGCGACGCTCGCGCCCGCCGGGGCCGGGGCGGCCGGCTGCACATGCTGGGCATGGGGATAGCGGCGGCCGGTGAGACTGTTGTAGGCCATGCCGGCCAGCACCAGCAGCAGGGAGTTCAGTGCTACCGGCACGAAGGCGAAATGCCAGTCGTGCGTGGCGGTCAGCACCATCAACAGGCTGGCCGCGCCGCCGGGCGGATGCAGGCAGCGCAGCAGGAACATCGAGCCGATGGCCAGGGCCACCGCAACCGCGGCGATGCCCGCCGCCGGCAGCGGCAGCCACGCCATGCAGGCAATGCCGACCAGGGCCGACACCGTGTTGCCGCCGACGACGGCCCAGGGCTGGGCCAGCGGGCTGGCCGGTACCCCGAAGACGAGCACGGCGCTGGCGCCCAGCGGCGCGACCAGCCAGGGCAGGCCAGAGCCCATCGCGGCGCGGCTCAGCAGGCCAGCCAGCAACAGGCCAAGGCCGGCGCCGAGCACGACGCGCAGGCGCTCTCGCGCGTTGACGGCCTGCGGCGCAGGCCGCAGCGCATTCAACAAAGCGAGGACACGGTCGGACAGGGAGACGGCGGTGGACATCGGCGGCGGCAGGGCTGAGTAGCTGCGCCGCCGATTGTGTCCGCCGCCGGCGCCCGCGCCGGTTCAAACAGGTTTCATGGAGCCCCTCGCCCGGTCTCGCCTCGCTGCACGCGGGCGCGCCCGACCGGTCTTGCAGACCGCGCCGCGGCAGTGCCGCGGCCCTTCGGCAGGCGCATCACGCCCACTGGGCGTGATGTGTCCGGCCTCAGCCCCCGGGGGGACGGCGATGCTTGCGGCATCGAGCCGCAAGCACATCGCCAACGCGGGCCGGCTAGGGGCGGCCCGGCGCTCGACCCGCCAGGGGGGCCGACATGACTCGCGTCAGGCTTTGCTGAGCAGGCCGCTCATCTGCGCCTTCAGCGTCAGGGCCTGGGCGCGGCGCTCCTTGGTCGCGGCCCGCTGGTAGGCGGTCTCGGCCTTCTCGCGCAGGGCCACGGCGCGCTCCAGGGCTTCCTGGTAGCGCTCGATCGTGTAGGTGTTCTCGGTGCCGATGTAGACGCTGCGCGCCAGCGGCGTCTCGCCGAAGCGAGGCAGGGTTACCGCGAAGCTGCAATCACGGACACGGCTGCCGGCACGCTGGCGCACGATCGGGCCGGAGATGCCCGAAGGCAGATCGCTCTGCTTCTTGCGGCTGGGCGTGCGGCGCAGGCGCGATGGCGCTGGCAGCGTCGCGATACGTTTGAGCAGCTCCTTGGTGGCCATGGCCAGCGCACGGCGCGCGCCGCTGCCGTCCTGGCTGTGGTCGGAGAACAGCTTGGTGCCGCCATAACGCAGCTGCCAGCCATGGGTCGACAAATGGTCGATTCTTTGAATGCATTGCGGCACGACAAAATGCTCGCCGCTGAAGATCACTACGTCACGCGTGTTCATCACTGCCCCCGGTCTTTCAGCCCACCTGTGCGTCATTGCGCGGCGGGTCTACTAACGCCCCTCTGATACGGACTGAGTTTATGGGGGTTTATGGGCTCGGTGCGAATTTATGACTTCATGAAAACAGTTTCATTGCAATCCCGTCAGCTCAGCGACAGCTAAGCGCGCAGTCCGGCGGCTGGTGTCGGCGCCGAGGGCAGGTGGCAAGCTGGCCTGCTTGCTGTTCCGGGGGACGTCAGCGGCCGCGCTGCCCGGGCCGTTGGCCAGCCAAACCCGGGTCGAACAGCTCCATCACCCGCAATTGGGCGCCGCTGCGGCTGAACACCGAATTGCGTGACCACAACATCTGCGCCGACGGCGGCTGGCCGGTGGCCGTCAGCCATTGCCGCTCGGCATGGCGGCGCGTGTGGCCGTGGCGGGAGAGGCGGCGCGGTTGCAGCTCGCTGCGGTGGATGCGGTAGTCGTCGTAGAGCAGATGCGCCAGCGGCCTGGTGCCCAGGCCCTTGAGCGCCCGCCAGGGGCCCGTGGTGGCGCGCTGGTGCACGGCAGAGCGCGCCCACACCAGGGGCTGGCCATCGACGCGCAGGATGACCTCGCGCACGACGGTCAGGCCACGCGGCGGCAGGCCCAGGGCCGCGCGCTCCAGCGCCCGGAACGGCGCCACGCCCTGGCGCAGCACCTGCACCTCGAAGCGCTCGCCCAGGCGGGCCAGGCGGCGGCTCAACGAGCCCGGCGCCCGCAGCCAGTCGCGCAGGCTGTCTCTGGTCGCAATACCCACTCAGACGCCGAATTCTTTGCCGAGTTCCGCGGCACGCCTTTGTGCGGCAAGCACGGCACGCCGGATGGCAGCGTCGACCGCATCCGCCTGCATCGACGTGATGGCCGCATGCGTCGTACCGCCCTTGCTCGTCACACGCTCCCGCAGCGTGGTCGGCGACTCGTCGGACGCCAGGCCCAGCCCGGCCGCGCCGGCACAGGTGGCGAGCGCCAGGCGGCGGCCCTGCTCTGCGGTGAGACCCATGTCGACGGCCGCGGCCATCATGGCCTCGACGAAGAAGAAGAAATAGGCCGGGCCCGAGCCCGACAGGGCCGTCACGGCGTCGAGATCGTCCTCGCGTTCGACCCACAGCGTCTGGCCGGTCGGTTTGAGCAGGCGCTCGACGGTGGCGCGCTCGTCGGCGGACACGGCCGGCCGCGCATACAGGCCGGCGATGCCCTGGCCGATCAGCGCCGGCGTGTTGGGCATGGAACGCACGACGCGCTCGCTGCCGGTGGCCGTGACGATGGACTCCGAGCGGATGCCGGCCATGACCGACAGGTGCAGGGCCCCGCCGAGCCAGTCCTTGACCGGCTCGGCGGCGGCACCGAAGAGCTGGGGTTTGACGGCCCAGACGATGGTCTGCGCGTCAGCCAGGCCAGCATCGCCCGCGGCCAGCGCCGCGACGCCGAACTCGCCGACGAGCTTCTCGCGCTGCGGCGCATAGGGCTCGACGATGATGAACTGGGCGGGGCTCATGCCGGCGCGCAGCAGGCCGCCGATGATGGCGCTGGCCATGTTGCCGCCACCGATGAAGGCGATCTTTTCTGCTCTCATGGGCGGAAGTCTAGGGGACCAGCGCGACGAGAAACAAAGCAGCGACGTGACAAGGCTATCGTTGCGGCTCATGAGCCTCCCACGCCCCGCCCGCCGCTTGCTGCTCCTGTGCGCCCTCGCATTCGCCGGTCTCGCCGGCTGCGCCGGCGGGCCACCGCCGCCCAAGCCCTGGGCCGAGACGGCGACGCGCGAATTGAATTTGTCGCTGGGCAGCTTCGAACTGCAGGGCCGGCGCGTGCACATCACGCGCAGCGCGAGCGCTGCGGCGGCCCAGCCCGTCATCGTCTATCTGCCCGGCCTGGGGCAGGGCAGCGACGCCGGCCAGCGCTGGGCGGCGGCCTGGGCCCAGGCCGGCTACACGGTGCTGGGCGTGCAGCCGCTGGAGGCCGATGCAGCCGCATGGCGTTCCGAGCTGGCCCGCACCGGCGAGTTCCGCGAACTCGGCCTGCTGCACTATGGCGAGGCCCTGCGCGCCGACCGGCTCGACGCGCTGCGCCGCCTGCTGCCGGCCCTTCGCGCGGCCCAGCCGGCACTGGACTGGGGCCATGCCAGCCTTGCCGGATACGAGACCGGCGCACAGACCGCACTCGACGCACGCGACGACACCGGCTGGCAGGCCGTCATTGCGATCAGCCCGCCGGCCATGCAGGCCCCGGCCGGTGGCGTGGCCACCTTGCTGATCACCAGCGAGATCGACCAGGACCCGCTCGGCCTGCTGCGCCGCCCCGCCGAGCGCAGGCAGGCCTTCGACAGCTTTGCGCCGGGCAGCGGCTGGTTGCTGAACCTCGGCGCCGTCTCGCATGCCGCCCTGGCCGGCACGATGGCGCCCGAAGGATTTCATGTGCAGGACCAGCGCCATGGCCAGGCTCCGCTCGGCGGCGGCATGGGGGGCGGCCGCGGGCGCGGCGGTGCTGGCGGCGAGGGCGGCGGCATGCACGGGCCCCAGGGCGGTGGCTCGCGCGGCCCACGCAGCGGCAGCGCGACCGAGGCGGCCCAGTCGGACATCGGCGACGGCTTCCGGCTCAGCCACGCCTTCCTGGATGCGCAGTTGCGCGGCGGTGCACCGCTGTCGGCCGGTGGGCCGCTGACGTCGCGCTGAGCTCATTAAACTCCGCGGCCACCGACGGAGGGGGCATGGGCGCGAGCGACGAACTGGATGGGCTGCTGCTGCAGGATGAACTGCTGCGCTCGCTGGAGCGACCGGTCTGGGGGCTGTTCGGCCTGACCCTGGCGGCCGTCATCGGCCTGCTCGGACAGACGACGGCCCTGGCCGTGGTCGGCTGGATGGGAACCTGGCTCCTCGGCCCCTGGATCATCAGCCGCGCGGCGCCAGTGCTGGGCACCTCGCCGCTCGTCAAATACCCGCTGTTCCTGAGTTGCGCCATGCCCTTCCTGAGCCTGCTGGCGCCGCTGTATGTGTGGCAGGCCTCCAAGACGCGGCGGGCCGAGCTGGCCACCGCCATCCGCCAGGCCGAATTKCGCGAGCGCCGGCGTGGCCCTGAGGCGGCGGCCACCCCGGCCGCGCCGGCAGCCCAGCGCGCGCCCGTCCAGCAGGCCCTGCCGGTGCTGCGCGGCGTGGCCGACGGTGTCGGGCCCGATGGGCAAGAGCTGGAGATGCGGGTGGCCCCTGGCCAGTTGCCGCCAGACATCCCCAACGAGCCCGGCATGATGCCGCCGACGCGGGCTTGCGCCGGCGTCTTCGCCGTGGGTTATCACGTCGACGCCGGCTCGCATTGGGTGTCGGTGGGCCGCGACGAGATGCGCGCGGCGGGCATGAACCTGGAGGTGTTGCACCGCCAGGCCCTGTCCAACCTGATGAAGCTCGTGAAAGGCCAGCCTGGCCTGCGGCTGGTCGACCATCCGCCCTATTACGGCTTGCTGCTGGACGGCGACCACGAGGCCTGCCTGGTGCTGCTGGACGGCCTGTGGGACCACCTGTTCGCCGACAAGACACCCAACGGCGCTGTCGTTGCCATCCCGTCGCGCGATGTGCTGGCTTTCTGCGACGCGAACTCGGCCGAGGGCATTGCCGCCATTCGCGAAGCCAGCCGGCGCATCGGGCCGGATGCCAAGGGGGCCATCACCCAGCAGTTGCTGCGTCGGCGTGACGGGCGCTGGTCAATCTTCGAGCCCTAGGAACCCGCCGCTCTGGTGCGTCCAGAGCCGCGCGTAGATGCCGCCCTGCGCCAACAGCTCGGCGTGCGAGCCCTGCTCGACGATGCGGCCGGCATCCATCACCACCAGCCGATCCAGCGCGGCGATGGTCGACAGCCGGTGGGCGATGGCGACGACCGTCTTGCCCTCCATCAGCGTGTAGAGGCTTTGCTGGATAGCGGCTTCGACCTCGCTGTCGAGGGCGCTGGTGGCTTCGTCCAGCAGCAGGATGGGCGCGTCCTTCAGCATGACGCGGGCGATGGCGATGCGCTGGCGCTGGCCGCCGCTGAGCTTGACGCCGCGCTCGCCGACATGGGCCTCGAAGCCGGTGCGGCCCTTGGGGTCGGACAGCGTGGCGATGAACTCGTCGGCATGCGCACGCTCGGCCGCGCGCTCCAGCTCGGGCTGCGTCGCGCTCGGGCGGCCGTAGAGGATGTTGTCGGCCACCGAGCGGTGCAGCAGCGAGGTGTCCTGCGTGACCATGCCGATGTGCTGGCGCAGCGAGTCCTGGGTGACGTGGCGGATGTCCTGGCCGTCGATCAGGATGCGGCCGCCGCCTTCCGGGATGTCGTACAGGCGCAGCAGCAGGTTCACGAGCGTGCTCTTGCCCGCGCCGCTGCGGCCGACCAGGCCGATCTTCTCGCCCGGCTTGATGCGCAGGTCAAGGCCATCGACGACGACCTTGCCATTGGGGTAGGCGAAGCGCAGGTTCTCGAAGTGGACCTCACCCCCGGTTCCGTCGTTCTGCACGGTCAGCGCGGCCGCGCCGCTCGCATCGGCGATCAGCTGCGGCTTGGACAGCGTGGCCAGCCCGTCCTGCACGGTGCCGATGTGCTCGAACAGCGAGGCCATCTCCCACATGACCCAGTGCGAGATACCGTTCAGTCGCATGCCCATCGCCGTGGCCGCGGCAACCGCGCCGACGCCGATGGCCGACACGCCCCACAGCCACAACGCCAGCAGCGCCGTGCTGCCAACCAGCAGGGCCGACAGCAGCGTGTTGACGATCTCGAAGCCGGTCACCAGGCGCATCTGGCCGTAGGCCGTGGTCATGAAGTCCTGCATGGCCGACTTGGCATAGCTGGCCTCGCGCCGGCCGTGCGCAAACAGCTTGACGGTGGCGATGTTGGTGTAGGCGTCGGTGATGCGGCCGGTCATCAGGCTGCGTGCGTCAGCCTGGGCCTGGGCGATCTTGCCCAGGCGCGGCACGAAGTAGCGCAGCGCGACGATGTAGAGCGCCAGCCAGACGCCGAAGGGCGCCATCAGACGCGCGTCGAAGCTGGCGACGATGCCCACCAGCGTGCCGAAGTAGACGGCCACGTAGACGAGGATGTCGACGACGATGAGCCAGGTGTCGCGCACGGCCAGGGCCGTCTGCATGACCTTGGTGGCGATGCGGCCGGCGAACTCGTCGCCGAAGAAGGCCAAGCTCTGGGCCAGCATGCGGCGATGGAAGATCCAGCGCAGCCGCATCGGGAAGTTGCCGAACACGCCCTGGTACTTCAGCAGCGCCTGCACGCTGGCCAGCACGATGCTGACKCCGAGCACGGCCAGCAGCATCGCGATGACGGGCTGGGGTTTGCTCCACAGCTCGGCGGGCTTGACGGTGGCCAGCCAGTCCACCAGCGAGGCCATCAGGCTGAACAGCAGCGCCTCGGCCGCCGCGATGCCGGCCGTGAACAGCGTGACCGCGAGCAGATGCCGCCGCACGCCGTCCGCGCAGCGCCACAGGAAGGCGAAGAAGCGCGCCGGCGGCGCCGCGCCGCTGGTTTCCGGATAGGGGTCGACGAGGCGCTCGAAGCGCGATGTCACCGATTGAAGAAGCGGTTGGAACAGCGAGGACATCCCGCTAGTTTCGCCGGACAACGCTGTCCAGTCATGTCATCAGTGCCGGCCACGGGGCTTGGCGTCAGCGGCGGCGACATGGCCGACGCGCTCGTCGAGAGGCGCTTACTGGCTGGCCGCCGATGCGGGTGCGTTCGGGGCGACTGGCACGACAACGCCCGGCGACAGAGAGATTTCATCAACCAGCGTCACGCCGGTGACGAAGTAGCGCGTCTCGCCGAAGCAGGAGCCCGGCAGGCCGACCTTCTCCTCGTAGTGCAGGTTGACGCGCCGGCCCATGAGCTTGTTGATGGCCTGGGCTGCGGCCTCATCGTGCACCGTGAAGTAGAACTTCTCGACGCTGGCCGTGCCCGGCAGCGACACCAGCGCCTGCTCGCCCTCCCAGGTCTTGCAGACCCAGCCCTTGCGTGAGAGCTTCTGCACCCAACCGGCACGCTCGCCGTCCGAATAGCTCCAGCGCCAGGCGAAGGCGAACCAGGCCGCAACGAGCAGCAGCAGGGCGACGAAGGACAGGGCGATCTTCAGGCGCATGGCGATGTCTGGGGAGCCGGGGCGCGGCGATTGTGCGTCAGGGAGCGCCGGATAAGCCCGTGCGATGCAGCGCGCCCTGGTTTGGGATGGATTGCCAGGCGCAAAGCACAGTCATAGCTCAGGCTATGGCGAGCATTTGCAACGCCGCAAGCCGCCCAAAGCGGGGATGCGCTGCGCGCGAGGGCTTGTTCGGCGCTCCCTTAGACCATGCCCATCAACATCATGCCCAGCCCCACGATGCTGACCGTCCATACCGCCGTGCGCAGGTAGGGAATGCCGGCCAGGTACACGGCCAGAAAGGCTACACGGGCCCACAGGAACACCTGGGCGCCGAGCAGCACGCGTTCGCCCGTCGCACCGGACGCCTGCGCAACCAGGGCCAATGCCGCGAAGAACAGCAGGTTCTCCAAGGTGTTGGCCGCCGCGCGCTGCGCACGGCCGGCCAGCGGCGTGGCCTCGGGCATGTGGTCGCGGTTGCCCATGGCCAGCATCAGGCCCTTGGGCGTCCAGGCCCGCGCCCGGATGAGACTGGCCATGAGGGCGCTGAGCCAGGTGAGCACGGTCATGCAGACGACGAGCGACATCAGCTTGGGCATGGAGTTCCTCGAGGGATACCGCGCCGGACCGACGCGCGCGGATCATCCCCCCGGGCTGCCGAAACGGGCCTGAGAACGAACCCGCGCCTTTTCGGCCTCGATCTCGCGGTTCTTGGGCTCCGCCGTCGTCACGAGCGAGGCGATCAGCGCACGCGCCTCGTCGGCAATCGCCGCCACTGCATGGTCGAAGGCCGCCGCGTTGGCCTGGGACGGCACGTTGAAGCCGCTGAGCTTGCGCACGAACTGCAGCGCAGCGTCGCGGATCTCGAGTTCGGTCGCTGGTGGCTCGAAATTGAACAGGGTGCGGATGTTGCGGCACATGGGGCTGTCCTTGATTCAACTGGCCTGCGGATGGCGCTCGCGCCAGGCCCTCAGGGCTTGGCGGTACTCGTCCTTGGCCAGGTCGTAGAGATCGAAGATGCAGGGGTCGCAGCCATTGCCGCAGCAGGCGTCCAGGTCAGGCTCTGGCGGCGGCAGGGGCATCGGATCGGGGTCGGGTGGCGGCGTCGTCGTCATCGCGCTCGATTGTCCGGCGTGGCGAAAATCCGCCCATTCCACTGCGAGATGGCTATGCCGCGGACCGATGCCCGGCTTCACTTATGCCTTGCTAACGCCCATGCGCTCAGGATCACACCACCCCAACATCACAAGGAGAGTCGCGTGATCATCGTCACCACCGAGAACCTCGCCGGCCACCGCGTCACCGAGGTCAAGGGCCAGGTCTTTGGCGTCGTCGTGCGCAGCCGCGGCCTGGCCGGCAACATCATGGCGGGGCTGCGCTCCCTCGTCGGCGGTGAGATCACCGAGTACACCCAGCTGCTGGAGGAGGCGCGCCGCCACGCCATCGACCGCATGGTCAAGAACGCCCAGCTGATGGGCGGCAATGCCGTGGTCATGATGCGCTTCGATTCGTCGGAGATGGGCCAGACCATGAGCGAGATCGTCGCCTACGGCACGGCCGTGGTGGCCGAGCGGCTGCCGGCCTGACGCCATGCTGCGCAACCTGTTGCTCATCGTGGCACTGGCGGCCGGCATGATCGGCTTGGGCGCAAGCCTGGCCGGCCATCGCGACGCGACGCCCTTCGCGATCTGGGGCTGCATCATTGCCGCCGCCGTGCTGGTGGAGCGTTGGCGCTACCGGTCCCGCGACGCGACGCCGGGTGGCGACTGGCAGCGGACCGAGGAGCGCTTCGTCGATCCGGAATCCGGGCAGACCATGCTGGTGTTCTACAACCCGCAAACCGGCGAGCGCCGTTACGAACAAGATTCGCGTGCCTGAACGTCTGAACTACGCTATCAAGGCCGAGATCGCCGACACGCAGGCCGGCACCTGGACCTTTGCGGCGCACAAGACGATGTACGGCGGCAAGCGCATCGCCACCGGCGATGTGATCTACCTCTTCGCCAGCGAGAACGAGGGCGGCGTGGGGTTGGTTGCACGCGGCGTGGTCACGTCCGCTGAGGCCATGCCTAGAAAGCCGGGCATCGAGCGCCAGACGCCACGCGTCAGCATCACTGTCAAGCGGGCTGCACTTGTGAAACGCCGCCTGGGCCGCGCCGAGCTCAAGCCCTTTGCCGACTGGAACGATGGCCGGCCCGAGACCGAGCTGAACTTCAAGTTCTACCGCCAGGCGACGAACAAGATCGTCGCGCTCGGCGACCGGGCCGCCAGCTTTCTCGATGCCTTCTTCTGACGCCCGCGCGCCTCACGTTTGGTGAGCAGCGCCGTTACACAAATCCAGCCCGGATTCGGTTATGCTGCGCCGCAACATTGCAACGTCGCAATACCGCTTGTCTCCTCCACCGCCCCTGGGTGGATTTGGCCCTCTCGGTGGCTCGCCACCCGCAGAGGGCCTTTTCTTGTCCGGCTGCCTTTGGCGCGGCCAGCCGAAAGCACTCCTTCAAGAGCCAAGCTGGCGTTCAAGCTCGGCGCGCCGCTGCGTCAGCTGCCTGTGCTTGCCGCGCGCGCGCACCAGCGTGATGACAGCAATCACCAGCATCACGGCGAACACGGCCGCCGCTGGCCATGCCGCCGCGATGCCTTCGCCCATTCCCAGGGCCAAGGCGCCAGCCAGCGCTACCGCGCTGAACCCGACTGCCATGCGAGCCGCAACGACTTGCTGAAACGCCAGCAGCACACGGCGCGACGCCAGCACCCACACGGCATAGACAACCCAGCACAGGCCGATGCCGGTCATGGCGGCGAAGGCGATCACGGTCCGTGGCGGCAATGCGGGTTCGGTCAGCCACAGCGAGCCGACGACGACCGACATCGCCAATGCAGCCAGCAACAGCGCCACATGGCCGAAGCGCGCCTTGGCTGACAGCTCGCGGTTGGCCAAGGCGGAGATGGAAGCGGGATTCACGACTGCACTCCTTGGATGCCAAGCTGATGCCGGAGTATTTTTCGGGCCCGGTGCAACCGGGATTTGATGGTGCCGATGGGGATGTCCAGCACCTGGGCAACCTCGTCGAGCGACAGCTCCTGCAAATAGAACAACGTCAGCACCTCCTTCTCAACCGGCGGCAGGCGCGCCAGCGCCTCCAGCATGGCGGCCAGTTCGAATTCGAGGGCGAGCGCGCCGTCGTCGCCGGGCTGCTCTTCGAGCTCGATATCGGTGTCGACCCAAATCGGCTGTTTGTATTGTTCACGCAGCCGGTCCATCAGCACCCGGTGTGCAATGCCGAACAGCCAGGACCGCAGCTTGGCGCCTTCGCGCAGACGGGAGATCCCGCGCAACACGCGCAGCCAGACTTCCTGCGCAGCGTCATCGGCGGCGGCGTCATTGCCTGAAAGCTGACGTGCATAACGCCACAACGGCTGATGCCAACGCGCGATCAGTTCATCAAAGGCCGGCCGTTCGCCGAGCTGACAGCGGATCACCAGCAATTCGTCAGCGAGCGGGTTGTGCATGGATGACTCACGGTGTGGGCTTGTCATCTTTCAGTGCGGATCGAGCCGACCTTTTCGAAGCGTGGCAGGGGCAAGGCGATGCGCGGGTCCAGGCCGGTTTCGCCGCGGACAAAGCGGCCCAACAGCGCTTTCATGGCTGCGTTCCCGAACACGTCGAACTGGTGCGCCGCGTTTTCCACGACGACCAAATGCGCCTGCGGCAGCGTGGCAGCGATTTCCTGTGCGTTTTCCACCGGCGTGCGTGCATCCAGGTCGCCCACCAGCATCAGCGTGGGGACCGGAACCGCGACCGGCTCACGGAACGCGTCCCCAAGCTGCTGCGCATTCCACGCAGCGTGCAGATAGCGCCCCGGGAAATTCATCGTGTCGCCAAGCAGGGCGCTGCCGACCTCGCCCTCGATCCGTGCGCTGCGCGCCGCGCTCGCTCCCGAGCTCAGGTCCATCATGTGCTTCATGGCTGAATAGATGCCGAGCTGGCGCCGCAGCAAGAGGCTCATGTGGGCCACACGCCGGAAGTTGCCGGTACTCATCTCCTGCACGGCGGCGGGGAGCGTCGCGACCGCGCGCGGATCGCCAATGGTCTGCGCGATCGCCCACTGCACGTCCATCGCCCCGATCACCACCTTGGCTTCCTGCCCGGTGGCCGGATCAGTCACAGCCACCTCCACCGGCGACTGCGCCAGCCCGGCGATGGCGGCGCGCAGTTGCCCGGTCATCCCAGGCGCGCCCGCAAGTTCGCCGATGCGCAGCAGCACCCGATCCACCTGCGACGGCAGCTTCCATGTGTGATCCGGCCCTTCCGGGCTGATCAAAACCATGCGCTCGACCGCGCCCGGGTGGCGCCGCGCAGTGGCCAGCGCCAGGTGGGTGCCATAGCTGCGGCCCCACAAGGTCACCTTGCCATAGCCGAAGGACTGGCGCACCGCATCGACGTCGTCGGCGCTTTCCTCGGTGTTGTAGGCCTCCAGGCGGATGCCGCGCCCACGCATCTCTGCGGCGACGGCACGCGCTGCTTGCTCCATCAAGGGCAGCCAGGCGGCGACCGAGGCCGGCCTGTCGAGTGGCAAGCCATAGCGCATCGTGGCGCGCAGATTCGGGGTGGAGGCGCCCACGCCACGCTGGTCGATGCCAACCAGGTCGCCATCGATGAATTCCGCCAGCGCCGCGCCACCATGCCTGGCCAGATCGATCACCTGCCTGACGCCGGAATCGCCGGGGCCGCCCGCCAGGATCACATGGGCCTTCTCGGCGTCGGCACCGGCACGCCGTACACGCACCACCGCCAATTCAATGGCAGGACCTTCCGGCTCTGAACGCAACTCCGGAACCCGCACGCGCCCGCGAGTAACCACGAACGCGGTGCCATCCGTGGCGATCAGTGGTGCATCCTGGGGATCGATGAGCGTAGTTGGCGCGGCTGCGCCCACCAGCGGCAGCCATAGCGCGAACACGGCGAAGCGGGGCGCCAGACGGGCCATGGAAATACCGGCATTGAGTTCCTTCATGAATCCTCCTCGTTGCAACCTGTAGTCGGAGGATCCACAAAAAGGTTCATCGCACCGCGCGCTCAGGCCTGGCCTGGGCGCGCGGGCTCAGCTCGCAGGCCGGCGACGGCTCTCGAGGAGGCGGATGCGCGCCTGCAGCTCGGCCAGCTCGCGATCACACTCCTGCGCCTTGATCGCCTCGATCTCGCCGTGGATGCGGCGCAGCTCCTGCAGTGGCGCGGACGCGGCCTGGGCCTCGGCCGGCTGCCGCTCGGCCATCTCGATCAACAGCTGGGTGATCACGCCCAGCTGGTCGCCGTAGCTCGCCACGTCGAAGGCCCGCGCCTCGATGCGCGCATTGCCGGCCTGGGGTTTGATGCCGGCGAAGAACCAGTCCAGGCGCGGCTCGATGTCCTGCGCCACGTCGCCGCTGAAGGGCAGGCGCAACTGCGGCGCCCAGAGCCAAAACCATGGGAACATTCTTTTTCTCCCTTGCACGCCGAACGGCTGGCGTGTGGGGGGATGGTGGCGTACGGTCGCGCGCATGGCAAGCTCGCCTCCCGTCATGGCCCGCCGGCCACCATGCTGCTCACCGCGATTCCTAATTGGCTCTCTGAAAAATGCGTGATTGCAGGCAGTCGGTGATCCACATCGCAAGCCGGGCGTTAGCCCTGGCCAGCGTGGCACTGCTAGGGTTTGGCGGGTTCGGCGCGTCGGCCGAACCTTCGCCTGGCGCACCGCAGGTCGTGACCTACCCCTCGTCCGGCGCCGCCGGCGACAAGCGCGGCGACTACTACGCCAGCCTGCTCAAGCTGGCCTTGGGCAAGGCTGACGGCCACTTCGCCGTGCAACCTTCCGCGAAGCCGAGCGTGGCCGTGCGAGCCTTCGTAAGCATGGCCGCGGGGCAGGATATCGACGTCGTCTGGGCACCGACCACGGTCCAGCTCGAGCGCGACTATCTGCCCGTGCGGATCCCGGTCGACAAGGGCATCCTCGGCTGGCGCATCTTCCTGATCGGCGAGGACGACCGAGGCCAGTTCGAGAGCATCCGTTCGCTGGAGCAGCTCAAGGCGCTGCCAGCCGGGCTGGTCAGGGAATGGGTCGACACGGGCGTCCTGCAGAGCAACGGCCTGCCTGTCGTCGCCGCCGCGCGCTACGAGAACCTGTTCACGATGCTGGCGGCGCAGCGCTTTCGCTACCTGCCGCGCGGCGTCGGCGAGATCTACGGCGAGTTGAGCAACTACGGCCACCTGGGCCTGGCCGTTGAATCGCACCTGGCGCTGCACTACCCGATGTGCAGCTATTTCTTTGTCGCCCGGCAGAACACCGAGCTGGCCGAGCACATCGAGCAGGGCCTGCGGCGCGCGCAGAAGGACGGGTCGTTCGAGCAGCTCTTCCAGCAGTTCTTCGGCAAGGCGGTGCAGGCCGCAAAGCTCGACAAGCGCCTGGTCTTCGAGCTGGACCACCCCACCGCGCCGGCGACCTGCCTGCGAGCCCCGATCCCACAATGACGCCGCAGTGATGCCGCAGGGCGCTGCGTCAAGTGCCCTCAGCGCACCCCTGCCAGCAGGGCCGCATTGCCACCGGCCGCCGCCGTGTTGACTGTCAACGTCTGCTCCGCCGCAAAGCGGTAGAGCTGGCGCACATGGCCGGCGCCGGTGACCAGCGGCAAGATGGCCCCAGCCCGCGTGGCCAGGGCTTGCGCGAGCACATGGGCGGCCGCGGAGTCGGACGATGCCAGCGCGACGCCAGCGAGCTGCGGCGCGGCGAGCAGCCCCGGCAGCGTCGCGTCGGGCAGTAGCGTCAGCGCGTTGACCGGCAGGCCGGCGCGCAGAAGGGCCTGGCGGGCGCGTTCGTCGCCGCCCAGCCAGATGGCGCTGTTGCCGGCCAGCAGGGCGCTGACGACCGCGGCCAGGCCCGCTTCGTCACGGCCGAGCACGGCGAAGACGCCCCGGGCGTGGTGGCGCAGCGTGTTGCTCTCGCCGGTCGGGCCGGGCAGCACGAGGTCGGCGAACTGCGCCTGCGCCGCGACGAACAGGCCACGCAAGGCGAGAGCGGTCGGCGCGTCCAACGTGTCGGCAGCGCGACGCAGCGTGGCGATGCGCTCAAGCAGCGGCGTGTCGCGCCAACCGGCGTCGGCGGCCACGGCCAAGGCCTCGCTGCGGCCGTCCATCGCGAGGGTCGGCAGCGGCGCGTCGAGCTGCGGCTCGGCGCAGAAGCGGCGCAGATAGTCGGGGCCACCGGCCTTGGGGCCGGTGCCGGACAGGCCTTCGCCGCCAAAAGGCTGCACGCCCACCACCGCGCCGATGATGTTGCGGTTGACATAGACGTTGCCGATGCGCGCCTCGTCGGCCAGGCGCTGGGCGCGGCTGTCGATGCGGGTCTGGATGCCCAGCGTCAGGCCGTAGCCCAGCGCGTTGATCTCCTTGATGACGTCGTCGACCGAGTCCTCGAAGCGCACGACGTGCAGCACCGGGCCGAAGATCTCTTCGCCGAGGTGCGACACGCGCGGCAGCTCGAAGGCGACGGGGCGGATCTGGCGCGGCATGGCTTCGGCCACGGGCGCCTCGGCCAGCAGCTTGGCGTCGCGCTTGAGGCGCTCGACATGCTTGCTGATGTTGGCATGGGCCTCGTCGTCGATGACGGGACCGACGTCGGTGGCCAGGTGCGCAGGCTGGCCGACATGCAGCTGCGACAACGCACCCTTGAGCATCTCGATGACCCCCTCGGCAATGCTGGACTGCACGCACAGCAGGCGCAGCGCCGAGCAGCGCTGGCCGGCGGAGCGGAAGGCCGATTGCACGACGGCGTCGATGACCTGTTCGGGCAGTGCGGTCGAGTCGACGACCATGGCATTGAGACCGCCGGTCTCGGCGATCAGCGGGATCGGCGAGTTGGGCTTGGCGGCGAGCGCCTTGTTGATGATCTGCGCGACGACGGTGGAGCCGGTGAAGCAGACGCCGGCCGTGCGCGCATGGGCGACCAGGCCGGCGCCGACGGTTTCGCCGGGGCCATGCAACAGCACCAGCGCATCGGCCGGCACGCCGGCGGCTTGCAGCAGCTCGACCATCTTCAGCGCGACATAAGGCGTCTGCTCGGCCGGCTTGGCGGCCACCGCATTGCCGGCAACCAACGCGGCGACGACCTGGCCGGCAAAGATGGCCAGCGGGAAGTTCCACGGGCTGATGCAGACAAAGACGCCGCGGCCCTGCATCAATGCCGGCTCGGCTTCGGCCTGGTCGGCGTAGTAGCGCAGGAAGTCCACGGCCTCACGCACCTCGGCGACGCAGTCGGCCTGGGTCTTGAAGGCTTCCTTGACGAGCAGGGCGCAGAACTCGGCCAGGCGGGCGTCGAGGTCGTCGGCGGCGCGGCGCAAGATGGTGGCGCGCTGGGCGACGGGCGTGGCGTTCCAGGCGGGGAAGCCGGCGTGCAGGCGGTTCATTGCGGAATCGACTTCGGCTGCGGAAGCCTCGGGGACGGCACGCACAGGCGTCGTCTCCAGCGCGACCTGCAGGGCCACGCGCTGGGCCGGCGCGGTCAGGTCGGCGCCGGTGGAGTTGGCGCGGCCGCGGCCTTCGCTGTCCAGGTAGAGGGCCGGCGGCAACGGCAGCGCGCTCGTCGCACGCACCTCGGCCAGCGGCGAGCCGAGCAGCTCGGGCACCTGCACGCTGGGGTCGGCCAACTGGTGCACGAAGGAGGAGTTGGCGCCGTTTTCCAGCAGGCGGCGCACGAGATAGGCCAGCAGGTCGCGATGCTCGCCGACCGGCGCATAGACGCGGCAGGGGATGCTGCCGTCCTTCAGCACCTCGCGGTAGACGCCCTCGCCCATGCCGTGCAGGCGCTGCATCTCGAACGGCGCGCCGGTGGCGCGGGCCATCTGCACGATGGCCGCGATGGTGCCGGCGTTGTGGCTGGCGAACTGCGGGTAGATGACGTCGGCATGCTGGATCAGCGCGCGGGCGCAGGCCAGGTAGCTGACGTCGGTGTGCTGCTTGTGCGTGAACACCGGGTAGTGCGTCAGGCCCAGCTCCTGGGCACGCTTGATCTCGCCATCCCAGTAGGCACCCTTGACCAGGCGCACCATGAAGCGCAGGCCGTGCTTGCGGGCAATCGCCGCGACCTCATCGACGACGGCCAGCGCCCGCGACTGATAGGCCTGCACCGCCAGGCCGAAGCCGCGCCAGTGCGGGTAGTGGGTGGCGATACGCGCGGCCAGCGTGTCCAGCACATCCAGCGACAGCTCCAGGCGGTCGACCTCCTCGGCGTCGATGGTCAGGTTGATGTTGGCCTCGGCGGCCAGCTCGATGAGCGCCCACACGCGCGGCAGCAGCTCGGCGAAGACGCGGTCGCGCTGCAGCACCTCGTAGCGGCTGAACAGCGCGCTGAGCTTGATGGAGATGCCGTCGGAGGCTTCCGGCGACGAAGCGCGCTGGCCGGCAGCGATGGCCTTGATGGCGCCGACATAGGCGGCGTGATAGCGCAATGCATCGGCCTCGGTGCGGGCACCTTCGCCCAGCATGTCGTAGCTGAAGCGCAGCTGCTTTTGCTGCTTGCGCGCCGAATCCGCCTCGCTCATCGCCTCATTGATGTTGCGGCCGAGCACGAACTGCCGGCCCAAGAGCTGGATGGCCCGTACGGTGGCGGCCACCACGGTCTGCGCGCCCAGGCGCTTGAACAGGCCGCCGTCGTCGTCGGCACCCGGCAGGAAGCGCTTGGACATCGAGATGGCCGAGGCCGACAGCGCGGCCAGCATCTTGTGCGGGCTGCCTTCACTGGCGCCGTCGAAGTCGGCGCGGCCGAGCTGGTCGGCCGTCAGCGCAATGGCCGTGGGCGCGTCGGGCACCCGCAGCAGCGCCTCGGCCAGGCGCATCAGGGCCAGGCCTTCGGCGCTGGTGATGGGGTATTCGCGCAGCAGCGATTCCATGGCCCAGAAAGGCGCCGGGTTCTTGCGCACCTGCTCCACCCAGGGCGCGGCCATGGCGATGACGCCAGGCCAGTCCAGCGCACCGCCAACACGCTCGGCCAGGGCCTGCACGACGCCGTGCTCGGCCCGGTAGGGATCGGGCAGGCGGGGCTGTTCGGTCGGGGCGACGAAGGGCGTGGGCATGGCAGAGCTCCTGGTGAGATTTCGCACTCTATCGACGCTTCACTTGGATTAAATTCCAAGGATCACCTGAACGGCCGACAAAAATCCAGATGGAAGACGAAACCAAACTCGACAAGATCGACGCCCGCATCTTGCGCGTGCTGCAGGCCGACGGGCGTATTTCCAACCTCAAGCTGGCCGAAGCCGTGCACCTGTCGCCCACCGCCGTGCTGGAGCGTGTGAAGCGCCTGACGCGCGACGGCTACATCCTCGGCTATGAGGCGCGGCTCAACCCGGCCAAGCTCGGCGCGGCCATGCTGGTCTTCATCGAGGTGCACCTGGACCGCACGGTGATGGATGTGATGGACAACTTCAAGGCCGCCGTCCAGGCCCGCGCCGAGATCCTGGAATGCCACCTCGTCGCCGGCGGCTTCGACTATCTGCTGAAGACGCGGGTGCGCGACATGGGCGCGTATCGGGAGTTCATTGGCAGCGTGATCTGGACGCTGCCGGGGGTGMGGGARACGCRSACKTATGCGGTGATGGAAGAGGTCAAGTCGACGAACGCGTTGGCGTTCTGAAAGTACGTGGCGCCGTCGGTTCGTGGCAAGAGCTGCTGCGGGCGGCTTGCCAGCGGTGGGCTTGCCTAGTCGTTGAAGTTGAGCCGAAGCGGAGACTTACAGCTGGTGCAGCCAGTTGCAAGTGGTCCAATCGATGGTTGCGTTAGGCCTCGACTTGCACATTCAGGCGGCATTTCGTTGACTTCGCGAAGGACACCAGGAACGCCTCAGCTGTGCGAACCGCCCATGCTGCGCAACTTGCACTGATGCACTGGTCGGGAAAGAAGGCCTCTCCGCAGAGGAAAGGATTCAGCGCGAAGCGATTCCTACATGCAGACCGAAGCGCACGCGAGACCGTTGCATCGTCTCGCCATTCGCTCTTGGAGTGGACGAGTTCGTTTCTGAGTTTGACCAAGACCTTCGTCGCCTGGGCTATGCCTCGGCCGGTGTCCAGTCGCTTTCCCATAGCTCGTTCGTGCACTAGGCAGTAGCGTTCCAGAACTTCCCGCCAGTGATCCTCTGGCGCAAAAGACAAGGGAGGCACCGTACCCTCAAATCTATCGGAAAAGGTCATGAGTTCGTATGCCTGCGCCTCCAGCGCCATGACGGCGAACACGATGGCTCCTGACCAGTAGTGGACGTATTCCGGAGGCGCGAATGTGCTTTTTGACGGCGATACGCCGGCCTCTATAGCCGCGGCCTGATCTCGAAAGTGCTGCGCGGCGCATAGGTGCAATGACGCGAGGTTCGGGCGCGACCTCGAATTTGCGGCGACGACAACGCGCGGTAGATGCATTCGAGGCCTAGACAAGATGGCTTTGTGATCTAAGGCGACTCGCTCCCTGCGATGCCGTAGGTTGCAGGCGCGCTGCCTGCAAAGCTACACCAAGGCACCCGACAGACGGTCTGTCGGGGCGTTGCCAGTGAGTCGGGTCATGTGTCATTGACATGAGCTGCATGACCCGGACTGCCTGGACATGTCAGCCCTATGGAAGGGCTATGTGTCACGCATGCTATTGCCGCGCATAGCTGACTCTCAACACGGTATCGTGCGCGTCAGCGTTGTGATTCAGCTGTTCAGCACGAAACTCGTACCGCGTGTTGGCCAGTACCGGAACAAGGCAAGTCGCTGTGAGAGTGAAGATTGGCCCGGATGACCAATTCTTGTAGACCTTCTGCGGCTTGTTGCAGAGCGATTCGTTGACGAATAGATGGAGCTCTGCCGATCCGCCCTCTGAGATATGCGCTTTTGTCGTTGCCTCAAGCGAGGCGGTCATATTGAAAGTTCTCGGTGAGAGCGGGATTGTTGGATTGGCGGTGGCCTGACTAACTTGCGGCGCTGGAACTGCGTTGGGATCTTCCCGATTGGCCACGAAGACCGCAAACGCCGTTAGTGCAGCAAGAACAATGAGTGCGAGAAGGCCCGCACGCAGCGTAAGGCGAAACTTCTCTGCTTGAAGTTGAAGCTGATCGCGGACGAGGGCAGCCTTCTGCTCGCGAGTGAGGGACGTCGTGTCGACGTGGAAACGACCAGCAATGCGATCAAGCACCTGCGGTACGTCTGCGGGCACTGCCTTGGAAAGTGCGACCTCGTCCCGCCTGATCGACCGAAGGCGAACCGATGCAACAACCGCACCCAAGAATGCCATCAGGGCAAAGCCGCCAGTGACGTACTGAATGACTGTCCACATGCTCGCCCTCTCCGCTTCGAGTTGTGACGCCTAACGAATAGCGTTTATCCGCCGCCCTGGCGAGTTTGAACAAAGTCCGAGCCTGGTAGCGGCGGATAGACCTGTTGGACTGAACCGTCCGACCAACGGTGGCGTCAGCCGCGGCAATAGGGCAATGTAAGTTTCAAATGCCCCGCAGAGCCAGTGCGGATTCACCCTTGCCGGATTGCTCGCCCTGCACCCCTGCCCGCATGGCTGGGCGCAGCGCCGTATGGGCGCTTACGACACAGCTTCGCCACGCATCTGCTCCAGGCTGGCAGCGACATTCACACGGTCCGGAGTTGCTCGGGCACGCCGACGTCCGCACGACCGGTGATCTACACCCATGTGCTGCATTTGGATGGCGGTGCCGTGCGAAGTCCACTGGATGCGCTGCCGCGCCACCGAAGTTCTCTAAAGCGTCCCGGGCGAACTTGTCTTTTTGGCTGGCAGCCGGCTCTATCAGCGACGAAAGCACCGCCGCTCCAAGGCCGGGTAAACAGGGCGCGAGCGGCACCGGCCCGGCTTGGACAATGCGCGTTTCTGAAGACCGCGCCTCCCATGATCCACCGCACCCTGGCGCTGGCCGCCTGCCTGCTGGCCGTCCTGGCCCCGGTGGCCATGGCGCAGCCGGTGCAGCCAGCACCGAGCGCGCTGGAGCCCCAGTTTGCCAACGTCCCGGTGCCGCGCGACGTGGTGGGCAGCCTGGCTCAGGATCGCCAAGGCCTGATCTGGGTCGGCACCAGCGACGGTCTGGCGCGCTTCGATGGCTACCGCCTGCGCGCCATCGAGCGCGAAGGCGCCACGCCCGTGCAGCGCAACCTGGGTTGGGTGCGCTCGCTGGCGCCTGCCGCCGACGGCGGCATGTGGATAGGCACCGAGGTCAACGGCCTGGCCCGCTACGAACCTGCCTTCGACCGCGTGCAAATGCTGGGCAGCGGCAGCGAGCGCGCCACGCCCATCCGCGCGCTGGCCGAAGACGATGCCGGCCGGGTCTGGGTCGGCACGCTGGGCAAGGGCCTGCTGCGCTTTGAGCCGAAAACCGCGCGCTTCGAGATCGAGCCGCTGCGCGTCGACGGCGCAACCGAGCGCCGCGTGCTGGCGCTGGCCGTGGGCCGCGACGGCGCGCTGTGGGCCGGCCACTGGCGGGGCCTAGCCCGGCGCGACGTGCAGGGCGGCTGGACGACGCTGGCCTTGCCCGACAACGCCATCATCGGCATCAGCACCTTGCTGGAGGACCGCGCGGGCCGGCTCTGGTTCGGCAGCGTGGACGGCCGCGTCGGCCGCATCGAGGCGAACGGCCAGCCGCGCTGGCTGGCGGCGCGCTTCAAGGGGGGCGTGCAGGCGCTGGCGCAGAGCGCCGACGGCACGGTCTGGGCCGGCCTGAACGATGGCATCGCCTGGCTGGACGGCGACAGCGGCGCGCTGTTGCGCCAGTTGCGCCACAACCCCCATCTGCCCGGCGGCCTGGCCGGCAATGACGTCAACGTGCTGCTGCGCGACCAGACCGGCACCATGTGGGTGGGCGGCTACGGCGTGGGCTTGCAGCGCCACCAGCAGCACCCGGCACTGGCCGTGCGCGGCCCCGACGCCGACCCCGGCAGCCCGCTGGCCAGCAGCGACCTGCGCGGCCTGCTGCCCCGCCGCGACGGCCTGCTGATGGTGGCCACGCACAGCGGCCCAGTGGCCCTGCTGGACGCGCAACTGCGCACCGTCGGCCGCTGGCCGCGCGAGGCCGACACGCCGGTGGACAACCTCGCCGAGGGGCCGGACGGCAGCGTCTGGCTGGTGGCCAATGGCCGCCTGGAGCGCCGCGAACCGCGCAGCGCCCGACTGCTCGCCAGCTGGGCGCTGGAGGGCGGGCGCGCGCATCGCGTGCTGGTATTACCGAGTGGTGAAGTCTGGGTCGGCATGCAGGACGGGCTCTACCGCCTGCCTTCGCCCCAGGCGCGCATCGAGCGCGTGCGCCGCGCAGATGGCGAGCCGCTGCGCGGCGGCGTGCATGCGCTGCGCGTGGAGGCCCGCAACGGCCAACTCTGGGTCGGCGCGCTGGCCGGCCTGTTCCGCTGGGACGGCCAGCGCCTGGCCGAGGTGCAGGGCGCGCCCGGCGAGGCGCTGGGCTTTCCTGCCGTGCTCGGTCTGCTGCACACCCGCGACGGCAGCCTTTACGTGGACACCGCCGTCAGCGGCCTGCACCGGCTCAAGGGCTACGACGAACAGGGCCGCGCGCGCTTCGAACGCATCAGCGAGCGCATGGGGGCGCCGGGCCGGCCCTTCGGCGTCAACCTGCACGAGGACGCAAAGGGCCGGGTATGGAGCCAGCAATCCGTCTACGACCCGAACGCCAACCGCCTGGACGAACTCTCCGGCGCCGAGGGCCCGCCGATGGGCACGCCGCGCTTCTTCGCCGACGCCGCCCTGCCCGACGGCCGCCTGCTCTTCTGCGGCAGCCGCGGCCTGCTCGTCATCGAGCCGCTGGCCTTCATGCCTTCGCGCTATGCGCCGCCGGTGGTCGTCAGCAGCCTGCGCCGCGATGGCCAGCTCTTCCAGCCGGACCAGGACCTGAAGCAAGGCTTGAAGCTGCCGGCCGGTACCCGCAGTGTGGCCGTCGAGTTCGCCGCACTGGACTACATCGACCCGGCCAAGCTGCGCTACATGATGCGCCTGGCGGGCTGGGACGCCGAATGGACGTTCACCGACGCCAGCGCCCGCTTCGCGAGCTATGGCGGCCTGCCGCCGGGCCGCTACCGGCTGGAGGTGTACGCCACCAACCATCACGGCGTGTGGGGCGACCGCCCGCTGCTGCTCGACATCGAGCTGCTGCCGGCCTGGTGGCAGACGCGCTGGGCCCAGGCGGCCGCCGCGCTTTCTTTACTGGGCTTGGCCTGGCTGCTGTTGCGCTGGGGTGTGGCGCGGCGCACCGCACAGCTGCGCCGACGCGAAACGGCGCTGCAAGCCCTGGTGGAGCAGCGCACCACGGAGCTGCGCGAGGCCAGCACCACCGACCCGCTGACCGGCCTGCGCAACCGCCGCTACCTGGACTCGCGGGTCACCTCGGACCTGCAGCTCTGCCTGCGCCACTACACCGAGCCGCGCCACAGCAACCCCGACCGCCACCGCGACGACGAGGCCGACCTGCTCGTCATGCTGATGGACCTCGATCACTTCAAGCGCATCAACGACCGCCACGGCCACACCGCGGGCGACCAGGTGCTGGTTGAGTTCGCCCGCCGGCTGCGCATGGTCTTCCGCGAGAGCGACGTGCTGGTGCGTTGGGGCGGCGAGGAATTCCTGGCCCTGGCCCGCGGCGGCGCACGCAGCGGCGCCACCGAGCTGGCGGCACGCTTCAACGCCGTCGTGCGCGAGCAGGCCTTCACGCTGGCCGACGGCCGCACGCTGCCGGTCACCGTGTCCATCGGCTTCGCTGTCTTCCCTCTCGACCCCGAAGCGCCTCGGGCCTGGGATTGGGACGCCACGCTGAGCCTGGCCGACGCCGCCCTCTATGCCGCCAAGGCGCAAGGGCGCGACGGCTACCTGGGCGTGCTGCGCGCCGATGGCCTGCGGCCCGATGAATTGGCCCTGGACGCCGACACCTGGCCGGACGAGCCGCGGCTGCAGGTGCGGCGCAGCGACTGAGCGCCAAGGCGGGCGGCGAGCGTGGCCAGCGCCGCAAAATGCGCGTTTTCAAGTCGACCCACCCCATGATGCATCGCACCCTCACGCTGACGGCCTGCCTGCTGGCCAGCTTCGCCGCCGAGGCCGTGTCAACGACCGCGCAGATCACCGCCCAGTCGGCGCTGCTGGGCGTGCAACTGGCCGCCAAGCAGCGTGAGGCCAAGGGCGGCCTGCCCGCCGCGCAGAACGCCTGCATCCAGGCCCTGCAGCCCAGCGAGTTCTACGAGACGACCGAACGGGTGGTCACGATGTCGCTGAGTGCCAGCGAAGTGGCGGCGGCCGACCGGTTTTTCAGTTCGGTCCCGGGACACAAATACGCCAGGCACGGCTTGCTGGGCATCTACACCGCCCTGGGCGAAAAGGCCCCCGAGCCGCTGCCCGCCATTTCGGCAGCCGAAGTCAAGGCCATCGAAGCCTTTGCCGCCTCGCCGGCCGGGCAAGCCCTGTTCACCCGCCAGGTCCTGCAATCCCTGGCGGCCCGCGAGGCCTATGACGGCCGCGCCCGGGAGCTGGTCACGCGCTGCCAGGCCGTCAAGCCCGATCGCGCGGACTGACGTGGGTCTCGCGAGCTGGGCGCGCGACGCTCAGCCCAGGTGCTTGCCAAAGAACCGCATCGCCCGGTCCCACGCCTGCTGCGCCCACACCGCGTCGTACTGCGTCTTGGCAATGCGCCCCGGCCCCTGTGCCGTCTCGTTGGCAAAGGCATGGTGGGCCAGATAGCGGTGGCCTTCGTAGCGCACACCGACCTCGGCGAACTTCGCTTCCAGGCCGTCCACGCCGGCAATCGGGAAGGATTCATCTTGCGTGGCCCAATGGGCCTGCAGCGGCATCTTGATCTTGCTGGCGTCCACATATTCCAGCGGCGGCATGCCGTACCAGATCACGGCGGCGTCGGCCTCGGGCACCATCGTCGCGGCCAGCACGGTCAGCGCGCCGCCCATGCAATAGCCGGTCACGCCGACCTTGCCGCTGCCCAGCTTCAGGTCCTTGAGGTAGTGCACCGCGCCGCGCACGTCCTGCGAGGCGGCGTCGCCAAAGTTCAGGTCCGTCATCAGATGGCCGGCTTCCTCGGCCTCGACGGTGCTCTTGCCGCGGTAGAGGTCAGGCACCAGCGCCGTGAAGCCGGCCAGCGCAAAGCGATCAGCCACGCCACGGATCTGGTCGTTCAGGCCCCACCACTCCTGGATGACGACGACGGCGCCGAGAGGCTGGGCGGCCTCGGCGAGATAGCCGGACACAGGGGCGCCATCGGGGCGCTTGAACTGAACGGTCTGGGCCATGCGTGTCTCCTGAAAAGCGGCAGCCTAACCTGCGCGACACGGGGTTTTCCCCGGGGCGGCGAGAATGCCCCCTTGAAGCCCCACACCATGAAGATCGAACGCATCGTCTCCACCCGCCTGCCAACGCCCTATGGCGAGTTCGTCATTCACGGCTTCCGTGAGGACGACAGCGGGCAGGAGCATGTCGTGCTGAGCCTGGGTGAGCTGACCGGTGACGAGCCGCCGCTGGTGCGCGTGCACTCCGAATGCATGACCGGCGAAGTCTTCGGCTCGCTGCGCTGCGACTGCCGGCCGCAACTGCAAAGCGCCATGAAGCGCATCGCCGACCTGGGCCGCGGCGCCATCGTCTACATGCGCGGCCACGAGGGGCGCGGCATCGGCCTGGTGCAGAAGCTGCGCGCCTATGCCGAGCAGGATGCCGGCGCCGACACCATCCAGGCCAATGCCCAGCTGGGCCTGCCCATCGACTCACGCCGCTACGACGCCGCCGCCTGCATGCTGCGGTCCCTGGGCGTGCAGCGCATCCGGCTGCTGACCAACAACCCGCTGAAGATGGCCGCCCTGGCCGAGTTCGGCATCGACGTCGTCGAACGCGAAGCCTCGTTGACGGAGCCGGGCCCCGACAACGAGAAATACCTGCGCACCAAGGCCGAATCCATGGGTCACCATGACCTCGGCCACCTCTTCGAATAAGGCAGGCCCCCTGCGCGGCAGAGGGCCTGGTCGGTCGACGGGCTAAGGCGCCGGTGGCACCTCACGGCGCCGCGCCCTCAGCCCCTTGCGCAGTCAGCGGTTCTTGGAACCCTGCTGGTTGCTGGGCTTGCTTTGCTGGTCGCGACCGGCAGAGCCACCCCCTTGCTGGGGCGTCTGGCTGCCGCCACCGGCCTGGCTTTGCTGGCCAGGGCTCTGGTCACGGCTCTGACCACCCTGCTGGATGTTCTGACCGCTTTCGGGCTGCTGCTTGCCGGATTGGCGTTGCTGGTTGGACATGGCTGTTCCTTCACTGTGAGCCTGGGCGGCACCCCATTGCGCCGCCGCGTCAACAACCTTAGGCCGCAGGCAAAAGATCCCTGTAGGAGAAGGCGCCGGATACATCGTCAAGTCGCAAGCCGGGGAGACGAGTTGTGCCGTTAGGCGACAAGGCAGATTCAAGCCGCCAGAGCTGCAACCAGTCGTAGTTCTTCGGCGCAGCGCTGCAAGCTGGGCGCAAGCTCCGGGGCGGCGCGCTTCACACCCGCCTTACGTGCCCGGACTAGGCTGCGCGGTCCTGTTCGCCCGCCACCATGTCCGACCGTCGCTTCTTCCCCCGCCCCGCCGTCGAGGCCGCGTTCAATCGTTGGGATTGGGCGCTGCTGCCCCTCGTCCTGGCGGTGCTGGTGCTGCTCGCGATGGCCGCGGCGGCGATGGCCCGACCCTTCCACGTCGGCGAGCCGCTGCCGCTGAGCCTGGACGTCGCCTACCTGCCCTATTACCTGCTGCGCACGACGCTGCGCATGTTCCTGGCGCTGGCCGCCTCGGTGGTGTTCGCCTGCGTGTTCGCGGTGCTGGCGGCCAAGGTGCGTGCGGCAGAGAAGGTGCTGGTGCCGCT
This sequence comes from Roseateles sp. P5_E1, assembly GCF_054049335.1. NCBI lineage: Bacteria > Pseudomonadati > Pseudomonadota > Betaproteobacteria > Burkholderiales > Sphaerotilaceae > Roseateles > Roseateles sp. P5_E1. The sequence continues at coordinate 52,437 of NZ_JBFUMN010000001.1, forward strand.
GCTGGACATCCTGCAATCCATCCCCATCCTGGGTTTCCAGGCCATTGCCGTCGCGCCCTTCATCGCGCTGTTCCCGGGCAACCTGCTGGGCGTGGAGCTGGCAGCCCTGTTCGCCATCTTCACGAGCCAGGCCTGGAACATGGCCTTCAGCCTCTACCAGTCGCTGCGCACGGTGCCGGGCGAGCTGCAGGAGGCGGCGCGCATCTTCCAGCTGTCGGGCTGGCAGCGCTTCTGGCGGCTGGAGCTGCCCTTCGCCATGCCCAACCTGCTGTGGAACATGATGATGAGCATGAGCGGCGGCTGGTTCTTCGTCGTCGCGTCGGAAGCCATCTCGGTGGCCGGCCAGGACATCAAGCTGCCGGGCGTGGGCTCCTACATCGCCGTGGCCATCGAGGCGCGCGACCTCGGCGCCATCGGCTGGGCCATCGTCGGCATGCTGGTCGGCATCCTGCTGTACGACCAGCTGTTCTTCCGCCCGCTCTTGGCCTGGGCCGACCGCTTCCGCTTCGAGGAAGGCAGCAGCGAGCAGGCGCCCCAGTCCTGGCTGCTGACCTGGCTGCGCCGCACCCAGCTGCTGCAGCGCCTGGGGCAATGGCCGGGGCGCTGGATCACGGCCAGTTTCGCGCCGCTGAAGAAGAGCTACGACGGCCGCTCCATCCGCGCGCGGCCTGAAGATCCGAACCCGCTGTGGGCCCGCGCCTGGGACGCGCTGCTGGCCGCCCTGGTGCTGTTCGCCGTCTGGCGTCTGGTCAGCTTCATCCACACCGAGGTGGGCTGGGGCGAGGCGGCGCATGTGTTCAAGCTGGGCCTGTACACGCTGGCGCGCGTGCTCGCGCTGATCGCCGTGGCGTCGCTGATCTGGGTGCCCATCGGCGTGTGGATAGGCCTGAACCCGCGCATCGCCGGCCGCGTGCAGGCGGTGGCGCAGTTCCTCGCGGCCTTCCCGTCCAATCTGGTCTTCCCGGTCGCCGTCCTCGTCATCGTCAAGTACAGGCTCGACCCCGACCTCTGGTTGTCGCCCCTCATCATCCTGGGCACGCAGTGGTATCTGCTTTTCAACGTCGTGGCCGGCGCGTCGACCATCCCGACCGAGTTGCGCCTGGCCGCCAAGAACCTGGGGCTCAAGGGCTGGCTGGCCTGGCGGCGCTATCTGCTGCCGGCCATCTTCCCGAGCTTCGTCACCGGCGCCATCACGGCCAGCGGCGGCTCCTGGAACGCCAGCATCGTGGCCGAGTACGTGAGCTGGGGCGACACCCACCTGCAGGCCCAAGGCCTGGGCAGCTACATCCAGCAGATGACGACGGCGGGCGACTTCCCGCGCATCGCTTTAGGCATCGGCGTCATGTGCGTCTTCGTCATGGCGATGAACCACTGGGTCTGGCGGCGTCTCTACCGTATCGCCGAGGAAAGGATGCATTTCTGATGACGACGTTGATCGAACTGAAGGGCGTCGCCAAGGGCTTCAAGTCCAACGACGGCAGCCTGCGCTCGGTGCTGGAGGGCGTGGACTTTCGCCTCGACAAGGGCGAGATCGTCGCGCTACTGGGCCAGAGCGGCTCGGGCAAGAGCACGCTGCTGCGCATCATGGCCGGGCTGATCCCCGCGGACGCTGGCGACGTGCGCTACGGCGGCCAGCCACTGTTCGGGCCGGCGGCCGGCATCGCGATGGTGTTCCAGAGCTTTGCGCTGTTCCCTTGGCTCACCGTTCGGCAGAACGTCGAGCTCGGGCTGGAGGCGGCCGGCGTGCCGGCGGCGGAACGTGAGCGCCGCGCGAACGAAGCCATCGAGCTGATCGGCCTGGCCGGCTTCGAGGGCGCCCTGCCGCGCGAGCTGTCAGGCGGCATGCGCCAGCGCGTGGGCATGGCGCGGGCCCTGGTCATGCAGCCGGCCGTGCTGCTGATGGACGAGGCCTTCTCGGCCCTGGACGTGCTGACCGGCGAGCGCCTGCGCAACGAGATCCTCGACCTCTGGGACGGCGGCCAGATGCCCACGCAGGCCATGCTCGTCGTGTCGCACAACATCGAGGAGGCCGTCATGATGGCCGACCGCGTGCTGATCTTCGCCAGCAACCCGGGCCGCGTGCGCGCCGAGCTGCCTATCACGCTGCCGCGCCCGCGCCGCGCCGACAGCCCCGAAGTGCGCCTGCTCATCGACGAGGTCTACCGGCTGATGACGAGCGCCACTCACGTGGCCGGCACCGTCGAGGAGGCGCCCAAGCCGCATCTCAGCGACCGCCTGCCCGAAGCCGACGTCGGCCGCATGGAGAGCCTGCTGGAGCTGCTGGCCGACGAACGCTTCAATGGCCGCGCCGACCTGCCCCAGCTGGCCGAGGAGAGCGAACTCACCGACGAGGCCATGCTGCCGCTGGCCGACGCGCTGCACCGCCTGGGCCTGGCCCAGCTCAGTGGCGGCGACCTCATCGTCACGCCGCTGGGCCAGCGCTATGTCGAAGGCGGCCACGAGTTCCGCCGCGAGATCTTCGGCCAGCAGCTGCTCGCGCATGTACCGCTGGCCACCTTCATCCGCGCCAGCCTGGAGCAGGAAGCCCACGGCGAGCTGAAGGAGGAGCCCTTCCTGAAGCTGCTGATGGACAGCATGGACGCCGCCGAGGCCGAGCGCGTGCTGCGCGTGGCCATCGAGTGGGCGCGCTATGGCGAGGTCTTCGAGTACGACTTCCACACCGGCCTGATTCACCTGCCCGAGTCGGGCGAGGACTGACTCAGGCCGCGGCGCACTTGGCCACGGTGTCCCAGGTGCGTGTCGTGATGGTCTTGCCGAAGGTCTTCTCCAGCAGGTGCATGAAGACCGGCCCCTTGGCCTCGGGCACATAGCTGCAGAACACCTCGCCGCCGTCCAGGCCCAGGATGCAGGCTTCGCCGTGCGTCACCGGCAGCTCGACGGGGCTCTCGGCAAGCGGCTCGCGCAGGAAGGTGACGACGCGCTTGGACCCGGGCTTGAGCTTGAAGGCGGCGAAGGGATCGGCCTTGATCAGCTGCTGCAGATGGGCCGTCGACCGCACGGTGGTGGCGAAGCTGTAGCCCTGGCCGTCCAGCATGGCCTTCTCGGCGCGTTTCTGCAGCGTCGCGATGGCGGCGGAGCGGGGCGTTGAGAACACGACGTTGCCGCTGCTCAGCAGCGTCTTCACGTCGGTGAAACCCGCCTCCTCGAAGCAGCGCTTGAGGTCGGGCATCTTGGCGTTCATCGGGCTGACGCCGCGAAGCAGGGCGACATAACGAGGCATGGGTGCGAAGTATGACCCCGCGCTTGCGGCCAACCCTAGCTGCGGCTGCCCCGAATTGCGGGCGGCCGCAGCTAGCGGGCCTGGCCGAGTCCGAATGCAATGGCAACGCGACTGAGACACACCCCTGAGGAGAACGCGCCATGACCACCATCCAGACGGCCAGCAGCACCTCGCTGACCGCCACATCCTCCGTCCCGAACACCAACCCGACCCACGCCAGCACCCAGATGAAGGGTGGCCAGGCCGTGTTCGAGAACGACAACTACCGCATCACCGCCGGTGACAACAACACCGTCAACATCTTCAACAAGAAGACCGGCGAGACCTACAACATCTGGGGCGACCCGCACGTCAACATCGACGGCAAGCATGCCTTCGACTTCTACGGCACCACGACCTTCAAGCTCGAGGACGGCACCAAGGTCACCATCGAGACCACGCCCTGGAATGCCGGCAACGGCATGACCCTCGCGAGCAAGGTCGCCATCACGAACGGCGACTACGGCGTCGAGATCAGCGGCGTGGACACCAACAAGGTCGGCGATCTCAAGATCGACGAGGCCGCCGGCTGGGGCGCCGTGCTTGACTGGACCCACAAGGACGGCAATGTGCTTCAGGAAAACCCGGCCGGCGCCGGCTTCCTGGGCGTGGACGCCAACGGTGACATCCACAAGGTCGACCAGGCCTACATGAACAAGACCGACCTGCAGCTGAACCCGGGCCTGGACCCAGCCACGCAACAGCGCGGCAGCGATTTCCTGCGCAACGCCCTCAGCCTGTTCAGTGGCCTGCTGTCGGCGTCGCTGAGTGGCGCCTTCCTGGGCTCGCTGTCGGATGCCGGCGAAAGCCGTTCGCACTCGACGCGCGACGCCCACCGGTTCTCGCTGACCGTGATGCGCCTGGACTTCTGAGCGGAGGCCGCCATGCTTGCAGTTGATGCAGTTTCGAGCGGCCGGCAGACGCCGGTCGCCCGCGATCCCGCAGCGGAGGTCGTCAGCCGGGCGACCGACCCACGTACCGGCGTCGTCGACACCCAGCGCCTGGCGACCTGGGTGGTCGACGCGCGCAAGAGCGACCCGCAGGCCGCCGAGTCGGCGCATGCCGCCATCGAGCAGCACCTGCTGGCCTCGGGGCACCCCGGTGACGTGGCTCACTACAACCAGGATGTGTTGCAGGCCGCGCGCCAGAGCCTGCTGCCCGACCATGCACCCGGCGGCCTCTGGGCGGCCGGCCAGGGCATGCTGCAGCAAGGCAGCAAGCTGCTGATCGACAACCCCATCCTGATCAAGCGATGGGAAGCGACGACCAGCGCCTGGACGGGCAAGGGCGGTTTCACGCGCGGCCTGACCGAGCTGCTGACCAGCAACGGCATCCAGGTCGGCCAGACCGTGCATGCACCGCCGCCCGGTTCGCTGGGCCGCACCTCGGGCATCGCTTCGCCGGTGGCCAACAACACCAACGGCGCGCTGGCTCGCGACGCGATTGCCGACCGCTGGCGCGCCGCGGGCGCCCAGGTGCGCACCGAGGTGCCGGTGCAGAACGGCGCGCGCGTGGTGGACGTGGTGGCCGAGCCCCCGGCGACGGACCCGCGCATGCGCCAGCGCATCGACGTCGAGTCCAAGGTGGGCCGCACGGCGCTGGACAGCGACATCCGTGGCCAGGTGGCGCGCGATGTCGAGGCCCTGAAGGTCAACCGTGGCCTGCGCGGCGCCGGCCAGCTGCTGGAAGGCGTGGGCAAGGTCGCCCGGCCCGTCGGCGTCGTGCTGGATGCCATTTCGCTCGGCCAGGCCTACCAGGCCGACGGCAACCGCATCGGCGAGAACACCGGGCGCACCGCCTCAGGCGTGGCCGGCGGCGCCCTGGGTGGCTGGGGTGGTGCGGCCCTGGGCGCGACCATCGGCACGGCCATCTTCCCCGGCGTGGGCACGGTGGTTGGCGGCATCATCGGCGGCATTGGCGGCGCCATCGCTGGCGATGCTGGCGGCCGTGGCATCTTCGATACGGTAAAAGGCTGGTTCTGAACCGGGCTTGTTCCGAATGGACGGCCTCTCGAGGCCGTCCATTTTTATTTCGCGCTTGCTGACCATGCCGAATCTGATCCAGCGCTGGCTTGCCGGCACTAAAGCGTCCACCTGGGACCTGAGCGACTACCCCGCCTATGAGCTGCCTCACCCCGGCTCCGGCCGTGCGCTGAACGAGAGCCAGGCCCAGGCCAACTGGGCCTACTTCCAGGCCACGCTGAACGAGCGCCAACGCCTGCTGCGCGACTGGCTGCTGGCGCATGAAGGGCCCGATCCGCAGGCACTGCAAGGCGTGGTCTATGCCAAGGCCTTGAACGCCTGGGCCAAGGCGCATTGGCCGCAGCTGCCCGCCTTCGCCAGCCTGCCTCAGCACAAGCCCTGGCCGGACTGCCAGCGCAGCGGCCCCTTCATCGTCAACAGCCTGCTGGGCGACCTGGGCGTGAGCCTGGGCGAGGCGATCCGCCACGCCAATGGCGACTGGCACTGGGGCCTGAACATGGACGCCATCGACCTGGCCGACAACATGGCCACGGCGCGCCGCATCGTGCTGCTGGCCGATCTGAAGCACCCGACGCCGCAGGCCCGTGAGGCCGTGCTGGACCTGGAGGCCCTGCTCTTCGCGGCCCACCGTTTCCCCGACTCGCCGGATTTCGTCTACCTGGACTCCTGGACCCGGACCGTGGCCGACGCGATCGCCGGCGGCTATCACGACACCTGAGGCCGGCCGCCGTGGCGGCATGCCTGCTGAGCCGCCCTTCCTCAGCGCGCCACCAGCCCTTGCGGCCCGATCTGGATGCGCTCCACCCCGAGCCCCAACGCCGCCTCGAGGTTGGCCTTGGCCGCATTGCGGAAATTGACCTCCTCGTTGGGGTTGGGCTTGCTGTTGAGGTGCTCGCGGTAGACCACCATGAAGGTGCCCACCATGGCCAGCTGCTCGAACATCGCGCGCTTGGCGGCCGGGCTGCTCTGGGTGAAGGCGGCGTTCTGGCCCAGCATGCGTTGCATCTGCAGCACCAGGGACTTGAAGTGCTCGTCGGGCACGGGCTGCTGCATGAAGGCGGTGTAGTTGCCGGCGATGAAGGCCGCCACGCCGGCCGCGGCGTCATTGGGCGTCAGGCCGAGCTGGGTCTCGAGCTTCTGCCAGAAGACGAAGGACTCCTCATACGCCTTGGTCATGGCGCCGCGATGCGCCGCGGGGAAGCGCTGCGCCAGCTCGGTGGCCGACTGGCGCACCTGCGCCGGCCCGTTGGTGACGAGGGGCGCGTTGAGGGCGGCCAGCGCACTGGCCGAGGTGACTGCGGGCGCCGCGCTGAACACCGGAGCGGCGGGTGCCGCGCCGCCACCCGCACCGGGCTTGGCGAGCATGGTGCGCATCTGCTCAGCCAGGCTGATCGAGGGGGCGACCTGAGCGGTGGCCGCGCCGGCAGCGCCGACCAGGGCCGCCAAGGCCAGACGAAGAACAAGGGATCGCAGTCGGGGCATTTGAAACTCCAGTGGAAAGGTCGGGGTCATTTGTCGAGGACGAGGCTGCCGCTGCCCACGTAGACGGTCTTGTTGTCGTCGTGCACGGGAAAGCTGAGCAGGCGCTGCTGGTGGCCGTCGTCGTAGTCGAGGGTGAGGACGAAGCCGCTGAGCTGGTAGCGGCCGCGGCGGCCGGCGCCGTCGTCCTGCTTGCGCGAGCTCACCGCGCCCGCCGTGCCAAAGGGCGTGCCCACCGTGCCGCCGCCGGTGCTGCTGCTGCCCTTGCCATCGCCATGGGCCGAGCCGGCAATGACCGTGTTGTTGAGCGTCGCGGCCAGCGTGCCGGTGCTGGACAGCGCGCTGTAGCTGCGCTCGAAGCGGCCGTCGCGCATGAAGCGCAACGTGGTGCTGGACGACCTGCCGCCAAGGACCAGGCTGCCGGTGAACGTGCCGCGGGTGAAGGATCCCTCCAGCCGCGTGTCCTTGGGCCAGGGCCGCACGGCGTGATGCTTCTCGGCCTGCCAGGCGCCCGCGGGGCGGCCGTCATCGTCCTGCGGCTGCATTTCGCAAGGGCACGTAGGGCCGGGCACGGCTCGGCCCTGGGGGCTGACATCAACCTTGCCGCTGGCGCGCCAGCGGCCCCAGCGCTGCGGCTCCAGCTGGCGCGACGCGACAACGTTGAGCTGGTCGGGCGGCATCTCGGTGCGGTGGTAGACCGTGCCGTCACGCAGCAGGAAGCGCACATCCTCTTCCCAGCGCGTGCCGCCATTGAAGTTGCTCTCGCCGTGGATGACCACGGCCGCCAGGTCCTTCTCCGCCAGGCCGCGGCCCGGCAGCGTCGTCACGCGCTGCAGCACCGCCCGTCTGCGCAGCATCGGCGCCTGCGGCAGCGGCGACGGCGTCAGCCCCGCCGGGTTGGCGACCAGGGCCGCGTCGGCCAGGTCCAGGGAGTTGTCGTTCAGCGACGTGACGACACCGCGCAGCACCACCTCGCGGCCCACCCAGGGCTCGGCGTCGAACTTCAGGTGGATGCGCTGCTCCACATGCCGGTCGCCCTGCTGCTGCACCAGGAAGAAATGCGTCGGGCGGTCGATCTCGCGCGCCACGCGGCCCTTGACATAGACAACGCCGAGCTTGCGTTGCGCCTCCTCCTCGGAGATCACCAGCCAGTGGCCTCGCTGCACCGTGAGCGCGGGGATCTGGCTGGGCAGCAGGAACTGGCCCCGGGCCGCCTCGGGCGCGATCGCCAGCGGGCCGGGGGGAGCCACCAGGTTGGCTTTCACCAGCGCCAGTGCCACGGCACGGGCCTGCGGATACAGCGTGCCCACATCCATGGCCGGCGATTGCCAGTCGCGCGCCAACGCCGCGCAGGCCTGCTCGGGAGAGGGGTCGTTCAGCACCCGCTCGCGCATGGGCTCGGTCAGGCGCGTGAACGACGGGATGCTGCTGCTGCGCTGCTGCATGCGGGCCACGACCATGCGCAGCGGGGCCAGCTGGTGCCGCTCGCGCCAGGCCACCCAGGCGTCGCGCATCGGCGCAGCCGACGCCACGCCCATGTCCTCGCAGGCGCCCAGCGTGGCTTCGGACATCACGTCCAGGCTGACGGCTTCGACGAGTTGCTGCACCGCCGCGGGATCGCTGGCCAGCGAGCGTTCGTCGGGCGCCGACTGCGCGGTGCCGGCCATCAGCAACACGGCGGCGGCGGCCAGCGCCGGCCGAGCAGCGATCAAGGGCATGCCTTCAGCGCGTCCAGGCCGCGAGCGGGCAGCCGACGGTCGTTGTCGAGCCATCGGGCCGTTTCAACGGGAACTGCCGGGCGTCGCCCGAGGGCGGCACGGCCACCACGTTGGACGCAGTAGCCTCGGCGTACCAGACCGTGCAGCTGCCGCGGCAGGTGGCGGCGGTGCAGGACACGCCGGTGTCCTTGGCAAACGCCACATAGCGGCTGTCCGGCGACCAGACCGCGCCGGCGATCAGGTCGTTCCTGGTGAATCGGCGCAGGTTGGAGCCGTCGACGTTCATCATCCACAGATCGACGCCGGCGATCGAACCCGTGTCGCGCATCGCCGCCAGCTGCACGAGAGCCTTGCTGCCATCGGGGCTGACATACACCGCCTCGGGCACGCGCGCCTCGGGCCAGCGCACGGTGGCGACACGTTGCTCGCCGCGGCCCGGCAAGACCCGGCTGATGTCGCCCGAGGGCTGCACGCGCAGCAGCGAGCCATCGGGCATCCACGACAGCGCGTCGGGTGTCTTGCTCGGTTGCGTGGCGTACAGCAGCCGGCGCGAGTCGAGGTCGTAGACGATGGCAGCACGCGGTGCAAAGACCGTCTTGCCCCACGACGCCAGGATCTGGTTGCTGCCCAGCGGCGAGGGGCGAACGCCGTCCGCTACATAGCCGTCGACGACCTGGTCCATCAGCACACTGCGGTCGCTGGTCCTGCGCACCGTCAGGTGGGTTTCGTCGCCGCCGGCGCCCTGCGAGCTGTGGTCCCGCTGGATGAAGCGGCTGCCGTCAGGCCAGGGCGAGCGCCACTTCGCGTTGTCCACCATGGTGGCAGCGCCGGAGTTGGGATTCAGCGCGAACGTGCCCTGCGGGTTGCTGAGGTCGCTGAATGAATGCCAGACCGTGCCTGGCAGTGCAGCGGCAGCCTGCGCGGCCATGACGGCGCCCAGGCAGGCCAGCGCGGCGGCGAAACGACGACGGTTCTCAGGCATCGGGGGCGAGGGCTCCAAATGGAACAGGCGACTCCAAGAATCGCCTGTCGTTACGGGTGCAATGGCATTGGAGCTCGCCGCGCACCAGCCACAAATCCCTAACGCGTCCAGGCCATGACCGGGCAGCGCAGATCGGTCATCGACCCGTCGGGCCGCTTCGCCGGGAATTTCTTGGCATCGCCGGATGCATCCACGGCCACCACGTCCGTCGCCGAGGCGGGGGCATACCAGACCGTGCAGCTGCCCTGGCAGGTGGCGTCGGTGCAGGTCACGCCGGTGTCCTTGGTGAAGGCCACGAACTTGCTGTCGGGCGACCAGTAGGCCTCGGCGATCAAGCCGTTGTTCGTGAAGCGCTTCAGGTTGGCGCCGTTGGCATCCATCATCCACAGGTCCACGCCGCTGACCGTGCCGGTGCTGCGCAGCGCCGCGAGCTGCACCAGGGCCTTGCTGCCGTCGGGGCTGACATAGACCGCCTGCGGCAGCCGCGATTCTGGCCAGCTGACGGTGGCGACCTGCTGCTCGCTGCCACCCGGCGTGACCTTGCTGACGCCGCCCGAGGGCTGCACGCGCAGCAGGGTGCCGTCAGGCATCCAGGCGACGGCGTCCGGCGTCTTGCTCAGCGGCGTGGCGAAAAGCACCTTCTGCGCGCTGAAGTCCCAGACCACGGCGGCCCTGGGCGCGGCGGTTGTCTCGCCCCAGTAGGCCAGGACCTGGTTGGTGGCCAGCGGCGACGGCGCAAGGCGGGCGATGTAGCCGTCAACGACCTGGTCCACGACCAGGCTCTTGTCGTCGGTCTTGCGCACCGTGAGGCGGGTCTCGCCGCTGGAGCCCTGTGAGGTGTAGTCGTTGCTGATGAAGCGACTGCCATCGGGCGAAGGCACGCCCCACTTCTCGGATTGGACGGCTGTCGAGACCCCGGTGTTGGGATTCATGACGAAAGTTCCCGCCGGATTGCCGAGGTCGCTGAAGGAATGCCAGATATTGCCCGTCAGCGTGGTCGGCGGATCGGGCGTGGGAACGACGGGCGGGGTCGTCGGCGTGGCTTCGTCCCCGCCACCGCCGCCGCCGCCACATCCACTGACCGCACCGAGGCACGCCAGAACCGTCAAAGCAAGGCGACTGAAGTTTTTCATCTTGGGCAGGAACTGAAAGTTGAAATGCAAAAGGGAGGGGCGATGCCCCTCCTCTTGTTTTCTCAGGTTGCGGCTTATTGCTTGCGAGCCATCGTGCCCAGCGCTTCGCCCAGACCCTTCAGCGCCGTCGTGAAGACGCTGTTCAGGTAGTTGTATTCCTGGCTGGTGGCCTGGAACTGGGTCATCAGCTTGTTGAACTCGTCGGCCTGCTTGCTCTGCTCTTCGGAGCCGGACTTGGCGGCGGACTTGGCGGCAGAGGCGTCGTTGATCTGTTGCGACAGATTGACCATCTCCTTGGCCTTGGCGCCCAGGGCCGAGCCCATGACGGAGGCGATGGCCTGCAGCCAGCCGCCACCGCTGGGCTTGCTGCCCTTGGAGCTGCCGGTGCCTTGCGAGCGCAGCTGGTCGAGCACGCCTTGCACGATCTGGTTGGAGAAGTCGGACTCCCACTGCTTGACGGCGCCGCCGAAGTTTTGCTGGGCCGCACCTTGCGCTTCGTGCGAAACGCCTTGCTGGCTTTGCGAGGTCAGTTGGTTGATGACCTGGCCGATGGTCGACTTGACTTCTTCGCCCAGGAACTTGGGCATGCCGTGTTCCTTGACCAGGGTGTCGACGGCACTGTTGGCGCCGCTGCCGATGGCTTGCTGCAGCATGCCGCCGATGGCCTGGCCGATCATGGCGCCGATGGGGCCGCCGAAGATGCCGCCGACGATGCCGCCCACGGCGCCCAGGATGCCACCCGAGCCACCGCCGCCGAAGATGCTGCTAACTGCTGATCCCATGTTGATCTCCAAAAAAGATTTAGGTTTCGCGGCAGAAGCTGCCGCAGTGATTGATTGACATTCGAGGCATCTGAATTCGGTGGCGACTGAGAAAACACCGGACTCGCTGCGTGTCTTGTCGGCAAGGTTTTCAGATCAAACTCTGCGGCGTTGACGGGTTTCATTAAACGGGGTCGGGCCCCTGCTGCCTATATGCGGCTGCTCCTATTTCTGCGCCAACCGCGCTAGGGTTGGCCGCAGTCCGGGCCTGCCAACACGGCGGCAGCGGGTCGCGCCGCCGTGTTGGCAGGCCCACCGTCCAGGTTGCGCAGCACGGCGCACAGCGCGGGCAGATCCAGGCCGAGCTGTCGCGCCAAGCTGTTGCGGGCCATCCAGGTGGCCGACGCCTGATGAGCGCTGCCCTGGCGGCTGGCCTGTACCGTCCATTCGCCTAACGCCACGGTCAGCACGGCCAGACGCTCGAAGGCGTCCTGCCGCTGCAGCAGCGGTGCGTCGTCCCACGGCAATTCATCGATGACCCAGGCCTTGACCCATTGGGTGATGGCTTGCCAGCGCTGCGGGCTCAGTGCCTCGTGATCGAAGGCCTGTCGGCATGCGCCCAGATAGGCGGCCAGGGCCACGCCCAGGTCGTCCTCGGCGCGGCCCGGTGCGAGCTGGTTGCGGTAGTGCTGCAGGCAGTGCGTCACCAGGCCGGCCTGGGCACCGGTGCCGAGCATTTCGCTGAGCGCCGCAGCTGCGCCCGTGGGCTCGGCGACGCGGGAGGGCAGGCGCCAGCGCGTGGCGCCGAGCTCGGAGGCCGCATCGGCCTGCGGCGCGTGCGCAAACCGGGACTGCTCCAGGGCCTGGGCCAGACGATGGCCGAGGGCGGATTGCCAGGGGTTGGGTGAAGCGGAAGTGGTCATGGCAGTGCGAGGGCAGTAGGCCGGTGGGAACGCGCAAGGGCGCGCCGGGTCTGACGCAGGCGTTCGCGGCGGCTGAGGGTCTGGACGGCCGACCAGGTCGTTGCGTCCAGGGCGTGGTAATCGGAAGGCTGGCCTTCGTAGAGCGCGCGGCTGCGAGGCGTGAAGCCCAATGCCTCCAGGCAGACGCGGGCACCGCGGTTTTCAGGGTGGCAGATGCCCCAGACCGTGTGCAGTGCCAGCGTCTCGAAGGCATGGCGCAGCAGCACTTCGCCGCCGCTGAGGCTCAGGCCGCTGCCCCAGTGTTCGGGCCTGAGGCGGCTGCCGAGTTCAGCGTCGCCAGGCCGGATACCCAGCTGCACGGTGTCAGGGCTTGCCTGCAGGGGCATGAGGCTGAACCAGCCGGCGAACTGTTCCTCGGCAGCGCTCAGCGGCACGGCGCAACGCCAGATGCCCAGGCCAGGATGGCGGCGATAGAAGCCTGCCAGGCAGGCCGCGAAATCCGCGGCCCAACGTGCCTCGTGCAGGGGCTGTTCATCGGGCAGCAGCTCGCGCACCCGCGGGTCGGCATGCAGGCCCTGGATGTCGGCCGCATCGCTCGCGACGAATTCGCGCAGCAGCAGCTTGTCGCAGCGATGGGAGAAGGCCGTCATGCTTCGCGATCCAGCTTGGCGTCGGCTTGCGGCCAGCGCGCCAGCAGATTGATGCCGCCCGCCGTGACGCCCAGCATCCAGCGCTCGCCGGCATGGTCGAGCAGCACCACACGCTCACGCGCACCAACGGGCAGGGCGCGCACGAAGCGCAGCGCCTCGCCGTCCTCCGCCGGGTTGCGCCCACCCAGGCCCTGCAGGCGCCGCCAGCCGCGGATCAGCAACCAGGCCAGCAGCAGCACGAAGGCCAGGGCGGCCACGGTGCTGGCGAGGTTGAGCATCAGGTTCTGCATGGCATCAGTCGTCTTGGGCGGAAACGACGCGCGGGTCCACGTCGGGGTGGCGCGTCAGGTCTTCGCCGGGCGCGGGTCGCGCGCGCGGCGGCTCGGCAGGCACCTCGTCGCGCCGATGTGGGTCGGCGCGGGCAGCCTCCCACTTGAGCTGCTCGCGCACGCCCTCGGCCCAGACGATGACCTCGGCCAGCACGTCGAACAGGTCGGGCGGGATGACTTCGCCCTCCTCGCAACGCGCCAGCAGCTCGCGCGCCAGCGGCACGTTGCGCACGATGGGCACGCCGGCGTCCTCGGCAGCCTCGCGCATGGCGCGGGCGACGTGGTCCTCGCCCTTGGCGCTGACGGTGGGCACGGGGCAGCGGCCGGGCTCGAAGTCGATGGCGATGGCCACATGCGTCGGGTTGACGACCAGCGCGTTGGCGCCGCGCGCCGCCGCCTGCTGGTTGCGCTGGCTCCACTCGGCATGGGCCTGCTTGCGCTGCTGCTTGAGATGCGGGTCGCCTTCGCTCTCCTTCATCTCCTGCTTGATGTCGCGCATGCTCATGCGCAGCTTCTTGGTGAAGCGATGCCGGGTCCACATCGTGTCGAGGAAGGCCACGCCGGCAAACACGCCCACCGTCCAGGCCAGGGTCTTGACCGTGCCCTCCCAGACCAGGCCGCCGAGATGCTGGGGTGGCCTGTCGGTGCCCGAGGCCAGCCGCATCGCGTCGGGCAGCAGCAGCCGCGCCACCGCCCAGCCGATACCCAGCAGCAGCGCCGTCTTCAGGATGCCCTTGATCAGCTCGACCAGGTTGTCCATGGAGAACATGCGCTTCAACCCTTCGGCCGGGTTCAGGTGTTCGAGCTTGGGCGCCACCTTCTCGAAGGCCAGCACCGGCCCGGCCTGCAGGAACTCGATCAGCGTGCCCAGGACCGCCACGGGGATGACGAGCAGGGCCACCAGCAACAGCGACAGTTCGACGCTCTGCCAGCCCAGCAGGGCGGCGACATGGCCGAAGCCTTCCTCGCGCCAGCCGGTCGACACGCGCGCGAACAAGGCCTCGCACAGGGCTGCTATCCGCTCGCAGGCCATGCGCATGCATAACGCGCCCATCACCAGCCAGACGAGCAGCGTCGCCGTGCTCGTCAGCTCCTTGCCCTTGGCGATATCGCCCTTCTTGCGGGCATCCAGCAGGCGCTTGGCGGTGGGTTGTTCGGTCTTGTCGCCGCTGTCGTCGGCCATGGGTCCCTAACACCTATTTCTAGGGGGTGCAAACGGGGTTTGTGAAAACTTGTTTTCAGCACCGTGACCAGACCTACTTCTAGGGGGCCTTTCACCTCGCTGGACACAGGGTGGTTGGCACGGCGCGACCGAACGATGCCCGGTCTCAGATTGCGACGGTGCAGCAGTTGTTTCCACGCGTAAACGTGGGGGGCAGCCTCTTGCATACAAAGGAGCAATGTCTACGGGTCAGTCAGTTACTTCTGCTTGCAATGGTCAACAAGCCGGCAAGGCTTGCCCCCATAGTCCGCCCGGTCCAAAAAGCAGGGAAGACAAGTGTTCGGACTCCAACGGATCTGCCAGGTCATGGCGACCGGTGCGTTAGGTGCGGCCCCGCTGATGGGGGCATTCGCCGCCGCGCCGAACTGCCCCTCCCCTTCCGCCGAGGCATTGCTGGATGCCGCACCGGCCGCAGGCGCCAGCGGCTTCGCGCTGACCGAAAAGCTGTGCCTGGCCACCCTCGTCAGGAGCCGCTCGGCGCCGGTCGAAGTGCCCGAGCCCGAGGTGCCGGCTGCCGAGGTGCCGGCTGCCGAGGTGCCGCTCCTTGCTCCCGTGGCGCTGCCGCCGGCCCCGGCCGTGATCCGCCCCGCACCGGTCCGTGACGCCGCCGCGCAGGCCCGCATCCGCGCCCTGGCGCCGCTGATGGCCGAAGTGGCCCAGCGCCATGACATCGACCCCCTGCTGCTGCACGCCCTGGCCCACATCGAGTCGCGCCACCAGAGCCAGGCCATCTCGGCGGCCGGTGCGCGTGGGTTGATGCAGGTCATGCCCGCCACCGGCCGTGGCCTGGGTGTGGCCGAGGCGGAGCGCGCGCTGCTGAGTCCCGAGACCAACCTCGAAGCCTCGGCCAGGTACCTGAAGCAGCTGCAGGCCCGCTTCGGCAACGACCTGCGCCTGGTGCTGGCCGCCTACAACGCCGGCGAGGGTGCCGTCGAGCGCCACGGCCGGCGCGTGCCGCCCTTTGCCGAGACCCAGGCCTATGTGCGCAATGTGATGGCCGTCTACACCGAGTTGCGCCGTCGCTTCGGAGTTCAGGCATGAGTGCCGTGAAGCGGCCCGACGGCCTGTCCGGCTACTTCGCCGCGGCCGACCAGCCGCGCGAAGGGCTGATCGCCCGCTTCAGCGACCTCTTCCTGGTTGCCGGCATCGTCGCCATCGTCGCCCTGATGGTGCTGCCACTGCCACTGTGGCTGATCGACCTGCTGGTGGCCGTCAACATAGCCTCGGGGCTGGTGCTGATCCTGATCGCCGTCTACGTGGCCGGTCCACTGGAGTTCTCGGTCTTCCCCAGCGTGCTGTTGATGACGACGCTGTTCCGGCTGGCCCTGTCCATCGCCACCACGCGGCTGATCCTGCTGCATGCCGACGGCGGCCACATCATCGCCACCTTCGGCAAGCTGGTGGCGGGCGGCAACCTGGTGGTGGGCCTGGTGGTCTTCCTCATCATCACGGTGGTGCAGTTCATCGTCATCGCCAAGGGCGCTGAGCGCGTGGCCGAGGTGGCGGCGCGCTTCTCGCTGGACGCCATGCCGGGCAAGCAGCTGTCCATCGATTCCGACCTGCGCTCCGGCCTCATCGACAAGGACGAAGCCAAGCGCCGCCGCCGCACGCTGGAGCTGGAGAGCAAGCTGCATGGCAGCCTCGACGGCGCGATGAAGTTCGTCAAGGGCGATGCCATCGCCGGCATCATCATCATCCTCATCAACCTGCTCGGCGGCCTGGCCATCGGCGTGCTGCAGCAGGACCTCAGCATGGGGGACGCGGTGCACCGCTACTCCATCCTGTCCATCGGCGAGGGCATGGTGGCGCAGATCCCGGCCCTGCTCGGTGCGATGGCCGCGGGCCTCCTGGTGACGCGCACCAACGACGACGAGAACGACCGCCACCTCGGCGACGCCATCCGCAAGCAGCTCGGTGCCAAGCCACGTGTGCACCTGATGGCCGCCGGCATCTGCCTGCTGCTGGCCACCGTGCCGGGATTCCCGCCGCTGGTGTTCGGCCTGCTGGCCGTCGTGTTCGGCGCGGCTGGCATGCTGCTGATGCCCAAGGGCCGCGACTGGCTGACCCGGCGCATGCCCCAGCTCAGCCCGCGGCGCGGCAAACCCGAGGCCGGCGCTTTCAAGACGGCGCAGCTTCGCGTGCGACCCTCCGTGCCGCTGCTGCTGGAACTGCCGCAATCCATGCTCGGTGACGGTGGCCTGGCGGTGACGCGGGCCATCGAGGCGATGCTGGACGAGCTGCAGCTCGACCAGGGCCTGCCGCTGCCGCGCGTGGCCCTGCACGGCCGCCTCGGCCGCGAGGGCTGGCGCCTGCTCGCGCATGAGGTGCCACTGTCTGAAGGCGGCCAGGCCGGTGACGCCGCGGCCCTGGCCGAGCTGGTGCGCCAGGCTCTGCGCCGCAACGCCTCGCTGTTCATCGGCATCCAGGAAACCAGCGAGCTGCTGACCCGCGCCCAGGCCGAACTCGCCGATGTGGTCAAGGAAGTGCTGCGCGCGCTGCCGGTTCAGAAGGTCACCGAGGTGCTGCGCCGCCTCGTGTCAGAGGAAGTCTCGATCCGCAACCTGCGCGACATCCTGGAAGCGCTGGCCGATGCCAGCCAGCGCGAGAAGGACGTGCAGGCCCTGACGGAGATGACGCGCATCGCGCTGCGTCGCCAGACCCACCACCGCATCTGCCCCAGCGGCGAGCTGCAGGCGCTGATGCTGTCGCCCGAGCTGGAGGCGCTGCTGCGCCAGAACCTGCATGTCAGCGGCGGCGCTACCCAGCTCGCCATCTCACCCGACGTGGCGCGCCAGCTCGCCGCCGATGTGCAGGCCCAGGTCGAGGCGCTGCGACCGCAGGCCCTGGTCTGCGCCGTCGACCTGCGCTGGCACCTGCGCAAGCTCATCGAGACCGAGTGCTTCGACACCCCCGTGCTGTCCTTCCACGAACTGCTGCCGACGCTGCGGCTCACGCCGCTGCACCACCTGCCCCCGCCGGGGTCCAGTCCCAACGCTTCAATTCAGGCGCCTTCCCCACAGGCAGCACTGCTCGCCGCATGACCTCAAACCTCAAGATCGCCGCAGCCACCACGCTGCTGCTGGCCCAAGCCCTGCCGCTATCAGCGGCGCCGCTGCCCGAAGGGCTGCGCGCCGTCAAGCTCGAGGCGCGCGACCAACCCATCGAGCAGTTCCTGCAGGGCCTGTTCTCGGGCAGCGACATCCCCGTCGTCGCCAGCGGCGTGCAGGGCCAGGTCAATGGCCGCTTCGAGGGCACGCCGGCCAAGCTGCTGCGCGACCTGAGCCGCGCCTACAACCTGCTGAGCTATTACGACGGCGGCGTGCTCTACATCGCACCGGCCAGCGACACCCAGACGCGCAGCTACCTGCTCACGCCCGCTGCCGCCTCGCAGGTGCAGCGCGCCGCACAGGCCCTGCAGCTGCCCGATACGCGCAACACGCTGAAGTTCAGCGACGACGGCGCCCTGCTCGCCGTGGGCGCCAAGCGCTTCGTGCAGCAGGTCGACGAGCTGGTGCGCCAGGTGCGCCCCGGCACGACGGCGGTGGCCATGAAGTCCTGGGCGCCGCAGCAACAGCAACCGCTGCCCGACTACCGCATCTTCTACCTGCGCTATGCCTGGGCCCAGGACGTGCCGATGAGCTTCGGCGGCCAGCAGACCACCTTGCCCGGCGTGGCCAGCATCCTGCGCTCGCTGGTCGGCCAGCCCAGCAAGGCCCGCGTCATCCCGGCCGCCGACCCCACCCGCGCCCAGGGCAGCCAGCGCGCGCGAGGCGGCGCGATGCGCGGTGCGGGCAACACCACGACGCTCGGCCTCGTCGACGACGCCGCGCCCGGCATGCGCGGCACCGACACCCTCGTCGCGGCCCTCACCCAGGTCGGCTACGGCCAGCCCGGTCAGGACACCGCCGAGCCGGCGGCGCCGCCCGACTTCGCGCCGCGCATCGAGGCCGACCCACGCCTGAACGCCGTCATCGTTCGTGACCTGCCCGAGCGGCTGGAGCGTTATGCCGCCCTCATCAAGTCGCTGGACGTCGAGCCCCAGTCGCTGGAGATCGAGGCCACCATCATCGACATCAACACCGACCGCATGCGCGAGCTCGGCATCAACTGGCGCTACAACCACGGCCTGTCCAGCCTGATGTTCGGCAACGGCACGGCCAGCGACAACCGCCTCAACGGCCAGGTGGACCCGACCCCCAGCGCCAAGGGCGGCGTCATCTCCGCCGTCATCGGCGACCGCTTTCCCTTCGTCGCCCGCATCACGGCCCTGCAGAGCGACGGTGCGGCCAAGGTCGTCAGCAGCCCGCAGGTCGTCACGCTGTCCAACGTCGAGGCGGTGTTCGACAACAGCTCGACCTATTACGTGCGCGTCGCCGGCCGCGAGGACGTCGACCTCTTCAACGTCACCGCCGGCACGCGGCTGCGCGTCACGCCCCATGTGTTCAAGGAAGGTGACGAGCCGGCCCGCATCAAGCTGCTGGTGCAGATCGAGGACGGCGGCCTGACCGGCCAGAGCGTGGACAACCTGCCCATCGTCGAGCGCTCGGGCATCAACACCCAGGCCCTGATCTCCGAGGGCGAAAGCCTGCTGATCGGCGGCATGGTGCGCGACAGCTCGACGGCCGGCGTCGACAAGGTGCCGGTGTTGGGCGAGATCCCGCTGCTGGGCAACCTCTTCAAGACCCAGCGCAAGGGCGGCCAACGCATCGAGCGCATGTTCCTCATCACGCCACGCCTGGCCAGCAGCAAGGCCGCGGCCGACGTGATGGAAAGAGCCCGCCAACCGCTCGCCAATCCGGCCAGCCCGGCCAGTCCGGCCGCGCCCACCGGGCCGACCGGCAGCGAAGGTGCTGCGCAGCAGGAGTGATGCCATGAAGTCCCATCTCCCCGCCTCGATGCTCGAACTGCGCGTGCTGGCCGGCCGCCAGCTCGGCGCGCGTGCCCGGCTGGACGCGCAGCACGACCTGCTCGTCTGCGGCCTGAACTCGGCCAACCAGGCCGACACCCAGTTCGCCGACATCCTGCTCGCCAGCGAGATCGACTTCCAGCTGCGCGTGATCCCGTCCGGTGCCGGCCGCGTCAGCCTGCAGCTCGTCTCCGGGCATGCCGTGCTGGCCGAGCGGGCCCTGATGCCCGGCACCGCCATCCACGCCTGGGCGCCGGGCCAGCCGCTGCAGCTGGGTGATGCGCTGGTGGCTTATGGCCCGGCCGACCAGGACTACTGGCCCGAGCCGGTGCTGCATGACGGCCCCGAGCTGCCCGCCAGCGAGCGCGCTCAAGGCATGCGCGCACCCACTGCCGCGCCGCGCGCCCGCCCCGTGCTCGAAGGTGTGCTGACGGCGCTGGGCCTGGTCATGGTCATCGGTGGCGCGTCGTTGGCCTGGCGTGGCGGCACGCTGCGCGAAGCCGGCCAGGTCGTGGCCAAGGTCGTACCGCCTGCCCAGGCGGCCACCGCTGCAACTGCGCCCGACCTGCTGGCCAGTGCGGTCGAGGTCTTCCGCCTGTACGGCATCGCCGCGCAGGCGGCCTGGTCGCCCGAAGGCGAGCTGGTGCTGCGCACGCAGGAGCGCGACGCCACCCGGGTGCAGGCCGCCGCCGCCGCGGCCAAGCGCGACATCGCCCACCTGCCGGCGCTGCGCATCGACAACCGGCCTCCCGTGGCCACGGCCGCCGCGCCCGCTCCGGCGCCCGACGATCCGGCCAAGCGCCTGGTGGCCGTCGTTGACAACGCCGACAGCCCCTACTTCATCACCGCCGACGGCAGCCGCTACTTCAGCGGCGCCCTGCTGCCCAGCGGGCACCGCGTCGTGCAGATCGCCGAGCGCGCCGTCATCGTCGAGCGCGATGGCCAGCAAACGCGGCTGACCCTCTGACCCCTGTTTCGCCCACTTTCCCCAACCCTCCCACAAGGAGACTCCCATGTCCAACGCACTTCTCAACACCCTCGCCGCCGCACCCGTAAACGGTTCCACGGGTGGCAAGACCAACGGCGGCGGCTCCTGGTTCGAAGCCATGGCCGATGCCTGGGGCAAAGCCCTGGACAAGCAGGCCGGCGACATCGAGACGGCCTCCAACGCGATGAACAACGGTGGCGACACGCCCTCCGCCGTGACCGAGTTGACCGCCATGTCGCTGAAGATGAGCTTCCTGGCCAGCAGCTCGCACACCGCCGTCTCGACGGTCGGTTCCGCCCTCGAAACGATGGCGCGCAAGCAGTGACACCCGGCCTCGCCATCGCCCCCCCGGTGGCCGACGTCCAGCTCGGCGCAGGGGCTTCGCTGTCCAGCCTTGGCCAGGTCGCGCCGACGGCCGACGTGGCGGGCTTCGAGCGCGCCATGGCGAGCGCGGTGCAGCGCCTGGGCCCGGCCGAGTCGCCCGCCCAGGCCATGCAGCGTCTCGTCCAGCCGCTGGACCACATCAACGCCGAAGCGTCGTCGCTGGGGCGCGACGCCCGCCTGGCGGCGGCTTCGGGCCAGGAACTGACGCCGGGCGAACTCGTCAACCTGACGGTGCGCTGCCAGGAGTTCATGTTCCATTGCCAGCTGACCTCGAACATTGCCAATCGCACGTCCGAAGGCTTGCAACAGCTCTTTAGGCAACAGTCGTGATGAAACCACTTCGAAGCCTTTGCGCACTTGCGCTGACTGCCCTGCTCGCCGCTTGCGGCGAGCAGGCCCTCTACGCGAAGCTCGACGAGCGCCAGGCCAATGACATGGTCTCGGCGCTGCGACTGGCCGGCGTGCCGGCGCAGAAGAACGCACGCGAGGACGGCTTCGAGGTGCTCACCGGCGAGGCCGACTTCGCCCGCGCCGTGCAGATCCTCAAGGCGCAAGGCCTGCCTCGCGAGGACTACGACAGCCTGGGCAAGGTCTTCAAGCGCGAGGGCTTTGTGTCGACGCCGGTCGAGGAGCGCGCGCGCCTTATGCATGCGCTGTCGCAGGAGTTGTCGCACACGCTGACCAGCATCGACGGCGTGCTGCAGGCCCGCGTGACGCTGGTGGTGCCGGAGCGCCACCCGCTGTCCGACAAGGTCCAGCCCTCGTCGGCCTCCGTGATGATCAAGCACCGCCCCGGCCTGAACATTGAGACTTTGTTGCCCAAGGTGCGCGCCCTGGTCGTCAACAGCGTCGAGGGCCTGCCGTATGAAAGCGTCTCGGTCGTCGCCTTCGCGGCCGAGCCCACGCCCGTCGCCCCGCCGGTACCCGAGACCCAGGCGACGGTGCCCTTGGTGCTGGCCGTCACGCTGGGCTCGGCCAGCCTGGGTGCTGCGGGCTGGCTGGGTTGGCGCCGCCGTCGGGCTCAGAACCAGCTCGCGCTGGAAGGAGGCGGCCATGACTGAACGCCAGCTGCGCGCGCACGTCGCACGCCGCCTGCTCGAAGACGCGCCGGTGGAGGCCCGCACGCTGAGCTGGGCCCAGCTCGACGCAGCCCCAGCCTGGCTGGCGCTGGAGCGCGATGAACTGCTGGCGCTGGCGCGGCGCTGCGGCTCCGTGCTCGCCGCGCCCGCGCTGCGGCTGTGGATCGCCGGGCCGCTGCGGGAGCTGGCGCGCACCGCCCTGGGCGCGCCTTGGTGGCGAGCCCTGCGCAGTGCGCAGGACTGGCCGGCCCTGCCCGCGGGCCTGCCGGCCAGCCTCAGCGACTGGCCAGACGTCACGACGCCGGAGGCCTTGAGCCAGCGCTTCACCGAGGCCGGCGCCGCGGTGCTGCTGGCCGGCCTGCCGCATGGCTCGCTGCGCCATGCGGCCAGCCGCCGGCTCGGGCCGGTCGCAGCCTGGGTGATGCCGCAGGCCACGGCCCTGGCGGTGTTGCGTGAAACGCTGGCCTTGCAGGCAAGGGTCATTCAATGAACAACTTCATGCTCTGGCATCGCGACCCCCAGGCCAGGTTGGGCATCGCCTCGGACCGGCGCGTGCTGCGTGCCGCCGAGGTGCCGGCCTTGCAGGATGCGCAGCAGCTGCTCGATGCCTTGCGCGAGCTGCTGGAGCAGGAGCAGTCGCGCATCGACGCCGCCCGCGAGTGCGCGCACGCCGAGGGATTGAAGCAAGGCCTGGCCCAGGCCGAGGCCGAGTCGCGCGCGCACCGAGCCGACACGCTGGCTCGACTCACCTGCGCTCACGAGGACGAACGCCTGCGACTGCAGCGCGAAGTGGCCGGCCTGGCGCTGGACATCTTCCAGAAGCTGCTCGGCCAGGTGCCCGCCGAAGAGCGCCTCGCCCGCCTGGCCGCGCAGGCCGCGCGCGAGCTGCTGCCGGCGCGCACCTGGCGGCTGCAGGTGCACCCCAGCCAGCTGCCCAACTTGCACGACGCGCTGCAGGCTGCCGACCCTGAGAACAAGGCCGGCCTGGCACAGGCCGAGATCGTGGCCGATGCAGACCTGGCCGAAGCCGACTGCCGCCTGATCACGGAGTTCGGCACGGCCGACGCCGGCCTCGCCACGCAGGTCGAGCGCCTGGCCCGCGCCTGGGGGCTCAAGCCATGACGCTGAGCCTGGACGTCGAGGTCGGCACCGACACGCTGCGCCGCAGCCTGCAGCGCACCCGCACCGTCGCCACGCTGGGCCGTGTCGTGCAGGCGGGCGGCACGCTGATGCGCGCCACCGGCGTGCAGGCGCGCGTCGGCCAGAGCTGCCGCGTCTTCGATCCCTCGCGCCCGCAGGACGAGGGCCTGCTGGCCGAGGTCATCGGCTTCCAGGGCCACGAGGCCATGCTCGCGCCACTGGGCTCGTTGCAGGGCCTGCCGGTCGGCGCCGCCGTGGAGGTGCTGCACGAAGCCGCGCAGCTGCCCAGCGGCCCGGGGTTGCTGGGTCGCGTCATCGACGCCTTTGGCCAGCCGCTGGACGGCGGGCCCCCGCTCGACCTGCTGCCACGCGTGCCGCTGTATCGCGACGCGCCCTCGCCGCTGCAGCGCCGCCCGGTGCATGAGCCGCTGGTGTGCGGCGTGCGCGCCATCGACGCGCTGCTGACGGTTGGCGAAGGCCAGCGCGTGGGCATCTTCGCGATGGCCGGCGGCGGCAAATCTACGCTGCTGGGCATGCTGGCGCGCAGCACACGGGCCGAGGTCAACGTCATCGGCATGATCGGCGAACGCGGCCGCGAGGTGCGCGAGTTCCTGGAGGACAGCCTCGGCCCCGAAGGCCTGGCCCGCTCGGTCGTCGTCGTCTCCACATCGGACCGGCCGGCACTGGAGCGGGTGCGCGCCGCCTACGCGGCCACGGCGATTGCCGAAGGCTTTCGCGCCCAGGGCTCACGCGTCGTGCTGATGATGGACTCGGTGACCCGCTTCGCGCGCGGCCTGCGCGAGATCGGGCTGGCTGCCAACGAGCCGGCCGTGCGGCGCGGCTATCCGCCCTCGGTGTTTGCCGAGCTGCCGCGGCTGTTCGAGCGCGCCGGCAACGACGCCCACGGCACCATCACCGCGTTCTACACGGTGCTGGCCGAAGACGAGGACGGCAACGACCCGGTCGCTGAAGAAGTGCGCTCCATCCTCGACGGCCATCTGGTGCTGTCGCGTGCGCTGGCCCAGGCTCAGCATTACCCGGCCATCGACGTGCTGGCCAGCGCCAGCCGCGTCTTCACCCGCGTGACCCAGCCCGAGCAGCAGCGCGACGCCGCCCATCTGCGTGCGCTGATGGCGCGGCACAAGGAGGTCGAGTTCCTGCTGCGGGTGGGCGAATACCAGGCCGGCAGCGACCCGCTGGCCGACCAAGCCATCGAGCGCATGCCGCAGATCAAGGCCCTGCTGCAGCAGGCCACGCACGAACCCAGCGACTGGGACGGCTGCCTGCAGCATCTGCGGGAGATCGTGTCGTGAACCAGCTTTCCGACATCGAGGCACGCCAATGGCTGCGCCTGCGCCAGCTGCGCGTGCAGCGGGCACGCCTGGCGCTGGCGCAGGCACAGGCCGAAGAGCGCCAGGCCGTCGCCGCGGTCGAGGACCGCGAGGCCCGCATCGAGCAGGGCCGCAGGCTGATCGTCGAGCTGGCGTTTCACTGGGGCGGCGCCGGCAGTGCCGACATGCCGCGCTGGGTGCACCAGGTGCAGGCCCACGGCGAGGCGTTGGCCGAGCGGCTGGAGCGCGATGAATACGCCTTGCTCGACGAGCGCGAGACGCTGGGACAAGCCCAGGCGGAAGTGCAACGACGCCGTGCCGAGCTCGCCCGTGCCCAGGCCCGCGAGGACGCCGTAGACGCGACGCTGAAGGACCAGCGCCGCCAGGCCAGCCAAGCCCGCGAGCAGCAGGCCGAGCTGGAAACCGAAGACGCCTGCCGGACGCTGCATTGACATGAAGCTGCTGCCAATCCTGCTGCCCCTGGTCGCGATGCCGCTGCGCGCGCGATCCGCCATGGCGATGCCGGAGGCCCTGCCACCTCAGGACTCCCACCGCGACGCCGGCGATGAGCCCGACTGGCGCAACGCCTACCTGCGCCTGCGTGAGCAGGACCCGTCCGAGCCCGAGCCCGTGCTGCCCATCGCGCCGGCGATGGCGCGAACCCCACGCGATCAGGCACCCGAGATGACGGAGGTCCGCAGCGTGTCGGCCACGCCCACCACGGAACGTCTCGAAGCGATGCGGCAACTCGGCGAAGCTGCCCCGTCGGCAAATCCGCAGGCGCGTGCCTGGCAAGTCGAGTTGCCCGCGGTGGCCGGCCCGGCCTGGCAGCTGCGCGTCGAGCAAGCCCAGCCGCTGGCGCCATTGAACCT
The DNA here is from genome assembly GCF_054049335.1 of Roseateles sp. P5_E1. Classification (NCBI taxonomy): domain Bacteria; kingdom Pseudomonadati; phylum Pseudomonadota; class Betaproteobacteria; order Burkholderiales; family Sphaerotilaceae; genus Roseateles; species Roseateles sp. P5_E1. The sequence goes on from NZ_JBFUMN010000001.1 coordinate 77,596, forward strand.
GGAGCTGCGCGTGCCGCAAGTCGCCCAGGCCCAGGCCCGGCAGCAATTGAGCGACCTGGACAAGCGACTGCGCGATGCCGGGCATGATGTGCTGAGGTCGCGCCTGCGCGACGGCGCACGAACGGACAAGCGGCGCCGGCCTGCCGACGAGGTGGAATCATGAGCGCAGTGCCGGGCCGCCCCAAGCAAGCTCGCTCCCGCTTGGCGGGACAGGCCGAAGGCCGAAGGGTGCACCAATGACCAGCATCACCGCCATCCAGGCCCTGTCGCCGGCCGAGACCTGGGAGGCGTGGCAGGCCTTGATGCAGGCCTCCCTGGGTGAGGCCGAAGGCGCGGGCAGCGTGGAAGCCGGCCAGCCCCATCTGCAGCCGCAGCCGACGGAGGCGGCCCAGCCGCTGAGCGCGCTGAACCTGTCGAGCGAGGCCAGCCCGTTGCTACAGACCCCTCATGCGCATCACGCGCATCAGGTCCAGCACGCCCATGAACCCCAACCCGCAACGGCCGCGGTGCCGCAGCCGCTGGCCGCTCCCGACGTACCGACGGTGGCTGCGATGCCCGCAACGCAGGCATCGCAGGACAAGCCGGCCACACCATCACCGGTGCATTCACCATCGGCCGGGTTGCTCGGCGATACACCGATGGCCGCCACGCGGCTTGCCGATGCGGGTGCGACCGTGCTGCCGATGGCGCCGGTGCTGATGGCGCCGCTGACACTGCAGAACGGCCCCGAGCTGCGCTGGCGCGCGCAGGATGCCGCCAGCTGGCGGCAGCTGTTCGAGGACGCAGGTCGCGATGCGCCGGACGAACAGGAGCCGCCGGTGCTGCCGACGCCTGAAGCCATCGAGCTCGAGGCCATGCCGCCGTGGGCGCTGCTGCTGTTGGCCCGGCTGCGCGAGGCGACGCTCGCGCCCGCCGCCGCGGCGGCTTTGCGCCCGGCCCTGCAGGCCTGGCGTCTGGGCCTGCCGGTGCTGCTGGCCAGCCCAGCCGGCCTGGCCAGCCTGCAAGCCAGCCGCGATGCCACCACCTGGCAATGGCGACGCTGGCCGGCGCGTTGGCGCACGGCCCGTCCGGCCACGATCGAGCGCTGGTGGACGGTGCGCCTGGCGCTGGGCCCCCAGGGCCGCCCGCGCACGCTGCGCGACCTGGCCGGAGGTGCGGTGCCCGCGCCGGGCCAGGTCAGCTGCGAGCTGCGCCTGGACGACGTCGCGCCCGGCATCGCCCAATGGACCGAGGTGCTGGTGCAGGCCCCCGCCAGCGCCAGCCTGCGAGCGCTGCTTGCCGCGCGGCCTTCGATCCCCTGGCTGTTGTGCAACCAGGCCCTGTGGCCTCGGGAAACGCCATGAGCGCCGCCCGGCCGTCCGAAGGCGCGCAGCTCCCGCTTGGCGGGACCGCGCGCAGCGCGAAGGGTGCCTCAGTGCGCCGCGTCGACGCCGATCTGCTGCACGCCCTGGGCGAACTGGGCGAGGCCCTGGCCATCCTCGATGGCGACTTCCTCGTCGCGCTCAACGCGCCCATGCAGGCTCTGCTGCCGGGCGAGATCGGCGGCCTGGCCGAGGACTGGGCCCAGCCGCTGCATGGCCTGGCCAGCGCACTCATGGCGCCGCTGGGCGCGCGCACACGCTGCGGCGTCAGCGGCGAATACGTGGCCCAGCGCGTGGCCCTGGATGCCCGCCATGTGCTGCTGCGCCTGGACGACGAGCGCGAACGCCTGCATCACCTGCAGCGCCAGCTCGACGACCGCGAGGGCCTGCTGTTCACATCGCGCTCGCTGACGGTCAGCGAGATGGGCAGCGTGCTGGCGCATGAGCTGAACCAGCCCATCGGCGCCACCGCCAACCTGTTGCGCGGCCTGAAGCTGCGCCTGGCCCGCCGCCATCCGGATGACACCGACGAGCTGGCCGCGCTGGACAAGGCCGTGCAGCAGGTCACGTATGCCAGCCAGATCATCGGCCGGGTGCGCGAGTACACGCAGTCACGCCAACCCAAGACCGAGAGGCTGGACCTCGTCGAGCTCGTGCACCAAAGCCTGGGCCTGCTCGACTGGGACCTGCAGCGCGAGGCCGTGCGCCTGGTGCTGCGCCTGCCGATGCAGCCCGTGCCGGTGCAAGGCGACGCCGTCATGTTGCAGCAGGTGCTGATCAACCTGCTGCGCAATGCGCTGGACGCACTGCGCCTGGACCGGCCAGCCGAGCCGCTGATCGACATCGAGCTGGTCGTCGACGGTGCCCGCGCCGAGCTGCGCGTGGCCGACAACGGCCCCGGCATCACGCCGCAGACTGAAGCCCGGCTGTTCGTGCCCTTCAGCTCCACCAAGCCCAACGGCATGGGCCTGGGGCTGTCCATCTGCCGCTCGCTGATCGAGATGCACCAGGGCCGGCTCTGGTTCACGCGCCGCGACGCCGGCGGCTGCTGCTTTCACTTCGCTCTGCCGGTGACGGCGGCGGCGACCCCACCCACTCTGGAGAGGACGACATGACCCCTCGGCAAATCTACGTGGTGGATGACAACCACGAGTTCCGCGACTCGCTGCGTTTCTGGCTCGAAGGCTTCGGCTGCCAGGTGCGCGACTGGGGCGACCCGCGCGATGCGCTGCAGTCCCTGGCCCGCGTGGCCGTGGGCACGACCTGGCCCGAGTCCACCTGCCTGATGCTGGACGTGCGCATGCCCGAGCTGTCGGGGCTGGACCTGCACGACGCATTGCGCGAGCGCGGCATCCACCTGCCCGTCATCTACATGAGCGGCCATGCCGACGTGCCGCTGGCCGTGGCCGCGATGCAAAAGCGCGGTGCCGTCTCGCTGCTGGAAAAGCCGCTGGACGACGTCGCCCTCAGCGCGGCCCTGGACCGTGCCTTTGCGCCGACCGATGTGGACAGCGGCATCGACACCGAAGTGGAAGGCTCGCGCGAGGAGTTCGAGCGCCGCTCTCAGACGCTGTCGCCGCGCGAGCGCCAGGTGCTGTCCCTCGTCGTCAAGGGCCTGATGAACAAGAACATCGCCGACGAGATCAAGCTGTCGCTGAAGAGCGTGGAGCTGTACCGCTCGCGCGGCATGCGCAAGATGAAGGCGAAGTCGGTCACCGAGCTGACCCGCATCATGGTGAGTCGCCGAGCATGAGCTTCATTCCCCAAGCACTGACGCAGGCGTCGAGCTGGCACTACCTGTGCGGCCAGGCGCGGCTGTGCATCAGCGCCGATGATTTCGAGACGGGCGATCTGGTGTCCTGCGCCGCAGAGGCCGCCGTCGTGCTGGATCTGGCGGGCGAACTGCTGGACGCCCTGGCGGCCGCGGGCCTCGTGTCTGCCGCGGATTGGCAATGGGTGGCGCAGTCGGGCGCCATCAGCGTGAGCGGTGCCCAGGCCAGCTGGCGGGGCGCCGAGGTGCAGGCGCAGCTGTCGCTGCCCTGGACGGCGTTGCGCGCGCTGGGCGAAGCACCCGAAGTGCCCGGCCTGCAATGGCACGCAACCGCGGCCGAATGCGTGCTGGCGCAGTGGCGGCTGGGCGACGAGGAACTGGCCGCGCTGGAGCCGGGCGGACTGCTGTTGCTGGAAGCGCCGGCCTCTCGCCAGCTGCGCGCACGGGCTGAGCCCACGGGTGAAGCGCCGTGGCAGCTGGTGGCGCGCTGGGAACAGCCACTGCCGCTGGAGGTCGTGATGGGCTGGAACGGGCCGCCGCCTGCGGCGCCGATTCAATGCCAGCTCATCGATGCCACCCGCCCAGACGTGCCGCGTGCCCGCGGACGCCTCGTGCCGTGGGGCACGGGCCAGGCCTTGCGCATCGAGGCGGTCTAGCCGATGGACCTCAGCACTTTCACGCCGGCCTCGGCCCTCATCACCGTCATCCTGCTGGCGCTGGCGCCCTTCGTGGCGGTGATGATCACGTCCTTCACCAAGCTCGTCGTCGTGCTGAGCCTGCTGCGCAATGCCATGGGCCTGCAGCAAGTGCCGCCCAACGTCGTCATGAACGGCCTGGCCCTGGTGCTGAGCATCTACGTCATGTACCCGGTGGGCGTGGAGATGCAGGAAAGCCTGAGCGCCATGCCGGCCACCAAGGCCGGCTCGGCGTCGACCAGCCAGATGGTGGCCGCGGCCGACGTCGCCAAGGAGCCGCTGCGCGAGTTCCTGATCAAGCACAGCCGGCCGCTGGAGCGTGCCTTCTTCCTGAAGACCGCGCAGCGCAGCCTCAAGCCTGAGCAGGCTCAGGCCTTGAGCGAGCGCGACTTCCTCGTCATCGTGCCGGCCTTCACGGTCAGCGAGCTGACGGTGGCCTTCGAGATCGGCTTCCTGATCTTCCTGCCCTTCCTCGTCATCGACCTCGTCATCTCCAACATCCTGATGGCCATGGGCATGCAGATGCTGTCGCCCACGACGGTGTCGCTGCCCTTCAAGCTGCTGCTCTTTGTGCTGATCGATGGCTGGGTCAAGCTGACCCATGGCTTGGTTCTCACTTATCAAACATGAACAGCGAAGTCATCCAACTCACCCAGCAGGCGCTGTGGCTGGTGCTGCTGTTGTCGGCGCCGCCTATCCTCGTGGCCGCCATCGTCGGGCTGCTGATCGCCTTCATCCAGGCGGCCACGCAGCTGCAGGAGCAGACGGTGCAGTACGTCGCCAAGTTCTTCGCCATCGTCGTCACCATCTTCATCACCGCCTCGCTGCTGGGCGGCAGCCTCTACCGGCTCGGCGACAAGGTGTTCAGCGAGTTCCCTGGCCTGGTCAAGATCAACCGCTGATGCTGGAGTTCTGGATCGGGCATCCCACCGATGCCGTCCTGCTACTGGGCCTGTCCACCATGCGCGTGGCGGTGGCCTTCCTGCTGGTGCCGCTGTTCACCCAGGACCTGATCCCGGCGCTGATCCGCAACTCGCTCTTCGTCGCCCTGGGCCTGCTGGGCCTGCTGGTGCAGGAGATCAAGCCGCTGCAGCTGAGCGGCTGGCAGTGGGCGATGCTCTACGGCCGCGAGGCCATGCTGGGGGCGGCGATGGGCTTTTTGTTCGCCGGGTTGATGTGGTCCTTCGAGATGGCCGGCCAGCTCATCGACACCAAGGTGGGTTCGTCCCAGGCCCAGGTGCTGGACCCGTTGTCCGGCCATCAGACCTCGCTGACCGGTGCCTTCCTGGCGCGCCTGGCAAGCTGGGTCTTCATGGCCTCGGGTGGCTTCATGCTGTTCGCCGCGCTGCTGCTGGACAGCTTCGCGCTGTGGCCCGTCCATGGCGCCTGGCAGCTGCTGCCAGCGGGCATGCTGGCCTTCGAGGCGGAGTTCGGCCGCATGCTGCGCCTGGCCCTGATGGTCGCTGCACCGTCGCTCGTGCTGCTCTACCTGGTGGACGGCGTGCTGGGCCTGATCAACCGCTATGCCCAGCAGCTCAATGTGTTCAGCCTGTCCATGTCCATCAAGGCCGTGGTGGGCCACCTGGTGCTGCTGCTGCAGCTGGGCAGCCTGGTGGCGCTGATGAACGACGAGCTGCTGGCCCGGCCCAGCGTGGTGACGGACCTGCTGAAGCGCCTGTTCGCCTGAGGATTGCGGCCAACCCTAGAGCGCGCCCGGCCGTACGTTCTGAAACAGCAGCGCCCGCAATTGCCCGGTCCGCGGCGCTGGTCTGAAATGGGCTGACCGACGCGATGCGCGATGCGCTCATCGCCCCATCAGGACAACGCCAAGGGCACCCCATGAGCATCGTTACCCGAACCACGTCGGCCTCCCCGGCCGTGAACGACACGCCGCCGCCCGCCGGCCGCAGCTACGAGGTGCAGCACGGTGACAGCCTGAGCCGCATCGCCAAATCCAACGGCGTGTCGGTGCAGGCGCTGCTGGACGCCAACCCGCAGGTGCGCAACCCGGACGTCATCTACCCGGGCAGCCACCTGACGATCCCGGCGACGCACTACACCGTCCAGCGCGGTGACACGATGCAGCACATCGCGGCCGACCACGGCCTGACGCTGCAGGCGCTGGTGGGCGCGAACCCGCAGGTGCGCAACGCCGACCTGATCCACGTCGGCGACACGCTGAACCTGCCGTCGGTGGGCCATCTGGTGGACGGCCTGCCTGTCGTCGGCTCCGTCGGCCTGGTGCACGACACGCTGCTGCCGGTCTACATGACGGACCCTCGCTACCGCAGCGACATCGGCAAGGCCGCCATCGCCAGCGGCTCGGCACAGTCCACCGTGGAACTGGGCATGACCCGGGCGCTCAACGCCGACCCCACCGGGAAGCGCGATGTGACGCAGCGCCAGATCGCCGAGCCCGCGCTGGCGCGCACCGACGGCACGCGCAACGAGCCGACGCTGAACCTGCAGCGCTTCACCGACCCGTCGCTGGGCTCGAACGCGCTGGCCGCCATCGTCATCGGCAATGCCGAAGGCACGCGCCGCCCCGACGGCGGCTTCACCGCGGCCTATGGCGGCCACACCGACCCGGGCAACGCGGTGCACAACCGCGGCTCTTTCTCCTACCAGCATACGGCCTCCAGCCCCGCCGATGCCGACCGCCGCCAGCTGACGACGCTGCAGGGCCAGCTGCCGGCCTACGAGGCGGCCGCGCGCCGCGCCGGGCTGGACCCGAACAACGCGCGCCTGACCTCGGCCTACCTGGACCTGTACAACCAGTCGCCCAGCGCCGCCGGCCGCTTCCTGAACCAGCTCGGCACGCTGCGCGGCCAGCCCATCGACGCGGCGCACATCACCAACCTGCGCGTCAACAGCTATGTCGACGCCTCCACCGGACAGCGCTTCCGGCTCAGCGGCGGGGGCCAGGCAGGCAGCGGCTTCGTCAACATCGCCAACCGGCAGGTGCACGGCACGGCGACCGAAGCCCAGGTGCAGGCCGTCATCCGCGCCGACCAGAAGCGCCGCACCGACGCGGTCGACAGCGCGCTGAACCGTCAGGGCTTGCTCAACGGCACCGCCACCGCGCCGACCCCGGCCGCCGCGGTGCCGGCTTCAGCTTCGGGGACCGGCAAGGCCGCGCGCATCCTGGATGTTGCGCGCAGCGAGATCGGCACCAAGGAGATCAGCGGCGGGCGCGACAACCCGCGCGTGCTGGAGTACCACCAGGCCACGTCCTTGAAGGCCAGGAACGACGAGACCTCGTGGTGCTCTTCCTTCGTCAACTGGACGATGAAGCAGGCCGGCGTGCCAGGCACCAACAGCGCCGCCGCGCGCAGCTGGCTGAACTGGGGCACGTCCGTGCCCAAGGACGCGGCGCATGTGAAGCCTGGCGACGTCATCGTCTTCCCGCGCGGCAACAACCCGGCGCAGGGCCACGTCGCCATCGTCGAGGCCGTGCTGGCCGACGGCCGCGTGAAGGTGGTCGGCGGCAACCAGGGCAACGGGCCCGGCAACCCCGACGGCGTCAACGAGAAGGTACGCTCGCTGTCCGAAGCCATTGGCGTGCGCAGGGCGCCTTGAGCGCGGCCGTCCATCCCACGGTTGGGTTGCACGCACGGCGGTGCGGGCCGGGATACTGGCCCGCCATCCCTTTTGCATTGGACCGATGGCCCGCTCCCTGCTGCCCTTGATCGCCTCGCTGCTTGCCGTGTTCCACGCGCAGGCCCAGGTCACCAAAGACCCGCTGCCCACGCAGTTGGTGTGCCACCCCAGCGACAACCTCACCGCCAACATCAGCTACGAAGCCAGCGGCGCGTTGCTGGGGGCGGGCGTGTATGCCACCTCCGGCACGCATGAATGCAGCGTGCAGTCGCAGGGCGCCGGCGTCGCGCAGCCCGACGGATCGGTGCGATTTGCCTGGACCGACGAGGTCGAAGGCAACAAGCGCTACCAGGCGATCGTGAAGCGCGTGGGCAACGAGGGCTACACGCTGGCCCTGCAGCCCGCCGGCTGCGGCACGATCGCGCTGCCGGCGGCCATCGCGCTGTCCACCCAAGGCAAGGCCTGCAAGGCCGGCGTGGACCGTGACGCGGCCTTCGTGCTGTTCTGGCGCCAGCTGCGCGAGGCCATTGCCAGGCGTGACGGCGAGCTGCTGCAACGCCTGTCGTTGCCCCAGCTGGAGTTCTCCCCGGACTCCGGCACCGTCAAGGCACCCGCGTCCGTCATCCGCAATGCCGCGACCTGCATCCCCGGCATCGTCACGACGGAGTCCGGCACCGACATCGGCAAGATGCTGAAAGCCATCGACACGCCGCAACTGGACAAGCCACCGCTGTCCAGGGTGGCCGACAACCGCGTGAGCACCGGCGCCTTCGAGGCGCGCTGGACTGCCCAGGGGTGGCGCCTGTCGTGGTTCAACACCTCGCCGGCGGTGTTTTCAACCTGCAAGCCGGGCTGAGCGCTCGTCGTCAAAATGCCCAGACCCACGAATTAGGGGCAGCCGCAGTCGCCTTGGCGGATGAGCTTCGCTAAGCTGACCCTCAACTGCCACCCACCTCCGCCACAGCCATGATCGGCGCCCCGCTTTCCTCCTCCGCCTCGCTGTTTTCCACCGCGTCCCTCCGCCCGCTGAATGCCCCTGCGGCGGCGCCGCGTGCCGGTGAACCGGCTTGGCTGGACGGGCTGGGCGCCGGCGGCGCCGCCACGCTGCGTGCCGACGTGGCCGTCGACCAGCGCGGGCTTTCAGTCCAGCAGCACGCGGAGCGCGTGCTCGCCGCCCTCGTTGCCTGAACTGCTGGCCCAGCCGCGCTGGGCCGAGGCCGCCCAGGCGCTCATTGGTGGCTGCCTCGACCTCGGCCCCCGCCAGGAAGGGGCCATCGCGCTGATGGAGACCGTCTGCACCGGCCTGGGCGACCAGCTCTATCCGGCCTTTTTGCGCGTGCTGGCCGAAGTCAATCTGCGCGGCGAATATGCCGCCCGTGCCGCCGTGGCCCAGACCCTGGCCCAGTCCCTCTGCCAGGGCCGCCTGCCCAGCGGTTCGCGCGCGGCCTGGGGTGCGCATCAGGCGGGCGTGCAGCGGCGCAGTCTGGGCCCCATCGAATACCTGTGCCTGGCCGCCTGGCCCCGCGCAGGCGAGTCGAGAGGGACTTCCGAGTTGTCGCCCGAGCAGTTCCAGACCCTGGCCAGCGCGGTGATGGAATTGCTCGACTGCGACGCCGAGGCGCGCACGCTCTACGCCGGCCACCTGTGCGCCGTCGCCGACGACCCGCTGGACGGCACCATGCCGCGCGAGGTGCGCGCGGCCCTGCGCGCTTTCGCGCAAAGCTGGCGCAGCCATCCCGATGCGAGCCGGGCCTGCGCGGCCTTTGTCGACAGCCTGGGGCGGGCCGGGCGCTAAAGCTTGCCGACCGCCTCGTAGCGGGCCACGCCCACGACGCCAAAGACGGCGCGCGTGGACTGTCCCCCGAGGCTGGTCACGGTGATCGCCTGTTGCAAGGGCATCTGGCTGATCAGGGGCTGCGAGCCCAGGGCGACCCTGCGGGAGGCCTGGACCTGGGCCAGTTCAATGGACCGGACGACAGCGTCCGTCGCCACGACGGTGGGAAGTTTCATCAAAGAAAGCGTCTGCATCGCGCGGCACCGTGCCGCGGCAGGGTCAGCGAGGCTTGCGTGGCAGCAGCCCGAACGACCCAACCGTGCATCCTAGGCAACGGACCGGTCCGCGCCGGGCGCGCCGTTGCACGGCGTGTGGCAGATTGCCGCCTGGCGGGCAACTCGCAACCCAAAGTCCCCCGGGGACGGTGCCGCGCCCAGCCGGCTCAAGCACGCTGGCATCATGCGCCGCCACGCACATGCAGGCCCTATCGCCACCCATCTCGACGCCCATGCCCAACAACAAACCCAAGAAGTGGATTGCAGCGGTTCTCGGTCTCCTGTCGCCGCCGGTCGGCCTGCTCTATGCCGCACACGCCAGGGCGGCCCTGGCCTATTTCGCTCTCAGCATCGTGGTGGGAGTTCTCGGCTTCCTGTCGCAGGCATGGAAGCTGCCAGTCAATGCCGCGGCACTGGTGCTCATGATCGCGGGTGCGTCGCATGCGTACCGGCGCGCCAAGCACTACCCCGACGCGAAGCCACGCCCCGGCTACAGCCGCTGGTACGGCATCCTGGGCGTCGTCGCTTGCGTCATCACGGCGGTGCTGGTCTTCAGGGCCTTCTTCTTCGAGCCCTTTCGCGCCCCTTCGTCGTCCATGCTGCCGACCATCCCGGCCGGCGCCAACCTCATCGTCAAGAGATGGGGTTATGGCAACTACGGGACCTTCGGCAAGACCTTCCTTCGCACGACCCTCTCTTCGCCGCTGGCCCGAGGTGACTTGATCGTCTTCGAGTTCCCCGAGGACCGATCCGTCGTCTTCGTCAAGCGCCTCGTTGGCTTGCCCGGTGACAGGATCGCCTACCGCGGCAAGCAGTTGTTCATCAACGACGCGGCCGTGCCGCTGCGGCCCGCTGGGACCTACTTCGACGCCGAATCCAGGCGAACCATCCCCCAATTTGTCGAGACCCTGCCCGGCAGCGAGCACGCCGTGCTGATCGGCGAGCAGCCCTTCTTCCTGCGGCCCGACTCGAAGTTCGCCTTCTCCGAGAAATGCAGCTACACCGTTGACGAGATGGCCTGCGAAGTGCCGCCCGGTCACTTCTTCACCCTCGGCGACCACCGCGACAACAGCCGTGACAGCCGGATGTGGGGCTTCCTGCCGGCCGATCACATCGTCGGCAAGGTCGTGTTCGTGGGGTCGTAGCCACGGGGCACGGTTGGCCGCCTCAAGGCGGATTGAAATGCGCGCCCTGGGTTTTGCAAGCTTCCTGCCGCGGGAGCGGCCATGGCTCAAGGCCTTCGGGCCTCATGGCGCCTTCACCAAGGCCTGCAATACGGAATCCGCCGCACCCGGCAGCAGCGGCATCAACAGCGCGATCGCCTTGGGCCAATGCGCCAGCAGGAGCCCCTGGGGGCTGGCATCCTCGCCGGCTGGGCCCTCCGGCGTGTTGCCCCGGGGCTCACGCTCATGGCATCGCTGCAGCCACGCGGCGGCGGACAGGAAGGCCGCTGCCAGTACCAGGCTGAGCATCAGCCCACCCATCAGGCTGACCGTGGGCGCCAGCGCCAGTGCGGGCTCGCGCGCTTCCTTGATCATCAGCGCCGCGCACAGCCGGTACATGGCCGTGAGGCAGGAGATCCAGATCAGCATGAGCGCCGCACCGCAATACAGCAGCCGGGTGATCGCGCGCATCTGCAGCATCCGGTGATTGCCATGCGCGCCGGGGATCAGCAGCAGCGAGAACGCACACAGCAAGGCCGAACTGGCGACGAAGGCCATCGCGGCGTTGCAACTGCCCAGGAACCGGAAGCGGGGCGAGATCGCCGCGAGGTTGTCCACCATGGGACCGAAGGCCAGCAGCGAAACACCGAGATCGACCGTGTAGTGGTAGAGCGCGCTGCCTATCAGCGTCAATACGCCGAGGAACACCACCCAGGCCGCGTGCCCAAGCCGCCGCCTGTGGCGCACCGCGCGGTCCAGTTCCAGGCCGCACACGCCGATCACCACCAACGCGGCCAGCCATTGCAGGAAGCTCAGGCACAGCCACCACAATGCCGCGTTGACCACCAGCGCCGCTTCGGCCAGCGGCGTCTTGGCGGGGTAGCCCGGCAGCAGCAGGGCCTTGAAATCAGGCTTGGGCACCGCGACGCGATTCAGCTCGACCAGCGCGTCCATGGCGCCCAGCAGCGCGACGATGGCGAGCACGGCCAGCAGCGGCATCACGGCACCGTTGCAGCAGGCAAGATAACCAACGAAGCTCCGCCAGGTGCCCGCCGCAGCCTGCGCAGGCTTGGCGGCTCCGCTCACGATGCGCGCCCGTTCTCGCACGACGGTACGCCCTCCTCGGGCAGGACCGTCGGCGCAGGCACCGGCGTTGGCATGAGCGTTATCGTCACTTCGTCCAACGTCACGCGCGCCGGCCGCCAAGATTCACTCGGCAGCAGCCGCAGCGCGATCAGGCCCTTGCTCTTTCGGCTTGCAATGCCGTACTGCAGCGGGCCGGCGTCCGTCGCGGCCACCGGCCCTTCGAACGTGGCCTCGTGCTCCTTCAATACCCCTCGCTCAATCACCCGGAAACGGTCATGGTCGCCCGGCTGATGCCTGGAAGCCAGCGCAATCAGCGCCACCTGGTAGGACATCGGATCCCAGGTCGGCCCATCCAGCGACACAGCCTGGGGGCTCGGCTTGCCGCCCAGCGTCGTCTTCGCCAAGCCGGCCACCCAGTCGAAACGCGTGTGGACGTTGTGCTCCGGGCTGGACTCATCGCGGTGCACGTATTCCATCGGCAGCAGCCGTTCACCCTCGATGCGAATCACGCTGCATTCCTGGAAGCGGCGTTCGACGAAAGCGACGCTCACCGTGGTGCGCATCGTGTAGACGATGAAGCGCGACGAACGCCGCAACTCGATGCTGGCCAGAGCGGTGGCCGTCAGGAAGGCCACCTTCTGCCGCCCTTCGTAGCGCCCGCTGAAGGGTTGCACGGCGCTGGCGGGCTGAGCGCTGGCGCACTCAGGCGCCAGTACCCCCGCGAGCGTCATCGCAAGCAACGCGGTGGCCGTGGTGCGCCAGGCTCGGAATGGGCGCGAGCTTCGGGTACGGCGCATGCAGTGTCGGTGGGTGGGATTTCTCAGGCCGAAAGGATGCAGCGGCCGCATCGCAGCCGCATCCTCACAACTGGTGACGGGCGCGGCGCTGGCCGCTCTGCGGCGCCAGACTTGCTCGGCGCTCTTTGTCAGAGCGTTGCGCTGTTCGGGTCAGAGTTCCCAAGACCCAAGATCGGCCGGCCTAGCCCTCCGCCAGGGCCAAACGCGTCGCCTCATCGCTGGGAAAGAGGTGCTCCACCTTCAGCGACGCCAGCGTGATGTCCAGCGGCGTGCCGAAGCTGGTGATGGTGGAGAAGAAGCTCAGCACCTGGCCGTCCGCCGCACGCAAGCGAAAGGCCAATACCGGCAGGTTGCCGGTCTCGACGGCGGCCCAGGGCTGCAGCGTCGGGCGCAGCTCGTCCAGCAGCGCGCGCAGCCGCGGCAGGTGCTCGGCCTCGCGGCAGGCGCGGGCCCACATCTCGCCGCACAGCCAGGCCTCGTCAACACACAGCGAGCGCAGCCCGCCGGGCGCAAAGACGGCGCGCAGCAGATTCAGCGGCTGGCCGAGCATCGCCTGGCCCGGCAAGCCCAGCAGTGTCATCAACCGCGCCAGGCCCTCGTTGGCCATGACGACGTTGTATTCGCCGTCCAGCACCAGGGCCGGCGCCGCGCCGTTGGCGTGGATCAGCTGCTCCAGCGCGGCGCGCACCGGCGCCATCTCGGGTGCGTCCAGCGCGCGCTCCGTGTGTGCGGGCGCGTAGCCGGCGGCCAGCAGGGCCTGGTTGCGCTCCTGAAGCGTCGCGCCGAGGGAATCGAGCAGCGCGATCAGCGTCTCGCGGCCGGCGCGCGCACGGCCCGTCTCGATGCAGCTGAGATGGCGTTGCGAGACGCCGGCGCGCAGCGAGAGCTCCAGCTGGCTGACGCGGCGCGACTTGCGCAGGGTGGCGAGGGTGGCGGTCATGGCGATGGCGTGGGTAGCAAATGGACGATGCCGGCGGCGAGCAGCAGGATCAAGGCAAGCACGTCCAGCTTGAAGACGGTGGCCAGGGCCGACGATAGCGGACCGGCCTGCAAGGCCAGCAGCAGGAAGGACGCGACGCTGACGAGGCCCGCGACGAGCCCGAGGCCGCGCAGCGCCGGCTGCCAGGCGGCCCAGGCGAGAAGGGCCGCGAGCAGGCCAAAGAGCACGGCGCGGTGGCGCAGCAGCAGCTCCAGCGCGGGGTCGCGGGCATCGACGCCGTAGAGCGCTGACAGCTTGGTGGCGCCGAGCACGCCGGCCAGCGGCAGCGCATGCAGCAGGGCGACGAGGGCCAGCGCGAGGGGCACGAACAGCTTCATGAGGCCGGACCATAGGCCATGCATCGCGCTGCCGCGATGACCTCCCAGGTCATTGCGGCGATGCACGCGACTGGCGAGCATGAGGCCATCAACCACCCCCCAAAGGAGATCGTCATGAGAACCGTCCTGATCCTTGCCCTCGCCGCCTTCGGTGCCTTCTCGACCTATGTGATGTGGCAGGTCGGCTACCTCGGCATCTGGCAGGCCGGCATGAGCAGCCTCGGTGCCTGGCAGGTGCTGGCGGACCTGGTGATCATGTCGTGGATCGCGCTGGGCTTCATCTGGCGCGACGCGCGGCAGACCGGCCGCACGGTCTGGCCGTTCGCGCTGATCACGCTGGCGGCCGGGTCCTTCGGGCCGCTGCTCTATCTGCTGCTAAAGCCTTCGGGCCGCAGCGAGTTCAAGGCGGGGTCGGCTGTGCCAAGCCGCTGAGCGCGGTTTGCAGATTGGCACGTGCCTGCACCTCGAAACGCTCGCGCAGGGCCGGCGTGCCGTAGAGCGCGGGCCGCGCCAGAAAGCCGGCCAGGATGGCACCGCGCTTTTCATTGAAGACGGCCGCCGGCACATGGGCGTATTCGCGGCGGATCTGCGCCTCGTACTCGGCAAAGCGCTCTGGCGCCGCGCCCAGGATGGCGAGATCGATGTCGACGAGCAGCTGCTCGTCCGGTGTCTGCGGCGCAGCGCTGTGGCGCGTGGCCAGCACCAGGGCCGCGACGCTGTCGGCCACGTCGGCCGCCGCGCCCGCGTCAAGCAGCGCGGCCCGTGCCCAGTCGGCGCTCTGAGCCTCGTTGTCATGGCGATGCACGTCGTAGATCGCGTCGTGGAACCACAGCGCGATCTCGATTTCGGCGGGCCGCTCGGCGAGATGCGCAAACTCGTCGAACAGCGCCAGGCACTCGTCCAGATGCTGCTGCGTGTGATAGCCGCGATGCGGCTCCGCATAACGGGCCAGCAGCTCGGTCTGCAGAGCCTCGCCACCGCGAGCCCCCAACGCGGCCCAGGCCTGCTTCATACCGCCGCCGAGCGCGCGCGATCTGGCACGGCGAGAACGTAGCGGGGTCGGGTCAGCATGTAGCCATGTTAGGTCGGCCTGGCGAGGCAATGCGGTTGGCGGTCACGCGGCGCTCGCTCGAGGGGCGTGACTGTCGGTTTCGAGCTGATTGCGGCTCGTCGCGTCGAGGCCTGCTGAATAGCGGCTTTCGACCCATTGCAGACCTTCGCCGCGCCAATCGGAGGGTCGGTGGTGCAGCGGGAGCGGACATGGGTCTTACGATGTTCGGCGGGAAGAGCACCAGCTAAACCTGAACAGGCGATCACGCCTTACCAAAGGCTTGAGCCTTCGAAAAGATGAACCCCGCCTTATCAGACATCGTCTTTCTGTCAGTTTGGACAGTCCTCGCGCTTGTTACAGGGCTTGTTGCGTTCCGCCGCCAGCGGTCTCCGCTGGCGTGGTTCTGCATTGGAATGTTAGTTCCCGTCATAGCGCTCGCCCTGGCATCGCAGCCCACCCGGCCGGAAGGGCAGCACGATAGTCTGACCGTTAAGACGTTGTTCGCGCTATCCCCAGAGGCCGTGGCCTGGGGCTATGTAGTCTTGAACTCGGACGGCTCTAGAGACTACTGGAACGTTGCGCCTTGGTTCGTGGTCGCTTCCTTGCCGATCTGTGGGCTGTTGTGCCTAGTGGTTTTCGGGTTCAGCGCTATGGCGAGAGCCAACGAAAAGGGGATGCTTGAAGCAAAGGCCAAGTCGCACGCGCCAGCGAAAGATCCACCTCACCGTAGATAACGGCGTCGATTTGGGCAATCGCTCCTGTTTTCTTTGATGGAAGACCGCTTCCAGCCTCAAGCGGGTGCTCGCGCGAAGGCAGCGAAAGTCAGCAGATGGCCGTGAGCTGACCTCGTTGGTCGGCTTCTCCCGCCGGAAGCGGGCCCTTCGCGTCAGAACTCCATCGAGCTGACGATCTGGCTTGCCCGTTGAACTTCACCCGCCGGCCGCCATGGAAATGGACGATCGCACCATCCCTTCTTTGATGCGCCGGCACCGGGAACCTGGGGTCAGGTGCTACTTAACCTCGGCGCGGGTGGAACGACGAAGAAGAAGTACGAGTACAACGTCAAGGTCAGGCGCGAAGGTGTTGACAGGGCCCTGGCTCAGATTCACATCATCTATCCGTAGCGAGGACGCGGCGTTGCCACGCCGCTCTCCGCCTCACCTTGAAAAGCGCCAGAGAGCCGCTGGGCAGGTTCTCGCGATGCAGCGCGCCCGGGTTTGAGGGGGTGCCGTGAACCGGCTCTACCAGTCGCGAAGTCCGCGGTCGGGCCGTGGCGTCAAGGCGCTTTCGCGTAGGCCGCCATGAACACCCGCACCGCCTCGCGCAGCAGTGCCCTGTCTTCGCGCGCGTCGGGCATGTCGAGCATCARCARSCCGCGGATGTGGCCGTCGCCAAGGAACATGGACAGGAACAGGTCCGCCGCCTGGCGCGGGTGCCGGATGTTCAGCGCGCCCTGCGCATCGGCGCGGCGCAGATAGGCCGCCAGGTCGCCGATCAGCCGGTCGGCCCCCTGCCTGTAAAAGGCCAGGCAGGCCTCGCGCTGCACCGCGGCGGCGCCATAGATCGAGCGGAACTTGCCCAGCACGTCCTCCTCGCGCGCCAGCGCCAGGAACTGCTCTCCGACGGCCAGCAGCGCCTTCTGCGGCTGCGTCGGGTCCAGCGCTTCGACGCCAGCGACCCCCCCCATCACGCGGTCGGTGCGATCGCGAATCACTGCCTCGAACAGGCCTTCCTTCGAAACGAAGTGGCTGTAGATGGTCATCTTCGAGACGCCGGCTTCGGCGGCGATGGCATCGACGCTGGCCCGCTCCAGACCGTGCGCATTGAAGTGGCTGTGCGCCGCTTCCACGATGCGCCGCAAGCGCTCGGGGTCGCGCGGCCGGCCGCGACGCGGTGGGGACTCGACTGGCTTCTCGTTTTCGGGCATTCGCGGCTTTCTGTACTTGACAGTCCAATATATGCCATTAAACTTACTGGACTAGAGAGTCCAGTATATGAAGCCTTTCACACAGCCCGCCCCGAATCGCAATCGCCACCCCGGCGCCCGACCGACCCGCCTCATCTCGGCCGCCGCGGCGCTGACGATCCTGTCGGCCTGCTCGGCACCGCCCAGGCAGCCGCCGGCGCCCTCAGTGCCGCTGTCCGCGGCATTCGCGCAGGTCGGGTCGGCTGTGGCCGGCCAGGTCTCCGATGGCGCCTGGTGGGCCGGCTACGGCGATCCGGTGCTGACGGCGCTGATCGAAGCGTCCTTGTCTGCCAACCAGGACGTGGCGGTCGCGCTGCAACGCGTTGGCCAGGCTCGCGCCGGCCGCGATGCCGCGGCCTCTCGCCTGTGGCCCACGGTGGGCGTACAGGCCTCGGCCTCGCGCAGCGACAGCGGGCTGCCCGACCCCGTCAAGCAAGGCATGCCCGACACGCGTGCGTTGCGCGCCGGTGTCGACGTGGCCTGGGAGATCGATCTCGCCGGCGGCGTGCGTGCGGCACGCGACGCTGCGCAGGCTGATGCAGCCGCAGCAGCGGCCGGTGTACAAGGCGCACGGCTGCTGGTGGCCAGCGAAGTGGCGCGGCAGTACTTCGTGCTGCGCAGCGCCGAGGAGCGTCTGCGCATCGTGCAGGCTCTCGCGGCGGCCCAGCGCGAAACGGCGACCCGCGTCGCCAGCCGCCTGCGCGAAGGCGAGGCCAGTGCTTTCGACCTGGATCGCGCGCGCGCCGAAGCCGGGGCGCTCGACGCGCAAGTGCCGCCGTTGCGAACGCTGGCGGGCACCTCGCAGACGCGGCTGGCCGTGCTGCTGGGTCGCAACCCGTCGGCACGCGTTGTTGACGAGAACGCAGGCTTTGCCTGGCCTGCTGCGCGCGAGATCGGCACCGGCCAGCCCAGCGAATTGCTGCGGCGCCGGCCCGACCTGATCGCTGCCGAGTCGCGCGTCGCGGCCGAGACGCTGCGCGGCGCCGAGGCGCGAGCCCAGTACTGGCCCAAGCTCTTTCTGAGTGCCTTGTTCGGTCGCGAGGACCTGCGGCTGAATGCACTCGATCTCGCGCCGGTGCATTTCTCGAACGTGGCGCTGGCCTTTGCCATGCCGGTCTTCAACGCCGGCCGCATCGACGCGGGCATCCGCGCGCAGTCGGCGCGGGCCGACGAGGCGCTGCTGGTGTGGCAGAAGGCGGTGCTGGTCGCCGTGCAGGAGGTCGAGGACAGCCTGCTCGTGCGCACCCAGGAGGCCGAGCGCGCCGCAGCGCTGGCCAGCACGGTCGAACATCGCCGCCGCTCGCTGCAGCGCGCGCAATCGCTGCAGCGCGAAGGGCAGATCGACCTGCTGGTGCTGCTCGACGTGCAGCGCTCGGTGTTGTCCAGCGAGCTCACCCTGGCGGACAGCCGCCTGCAGCAGGTGCTGGCCGACGTGCAGCTCTACAAGGCCCTGGGTGGCGGTCTCGAGCCGACCCGTGCCGGCAGTGCCATGACTTCCTTTGCCGAGAGGGCATTCCAGTGAACAGAATTTTCTTTGCCATCTCCCTCCTGGCCCTGGCCGCCTGCAGCGGCCCGCCCGCGCCGGTCGCCGCCGTCAAGCCGGTCTTCGTGACCCCCGTCAGCCCCGCCGCGTCGGCGCAAACGCGCAGCTTCACCGCCGTGGTCCGCGCCCGTGTCGAGACGGAGCTGGGTTTTCGCACCGGCGGCAAGGTGGTGGACAGGCTCGTCGAGGTGGGCRACACCGTGAAGGCCGGCCAGGCGCTGGCGCGGCTGGACCCGGCCGACTACCAACTGGCGGTGAGTGCCGCCGCCAACCAGGTCCAGGCCGCGTCGGTGGATGCGCAGCAGGCCGCCTCCGACGAAGCGCGCCTGCGCCGCCTGCTGGCCGACGGCTCGGTGGGCGCTGCCGATCACGAGCGCCAGAAGGCGCGTGCCGACGCAGCCGACGCCCGGCTTGAGCAGGCGCGCCGCCAGCTCGACCTGGCACGCAATCGCGAGGGCTACGCGACGCTGGTGGCGCCCTATGCCGGCGTGGTCACCGCGCTGCGCTTCGAGCGCGGCCAGGTGGTGGCCGAGGGCCAGCCGGTGCTGTCGCTGGCCCGCGAAGGCGAACGCGAGATCGTTGCCGAATTGCCCGAGGAGTGGGTCGGCCGGGTGCGCACGCTCGCCGCCACGGCCACGCCCTGGCAGGACGCCAAGTCACCCCTGAGGCTGGTGCTGCGCGAGCTCTCGCCGCTGGCCAGTGCGCAGGGCCGGACCTTCCGCGTGCGCTACGCAGCCGCCCAGGAATCGCGCGCGCAGGTCGGCGCGCTGCCACTGGGCAGCACCATGCAGCTGAACCTGTCCGGGCAAGCGACCGGGCCGGCGACCACCGCCGTGCCGGTCACCGCGCTGGTGAAGGCCAGCGCGTCCGCTGGGGTCTGGGTGCTCAACGCCAAGGGCTCCGGCCTGGTGTTCACACCCGTGCAGGTGGTGGCCATGGACGACGCCCGAGTGCACGTCACCGGCCTGGCCGCCGGCAACCGGGTGGTCAGCGTCGGCGCGCAGAAGCTCGATGCCGGCATCACCGTGCGCGCCGTCGAGCGCACAGCCGAAGCCGGCACGGCTGCGGTCGCCAGGAGCGGCTCGTGAAGCGCTTCAACCCGTCCGAATGGGCCGTCACGCACCGGGCGATGGTGCTGTTCCTGATCATCGCGACGCTCATCATCGGCGGCTTCTCCTTCAGCCGCCTGGGCCGCCTGGAGGACCCCAGCTTCGACGTGCCGACGATGACGGCCATCGTCGTATGGCCCGGCGCCACCGCGCAGGAGGTGCAGGACGAGGTGCTCAACCGCATCGAGCGTCGGCTGCAGGAGCTGGACCATTTCGACTACGTGCGCAGCTTCGCGCGCCAGGGCTATGGCGGCATCACGCTGTGGATGAAGGGCGGCAGCAGCAAGGCGGAGCTGGAGAACGCCTGGTACCAGGTGCGCAAGAAGATCGGCGACGTGCGCCAGGAGTTCCCCGAAGGCGTGCGCGGGCCGTTCTTCAACGACGAGTACAACGACCGCTACAGCGTGCTCTACGCGGTGAGTGCGCCCGAGCTGTCGATGGCCGAGCTGCTGACGGTCACCGAAGACGTGAAGCGGCGCATCCAGAGTGTGGCCGGCGCCGGCAAGATCGACGTGCTGGGCAAGCAGGCCGAGCGCGTGTTCGTTGAAGTCTCAACGCGGCGGCTGGCGGCGATGGGCATCGCCCCGACCGCCGTGTTCGACGCGCTGGCGCGGCAGAACCTGGTGGCCCCGGCCGGCTCGGCCGACACCACCCACGACCGTGTGCAGGTGCGGGTGGACGGCGGCCTGCGCAGCGCGGCGGACGTGGCCAACGTGACGCTGGAGGTGGGCGGCCAACTGCTGCGGCTGGCCGACATCGCGACCGTGCGCACCGGCTTTGAGGATCCGCCGAGCATGGCCATCCGCCACAACGGCGTGCCGGTGCTGGCCATCGGCGTGACCATGCAGGCCAACGGCAACGTGCTGGACTTCGGGCGCGCGCTCGACGAGCGGCTGGCGCAGGTGCGGCAGGAACTGCCGGCGGGCGTGCAGATCCAGCAGTACGCGGATCAGCCGCGGGTGGTGGCGGAGTCCGTCTGGGAGTTCGAGCGCTCGTTCCTGGAGGCGCTGGCCATCGTGCTGGCCGTGTCCTTCCTGTTCCTGGGCTGGCGCACCGGCATCGTGGTGGCCGCGTCGGTGCCGCTGGTGCTTGGGCTGGTGGCGGCCGTCATGTACGCCGCCGGCTGGGCGCTGGACCGCATCTCGCTGGGCGCGCTGATCATCGCGCTGGGCCTGCTGGTCGACGACGCCATCATCGCGGTGGAAATGATGGTGGTGAAGCTGGAAGAAGGCTGGGACCGCATGCGCGCTGCCACCTACGCCTACACGTCCACCGCGTTTCCGATGCTGACCGGCACGCTGGTCACGGCCGCCGGCTTCATGCCCGTGGGCTTCGCGAAGTCGATCGCCGGCCAGTATGCGGGCGGCATCTTCTGGGTCGTCGGGGCGGCGCTGATCCTGTCGTGGGTGGTCGCCGTGGTGTTCACGCCCTACCTTGGCGTGCTGCTGCTGCCGAAGAACCTTGCGACCGGTACACACCACGACCCCTACGACCGGCCCGTCTACCGCTGGCTGCGCGGCATCGTCGATTGGGCCGTGCGGCGCCGGGCCTGGGTGCTGGGCATCACGGTGCTGGTTTTTGCGCTCGCCGGCGCCGGCATGCTGATGGTGCAGCAACAGTTCTTCCCGACCGCGTCGCGGCCCGAGCTGCTGGTGGAACTGCGGCTGCGCGAAGGCGCGTCGTTCACCGCCACCTCCGCCCAAGTGAAGCTGCTTGAGGCGCGCCTGGCGAAGGACCCGGACATCGAGTTCTTCACCGCCTACACCGGCGCCGGCACGCCGCGCTTCTATCTGTCCATTCAGCCGGAGCTGCCGAACCCGGGGTTCGCGCAGATCGTCGTCAAGACGGCGGGTACCGAACAGCGCGAACGGGTGCGCGCCCGTCTCCTGGACCTGTTCGCCAAGGATGAAGCCCTGCCCGACGTCAACGCCCGCGTGACGCGTCTGGAGTTCGGACCGCCGGTGGGCTTTCCGGTGCAGTTCCGCGTGATCGGCCCGGACAAGGCGCAGGTGCGCGAGATCGCCTACCGGGTGCGCGACGCGGTGCGCCAGAACCCGCTGGTGCGCGACACGCAACTGGACTGGAACGAGCAGGTCCGCTCGGTGCAGGTCCACGTCGATCAGGACAAGGCGCGGCTGCTGGGCCTGTCCAGCGCGGACGTCCAGGGCCTGGTGCAGACCACGCTGGACGGCGCGCCGGTGACGCAGATCCGCCGCGGCGAGGAACTCGTCGACGTGGTCGTGCGGGCGACGCCCGACGAGCGCAAGAACATTGGCCAACTCGGCGACCTGCAACTGTTCACGCGCAGCGGCGTCAACGTGCCGCTGTCCCAGGTGGCGCGGGTCGAGCCGGGTTTCGAGGAGCCGGTGCTGTGGCGGCGCAACCGCGACATGGCGCTGACCGTGCGCAGCGACGTCGTCGACGGCGTGCAGGGCCCCTACGCCACGGCGCAGATCCGGCCATCGCTGCAGCCCATCATCGACAGCCTGCCCGCGGGTTACCGCATCGAGGAAGGCGGCGCCATCGAGGAGAGCGACAAGGCCAACAAGGCGCTGTTCGCGGTGTTCCCGGCGATGTTCGCGGTGATGCTGACGCTGCTGATGATCCAGCTGCAAAGCTTCTCGCGGCTGTTCATGGTGTTCATGACGGCACCGCTGGCGCTGATCGGCGTGGTGCCGGCACTGCTGCTCTTCAATGCGCCGTTCGGCTTCGTCGCGCTGCTGGGCGTGATTGCGCTGGGCGGGATGATCATGCGCAACTCCATCATCCTCGTCGACCAGATCGACCAGGACATCGCGCGCGGCGTTGCGCCGTGGGCCGCGATCGTCGACGCCACGGTGCGGCGCTCGCGCCCGGTCGTGCTGACGGCCGCCGCCGCGGTGCTGGCCATGATCCCGCTGACCCACAGCGTGTTCTGGGGGCCGATGGCCATCTCGATCATGGGCGGCCTTGTCGTGGCCACGGCGCTGACCCTCGTCTTCGTGCCGGCGCTGTACGCCGCCTGGTTCCGCGTCCGGCGCGACAGCCCCGCGCAGGCGCCCGACGCGGCACCCATGGCGGCCAGCGCGTGACGGGGCTGCTCGCAGGCGCTGGACCCATGGCGGCACCAGCGCCACTTCGCCATGGCGCACATGCTGTCAGGCGGCGCGCACTGGCTGCTGAGCCCTCACCTCTTCCAAACGCTGATGCGCCGCGCCTTCCCAGACGACGGGCAGCTGGTTCTTGGCCTGGAGGTAGTGATGCGTGAAGACGCCCAGGTATGCGTCAAGCGTCTTGCCGGCGGCCTCGTCACCCGCCAGGTTCAGGCACTGCGCGGCCACCTCGCTGGTGCAGAAATGGTCGCCGCAACGTGACCGACGCAGCCTGTATTGCGAGGCCTCGGCGGGCGTCAGGCTGAGCACCGGCATGGAGTTCAGGTAGGGGCTTCGGCTGAACATCTTGCGCGCCTCGGACCAGGTGCCGTCCAGCAGGATGAACAGCGGGCGCTTGGCTGCTCCGTCCTGGCCCGCGACGTGCGGCCGAACGGTATGCACCACACGCTCCGGCGCGGCGTACTGGCCCGGGAAGACGACGTAGGGATCCCAGGCCGGCTCGCTCAACAGGGCCAGGAGCGCGGGGTCGGGCTCGGTTCGCGACCAGCCGAAGGCGAAGGTGTCTGCGACGGTATCCGCGATCAGCCAACCGGTGTTGGTGGGCTTCAGCGGCTCGATGTCGGCCATCAGCAGGCACACCGCGGCGCGCGTGTTCACCGACGGGCGCAAGGCGCACATGCAGTGCGTGGAGACCAGCCGGCAGCCTTCGCAGCGCTCGCGCTTGAAGCCGCCGCGAGCCGAGAACGGCTTGGTGGCACTCGCCAGGCGCGCGGCGCGCAGAAGGGATACGGCATGAGACATGCGCGGATTGTCGGAGCACTGCTCATCCAAACGGATGCCCCCATCCCATCCGTCTGTCGGCTGTGCAACCCGGGTGGCGCTTCCTAGACTGCCCTGCAACGAGTGGATTGCGAGCGGGCCAAAGCCGGTGACGCGGCGGATGGGCGGCCAGCCCGATCCAGTTGACAGGGAGATTTCCATGCTGACTTCCTCGATTGCGCGTAGCGGTCGACGCCTTGCCGCGCTGCTGGCGCTGGCCGGGGCCGCACTGTGCTGCCCCGCCCCCGCGCTGGCCCACAACGACGGCGCCTACTGGCACGACTCCGGGCCCGCGGCGCACAACCCCCAGTGGATGCTGACCCTCGGCGCCACGAAGAAGCTCACCGAGCTGTCCCTGCCGGGTACGCATGACAGCGGAACCTTCCACGGTGTAGGCGGCCCCATCGCGCAGACGCAGACCATGACCATCCGGGAGCAGCTGGATTCGGGCATCCGTTATCTGGACATCCGGCTCAAGTACTACGACCTCCTTGCGCTTCAAGACTGCAACCAGTACTACCAATCGTCGAACTGCGCGCTGCTGGTGTTTCACGGCGGTGTCGACATGTTCCTGCCTTTCGAGAGCGGCGTACTGCAGCCGACCGTCGCCTTCCTGAAAAGCAACCCGTCGGAACTGGTCATCATGAGCGTCGTCATGGAGACGGCCGACTGCAAATGCGACCCAGCGCCTGCGCTCGACGCATTGCTGGACCAACCCGCCGTCATCGATGGCGTGGCCACAGGTCAAAAGTATGCGGACTATCTGCTGCCCGCCACTTGCCCGGGTCCGGCCACATTGACCTTGGGCCCGGTGCCCCCGCTCAATTCGAAACCCGATCCGAACTCGTGTGACGCACGCGGCAAGGTCCTGCTGACCCACCAATACATGGGTCCGCTGTCCACCCGCCACTACTACCGGCCCATCATTTCGATGGGATACACGGCCGTGCTGTTCGACAAACTCCGCAGCAATCTGGACCTCTATCACCGGCTCTGGCTGCCCGTCAAAAGCCATCTTGCAGACGCAGCCAATATCACCGGCACCAGCCAGCTCTACTACGTTGGCAGTGGTGGCTCTGACGGCGGGTTTCCCTATTTCTTCGCCAGCGGCCATTCCAGCGCCGAGACGGGTGCCCCGCGCCTGTCGACCGGGCTGGTGGACGGCGCCACCGCCGACGCATTCACCTTTCCCGACTTCCCGCGCACCGCCTGCGCCCTCGGCCTGTGCACCATCTCCTACGAGGGCATGAACACGCTGATCGCGGACTATGTGATGCGTCCGCAGTTCCACCTCCCCGGCAGCCGCATCGGCATCATCCGCGCGGACTTCCCAGGGTCGCGCTTCATCACGGCGGTAGCCAGCGTGAACGCAGGCGTCACCTTCAACCGCCCGACCTTCGGCTACACCCTGGTGACCTCGGACAGCCGGCCCTACACCCCCGGTACCTGGACCAACCGGCAGGTCGTCATCACGCCCCAGTGCGACGTCGTCTGCATCGGCAATCGAGCGGTCGTGTCGGAGGACACGCCCAACGGCTTCAGCTACACCCTGACGGGCGGTGGCTACAGCGTCAGCTTCACGACCAGCCCCGTCAGGGTCGACCTGAAGCCGCCGACCATCAAGGCAGCCGCGACGACGCAACCCGGCGCAGCGGGCTGGTACACCGGCGACGTGGTCGTGCGCTTCACTTGCGCCGACACGGGCGGCTCGGGCGTCGCGGTCTGCCCCGACGACCTGGTCCTGAGCAAGCAGGGCACCGTGTCCTCCGGCTCGAAGTACGCCGTCGATGTCGCGGGCAACAAGAGCGACAGCAGCAACATCGTCACGGTCAAGATCGACAAGACACCCCCCGCCGTCGTCTACCGCGGCAACCTGGGCTCGTACGCGCCGGGGCAGAGCGTCGATATCACGTGCGAGGCCATGGACAAGGAGTCCGGTGTGGCGTCGACCAACTGTGCCGATATTCGCGGCCTGGCGTCTTCTTTCGGCCCGGGCAGCCACCGCTACAGCGCCATCGCCGCCGACGTCGCCGGCAACACGGGCATGGGTGCGGCCACCTTCACCGTCGTGGCGTTGCCGGGCGATGTGAACTTCGACGGCGCCATCGACTGCCGCGACCAGGCTGTGGTGAAGACCGCGTTCGGCAAGCGCGCCGGCATGCCCGGATTCGACGCGAGAGCGGACGTGAACGGCGACGGCGTGGTCGACATCCGGGACCTGGCGTTCATCGCGCAAAAGCTTGCCGCGGGCACGACCTGCCCCTGAGCGGCCGTCAACGAACTGCATTCGATCCAAGGAGAGAGAGATGACGAAACTGACTTGCCTGTGGGGGATGGTGCTGGCGCTGCTGGCTGCGCCCGCGTCGGCGACGACCCTGTCCTTCGCTGCCTCCGCGCCTGCCGTGCAGGTGGGCGACACCTTCACGCTGGACGTGCTCGTTGCGGACGCACCGGACCTGTACGCCTTCCAGTTCGACATCGCCTTCGACCCGGCGATCGTGCAGGCCACCACGGTGCTGGAAGGCGACTTCCTGTCCGCCGGCGGCCGGGCGACGTTCTTCCTGCCCGGCACCATCGACAACAGCGCCGGCACGGTGTCATTCACGGCCAACACCCTGGCCGGGCCCGGGCCGGGCGTCAGTGGCGACGGCCTCGTCGTGCACCTGTCGTTCCACGCGCTAGCCGTGGGACAAAGCAGTTTGTCGTTCGGAAACGTCGTGCTGCTCGATTCGGCGCTGATGGAGCTCGCCTCGACGCACATGGGTGGCGCCATCAGCGTTGCCAGCGTGCCGGAGCCGGCGTCCGTCGCCCTGTTCGGCATCGGGCTGGCCGCCCTCACGGCGGGCGCTCGGCGGCGGGGGCGGCACACGTTGCCGAATCCAGACCGAACCTGACCCGGACCCCACGTTTGACGGCATGATGGCGCGGCATGACCGCGCCATTGCACCTCCTTATCGTCGACGACCACCCTGTCGTTCGAGTCGGCATGGCGCAGCTGCTGCGCACGCAGCGCGAGGGCTGCGAAGTGAGCGAAGCCGACAGCCTGCCCGCCGCGCAGGCACTGCTGGCACGCCGGCCCGACGTGGCCCTCGTCGTGCTCGACGTGCACCTGCCTGGACTCGCGCCGTTGCAGGCCCTCCAGCAGCTGCGCGCCGAGTGGCCGCTGCTGCCGGTGCTGCTGATGTCGGCCGACAGCGACCCGCTGCTGGCCATGCGCGCCCTCGACGGTGGCGCCGCCGGCTGGCTACCCAAGAGCGCCGACGTGGGTGTGCTTTTCGGCGCACTGGAGCTGGTGCTGGCCGGCGGCTGTTACCTGCCACCCTTCCTGCTGCAACGCGGCACCGACCTGCCGGACGAGGCGCTCACGCAGCGCCAGGCCGAGGTGCTGGCCGAGTTGGTGAAGGGCCGCAGCAACAAGGAGATCGCGCGCGAGCTGGGCATGGGCGAGCCGACGGTCAAGGGTCATCTGGTGACGATCTTTCGCATCCTGCGCGTGCGCAACCGCGCCGAGGCAGCGATGGCCGGCCAGGCGCGGCTGGCCTCAATGCGGTTCTGAATGCGGTTCTGACGGCGCGCTCAACCAGGCGCGCAGCGCCGCCGCCGGCAGCGGCTTGCGCGCCGGCTGCACGCGCAGCGCCCGCAAGGCTTTGGCGCTCATCGGCAAGGTCTCGCCGCTGATGAGCAGGGCCGGCAGCCTGTCGCCGAAGGCCTCGCGCAAGGCCTCGATGGCGCTCAGCCCGTCGCCTTCGGCCAGCCGCCAGTCGCTGATGAGGCGTTGCGGCCGCGCACCGGCCGCGCGCAGGCGCGCCAGCAGCGGCGCCACCGCGGCTTCGGCCCAGACCTCGCAGCCCCAGGTGCGCAGCAGGGTCACGGTGGCTTCGCGCACCGCTTCGTCGTCCTCCACCAGCGCCACACAGCGGCCCTGCAGCGGCTGCCCCTGCGGCACGGTGCGAGGCTCGGTCAGCAGGCGGGGCTCGTCCTCGGGCAGGCTCACGGCGAAGCAGCTGCCGTGACCCAGGCGGCTGCGCAGGTCCACCGGGTGGTCCAGCAGCCTGGCCAGCCGCGCGACGATGGCCAGGCCCAGGCCGTGGCCGCGGCGCCGGTCGCGCCCCGGGTTGGCGAGCTGCACGAACTCCTGGAAGATGCGCTCGTGGTGCTCGGGCGCGATGCCCGGGCCGGTGTCCCAGACGGCGACCTGCACACGGCCCGCACGCTGCCGCGCCGCCAGCAGCACGCCGCCGTGCACGGTGTGCGTGAGCGCGTTGGACAGCAGGTTGCGCAACAGGCGTTCGAGCTGCTGCGCGTCGCTGCGCACCCACAGCGCCGTCGGGCGCAGCCGCCACTGCAAGCCCTTGGCTTCGGCCAGCACCGCGTATTCGGTGGAGAGGCGCTCGAACAAGGGCTGCAGCGGCAGCGAACGGCACTGCGGCTGCAAGGCGCCGCTGTCCAGGCGCGACACGTCGAGCAGGTTGTCCACCAGCCCGYCCAGCGCCTGCGCCATGGCCTGCAACTGCTCCGCCGTCTGCGCCGCACGCCGGCCCTGCAGCTCGTGCGCGGCCTGCGCGGCCAGCAAGCCCAGCGCATGCACGGGCTGACGCAGGTCATGGCTGGCGGCGGCCAGGAAGCGCGTCTGCGCTTCGCGCGCAGCCTGGGCCTGGGCCAGCAAGGCCTCGCGCTCGAAGCGCAGCGCGTGGCTCTCGCGCAGCAGTCGGGTGTGGCGCAAAGTCAGCGCCATCGCCAGGGCCACGGCCGACAGCACCAGCAAGGCGTTGTAGGCGCCGCTCCAACTGCCAAGTGACAGGAAGAGCGCAATCAGTGCCACGGCGACGGGAGCGATCAGCAGCACGAAGGCGCGCGGCTGCGGCGCCATCACGTTGATGCTGGCCACGCAGGTGATGCAGGCCAGCATGGCGGCGTACATCTGGGTGGCAGGCTGCCGCCCGTCGAAAGCCATCACCAGCGCCAGCGCCCAGAGTGCACCGGTGAGCAGCGCACCCAGCTCGGCGCGGCGCTCCCACGGTGCGGGGTCAGCGGCTTGCGGCAGCTGCGCCACCTGGCGCTTCCACAGCACGCGCAACACGATCAGCGCTGCAAATGCCGCGCCCCAGGCCAGCAGCACCAGCAGCGCCACCCGGTCGATCTGCGTGCCCACATGCAACAGCACCAGCAGCGCCGCCGCCACCAGGCTCACGCCGCTCTGGGCGTAGAACAACAGCAGCATCGCGCGGCGCGTACGTTCGTCCAGGGGATGGGGCAGCATGCCCCGCATCATGCCCAGCGGCGCGCGCGTTGCCAGCCCTCCGAACGGATAGGCCCCGGGTGACGACTGCAATCCCCGGGGGTGTGTTGAGAAAGATGGCCGCTTCAGGCGGGCAACGATCCCGCACCCGCGCCCATCGCCCGCAGCCCCAGCCGCAGCTTGTCCCGCCCGGGCGGCGCGCCGAACAAGCGGCTGTACTCGCGGCTGAACTGCGAGGGGCTGTCGTAGCCGACGCTGTAGCCGATGGCCGCGACGTCGCCGGCGTCCGCCAGGATGCGTGCCCGCGCCTCTTGCAGCCGGATCAGCTTCTGGTACTGCAACGGGCTCATGGTCGTCGCGCCGCGGAAGTGGCGGTGAAAGGACGACTCGCTCATGGCCACCATGTCGGCCAGCATCGGGATGGAAATGGCTTCGGCGTGATGGCTGCGAATGAAGCGGATGGCCCGCCCGATCTGCGACAGCCGGCTGTCGGCCAGGCCGATCTGCCGCACCATGGCACCCTGCGCGCCGTGCAGCAGCCGCCACACCAGCTCGCGCTCCACCAGCGGGCCCAGCACGGCGGCGTCGCGCGGCGAGTCCTTCAGCCGCAGCAGGCGCACCACGGTGTCCAGCAGGTCCTCGGGCGCGTTGCTGACCGCAAAGCCGGCGGGTTCGCTCGCGGCCACTTCCGCGGGGTCCATCTCCAGCAGCAGGGAGGAGATGGTTGCCAGCTGCAGCGTCAAGCCCGCGGCCAGGTAGGGAAGTTCGGGGCTGGCTTGGATCACGCAGCCGGCGATGGGCAGGTCCACGCTCACCACGAGGAACTGGCCCTCGCGGTACTCGAACATCTCGTCGCCCAGCATGGCGCGCTTGGCGCCCTGCGCCACGACCACGAAGGTCGGCTCCAGCACCACGTGCTGGAGCTCGGTCGGCGCCTCGGCCGCCACCGCGAACACGTCGCCTGCATTGCGATCACCCTTTGAGGTGGCGTGGCGCTTGATCAGCCTTTGCAATTCTTCGAGTGAACCCATGGCGCAACCGTACCCGCTGCGCCCGTGCGGCTCAAGAGGCGCGCGAACGAACCGCTCAGGAATGACTGGATCGTGCAAGAGCTTGGCGGTTTTGGGCTATCGATCCTGGGGCGGCCGCCCGGCTCGGTTCGAGCGGGCCGCACGATGGGCGAATCGTGCAATCACATGACCGGAATCGACTGCTCGAAATGGGCGCCGGCCGATTCAATGCGGGCCTTCGCGCAAGGAGGTCCACATGACGATGCAAGGCAACACCATTCTCGTCGCCGGCGGCACCCGCGGCATCGGCCGCGGCCTGGCCGAACTGCTGTGCCGGCTGGGCAACGAGGTCATCATCTTCGGCGGCGAGCCTGGCGCCGCCCAGGCCGTCGCGCGCGCCAACCCCCGCATGCGGGCCATCGACCTGGATCTGACCAACCCCTGGAGCGTCGCTGGCTTCTGCGAGCAGATCGCCGCGACTTGGGCCCACCTGAACATGCTCGTCAACATCTCGATCGCCTTCCCGGTGAGGGATCTGCCGGGCTTGCATGCGCTGCTCGACGCTGACGACAGCGACGAGAAGCTGGAAGCCCATCAGCTGGGCGTCCAGCAGCTGACCGGCGCGCTGTTGCCTCACTTTCGCAAGCGAGCGCGCAGCTCGGTCTTGAACGTCGCCGCAGGACCGATGCTGGCGCTGCCGAATGCACGGCGAGGAAGGCGCGTGGACGGCCTGGTCGTCGAGACCGGCCTGCCAGCCTGCGCCATGTCGGTCAGAAAGCGCTGGGCCAGCGCCTGCATCGACGTGACCGACGTCGCCGTTCCGTCACGCGCGGAGCGCATGAGCCCGGCGCATGCCTCCCGGCCCCACGGCGTGCCCCGGGCCGAGTTCATCTCCAGCGTGGCTCACCTGCTCGCCGAAGGCCTGCACGAAGCGGCTGCCCTGTCACGGTTGCGAGCCCTCTGGCCGGCGGCCCAGCCTGCGACGCAAAAGTCCCGGGACGACGATCTGGTCTCGGCATACCACTGAATCAGCACGGCACCATTCGACGCCGTATTCGGACACACCATCGGGATAATGGCCGCGGCGCCGCCCGCGACAACCGAGACCTGGGCAGGCCGTCCCTCCCAAAGCGTGAAGCGTCTCTTGAGTCCCCTGATGGTCGGTCGCGACAGCGAGCTGGATGTGCTCGCGGACGCGTTCGCCGACGCCTGCGCGGGAACGGTGCGCACCGTCGTGATCAGCGCAGAGGGTGGTGGCGGCAAGAGCCGGCTGATCCGGGAAGCAACCGAGCGCCTCGGCCGCCAGTCCCTGGTCCTGAGCGGCTGGTGTGTCGAGCAAAGCGAGCCGGGGCTGCCGTTCGCGCCCTTCGTCTCGGCCGTGCGGCGCCTGGTGCAGCTGCGCGGCGTTGCCGAGATCGTCACTCTCGTGGGGCATTCCGGCGCGCGCGAACTGGCACGGCTGCTGCCCGAGCTGGGGCCAGCACCATCGGAAGGCGACCCCGGCATGGCGCGCTCGCGGCTGTTCGAGTCATTGCGCCTGCTGCTCCAGAGTCTGGCCGCCCAGGCCCCGGTGGTGCTGGTGCTGGAAGACCTGCATTGGGCCGATCGCGCGACGCGCGACCTCCTCGCCTATCTGGCTCGCAACCTGCAGGGCACCCGCCTGCTGCTGGTCGCGTCGTACCGGACCGAGGCGCTGGCAGGAGCGCATCCGCTGCGTGGCGGATTGGCGGAGCTGGCCCGGATTGAAGGGGTGACCCCGCTCGCCCTGCCACGCCTGTCGCGCACCGACGTGGCGCTGCACCTGAGCGCCATGCTGGGCCATGAGCCGGCACCCGATGTCGTGAACGCCGTCCACACCCGCGGCGGTGGCGTGCCGCTGTTCACCGAAGCCCTGGTCACGCCGGAGGGTGCCGTGCGAACCCAGCTGCAGGGTTCGCTGCGCGATCTGCTGCTTGGCGCGGTGAACGAGTTGCCGGAACGGGCACGCGAAGTCCTGCACGCGATGGCGGTGGGTGGCCTTCGCGTCGGGCATCGGCTGCTGGCCGCCGTCGTCGGCGCCGATGGCCTGGATGCAGCGCTCCGCGCCGCAGTCACATCGCATGTCGTCATCGCAGCCGACGCGGAGGGCTACGCCTTCCGCCATGCCTTGATCCAGGAGGCGATCCGCGACGACCTGCTGCCCGGCGAACGGCAGCGCCTGCATCGCGCCTACGCCGAGGCCCTCGAGGCCGACCCGTCGCTGGGCGCAGACGCCTGGGTGGCGGCCAGCATCGCCCTGCATTGGCGCGCGGCGGACGACCCGGCCCGGGCCCTCAACGCGGCCTGGCAGGCCGCGCGGGAAGCCACCGCCCGCCTGGCCTATGCCGAGCAGTTGACGATGCTCGAACATGCGCTCGAACTGTGGCCCCGCGTCGAGCCGGCGCAGCGGCCGCAAGGCATCGATCGGGCGCAGCTGCTGGAGGCCGCAGCCGATGCCGCCTGCTGGGCCGTCGAGACCGAACGTGGGCAACGCATCGTCGAAGCGGGCCTCGCAGAACTCGATCCGGCGACCGATGGTGAGCGCATCGCCGCGCTGCTGCTCGAGCGCGCCATGATGCGCCAGCAGAGCCTGCATGCGGGCGAGCTGGCCGACCTTCGCGAGGCGCTGCGTCTTGCCCCAGGGCCGACACGCACACGGGCGGCGGCGCTCGGCCAGATCTGCCGCGCGCTGGCCCTGCACGGTCGCGCCGATGAGATGCGGGCGCTGGCAGACGAATTGGACGCGTTGGCGATGCGCCTCGGCGAGGCCGAGTGGACGGTCGAGGCCCTGGTGTCCGGCGCCCTCGCCCGGCCTGTCGGCGACGTGGCCGCGATGGAGCGGCTGGAACGCGCCTTGAGCGAAGCGCAGGCCGGCGCTTCAGGGCGTGTGGAGATGATCGCCCGCGTCGCGATGGTCGACCTGCTCGATGCGCGCGGCGAGCACGCGGCGGCGGTCGACGCGGCAGGCATGGCCTGGCAGCGGGCACGCCAGCTCGGCCAGGCCCGCTATATGGGCGCGTCCGTCGCCCAGCTTCTTGCGCGCGCGCTGATGGCCGTCGGGCGCTGGGACGACGCGCTCGACCTGATCGGCGAGGCTCGCGAACTCGATCCCTCGCCTCTCGGCAGCCTGCAGTTGTCGCAGGTGGGTGGCCTGATTGCGGCCGGCAGAGGCAATCTGGCCGCGGCAGAGCGCGCCTTGAAAGCCCTGGCCGCCGCCGAAGAGAGTCCGCAGGACGCGCCCCGCCGCGCCGCCGCACAAGTCCAATTGTCGATGGCGATCGCCCTGCTTCAAGGCGGCCCGGCCGCAGCCGTCGAGGCCGGCCATGGCATCGGGGCGCTCAGGGGCTGGCTGCCGCCACGGCTGCTCTGGCCGTTGATCGCCCATGCCTGGCGCGCCTGCATCGGGTCGGGTCGGGCCGACGCGCTGCGCGATCTGCTCGTGGATTCGTCCGAGCATCTGGCCCAGCCCGGCCCGGTGGAGCGGGCCTGCGCCCTGACATCGCTGGCCGAGCGTGGCCGCCTCGACGGCGGTTCGGATGCCGTCGCCTGGGGCGCCGCGGTCGCGGCCTGGCAGGAGATCGGCAACCTTCCATGGCTGGCCTATGCGCTGATGCGCCAGGGTTCCGCGTGGCTTGCCGCCGGCCAACGTGGCGCGGCCATAGCGGCGCTGCGGCGCGCGGCGCTGTTCGCGCGGCAGTTGGGCGCCGAGCCCTTGAGCGCGCAACTCGCCACCGTGGCCGGCCGAGGCAGGGTCGAGCTCTGGCCGGACGAGGGCGGTGCGCCCCCAGCCTCGCCCCAGGGCCTGACGGCGCGCGAGGTCGAGGTGTTGGCGCTGCTGGTCGAGGGCCGCTCGAACAGGGAGATCGCCGCGGCGCTGTTCATCAGCGTGAAGACGGCGAGCGTGCATGTGTCGAACATCCTGGCCAAGCTCGAGGTGCCGTCGCGAGGCGCCGCTGCGGCGGCCGCGCACCGGCTCGGCCTGGTCAGCGCCGTGTGAGGCCGCCGGCTACAGCGACCTGATGTCGGCGATCAGTTCGGGGAATGCCTTCGCAGAGAAGGAATGGCCGCGATCGGTGAAGGCCCGTGAGGTCGCGCCCGGGAGTTTTTCGGCCCACCGGGCCAGGTGCGAGAAGGGAACCCATTCGTCGTCCGCGCTGTGATACAGCACGATCGCGCCCATGCTGGGCAGGGCCGCGGCGAAATCGACGGGCAGCGCGAAGTCGTCGCCACCCCATTCGCCATCGGCGCATTTGTAGGGCGTGGCGATGAGGAACAGCCCGGCCAGCGACAGGTCCCGGCGCTCCTGCGTCAGGTACTTCAGCACCGCGGCACCGCCCAGGGAATGCGCCACCACGATGCTCGGGTCGCCGGAGTTTTTCAGCTCGGCCGCCATCTCGTCCTTCCATGTCTTGTAGACCACGTTCTCCAGCCCGGAGAACTTGGGATAGCGGACTGCATGATCGGGCGCGATGGCGTTCTTCAGATAAGTCGCCAAGGCCTGGTCTTCGGCGTGCGCGCCTTCGCCCGCGCCTTGCACAAACAAGATGTCGTGGTTCTGCATTCACTTGTCTCCGGGTTGAGTGGACTTGATTGATGGTTGGGCATGGCGGCCTAACCCTTGGCAGGCGACGCGGTCGCCATGCTGCGCGGCCCGCGCGAGGTGGCCAGCCAGGAGCCGCAGAGGATGAGGGCGAAGGCGATGAGGATGCGGCCCTCGAGCGGCTCGCCGAGCAGTGCCACGCCCGCGGCGACAGCCACGGCTGGCGACGCGTAGGTGATCACGACAGCCCGCTCCGAGCCGACCTCGCGTATCAGCAGGAAGAAGGCCGCGAATGCGACCGCCGTGCAGGCGATGCCCAGCGCGACGATCGCGATGGTGGCCTGGGTGCTGGGCCAGGCGGCGGGCCAGCTGCCCAGGGCCGGGGCCAGATAGGCCAGCGCCGTGATGGCAAGGCATGCCGTCGTCATCGGGATCGCGGGCGCTTCGCCGAGCCAGCGCGCCGCGATCATCGAACCGCCCGCATAGCAGGCGGCGGCGAGCAGCACCTCGAGCACGGACAACTGATCGCCGCCGAGTGCCGGCAGCGCCAACACCGCAACGCCCGCAAGCCCGCACAGCAGGCCGGCGAGGCGGCCTGCACCGAGGCGGTCGTGATCGCGGCGCATTCGATTCAGCGCCACCGTGATGATGGGCGTGGCCGCCACCAGCAAGCCGGCCATCGAACTGCTGATGTGCAGCTCGCCATGCACGATCAAGCCCTGGGGAACGATCATCTCGACGACCGCGAAGGCAAGGATGGGGCGCCAGTGCGCTCGCAACGCCGCGAAGCCGGCACCACGCAGCGCGAACGGCAGCAGCACCGCGGCTCCCAGCGCCGTGCGGGCAAAGACGATGAAGGGCACCGGCACCTCCGCGACGGCCACCTTGATCAGCAGATAGGGCATGCCCCAGAGCACGCTGAGCATGATGAACAGGGCGAGGCCGCGCCGGCTCATGGCGCCCTCCTGGCCAGGAAAGTGACCCAGTCGTTGCCGTCGCCGCCGACGCTCCGGACCCGCCACGCGACCGACAGACCGGCCGCGGCGAGCCGCGCGGCGAAGCGCTCGCCGGTCCAGCACACGGTGTGCCAATCGCCGTCCGTCTCGCCTTCGCCCTCGCGCATCGCGACCAGGAAAGCCCCGCCGGGCTTCAGGGCCGCGTGGATCTTGCGCAGCACGGCATCGATCTGCTCGCGGTCGACGTAGATCAGCACCCCCATGGCGAGCACGCCGTCATAGGGCCCGCCGAGCTCGTCGGTGATGACATTCAACAGGTCGGCCGCCTTGCCGCGCTCCGCCATCAAGTCCAGGAAGGCTTGCGCAGCGTCGCTGCGCCGGACGACTGCGCCGAGCGCCTCGACGAAGTCCGCGTCGCGCCCCGGGCCGGAACCGATCTCCAGCACCGACCCGCCGGGCGGCAGGCAGTGCACCAGGCGCTGCAGCGCCTCCTGGATGTGCGGCGGGCGCTCGGCGTCGACGAGCGTGTCGTACTGGCGCGCATACGCCTCGTAGGACTGCACGGTACGCCGCGTGTTTGCCAGGGCGTTGGCGGTGGGCTTGGGCATCGCTTCCTCTTGCGGTGATCGATGCCCTCCAGTCTGGGTCTAAGGCATGCCAACGCTCATGGGGCGAAATGCCTAGGCGCCGCTGCCGCGCAGGCTAGGTAAAAGCCCGGCACAGGGCTGACGCGCAAGCCGATCAGCCCCCACGCGTCTTCTCGCGCTCCTGCAACGCCCGCCACATGACCTTGCCGGCGCCGCTCTTGGGCAGGCTGTCCATGAACTCGATCAGGGCCGGCACCTTGTAGGCGGCCATGTTGGCGCGGCACCAGTCGCGCAACTCGTCGGCTGTCAGTGACTCATGGCCGGCGCGCTTGACGACCACCGCCTTGACGGTCTCGCCGCGGTAGGCGTCGGGCGCCGAGATGATGCAGGCCTCGGCGATGTCGGGGTGGGCATGCATCAGGTTCTCGACCTCGCTCGGCCAGACCTTGAAGCCGCTCGCGTTGATCATGCGCTTGAGCCGGTCGGTCATGAAGAAGTAGCCATCGGCGTCGGCATAGCCGATGTCGCCGGTGCGAAAGAAGCGCTTGCCCTCGAACTCGATGAACGCTGCCGCGGTCGCGTCGGGGCGGCGCCAGTAGCCGTCGAAGACCATGGGGCCGTGGACGATGATTTCGCCGGCCTCACCGGGCGGCAGCTCCTTGAGCGTGTCGGGGTCGACGACGCGCGCGTCGCAGCTGATGTAGGGCACGCCCAGGCATTGCTGCTTGGGTGAGTCGTAGGGGTTGGTGTGGCTGGGCGCGGCCGTCTCGGTCAGGCCATAGCCTTCCATGTAGCGCAGGCCCCAGCGCTGCCACAGCCGCTCGGCAATGGCCTGCGGCATGGAAGCGCCGCCGCCGCCGATGGTGACCATGCTGCTCAGGTCGAAGCTGTCCACCTGCGGGCTGGCCAGCAGGTCGATGACCATGGTGGGGATGTTGGTCCAGCGCGTGACGTGGTGCTCCTTGATGAGGCGGGCGGCGTACTCGCGCTGCCAGCGCGGCATCAGCACCAGACGGGCGCCGGCCGCCAGCGTGCCGTGCATGATGACGACCATGCCGGTGATGTGGAACATCGGCACGACGCCGAGCACCACGTCCTCGTGGCTGACATTGGCCCACAGGCCGCCGGCAAAGATGTTGTGCTGCAGGCTGCGGTGCTTGTGCATGCAGCCCTTGGGATGGCCCGTCGTGCCACTGGTGTAGGGCAGCAGCGCGAGGTCGTCGGCGCCCACCTCCAGCGCCGGCGGCGCGGCCGTGCAGGCGAGCGCGTCGGCCCAAGCGGTGGTGCCGGCGGGCAGGGCGATGTCGGTGTTGAGCCAGTCGGCCCAACCCGTGGGCAGGCCAGCGCCATCGGAATGCCCGCCGGGCAGCACCTCCGCCAGTCGGGTGACGAGCAGATCCTGGGCCGGCATGCCGGCCGACAGCCACTCGGCGCTCAGGTCGGCGCTGGTGATGGCGAGCACGGCGCCGCTGTCCTCGATCAGATGCTTGATCTCCGCCGCCTTGTTCATCGGGTTGACGGGCACGACGACGGCGTTTGCGCTCAGCACGGCGTAGTGCGCGATGACGAGCTGCGGGCAGTTCTGCAGGCCCACCAACACACGGTCACCCCGCTTGATGCCCCGCTCGGCCAGCCACGCCGCCAGGTGTGCCACCTGGGCAGCCAGTTCGGCGTAGGTGGTCGTCTGGCCCAGGAAGACCAGCGCCGGCCGATGCGGGAAGCGGCGCGCACTGACCGCCAGGTTGTCGGGCAGGGCCGTGGCCGGCGGCTCGATGGCATGCGCCACGCGGACGGGCCAGAACTTGTGATGTGCTCGGGGGGTCATGCGGGCGTCTCCGTTTTCCTCTGCGCGACGACGAGGTAGACGCCGAGCAGCGTCACACCCATGCCGGCGATGGCTTGTGCGCCGAGTGTCTCGCCGAACAGCAACCACGCCATCACCGAGGTGACAGAGGGCACCAGATACATGGTGCTTGACACCGCCGTCACGCGGCCATGGCGCAGCATGTAGAACATCAGGCTGATGCCGCCGGCCGTCAGCACCAGGATGCTCCAGGCCATGGCGACCAGTACCTGGGCGTTCCATTCAATGCGCATCGGCTCCAGCCACCAGGCCAGGGGCCAGGTGACGGCCAAGGCCGCCACGAACTGCACGACCTGGCCGGTGCGCAGGTCGAACTGCGGCACGAAGCGCTTCTGGTACAGCGTGCCGCCTGTGATGGCGAGCAGGGCCATCAGGCACAGCAGCAGCGGCGGGCCGTAGCTCGTGCCCAGGTTGAGCTTGTGCCAGATGACGAGGACGACGCCGGCCAGCCCCAGGGCCACGCCCGCCCATTGCCGCGGTGCCACACGCTCGCCGATCAGCGGCGCTGCCGCCGCCACCAGCACCGGCTGCAGGTTGACGATCAGCGCCGCCGTGCCAGCCGGCAGGCCCTGGCGGATGGAGACCCAGACGCCGCCGAGGTAAAGCGCCTGGATGCCCAGGCCGGCGATGGCCAGATGGGCCATGTCGCGGCGCGACGGCCACGGCGCCCGCGCGGCAAAAGCCAGGCCCAGCATCAGCGCGACCACGCCGGCATAGCGCCAGCTCAGGAAGGTCAGCGGGTCGGCATAAGGCGCGGCCAGCTTGGCAACGATGTAGCCGGTGGCCCAGATGAAGATGAAGAGGGGTGGGGCGAGGCGGTCGAGGGCGGTCATGGGAGACCGATCATGCCTCGCCCATCGAACGACGGCGTGTTCGGGCCGAGCGCTGGGCCGCTCCCGAGCCGGCCCGCTTGGTGATGTGCTCGCGGCTCAATGCCGCGAGCATCACCGTCCCCGCGGGGGACCGACCAGGTCGCGCGCGTTCAGCGCAGCGAGGCTGGTCGAGGGGCTAACACCATTGCACACATCAGTCTCACCAGTTCCACCGGCTCCGGGAGCGGGCCGGGCAAAGGCAAGCCGGCGAAGGCCCCGTCCAGGCTCAGATGTGACAGGCCATGGGCCAGGCTCCATCCCGTCAGCGCGATCAGCGGGCCAGCCGACGCGTCGAAGCGGGTGGCTGCGTCCAGCAGCACGCGGAACGACGCCTCCGCCGCGCGATCCAGACCCGGGTGCTGCTGGCGCGACGCGAGCACGGGGCCGAACATGAGGCGAAAGCGCGCCGGCCGGCGCCGGGCGAAGTCGACATAGGCGGTGGCGATGGCCAAAAGCTGCTCGCGCGCATCGGCCGGGTGGGCGTTGACGCCCGCCTGCATGGCCGCACCCAGCTGCTCGAAGCTGCGCGCCGCCAGCATGGCCAGCAGCTCCGGCAGGCCGGCGAAGTGGTGATAGGGCGCCGCATGCGAGACGCCGGCGCTGCGGGCGACGTCGCGCAGGCTCAGCGCCGCTGCGCCGCGCTGGGCCAGCAGGGCCTCGGCCGCGTCCAGCAGCGCCTCGCGCAGCTCACCGTGGTGATAGGCACCAGCCGCTTTCGCACGCGGGCGCGGCGGGCGGTCGGCGGCGAGCTGGCCCGCGACCTTCCCGGCCCGCGGCGCACGCACTGGCTTGGTTTCGTCTTTGCCGGAGGGCGGTCGGGTCGGCGCAGCCTTGGTCATGCACCGCATCTTGCCACCAGCAAGATCAAGGGGGATACTGCCATCATCTTTACATCGTCAAGATCATGCAGGTCTGACAGATTGACAAGGAGAGCGGCCATGTACCACGCCATCGTCAAACGCAAGCTGCTGGCGGCCTTTGCGGCGCTGAACGCGGGGCGCTATGAGGGCATTCCGGGCCAGTTCGCGGCGCAGCATTGCCACAGCATGGCCGGCAACCACGCGCTGGGTGGCGAGCGCCGTGACCTGGCCGCGACGACGCGCTGGTATTCACGCC
Source organism: Roseateles sp. P5_E1 (assembly GCF_054049335.1). Lineage (NCBI taxonomy): Bacteria > Pseudomonadati > Pseudomonadota > Betaproteobacteria > Burkholderiales > Sphaerotilaceae > Roseateles > Roseateles sp. P5_E1. Next base: position 117,217 of record NZ_JBFUMN010000001.1, read on the forward strand.
TGCAGCGCCTGCTACCGGGTCTGCGCTTCGAGGTGGACGGCGTCTGGGTCAGCGGCTGGCCCTGGCGCACGCGGGCCGTCGTGGCCTGGCGCGACCGTTTCCAGCTGCCCGGCGGCCGCGAGGGCAGCAACCGCGGCATGCATGAGTTCGAGCTGCGCTGGGGGCGCGTCAGCGCGTTGACGGTGCATTGCGACACGGCCCGGCTGGCGGGCTATCTGGCCGAGGTGGCCGCTGCCGGTCAGCCCGAGGCCTTGGCCGAACCGATCACGGGGTGACGGCGCCCGTCGGCCTCGATCAGCTCGCGCAGGCAGGTCAGGCACAGGCAGCCGCTGTATTGCTCAATGAGCTGGGTGCGCAATCTCTCGGTCAGCCGGATGCCGAAGCAGGCGCAGTGTCCGGCTGGGCCCGATGCCGCGCCGCACTCGAAGCCACCGCCGCAGCGCGGGCAGTTCGTGTCGAGCAGGGTGCCGCTCATGAACACCATTCCTTGAGCGCTATCCGCGCGGCGAGCGCCCAGCAATCGGCCATGTGCACCTCGGGCCGCGCTGCACCTCGGGCCTCGCTGCTGTCGTCGGTCGGGACGGTGTTCTTGGCAGTCGCCATCGGGTCATCTGGCCGTTGGGGATGAAGCGGATTGTGGGCCGTAGAGGGCCGCGCCGGGCGGGCTTTCCTGGCGAGCGCCCAACCGGCTATCCCGCAGGACGGCCAGCCCCTCCGTCAATCCGCGCATCATGGGCGTCTCCCTCCCTTGGCGGGATGATGGGCAGGCCTCAAGCCAGGTGGGACTGGGGGTCTTCCGGTGGCGCCAGCGGCGTCGCGCGCGCCAGCGCCATCCAGGTCGCGAAGTCGGGCTTGCAAGCGCGCTTGGGCGCCGGCCGCGCGAGCTCGAGGTGGCTGCCATGGCCGATCAGCACGCCGTAGTCGGGCGGGATCTCCTCGGGCACCGCGATGCCCGCCTTGATGACGAACCAGCACTGGCCGCACAGGGCCTGGTAGGCCGCGGACTTGGCCGGGCGGCGCAGCTCGCCGAGCAGGTCGGCGCGGCTGACCTTGATCTCGTGGATGGCGGGTTCGAGGTAGTCCTCCACCGTACTGTGGCGGATGGAATAGACGTCGGGCATGGCGTTGACCCAGAGCGTCTTGCCCTCTTCGCCGGGCAGCCCGGCGCGCAGCGTGAGGCCGCGCCAAGCGATGCGGCCGGCACGCTGCATCTCGAGGGCAACGCGCTCGACCAGGGTCTCGTGGGCGTCGCGGGCGGTGCGGTTTCGGGTCAGTGAATCGGCGATCAGCGCGACGCCTGCGTCGGTCACACGCAGGCGCTCGCGGCCGCCCGGCTCCTGCAGGCGCTCGACCCAGCCCGCGGCCAGCAGCTCGACTTCGACGAGGTCCTGGCTGGGCCAGCCGGCACTGCGCCAGAGCAGGCGCAGGCGCTGCAGGTGAAGGCGGGTCGGCGCGGACATGGCGCCATCTTCGCGCGGGCCGGAAAGCGCCGAAAAGTAAAAAGCCCCCGGGGCCGGTGGCCGCGGGGGCTTTCTGCACGGGGAGAGCTTACGGGCGCTCGCGCTTGGGCAGGGCGCTCATGAAGGGCACCGGCGAGGTCGCCGTGCCGGGCGTCGTCGTGGTGGGCACCGCGAAGAAGGTCCACACGCTGTTGGCGGGGAAGGCCAGCGCAGCGTTGGTGTAGATCGACGAGGACGTCGTCGGCACCGTCACATCCACCTGCGAAGCCGTCGTCGACGAGATGCTGTTGGGCACCGAGGCCGTGCCGGGCAGCACGTTGGACGCGATCGCGCTGAAGTCGACGTTCACAGACACGCCCGAGGTCTGGGCGGCGAGGGCGTTGACCAGGCGGATCTTCACGTTGCCGTTGACGGTGGGCAGGCGGTTGTCGTCGTCCAGCACCGACATCTTGGGCGCGGCGGCGTCACCCCAGACCAGCAAGGTGTAGTCCTTGCCGGCGGCCAGGGTCGGGGCGGTGAAGCTGACCGGGGCGCCGTTGACCTGGGTGGACAGCGTGCTGGCGCCCGAGGCGGTCGTCACGTAGTCGCTGATCAGCGGGCTGATGGCGCTGCTGAACATCTGCTGGCCGTTGAGGGACGAGCCCACCGTGCCGCCCGCGGTGAGGGCGGCGACAGTGCGCACGCGGCTCTGGGTGTTGGCGAAGTTCTTGACGGCGCCCTTCTGGACCACCGTGATGCCATTGACGAGCACGCCGCCATCGGAGGCCGTCAGGATCAGCGTGTTGACGCTGGCCGAGTCGAGCGTGACGGCCGGGATGTCCAGGCGCAGGTCGGTGCGCTTGTTGTAGCCGGTCACGCGCACGCGGAAGGTGCCCGAGTTGAGCGTGATGTAACCGCTGCCGGCGCCGCCCTGCAGGTTGGTCGTCAGCGCGGTGGCGGAGTTGATGTCGTCGGTGGCAGTCGTCACGTAGACGTCCATCGCGCCGGCATCGGGGGCCAGGTTCAGCACCAGCAGCTTGGCGCTGCTGGCGGCGGGCGCCGTCTCAGCCTCTTGCAGCAGCGTCGTGCGGATGGCGCCGGCGAAGCCGTAGGTGATGAAGGTGTAGTTGGTGCCCGAAGTCAGCGTGGGCGTCAGGGCCGACACACTGGTACCCACGGGGTCGGCCAGCACCTTGGTCGCGGTGTTGGCGGTGTCGACCTTGGCGTACTCGCCCACGCTCGCATAAGCCACACCGGTATTGATCTTGACATCGTTGACCGACAACGACAGTGCGCTGTAGGAACGCGTGGCGTTGAGCAGGCGGACCTGCGTATCGCTGCTGCCGCCGCCACCGCCGCCGCAGGCGGTCAGGAAAGCAGTGGCCGACAGGCTCAGCGTCAGGACCAGCCGGGTGGCCCAGGGGGTGAATCGCATCGAGAACTCTCCGAAAAAACCAAACCGCCGGGCACTCATCGACAAGAGTGCGGCCAAGAACGCGGATCGCGATTAGAACTCAAGCCGAGGATGTCACGATTTCCACCATCTAGCGGTGGGTGAAGAACTGTTGCTGAGGGGAGGGTCTGCCCCAGTGCTGAGGTGAGGAGAGCACTCCAATTCTTGGGGGGTGTCGCTGGTTAGCATCCGCCGCCATGAACTATCCCCATCTCCTCGCGCCCCTGGACCTCGGCTTCACGACGCTGAAGAACCGCGTGCTGATGGGCAGCATGCACACCGGGCTGGAGGATGGGCGCAAGCATTTCGAGCGCATGGCGGTGTTCTTCGCCGAACGGGCCCGTGGCGAGGTGGGCCTGATCGTCACCGGCGGCTTCGCGCCCAATATCGAAGGCTGGGCCAAGCCTTTCGCAGGCACGCTGGCCACGTCGGGCGCGGCGCGGCGCCACAAGATCATCACGGACGCTGTGCATGCCGAGGGCGGCAAGATCGCGCTGCAGATCCTGCACACCGGCCGCTATGGCTATTCGCCACTGTGCGTGGCGCCGTCGCGCATCCAGAGCCCGATCAGCCCGTTCACGCCCCGCGAGCTGAGTGCGCGCGGCATCGAGCGCCAGATCCGCGCCTTCATCCGCTGCGCGAAGCTGGCCCGCGAGGCCGGCTACGACGGCGTGGAGGTGATGGGCTCAGAGGGTTACTTCATCAACCAGTTTCTGGTGGAACACACCAACCAGCGCACCGACGACTGGGGCGGCAGCTACGAGAACCGCATGCGCCTGCCGCTGGAGATCCTGGCGCGCATGCGCGAGGCCGTCGGGCCGGACTTCATCATCATCTACCGCCTGTCCATGCTGGACCTGGTGCCGGGCGGCAGCAGCTGGGAGGAGGTGGTGGAGTTGGGTCGGCGCGTCGCCAAGGGCGGCGCCACTCTCATCAACACCGGCATCGGCTGGCACGAGGCGCGCATCCCGACCATCGCCACCAGCGTGCCGCGCGCGGGCTTTGCGTGGGTGACGGCAAAGCTTCGCGCCAAGCTGCGCGAGGAAGGCATCGCGACGCCGCTGATCACCAGCAACCGCATCAACACGCCCGAGGTGGCCGAAGGCGTGCTGGCCGACGGCAGCGCCGACATGGTGTCGATGGCCCGGCCCTTCCTGGCCGATGCCGAGTTCGTCAAGAAGGCGCGCCAGGGCAGGGCGGACGAGATCAACACCTGCATTGCCTGCAACCAGGCCTGCCTGGACCACACCTTCGCGCAGAAGATCTCGACCTGCCTCGTCAACCCGCGTGCAGCCTATGAGCAGGAGATCGTTCTGCGGCCAGTGCAGGGCACGAAGAAGCGCATTGCTGTCGTCGGCGCCGGCCCCGCAGGCCTGGCCGCGGCGACGACGTTGGCCGAGCGCGGCCATGCGGTGACGCTGTTCGACGCGGCGGCAGAGATCGGTGGCCAGTTCAACATGGCCAAGCGCATTCCGGGCAAGGAGGAGTTCAGCGAGACGCTGCGCTATTTCCGCCGCCGCATCGAGGTCACCGGCGTCGAACTGAAGCTGAACTGTCGGGCCTCGGCCGAAGACCTGAAGGGCTTTGAAGAGGTGCTGCTGGCCACCGGCGTGAGCGCGCGCAACCCGCGCATCAAGGGCCAGGACGAAGGCCAGGCGCGCGGCCAGGTGCTGAGCTATATCGATGTGCTGAGGCACGGCAAGCCGGTGGGCGGGCGCGTCGCCATCGTCGGCGCGGGCGGCATCGGCTTCGACGTGGCCGAATACCTGCTGGAAGCCGGCCATTCGCTGACGCTGGACCCGGCGGCCTGGCGCCGCCACTGGGGCGTGGGCGACCCGGAACAGGTGCGTGCCGGTCTGCTGCGGCCGGCTCCCGAGGCGCCCACCCGCCAGATCACGCTGCTGCAGCGCAAGGCCGGCAAGCCCGGCGCGGGCCTGGGCAAGACGACCGGCTGGATCCACCGCGCGGCGCTGAAGATGAAGAACGTCGACATGCTGGCCAGCGTCAACTACGAGCAGATCACGCCCGAGGGCCTATGGGTCAGCTATGGCGAGAAGCGGGCCGACAACCAATTGATCGAGGCCGACACCATCGTGCTGTGCGCCGGCCAGGAGCCGCTGCGCGAACTCGAGGCGCCCTTGAAGGCCGCTGGCGTCAACGTCCACCTGATCGGCGGCGCGCTGGAGGCCGGCGAACTGGACGCCAAACGGGCCATCCTGCAGGGCACCAAGCTGGCCTGCACGCTTTAGTTCTGGGAGAGTTGCCAGAGCTGGTACAGCGTGTCGTTGTCCTGCTCGCAGACTTCCAGGCCGGTGGCCAGGTCGAAGCTGGAGTCATACCAGCCGCAGATTTCCGGCTTGCCGCCTGCCACCCCGGTGCGCGACCGAGCGGGCATGGCCAGGGGCAGCTTGGAGTTGGACCAGGGCGACTGCGACGAGCTGAAGAATTGCATGGTGAGGGCTCCGTGATCTGAAGGCTCGGCGTGGTGTTCAACGCCATGCCGTCAGCATCGGCGCCCAGCCCTTTTGGGGACATCACCCGGAGGGTGGAGCGAGGGGGGAGACCACCCCGGCACATCCCCCGGCTCTCCCACCAAAGAGGGAGCAAAACTGGGGTCAGAGTCGATTTATGACCCAGTCTTTGTCCCCTCGCGGTCACGGCCAGCGCCGTCGGGCTACGCTGGCGCCCCTTCTCTTCGCCGACGCCCGCGCCATGTCCAACGCCCCCGCCTCCGCTCACGTCGCCGTCAGCCCGGTCGACGTCGCCGCCGGTCTGACCGAACTCTGGTCGCCGCGCGTCATCGGCGCCTTCGATGACAACTACGTCAAGGTCGCCAAGGTGCAGGGGACTTTCGGCTGGCACCGCCACCCCGACGAGGACGAGCTCTTCCACATCCTGCGCGGCCGGCTGCGGATCGAGTTGCGCAACGGCCCCGTGACGCTGGAAGCCGGGCAGATGTTCGTCGTGCCGCGCGGCGTGGAGCACTGCCCGGTCGCCGAGGAGGAGTGTTTGCTGATGCTGGTGGAGCGCAAGACGACGCTGCACAGCGGCGACTCGCCAAACGAGAAGACGCGCTCCATCGAGGAGCAGCTGGGCCGGGCTTAGGCCGAGCGGCTCAACTCGCGGCACGCGTCGGTGCCGATCCAGCGCGCCGATTTCTCATCACGCTGGCACAGCCGTTCCGCCACAGTGAGCGCAGGCTCACGTAGCGCCTTGCTGCGTTTTCCGATCTGCCGCAGCGCCCAGTTGACGGCCTTCTTGACGAAGTTGCGTTCGTCATCAGCCGCGGCTTCGATGAGCGGCAGGCGGGCGATGAAGTCGGCATCCGGCCGCTGCTTCTGATGCACCGCGGCCACCGCCAGCAGCGTGAAGCCGGCGCGTTTCTCGAACTCGGGCTCGCGCGCCGCCCAGCGCGGGATCGCATCCCAGGCCAGCGGACTCTTGACGAAGGCATTGGTGCAGGCTTGGTCGCAGACATCCCAGGCGCGCATGTCGGCGACCCAATGGTCCATCTGCTTCAGAGTGAACTTCGCTGGCTCGGCCACCATGCCGGCCAGGATCTGGGCATCGGGGATGCCGGTGTCCCACAACGCCAGGGCCAGCCCGTGGTCGCGCTTGAACTCGCGGGCCAGCGCGCGCAGCGTCGGCACGGCCAGGCCCAGGCGGCCCTCGCCGGTCAGGCCAAAGCCGGCCATGGCTTCGAGCGCTTCGGGCCGGGCCGCCGCGCGCAAACGTTGGAGGGCGAGATCAAATCGGTCGCTGCTGCTCATCAAACGAGTCCTTGACTTCGAGTGCACTCTAGGTCGTCCAATGGCACTGGGCCTGTTCACACTTCGGCAACGGGCCGCGTTGTGACCAGAAAGGTCGCAGGCACGACAGCAGACCGCAAGCTGGGTTCATACCCAGCGAGGATCTGCAACACAGCATGCGGGCTTTCTGGTCACAACCCTTCGGGAAGGCCCGTCGCCAGGGGCCACTCGGCGTTGCGTCGCTGGCCCGCACGCGAGTGCGGGCGGCGCGCTGCGCCTTGATTGGCCCCTGGCGGCGGGCCTTCGCGACCCATTGCCGTAGTGTGAACAGGCCCTAATGCCAGCCCGAGACGACCCGCCCCTGCTGCTGATTGGCGCCCTGGCCGCACGCTGCGGCAAGTCCGTCCACGCGATCCGCTGGTACGAGGCCCAGGGCCTGGTGCCCGGCGTGGCGCGAGACGCCGGCGGCCGGCGGCGCTACCGCGAGCAGCACGTCGCCTGGCTCGAATTGATGGAGAGGCTGCGCACCACCGGCATGTCCATCGCCGAGATGCGCCGCTACACCGAGTTGGTCACCCAGGGCCGCAAGAGCCTGGCGGCGCGCCGCGACATGCTCGCCGCCCACCGCGCCGACGTGCTGGCGACGATCTCGCGCTGGCAGGAAGCCCTGACCGCGCTGGACCAGAAGCTGGATTTCTACGACGACTGGATCGCCACCGGCCAACGCCCGGCGCGTGATCCGCTCAAGCCCCTCAACCCCGGAATCAAGCCATGACCGATATCGACACGCCCACCGCCAACAAGGCCCTGCTGCAATCCATCTACGCCGCCCTGGCCGATGGCGACGGCGCCCCCTTCGTTGCCGCCATGGACGAGGACTTCAGCTGGACCATCGCCGGCGTCTCTCCCTGGTCGCGCCGCTGGGCCGGCCGCGACGTGGTGCGCGGGCAGTTGCTGCAGCCGCTGTTCCAGCGCTTTGCGACGCGCTACCGCAGCCGCGCCCAGCGCTTCATCGCGGAGGGCGACCATGTCGTCGTGCAATGCCAGGGCGAGGTGCAGACCCACGCGGGCGAGGCCTACAACAACCACTATTGCATGGTGTTCCGCCTGCAGGCCGGCCGGCTCAAGGAGGTGACCGAGTACATGGACACCGACCTCGCCTGCCGCGTGCTCGGGTCGCCCTGAGCGGCGCTGGCCATGACTGATGCGGCCAGCTCATAAGCTCATTCGGCGAACGCGCATGGCCTGTCGCAAAGCCTAGGACAATTGCGCCACCCCTTCTCGTCGCCTGCCATGAAGCTGCTACCCCTCTTCTCGACGCTTGCGCTGGCCCTGACCCTGAGCTGCGCTCCCGCCCACGCCGCCACCGCACCCGGCGTCTCCTGGCAGGCCGCCGCGGCCGATGCAGACATCGACCGCTACTTCGTCCAGGCCAAGGCCGAGAAGAAGCCGGTGCTGCTGTACTGGGGCGCCAAGTGGTGCCCGCCGTGCAACCAGCTCAAGGCGACGCTGTTCAACCGCGCCGACTTCATCGAGCAGAGCAAGGCCTTCGTGGCCGTGGGCATCGACGGCGATGCGCCCGGTGCGCAAAAGCTCGGCACGCGCTTCAAGGTGCGCGGCTACCCGACGCTGATCCTGTTCAACCCGGCCGGCAGCGAGATCACCCGCCTGCCGGGCGAGGCCGACGCGGCCCAGGTCATGAAGGTGCTGCAGCTCGGCCTGTCCAGCGGCCGCCCGGTCAAGGCGGTGCTGGCCGATGCCCTCAATTCAAAATCCACGGGCAGGAAGCTGTCGGCCAATGAATGGCGGCTGCTGGGCTTCTATGGCTGGGAGACCGACGAGCAACAACTGCTGCCGGTGGCGCAGCGCCCGGCGACGCTGTCCCAATTGGCCAAGGCCAGCGAAGGCGCCGATGCCGAGACGACGACGCGGCTGTGGCTGAAGTCCATCGGCGCGATGGCCGAGGGCAAGCCGGCCGATCCCACACAGCTGCCACGTCTGCGCGCCGTGCTGGCGGACGCAGCCCAATCCCGTGCCCACATGGACGTGCTGACCAACGAGGCGCCCGACCTGGTCAAGGCGCTCGCCCCGCAACCGGGCGAGGCGCGCAATGCGCTGGTCGCCGAGTTCGATGCGGCGTTGAAACGCCTCAACGAAGACGCCACGCTGTCCCGCGCCGACCGCCTGAACGCGCTGCAGGGCCGCATCGATCTGGCTCGGCTGGACTCGCCCAAGGACGACCCGAACCCGAAGAACATCCCCGCCGCGCTGCTGGCCGAGGCGCGCGAACAGGCCAGCCGAGCCAATCGCGAGATCACCGACGGCTACGAGCGCCAGGCCGTCGTCACCGAGGCCGCCCACCTGCTCGGCCGCGCCGGCCTGTGGAAGGAGAGTGACGAGCTGCTGAAGTCAGCCCTGGCGCGCAGCCACTCGCCCTACTACCTGATGAGCCAGCTCGGCGGCAACGCGAAGAAACAGGGCCGCAAGGCCGACGCGCTGCGCTGGTACGAGGAAGCCTTCAACAAGAGCGAGGGGCCTGCCACGCGCCTGCAATGGGGCACGACCTACCTCGGCGCGCTGGTCGAGCTGTCGCCCGAGGACACGCCGCGCATCGAGAAGGCGGCGGCCCAGCTCTTTACCGAGGCAGACAAGGACCCCGGCGCCTTCTACGAACGCAGCGAGCGTTCATTGAAAAAGGTGGCGACCCTGCTGGGCGCGTGGAACCAGAGCCCGGTGCAAGCCGCCGCCGTGGGCCGGCTCAAGGCCCAGCTCGACGGCGTCTGCGGCAAGCTGGATGCCGCCGATGCCAAGGCCAGGTCGGCCTGCCAGGGGCTGATGAAGCCAACCAGCAAGGCCTGACCGCTAGGAATCGGACAGCAGCGGGTCGCGCCGCAGGTCGGCGTCCACGTCCATCAGCACGCTTGCCAGTTCCAGCGTGCGCCACAGCCCTTCGGGCATGGCCAGGATGGCCTCGGGGGTGCGCGCCTGGCTGACCCAGGCACCGATCTCCGCATGCTGCTCGGCAGTCAGCAGGCAACGGTCACGCATCTCGTCGAGTGTCTGCACGCTCAGCCTTTCGTTGCGGCACGGTCGCCGTCGTGGGATGGGAATCTAAGCCATGCCCGCGACTTCAGGCATCATTTTTTGCGCGCCTTGGCCGGCGGGGGCGGCGTCTTGGCCACATCGCCGATGACCGTCTTGAGTGGGCAGACCCGGAAGGCCGGGCACTTGGCGCAGCCGACTACGGCAGCGATCGGGCAGAGGGTCATGGCTGGCGTTCCGGTGGGCTGAGGGATTGCGGCCCAGCATACGCCGCCACGGCCGCGTCAGGCCGTGATGACCGTGCGAAAGGCGGCGATGAAGTCCGCCACGGCGCGCGGCGAGCGCACGCCCTGTGGCTGCACGGCGTGCACCTCCACCGGCACTTCGGGCAGCAGGGTGCGCACGTGCAGGCCCTCGCCCGTGGCGGCCTGGGCAGTGAAGGAGTCGATGATGGCGGGGCCGAAGCCCTGCTCGGCCATGACCATGGCGATATGGTGCGTCTGCACCGTCATGCCGGCCTTGGCGACCAGGCCCAGGCGTGACCAGTGATCGGCCAGCACGGCGCCCAGCGGGTCGCGCTCGTCGATGCGGATGAAGGGCTCGCGCAGCACCTCCTGCATCGTCACCGTCGTGCGCTTGTCGGCCGGCGTCTTGCGCGCGGACACGCAGACCAACCGCCCCGCCGCGACGAATTCGTCCTGCAACGCCGGATGCGGCAGCTTGCCGTAGACGATGCCGACATCGCCATCCTGCAGCGCCATCGCGCGGGCGATGTCGTTGGAGTGCAGCGTGCGCACCGACACCGGCATGCCCGCATGCGCCTTGCGGAAGATGCGCAGTGCGTCCGGCAGCGCACGCACCGCGAGCGACGGCACGATGAGGATGCGCAAAGGGTGGTCCTGGCCCTGCCGCAGCGCCGAGGCCATGCGGCGCAGCGACTCCAGCTGCAGCATCAGCGCCTGCACCTCGGGGTAGAGGGCCTGGGCTTCACGCGTGGGCACCAGGCGGCGCTTCTGGCGCGTGAACAGCGCGTAGCCAAGCTGCAGCTCTGCGTGCTGCAGCGTCTGCGTGACGGCGGGCTGGGTCACGTGCAGCAGCTTGGCGGCGGCGCCGACGCTGCCGGTCAGCATGACGGCGTGGAAAACTTCGACGTGCTTGATCCTCATGGCGGGCTTCATTAGGTCAGCTGATGAGATGGCGGTCAAACGCGATGCACGGCCGGGGCCGGTTTTCCTAGCATCCAGCCCATCGATCAACACCCCGCCATGGAGGACTTCATGAAGCATTCCGCCGCTGCCGCCACCCTCGCCGGCCTGACGTGCCTGACAGGCCTGTGCGCCCACGCCGAACCCGGCACACTCGACAAGGTGAAGGCCTCGGGCACGATCACGCTCGCCTACCGCGAGTCGTCCATTCCCTTCTCCTACCTCGGCGAAGACGCCAGGCCCACGGGCTTTGGCTGGGAGATCTGCGCCAAGGTCGTCGAGCAGGTGAAGAAAGCCACCGGCCGCGCCGACCTGAAGGTGGCCGCGCAGGCCGTGACCTCGCAGAACCGCATCCCGCTGCTGACCAACGGCACCATCGACATCGAGTGTGGCTCGACGACCAACAACAGCGCGCGCAACAAGCAGGTCGCGTTCTCGATCAACTACTTCTACACCGGCACGCGGCTGCTCGTGAAGGCTGGCTCACCGGTGCAGGGGTTCGCCGACCTGAAGGGACGCAAGGTCGTCTCGACCTCGGGCACCACCAACGTCCAGGTGCTGCGCAGGTTCAACGTCGAGCGCGACCTGGGCTTCGAGCTGCTGGGAGCCAAGGACCATGCCGAATCGGCCCTGCTCGTGCAGCAAGGCCGCGCGGACGCCTTCGGCATGGACGACATCCTGCTGTTCGGCCTGCGCGCCAGCGCCCAGGACCCGGCCTCGCTGGCCATCGTCGGCGAGGCGCTGCAGGTCGAGCCCTACGCCATCATGCTGCGCAAGGACGACCCGGCCTTCAAGAAGCTCGTCGACGACACCGTGGCCGGGCTGATGAAGAGCGGCGAGTTCGAGGCGCTGTACAAGAAGTGGTTCCAGTCGCCCATCGCGCCGCGCGGCATCAACCTGAACGCGCCGATGAGCCCGGAGCTGCGCGACAACCTCAAGCAGCTGTCCGACAAGCCGGCCGTCTGAAGTGAAAGTACGCCCCTCGCCCAGTCTTGCCGCGCTGAACGCGGGCAAGCCCAGTCGGTCCCCCAGGGGGACGGCGATGCTTGCGGCGTCGAGCCGCAAGCACATCGCCCACCGGGCCGGCTTGGGGCGGCCCGGCGCTCGGCCCGAAGAATCCTTCATGCGTCGCGGGTGCCACGACCGCGGAATGGACAACTGACATGAACGTCATCGGCGTGCTGGGCGGCATGGGCCCGCTGGCCACGGTCGACTTCATGCGCAAGGTGCTTGACGCCACATCGGCCGCGCGCGATCAGGACCACGTGCCGATGATCGTCAGCTGCCTGCCGCAGATTCCGGACCGCACCGCCGCCTTCCGGGGCGCGGGCGACTCGCCGCTGGAGGCCATCGTCGCCAGCGGCCGGCGGCTGACGTCGGCCGGCGCCGACCTCATCGTCATGCCCTGCAACACCGCCCATCTGTGGTTCGACGAGGTCCAGGCCCAGCTGCAGCGGCCCATGCTCCACCTCGTCGACGCGGCGCTGCGCGAGGCGCTGGACCTGGCCGGACCCGAGGCCCGCATCGGCCTGCTGGCCACCGACGCGACCACCGCCTCGGGCCTGTATATCAACCGCCGCCTGGCCGACGCGCCACCGGTGCAGTGGCTGCTGCCGACCGCCGCCGAAATGCTGGAGCGCGTCATGCCCGGCATCGAGGCCGTCAAGGCCGGCCGGCTGCAGGACGGCCAGGCCCTGCTGGCCGACGCGGCTCGCGCATTGCGCCAGCGCGGCGCGGCCGTCCTCGTGCTGGCCTGCACGGAGATCCCCATCGTGCTGGGCGCCGCAGCCTGCGGCCTGCCGGTCGTCGATGCGACGGCGGCCCTGGCGCGCCTTGTTGTCGCCAGCGTGGGCCGGGGCTGAAGCCACCCACGCGCGCTTTCCCGCCGCTCGCGCGGCTGCTACCGCCACTCATCCCGGCCCATTGCCCCACGCCGCCGCCCGGGCCGGATACTGCTCGCCACTGCAACGACAAGAAGAGATTGGCATGCGTGATTGGCGAGGACGCCTGCTGGCCCTGCTGACGATGGCCGGCCTGTGCACGGTGGCGGCCGCAGGGCCGCTCAAGCCCTGCCGCATCGACGGCATCCCCAACGAGCTCCAATGCGGCAGCCTGCAGCGCCCGCTGGACCCAGCCCGGCCGGACGGCGTGAAGGTGGACATCCACTACCTCGTGGTTCCAGCGCTGGCGCGCAACAAGCAGCCCGACGCGGTGTTGCTGCTGGCCGGCGGGCCTGGCCAGAGCGCGATCAAGGTGGCCGCGCGCGTGCTGCCGCGCCTGTCCAGGCTGAACAACCGCCGCGACCTGGTCTTCATCGACCAGCGCGGCACCGGCCAATCGGCGCCGCTGGACTGCCCCGACGACAGCAAGCTCTCCGTCGCCGAGCAGCTCGAGCCCAGCGCCCAGATGCGCCGCATCGACGAATGCCGCGCCGGGCTGGAGAAGCTGCCCTATGGCCAAAACGGCGGCCTGCGCTTCTTCACGACGACCATCGCCATGCAGGACATGGACGCCGTGCGCGAGCAGCTGGGGGTGCCGCAGTGGAACCTCGTCGGCGCCAGCTACGGCACGCGCGCCGCGGTGGAGTACCTGCGCCTGTTCCCCGCCAAGGTCCGCCGCACCGTCATCGACGGCGTCGCGCCGCCGGACATGATCCTGCCGGCCAGTTTCTCGACCGATGGCCAGGCGGCGCTGGACAAGCTCTTCGAGGCCCACGCCAAGACCCACCCCGAGCTGCGCGCCGACTGGCAGAAGCTGCTGGCCTCGCTGCCGCGCCAGGTCAATGTGCAGCAACCGCTGACCGGCGTGCCCGAGCGCTTCACCGTGGACCGCGACCTGGTGATGCGTTCCGTGCGCGGGCCGCTCTACCAGCCCGCCCTGGCGGCCGCCTTGCCCGCCGCCATCCACACAGCGGCCAGCGACGGCAACTTCGCCTCCCTCTTCGGCCTGACGACGGCCTTCGGCTCCAGCCCCTCGATGCGCCTGGCCATGGGCATGCACTTCTCGGTCATGTGTGCGGAGGACGCGCCCCGCATCGCCGAGGCCAAGGACGCGCCGGGCGCCGACTTCCGCACCGTCGACGCCGAGATGTATGCCCGCATCTGCAGGACCTGGCCGCGCGGCGACGTGGCGGCGGATTTCTACAAGGTGCCGCCGGCGCCGAGCCCGGTCCTCGTGCTGAGCGGCGGCGCCGACCCGGCCACGCCGCCACGCCACGGCGAGCATGTCGCCAAGGCCCTGGGAGCTGGCCATCCGGAGCGCGTGCAGCACGTTGTGGTCGCCGAGGCGGGCCACGGCGTCATGGCCGTGGGCTGCATGCGTGACCTGATGTTCCGCTTCATCGACGCCAAGCAGGACGCGGCCGCCCTGCCCCAGGACGCCGCCTGCGCCACCCGCATCCCACGCCCTGTCGCCTTCCAGCCCGTTCAGCCCGCTCCGCCCGTCCACGGAGGGGCGGCCCAATGATCGACATCCAGGACGTTCACAAGCAGTTCATCGCCCAGAGCGGTGGCAGGCTCTTCAAGCGCCGAAACTCCAAGGACGGCAAACGCGTCGTGCATGCGGTGCAGGGCGTCAGCGTCAAGGCCGCCAACGGCCGCATCACCGGCCTGCTGGGCGCCAATGGCGCGGGCAAGACAACGACGCTGCGCATGCTGGCCGGCTTGTTCCCGCCAGATGCGGGCGCCATCAGCGTCGACGGCATCGCCGTGAAGGACGCGCCGCTGAAGGCGTTGTCGCGCATGGGCATCCTCGGCGATGCGCACGGCCTCTACCCCCGCCTGTCGGCGCGCGAGAACATCGTCTATTTCGGCCGGCTGCAGGGCATGAGCCCCGATGCCGCGAACGCGCGTGCCGAGGACCTCGCCAAGCTGCTCGACATGGGCGACATCCTGGACCGCCGCGCCGAGGCTTTTAGCCAGGGCGAGCGCATGAAGACAGCGCTGGCCCGCGCGCTGGTGCACGACCCCGCCAACATCGTGCTCGACGAGCCCACCAACGGCCTGGATGTGCTGGCTACGCGTGCCCTGCGCGAGGCCCTGCGCTGGCTGCGCAGCCCCGAAGGCGGCGCCAAGTGCATCGTCTTCTCGACCCACATCATGCAGGAGGTGGAACACCTCTGCGACGAGGTCGTCGTCGTGTCCAAGGGCCGCAGCGTCGCCCGTGGCAGCGTGCCGGAGCTGCTGGAACTGGCCGGCGAATCGCGTTTCGAAGACGCCTTCGTCAAGCTCGCATTTCCTGAAGAGGTGGCCGCGTGAAACAAGCCCTGATCGTTTTCATCAAGGAGCTCAGCGACGCGCTGCGCGACCGACGCACGCTGCTGCGCCTGGCTGTCCCCGCGGTGCTGATGGGGCCGCTGCTGCTGATGGCGCTGTCGGGCCTGATCGCCTCGCTGGAGGAGCGTGCCGAGAAGCGCGAGGTGCTGGCCGTCGGCATCGACACCGCGCCGACGCTGAAGAACTTCATCGAGCGCCAGACCTACACGCTCAAGGCCGCGCCCGAGGACTACGAGGCGCGGCTGCGCGCCACGACGCTGCTGGAGCCGGTGCTCGTCGTGCCCAAGGACTTCGAGGCCAAGCTGCTGGCCGGCGAGGCGCCGACGGTGGAGGTCGTCAGCGACAGCGCCAACCAGCGGGCCGAGGCGGGCGTAGGCGCCATCAAAAGCCTGCTCTGGGGCTTCAACCGCGAGCGTGCCATGCTCAACCTGGCGATGCGCGGCGTGTCCACCGAACTGCTCGAAGCCACGGACGTGCAGGAGCGTGACCTCGCCAGCGCCCAGGCCCGCGCGGCGCGGCTGACCGGCATCATCCCGATGTTCATCCTGATGGCCGTGCTCTACGGCGCGTTGACCGCAGCACTGGACAGCACGGCAGGTGAGCGCGAGCGCGGCTCGCTGGAACCGCTGCTGATGAACCCGGCTCCGCACGGCGCCATCGTGGCCGGCAAGTGGGGCGCCGTCGCGCTGCTGGGCATGGCCGTCGCGCTGCTGTCCTCCTTGAGCTTCGTGCCGGCGCAGTGGCTGCTCAAGAGCGACGTGCTGCAGGCCCAGTTCAGCTTTGGCGGGCCCGAGGTGCTGGCCTTCTGGCTGATCCAGATCCCGCTTGCGGCGGGCCTGTCCGCCCTGCTGATGGCGCTGGCCATCCGCTCCAAGACCTTCAAGGAGGCCCAGGCGGGCAGCACGCTGGTCATCACCGCCGTCACCCTGATGCCCATGGTCAGCCTGCTCAACCCGGGCGGCGAGGCGGCCTGGTACTACTGGGTGCCAGGTCTTGCGCAGAACACGCTGATGATGGCCGTGCTCAAGGGCGAGGCGCTGCGCTGGGGCCAGGTGATGCCGGGCGTGCTCGTCGGCATCGTGCTGACGGTGGCGGCCCTGCTTTACGTGGCCCGCTCGATGCGGGCGGCGGTGGCACGGTAAGCTGCCCACCGCATGAAAAGCATCGTCTCCATGGCGGCCACGGCGCTGTTGCTGTCCGGCTGCACCAGCTTCAAGAGCTTCACTGCCTTCGAAGCCGCCACGCCGCCGGACTACAGCGGCGCCACGGCCAATGTCGCCGACAAGGTCGTGGCCATCAGCCCCCAGCAGTTGCACGTCTTCGAGATGACGCAGGTCGACGACCGGCGTCTGTCCAGCAGCAGCATGGCCAGCACGCGAGCGGGTCAGGGCAGCGGCATGACCGTCACGCCCGTGTCACTCACCAACGAGTTGCCGTTGCAAGCGTCCCGCGTGCGGCTGCAGGCTGCGACCCAGTACGCCTCACCGCTGGTCGCGATGTCGAACCCGAGCTGCCGCACCGTGGGTGACGTGAACTTCACGCCGCAGGACGGCAAGCGCTACACCGTTGCCGGCCGCATTGCCACCGACCGCTGCGAAGTCTGGATCGAGGAGATGGCGACCGGGCAGGTCGTCACCGAGAAGCTCACCGGCCCGGGCACCGAACGCTAACCAAGCCGTCGAGCGGCCGCCTTGAGCAGGGCCCGCGAATACCAGCGGTGAAAGCCCAGCAGCGCGTGGAAGACCCGGCCGAAGCGCGGCTCGCCGCCAGCCTCGCGGCGGCGCGGCACGACGGCCGAACCGAACCACAGCGTGGTACCCGTCGCACCCGCCTCGGCCTTGAACCAGGAGCGCGTGGCGCCGCTGTCCTCGTGCATCAGCAGCTCGTCGCGCTCGCGGGCCTCGACCGTCCAGACGGCCAGGCGCGCGCCCTCACCGCGGGCGACGGCGCGCGCCATCGCGTCACTGGACGGGCGGCCGAACAGCGCAATCAGCGCTCGCTCGACCTTGAAGAGACGCGTCGTGTAGAAGGCCTCGACAAACTCGGCGAGAGTCACCGCGCGCGGGACCTTCAGCGTGTAGGCATCGGCAAAGGCACCGTGCTCCTTGGCCAGGCGGGCGAGCAGGCTGGCGGGTGGCAGCGCGGTTTCTGTGGGCGTCATGCCGCCAAGCCTAACCGCCGATCAATGCAAACCGTCCAACAGGGCCTGGCGCAGTGTCGCCTCGTCGGCATTGCCTTGATGGCGACGCATGAGCTGCCCGTCCTGGAAGGTGAAGTAGATCGGCAGACCGGGCACGGCGTACTGGGCGACGAAGTCATTGCGGCTCACCGATGTCCAGGGCTGGAAGGCCACCCGCACGAAGCTGATGCCCTTGGCCTGCTGGTTCTGGGCCAGCGCATCGAACGAGGGGTTCGCGCGGATGCAGTAGATGCAGCCAGGGTCGTAGGAGCTCAGCTGCAGCACCACCCAGCCCTTGGTCTTGCGCAGCCAGGCGCTCAGCTCGGCGGGCGCGACCTCCTTGACGAAGGGGCTGGTCGCGGCTGCGGCCGCTGATGCCGGCGCCGGCGGGTTGGTTGCCGTGCGGCCCGGCGGTGACGGCAGCGGTGCATCAGCCACGGGGGCACGCTGACGTTCGACATAAGCGAGCAGCGGCCCGCGATCCAGATTGGGCGCGCTGATCGCCTTGACGGTGGACGCATAGCCCCCGTACACCGTGCCCACCCGAATGGCCACGACGGCGTCGGCGCGATGGGCGATGAGGTACATGCCGCGGTCGCCAAAGGCCTGCCAGGTCAGCTTCTTGGCCAAGTCGAGTTCATGGAACCAGTAGACCGCGGCATCCTCGGCACCGTCGGCCGCCTTGCACGGGAAGTCGCAGACGGTGATCAGCTCGAAACCCTGCTCGCGCAGCTGGCCGGCGTAGTGGCGGGCCACGAGCAGGGGGCTGTCGTCGGCCTCATGCTTGTACTGCGTCATGGCCACGCTGCCCTCGTAAGGCAGGCGCCAGCGGCTCGTGCGGTTGCCGCCCTGGGCACGCTCGGGCGGGCTGATCGGCAGCGCGCCGGCCTCCAGCGGGTTGTCGTAGCGGCCCGTCTGCTGGGCCCGCGGATAGGGCCGTAGCTCGGCCACGGCGGCCTGCGCACTGGCGATGCACGCCAGCAGGGCCGCGGCACCCAGCAGTTGACGATGCCAAGCCTTCACCGCGCCGCGGTGATGTCGTTCGAATCTCATGTTTCTCCCTGAACTTCCAACCACGCCGGGCGCGGCGGCGGCAGTCTAGGAGGGACGGAGAACGGTCAGCCCGATGAACTGGTTACGACCTGTTTGCTAGGGGGCTGTCGGTGCCATCTCCCGCTCCATGGGAGTGTCGGAGACGGTCGTCATTCGGGATTCAATCCGGCCTGACCTTGGCCCGCAGGATGACGGGCTTCCAGCGCTGCTGCTCCTGGGCGATGAAGGCGGCGAACTGGGCCGGCGTGTTGCCGACAGCCTCAGCAGAGTCGGCACCCAGGCGCTCCTTGGAGCCCACCGAGCGGATGGCCTTGGCCGCCTCGACAGCCAGCTTGTCGACCGAGGCCGGCGCCATGCTGGACGGTGCCAGCAGCCCGTACCACTGCGTCATCTCGAAGCCGGGGAAGCCCTGCTCGGCCACGGTCGGTACGTCGGGCAGCTGGGGCAGGCGCTCGCGCGAGCCGGTGGCCAGGCAGCGCAGCTTGCCAGCCTTGATGAACTGCAGCACGGCCGGCGCGCCGACGGCTGCGGCCTCCAGGCGCGCGCCCAGCAGATCGGTCAACTGCGGGCCGGTGCCGCGGTAGGGCACGTGCAGCATGAAGAGGTTGGCGGCCATCTTCAGGTATTCCATCGCCAGGTGACCGGCGCTGCCATTGCCCGCCGAGCCGTAGTTCAGCTGGCCCGGGCGCTTGCGCGCGTAGGCGACGAACTCCTGCAGCGTCTTGGCGGGCACGTCGGGATGGACGACGTAGAGACTGGGCACCTTGGCCAGCAGSGTGAYSGGSCGGAAGTCCTTGAYCGGGTCRTAGGGCAGCTTGTCGWAMATGAASGGGTTCACGGCCAGCGTGCCGATGTGGCCGAGSAYCAGMGTGTGCTGGTCGTCCGCGCGGGCGACCTCGGCCATGGCGACATTGCCGGCGCCGCCCGGCTTGTTCTCGACATACATGGTCTGGCCCAGCGACTTGGTCAGCTCGGCGGCGACAGTGCGCGCGACGATCTCGCTGCTGCCGCCCGGCGCAAAGGGCACGACGAGGCGAATGGTGCGGCTGGGCCAGGGGGTCTCGGCCCAACTCGGCAGGGCCAGACCGGCGGAGGACAACAGTAGCAGGCGGCGTTGCAGATCGGTCATGGCGGCGTGACAAAGAGCGGGCGTGGCCCGACTCTAGCCGGGCGCCGTTTCCTTCTCCATCCACCCCAGCCAGCGCATGGCCTGCTCGCGGTTCTCGCCACACATCTCCTCATGCGGCGGCAGCGAGCCGCAGACGGCGGGGCGCTCAGGCTGCCCAAAAATGCGGCAGCGGAGTTCGTCGTCCAGCTGCAGGCAGCGCACACCCGCCGGCTTGCCATTCGGGTGGCCGGGGATGGGCGAGCTGATCGACGGGGCGATGCAGCAGGCGGCGCAATGCGGGCGGCATTCCATAACGGCGGAATTGTCCCTGCCGCATGAGCCTGAACGGGGTGACTTATCCACAGCCGCTTCGTAAAATTCGCGGTTCGCCTAGGCGCCTTGCCCGGCGATTGCTCTTTCCAGGATCCAGATGCTTTACCCCAAGGAATTCGATGTCATCGTCGTCGGCGGCGGCCATGCCGGCACCGAGGCCGCGCTCGCCGCCGCCCGCATGGGCGCGCAGACGCTGCTGCTGACCCACAACATCGAGACCCTGGGCCAGATGAGCTGCAACCCCAGCATCGGTGGCATCGGCAAGGGCCATCTGGTGAAAGAGGTCGACGCGCTGGGCGGCGCGATGGCGCTGGCCACCGACGAAGGCGGCATCCAGTTCCGCATCCTCAATGGCTCCAAGGGCCCGGCCGTGCGCGCCACCCGCGCCCAGGCGGACCGCATCCTCTACAAGGCCGCCATCCGCCGCATGCTGGAGAACCAGCCCAATCTGCAGCTGTTCCAGCAGGCGGTGGACGACCTGATGGTGGAAGGCGACCGCGTCGTCGGCGCCGTCACCCAAGCCGGCATTCGTTTTCGCGCCCGCGCCGTCGTGCTGACGGCCGGCACCTTCCTGGACGGCCGCATCCACGTCGGCCTGGAGAACTACGCCGCCGGCCGCGCAGGCGACCCGCCGGCCGTGTCGCTGTCCGCGCGCCTGAAGGAGCTGAAGCTGCCGCAGGGTCGGCTCAAGACCGGCACGCCGCCGCGCATCGACGGCCGCACCATCGACTTCAGCAAGTGCGAGGCACAGCCGGGTGACCTCGATCCCGTGCCGGTGTTCAGCTTCATGGGCAAGGCCGCCATGCACCCGCAGCAGGTGCCCTGCTGGATCACCCACACCAACCTGCGCACGCACGAGATCATCCGCAGCGGCTTCGACCGCAGCCCCATGTTCACCGGCGTCATCGARGGSGTGGGCCCGCGCTACTGCCCGAGCATCGARGACAAGGTGAATCGCTTCGCCGACAAGGACTCGCACCAGATCTTCCTGGAGCCCGAGGGCCTGACGACGCATGAGTTCTACCCGAACGGCATCTCCACCTCCCTGCCCTTCGACATCCAGCTCGCCGCCGTGCGAAGCATCCCGGGCCTGGAGAACGCCGACATCCTGCGCCCCGGCTACGCCATCGAGTACGACTACTTCGACCCGCGCGGCCTGAAGGCCTCGTTCGAGACCAAAGTCATCCAGGGTCTGTTCTTTGCCGGCCAGATCAACGGCACGACCGGCTACGAGGAGGCCGCGGCCCAAGGCTTGTTCGCCGGCCTGAACGCCGCACTGCAGGTTCGGGGTGACGCCGCATGGACTCCCGCGCGCGACCAGGCCTACCTGGGCGTGCTGGTGGACGACCTCATCACCAAGGGCGTGACCGAGCCCTACCGCATGTTCACCAGCCGCGCCGAGTTCCGGCTGCAACTGCGCGAGGACAACGCCGATGCCCGCCTGACCGAGACCGGCCGCCAGCTCGGCCTCGTGGACGACGAGCGCTGGGCCGCCTTCAACCGCAAGCGAGACGCTGTTTCACGTGAAACAGAGAAGCTGAAGAGCACCTGGGTGCATCCCGGCATCCTGCCGGTGGCGGATGCGGAACGCCTGGTCGGCAAGGCACTGGAGCGTGAATACACACTGGTCGAACTGCTGCGGCGGCCCGGCGTCGGCTTTGACACAGTCGCCGAGGTGGCCGCCATTGCGCGGCCCGAAGCCGGTGTTTCACGTGAAACACTGACCGCTGAGCTGGGCCAGGAGCTTGCCGACCTCGTCACCGAACAGATCGAGATCAGCACCAAGTACGCCGGCTATATCAACAAGCAGGTCGACGACGTCGCCCGCGCCGCCCATTTCGAGCATCTGAAGCTGCCCGACGAGCTGGACTACGGCCTCGTCCACGCCCTCTCTTTCGAGGCGCGCCAGAAGCTCAACAAGCACAAGCCCGAGACGCTGGGCCAGGCCTCGCGCATCTCCGGCATCACCCCGGCCGCCATCTCGCTGCTGCTGGTGCACCTGAAGAAGGGCAAGTTCAAGGGCTTCACGGAAGCTGCCGATGTTGCGGTGACTGCATGAGGGACACGCTCCAAGCGGCGGCACGCGAACTCGGCCTCGAACTCAGCGACACCCAACTCGACCAGTTGCTGGCCTACCTGGCCCTGCTGCAGAAGTGGAACAAGGTCTACAACCTGACCGCGGTGCGTGACCCGGCGCAGATGCTGAGTCACCACCTGGTGGACAGCCTGTCCGTCATCGCGCCGCTGAAACGCCACGGCGTGCCGGCCCGGCTGATGGATGTGGGCGCCGGGGGCGGCCTGCCCGGTGTCGTCATCGCGATCTGCTGCCCCGGCACCGATGTGAGCTGCGTCGATGCCGTCGCCAAGAAAACCACCTTCATCCAGCAGGTCGCAGCCGAGTTGAAGCTGCCCAACCTGCGCGGTGTGCACAGCCGCGTCGAGGCGCTGAGCACCGAACCCTTCGGCGTCATCACGTCCCGCGCCTTCGCCTCGCTGGTCGATTTCACCAGCTTGACCCGCCAACACTTGGCCGAAGGTGCGGTCTGGATGGCCATGAAGGGCCAGCACCCGGCCGACGAGATCGCTGCCTTGCCCGCCGACGTGGATGTGTTTCACGTGGAACAACTGGTCGTTCCGGGCCTGGACGCCCAGCGCTGCATCATCTGGATGCGGCCGAAGTAGAAACAAAGCCACAGAGACACAGAGGCACAGAGAAATTCAGCTGACTTGCCTCTGTGTCTCTGTGTCTCTGTGGCTGTGTTCCTTTATCCTGCCCCGCGAACCGCCCGCCCACCACAACTCAAAATGGCCAAGATTTTCTGCATCGCCAACCAGAAGGGCGGCGTCGGCAAGACCACCACCACCGTCAACCTCGCCGCCGGCCTGGCCCAGATCGGCCAGCGTGTGCTGGTCGTCGACCTGGACCCACAGGGCAACGCCACCATGGGTTCCGGCATCGACAAGCGCAAGCTGGAGCTGACGGTCTATGACGTGCTGCTGGAGTCCGCCTCCCTGGCCGAGGCCAAGACTCGTGCCGAGAAGGCCGGCTACGACGTTCTCGGCGCCAATCGCGAACTGGCCGGCGCCGAGGTGGATCTGGTGGCGCTGGAACGCCGTGAGGCCCGCATGAAGGCCGCGCTGGCCGAGGCCGGCAAGGACTACGACTTCATCCTCATCGACTGCCCGCCGTCGCTGTCCATGCTGACGCTGAACGGCCTGTGCAGCGCCCACGGCGTCATCGTGCCCATGCAGTGCGAGTACTTTGCGCTCGAAGGCCTGACCGACCTGGTCAACACCATCAAGCAGATCCACGCCAACCTGAACCCCGACCTGCAGATCATCGGCCTGCTGCGCGTCATGTTCGACCCGCGCATCACGCTGCAGCAGCAGGTCAGCGACCAGCTCAAGGCTCACTTCGGCAACAAGGTCTTCGACACCGTCATCCCGCGCAATGTGCGGCTGGCCGAGGCGCCAAGCTACGGCCTGCCGGGCGTGGTGTTCGACCCCAGCTCCAAGGGGGCCCAGGCCTTTGTCGAGTTCGCCAAGGAGATGGTGAGGCGGATCGAAACGATGCGGTGAGAACCCGCTGATGCGCTGGAGGCGCGCACTGTCCTGGGTGGCGCTGGCCATCGCCGCACTGATCGGCGGCTGCTCGGTGCTGCTGAATCAGCTGTTCCCCGCCGATCTGTGCGCAACCGAGGTCTTCACCAAGGTGCGATCGCCCAGCGGCAAACTCACGGCCATCGTCTATGAAATCGACTGCGGCGCGACCACCGGTTTCTCGCGCCAGGTGGTCATCGTCCCCACAACGGAGCGGCGCATTGATCCCCAAGCCCTACCTCGCGGCTTCTTTGCCATCTCGCTGGGCTCGGCCGTCGACGACCATCTGGCCATGCGAGACGGCCTCGTCGATCTCCATTGGTTGGCCGATGATCATCTGGACATCGCTTACCCTGCCGGCTCACGCCCGATCCGATCCGCGGCCCGCAGCGACGGTGTCGACATGACCTACCGGACCTATCTCAACGCCCCCGATGGCGCAAAGCCATGAGCTTGGCTGTCCTGCGCCCCATGACGCCGGCCGACGCGGACGCCGTCGCCGCCCTGCACGCCACCAGCTGGCGCAGCGCCTACCGCGGCATCGTGCCCGACAGCTTTCTCGACCACGACGTGTTCGCCGAGCGCCAGGCCGTCTGGCGTGAGCGCCTGCAGACGTCGCCGGCTGCGTCCGCCTTCGGCATCGTCGCGGAAGACGCCGCCGGCCAGATGATCGGCTTTGCCTATGTGCTGCCGGGCCACGACCCGGTCTGCGGCACGCTGGTCGACAACCTGCATGTCCACCCCGAGCTGAAGGGCGGCGGCATCGGCCGCCTGCTGCTGCAAGCCATCGTCCGCGAGCTGGGGCCGGCGCACAACCAGCCTCTGCACCTGTGGGTGCTGGACCAGAACGAACCCGCCAAGCGCTTCTACGCCCGCATGGGCGCCGAGTTCATCGACCCCGGCATGACGCCGCCCTTTGGTGGCGCCTGCCTGCCCGAATGGCGCTGCATCTGGCGCGACCCTGCCGTGCTGCTTCCATGATTGACGCCCTCGCCCTGCGCGCCGAACACGCTGGCCTCGATGCCAGCGCCCCGCCCCAGCAAGCCGACATCGATGGCTGGCTGATCCGCCTGTCGCCCGGCAAAGCCAAGCGCTCGCGCTGCATCAATGCGCTGCGCCAGGGCACCCTGCCGCTGGATGAGCTGCTGGCCCGTTGCCAACGCGCCTATGACGCCGCCGGCCTGCCGCTGGCGGTGCGCGTGACGCCCTGGAGCCAGCCGGCGGACCTCGATGCCTTGCTCGCTGCCAAGGGCTGGGGGGTGTTCGATGCGGCCGACGTGATGGTGCTGGGCGACCTCGCTCCCGAGCCGACTCCACCCGCCCTCCAGGCCCTCGATGCCAACACCTATGCCGCCGCCGTCGGCACGCTGCGCGGCTCTTCCGTGACGGCCATCGCCGCCCACGCCGAGCGCATTGCTAACGCAACGGTCACCTACCAGGGCTTCGCACTGAACGACGCCGGCGGCGCGCTGCTGGCCTGCGGGCAAATGGTCGTCGATGGCGACATCGTCGGCCTCTACGACATCTTCTCCGCCGTGCCGCGCCAGGGTCATGGCGAGCGCCTGTGCCAGGCCTTGCTGGCCCTCGCCCACGCGCAGGGCGCTCGCCAGGCCTATCTGCAGGTAGGCAGCGACAACGCCGCCGCCCAACGCCTGTATGCGCGCATGGGCTTCGTGTTCGCCTACCGGTATCACTACCGCAGCCCGGAGAAGCAACTCGTCTGACGGCGAGTCACTTCTTTCGGCTCCCACGTTTGCAGGTCGCTGTGGCGAGGGTCTCGCGCGTTGGCTGCGTCAACATCGCGCCTCCAACCCGCCGCCACTCATGACGCCCCTCCGCGCTGCCCTCGCCCTTCTTGCCGCCCTGACCCTCGCCACTGCGCAGGCCGACGCCCCCAAGGCCGACGTCGCCAAGAGCGCCGACCACCCCGTCCTCAAGCGCTTTGCCGGCAGCGTGCTCGTCGGCTACGCCCAGCAGGACTGGGAGCAGCGCAGCTTTCCCGACGCCAGCGGCGTGTCCAAGACCGAGAACGACAAGTTCAATCACCCGGTCAGCCTCGAAGGCAAGGTCACCCGCCTCTTCTACCTGGCTCCGCTGGGCAAGAGCCCGCTGGAGGTCTACCGCAACTACCAGCAGGCGCTGATCGCTGCAGGCTTCAAGACCACCTGGCAATGCGAGAGCGAGGCGCAGGGCTGCACCAAGGCCCACTTCGCACTGGACAAGTACGAGCGCATGAAGGGCATGCACTGGGCTGAGGGCGACCTGCCCGCCATGGACGGCGACCACCGGGGCGCCGCCTGGCCCCTGGCCGCGGCCATCACCCATGACCAAGGCCGCATGCTGGTGGGCACGCTGGCCAGCGGCGGCCGCTCGCTGAACCTGCTGCTGTTCACGTCCATGGCCGAAAACGAGTACACCCACCGCGCCGCCACCTACATCGAGATCGTCGAGCCCAAGGCCATGCCCACCGGCCAGGTCACGGTCGACGCCAAGGCCATCGGCCAGGGCCTGCAGGCTGAAGGGCGCATCGCGCTGTACGGCCTGGTATTCGACACCGGCAAGACCGACATCAAGCCCGAGAGCAACGCGCAGCTCGACCAGATGGCCGCCGTGCTCAAGGCCCAGCCGGCGCTGAAGGTGCTCATCGTCGGCCATACCGACAACGTCGGCGCCATCGACGCCAATCTCGCGCTCAGCGACGGTCGGGCCAAGGCGGTGGTGGCTGCGCTGACCCAGCGCGGCATTGCGGCCAACCGGCTGCAGGCACGCGGCATCGCCAATTTCGCGCCCGTGGCGCCCAACACCAGCGACGACGGCCGCGCGAAGAACCGCCGCGTCGAGATGGTCCTGCAATAACGCCCGCAAAGACGACGCCATGAACATCACCCTCCGCTTCTCCGCCGCCCTGCTGGCCGCTGCCGTCCATCTCAGCGCGCCAGCCGCCGACGCACCCTACGCCGACGTGCCCGGCGCCGCCGACCACCCCCTCGTCAGGCGCTTCGCCGGCTCATGGCTGGCCGGCCAGCATGTCTCCAACTGGGACGCCGCCGTGCTGCCCGCCAGCGTCGAGCTGTCCAAGGCCGACAAGCGGCAGTTCAAGGACCCGATGCTCAACCTCGAGGGCAAGGTCACGCAGACGGTCTACATCGCGCCGCGCGGCAAGTCGGCGCTGGAGGTGTGGCGCAACTACGAGCAGGCGTTGAATGCCGCCGGCTTCAAGAAGCGCTTCTCGTGCGAGCGCGACTGCTTCGACCTCTACTTCGCCTGGCTCAAGCAGAGCGATCCGACCAAGGGCTTCAACTGGGCCAAGGGCACGGTCGACACCCCCAGCAGCGGCCGCTACAGCCTGACCTCGGCCCTGTCCGGCGACGAGGGCCGCATGCTCGTCGGCACCCTGGGCAAGCCCGGCCAGGAAGCCACCGTGCTGCTCTACAACTCGCTGGCCGCGAACGCCACCACCGGCATGGTGGCCACCTATCTGCAGATCGTCGAGCCCAAGGCCATGGAGACGGGCCAGGTCACGGTGGACCCCGCCGCGCTGCAGGCCGGCCTCGCCGCCGAGGGTCGCGTGACGCTGACCGGCCTGTTCTTCGACACCGGCAAGACCGAGCTCAAGCCCGAGTCCAAGGCCCAGCTCGACGCGATGGCCGAGCTGCTGAAGAACCAGCCCACGCTGAAGGCGTACATCGTCGGCCACACCGACAACGTCGGCACCTTCGAGGCCAACCAGGCGCTGAGCATGGAGCGCGCCCGCGCCGTCGTACTGGCCCTGACCGCGGCGCCCTACAAGGTCGACACCAAGCGCCTCAGCGCCAAGGGCCTGGCCAGCCTGGCACCGGTGGCGGGCAATGGCGACGACGCAGGGCGGGCGCGCAACCGGCGCGTGGAGCTGGTGGCGCAATAGCCCGGCGGCGCCAGGACCTGCCTCACGGCTCGATGCCGAACACCGCGTTCGGCGCCTCGCCAAACACCTCCGGCGCGTACATCGCCTCCACGCGTGTGGGAGACAAAGTGAACTGGCCGGGGTTGTTGAGGCGGATCGTGTATTCGAGGCTGAAGTCGCCGCGCGGCACGTGGCGATAGAAGGACTTGAACGACGTGAAGTCGCGGGCCTGGTACAGCGGCCAGGCGTTGCCCGTGCGTTGCTCGCCGGCCTGGGCGGCGGCGGAATCACGGCCCAGGCCGTTGCCCAGGATGCTGGCGCCGGCCGGCACCGGGTCATCCACCACGACCCAGCTCATGTCGGCCTGGGCACGGATGCTCAGGCGCACGCGCGCGATGTCGCCCACATGCCATTGCCCCGGCACCTTCTGCTGCACGGCGGTGATGCTGCGGCTCACGCCGTAGCCGGCTGAGCGCGGCGCCGTCAGCGGCACGGCGGCGCGCACCTCCACCGAGGCCCACGGCGCGCCGGCGCCGTCGTGCCGGATGTGCAGCGCGTCGGTGGCCTTGCCCAGGGGAGCGTCGAAGGACTTGCTGCCCGGCTCTTTCCAGGTCAGCGTCTTGCGTTGCTGGCCGAGCGTGACGCGGGTTTCGCCGGCCACGGGCACCGGCTCCAGCAGGCGCGCGAAGGCATCGACGGCCAGCGTGCCCCAGGCGTTGGCGTTGGTGGTGGCCCAGGCGCCGTTCGTTTGCTGGCGGCTCAGCAGCCCCGTCAGCAGGCGTGGCAGGTCGGCTTTCCAATCGGGCAGGTCGGCCACGGCAAGCAGCAGGCGCGCGGCGTCCACGTCGCCGTGGCTCATCAGCCACCACCAGTAGTCGCGGGCCTCGGTGGAAAAGACCATGCGGCGCCCCTGGTAGGTCAACCGAGCGCGCAGTGCGTTCGCGGCCGCTGCCTGCAGGGCGGGCTGGGCATCGGTTTTCCTCAGCACCGTCAGCCAGTCGATCAGCATGCGGGTGGTCCACTCGTCGGGGTCGACGCGGATGGCGTCGAGCTGCCCGGGCGCGAGCCGTTGGTGGCGGGCGAGCGTCGCCAGCACGCCGATCCTGCGCGCCAGGCCGTCCTCGCCGGGCGCCCAGAACGCGCGCTTGATGCGGCCCGCCGCGAAGCCTTCCAGCCCGGCCAGCATGTGCTTGCGCTCGGCCTCGGGAATGGGCCAGCCCGACGCGTCGGCCAGGTCCAGCAGATGGCTGGTTAGCGTGTCGCTGCCCAGCCGCGCGGCGGTGGACCCGGGCGGGAAGTAGTTGGCCAGGCCGTCTTCGTCCAGGTAGCGCGGCAGCTCCGCCATGGCCGCATCCCAGGCCTTGCGGTCGTGCATGCCGACGGCGCGCGACACCCTCTGCTCCAGGCAGCGGTAGGGGTAGCTGGCGAGCCAAGCCTGCACGCCGCCCAGTTGGCCGGCCAGCGAGGGCAGCAACTGCACGGCCACGCGGGCGGTACCGGCTACGGCCCCGGCGCCGTCGAAGCCGAACGCCGGCACGTCAAAGCTGCCGTTGACCTGGGCTAGCGTGGCCGCCTGCACGGTCACGGGCACGGCGGGTTCGACCTGCTGCGTGGTCTCCAGCACGTCCTGCCGGCCGGCACGGCCGCGTTCCTTCGCGGCGAAGCGCCAGTTCAAGGCCTGCGCACCCTGCGGGACATGTACCTGCCAGCTGATCTGGCGCGTCTCGCCCGCGGCCAGGCGAAGGGCCTGGGCCGGCAGCGCGGCCTGGCCGGTGAGGCCGGCGCTGGCATCCAGCGTGATGGGGCCGGCAGACGTGTTGCGCACGGTCACCAGCGCCGCAAACCGGTCGCCATCGCGGACGCGCGGCGGCAGGCCGGCGGTCAGCTGCAGGTCCTTCATCACGTCCAGGTGGGCCGCGCCGGTGCCGAAGTCGTCGCTGCCGGCGCTGGCCACTGCCACCAGCCGGAAACGACTCAGTCCGTCCTTGATGGGAAAGCTCACGACGGCGTCGCCGTTGTCGTCGACGGGCACGTCGGCCTGCCAGTACAGCAGGGAATCGAGCAGGGTGCGGGCCGGCGGCGCCGCCGCGTCACTGCCGGCGCGGCGCGAGACGGTGCCCCCCGCTGCCCCGACCACACGCTGCAATACCTCGGGATACACGCCGTCGTTCTGCTTGATCTTCTGGGCACTCTGCAACGCACTCCGCTCCCCAATGACAGTCACAATCCCGGCGGCCTTGTCAGCCGAGATCCTGAGGATGTCCATGAGCACGCCCTCCGCCGAGCGCAGCATGGCCCGCTCGTCCACCGCGGGGTTCATGACCAAGCCACTGGTCGTATAGACGTTGTGCAGGCGGGGGGCCTGCATCCGGGCCAGTAGTTGCCAGCTCGGGTTGTCCTTCAGGCTCAGCAGCGCCTCGTCCACCGCCACGAAGCTGAGCTTGCGCGCTGCGGGCAGCCGCTTGCCGTCTGCCGTCGCAACGTGGATGCGGACCCGGGCGGCATCGCCGGGCTGGTAGCGCGCGCGGTCGGGCATGAGGCTGACCCGCAGCGCATGGGCCTCGGTGGACACCATCAGTTCGGCGATGCCCGTGGCCACGGCCGCCGGCAGCGCCCCCGCCTCGGCATCCAACGCCAGCAGCGAGACCGACACATTGCCCGCCCACTCGCGGCGAATGCGCAGCGGGATGCGGGCCTGCGCCGCGTCCAGCGTGAGCACGCGGGACTCCAGGACGCCCCGGCGCTCCATCGTCAGCCACACGCGCGACCGCTTGAAGGGGCTGGAGACCGCGATGCTGGCCATCTCACCCTCGCGATACAGCGCCTTGTCGGTGTCCACGAACAGCGGGCCAGCCAGCAGGTGCTGCTGCTGCACAAAGGCGGGCTCGCCACGGGCGGCGGCCACCTTGCCGTCCACGTCTGCTGAGGTCGCCTCGAACTGGTACCGCCCGGCCTTGCGGGGCACGAAGCCGCACACCAGCTCGCCCTTGTCATCGGTCAGGCCCTGGCAGACCTCGCCCAGCTCCTCGACGGGGCCGGAGCCGTAGCCGTCCTTGCGCTTGGCGCTCACGCTGACGTGCTGCCGGCTGCGCCGCGCTCCGCTGTCGTCGAGCACCAGGCTTTGCACTTCCAGCGGCCGCAGGATCGCGACCGAGCCTCTCGTGCGGACGCCGACCGTCAGCAGGCTGGGCAGCACGTCAAAGCCCTGCGACACGGTCTGGGCCTCGCCGTTGGGGTCCTGGTAGCTCAGTTCGGCACGCAGCACATAGGGCCGTGCGCGCCGGGGCAGCGCGGGCAGCGTGGCCTGCGCATGGCCCTGGGCATCGAGCTGCAGCGCTTGCGTGTCCAGCAGCAGCTGAGCCGGCTCAGGCTCCGCTGCGGCCGGTTCGTCGAGGAAGGCCGGCATGTCCGTGTAGCCATCGAGCAGATCGGGCCTGCGGTATCCCTGCGCCTGGGCATAGACCCTCAGCGTGACGGGCCAGTGCTGCGCCGCGCCGCCATCGGCGTGATGAAGGTCTAGCTGCAGCGTCGGTGCCGCGCCGAAGGTCAGCCGTGGCGCTTGGATCGCGCCCAGCATACCGGGCAGGCGAAAGGCTTCGACGGCGAATTGGGCCGTGTCGTGGTCGGTAACGTGCAACGACGAACCCTCGCCGAGCTTCAGAACCACCTCGTAGCTGCCCAAGGGCGCATCACCGGGCAGCTCAAAGCGGGAGAGGCCTTCGCCGCGCGCGCTCTCCTGCAGCGGGACGGTCCATGTCTTGCGCGAACCGTGATGAACAATCGTCGCGCTGCGGGGAAGCTCGCCTGCGGCCAGCCCGGCGGTGTTCTCCCGCCGGACCACATGCCGCATCGACACCGTCTCGCCCGGCGAGAACAGGCTGCGGTCCAGCACGGTATGCGCCCGGATGAACGAGCTGTCCCAGGTTCGGTGGACGCCGTAGCTGGCGGCGTCGAGCAGGCTCGTCCAGCGGCTGCTGGCGACCGAGACATCCCGCTCGCCGTCGGGCCAGGTGTGCCGGGCGATGACCGTCACGCCGGCACCGAGGAGGTCGTTGCAACGGGCGAGCGCGCTGCGGTCGATGGACGCCAAGCCGTCCGCATCGCTGCGGCCCTGCCAGACGAGGGTGCCGCGGCAGTCATAGGCCCGGAGGTCCACCGCAGCGATCGGGGCGCCACCGTCCAGCTGCGTCACCCACACGGCGCTGTTGGTCTCGGCAACCTTCAAGTGCACGGCCAACCGCGTCAGCAACACGGCCACGCTGTCGTACGCGGGGACGGCATCGCCCTGGACGGCGAACGCCTGCAGTTCAAGCAGATGCAGGCCCGCGCCCTTGAGCGCCACCCGCCCACGGCGGGCCTCGGGAGAGGCAGCAGCCTCAACACCCTGCAGCGGGATGGCGGCGGCGTCGCCCAGCAGGGGCGGAGCGACCTGCCCGCGCGGGCGCCAGGCGTCGGGCATCGAGAAGTAGTGGTGCGGGCTCTCACCGGCGCCGAGCAGCCCCATCCACCGCAGGATGAGCTGGTCTGCCGCCTCGCCGCCGTCGCCGGCCCCGATGAGTTTTTCGCGGATGACCGACTGCGTGGCCGCCCCCTGGAGGAAGACCGGCACCATGTTGTCGGCCTGAAGCGGCCGGATCGACACCGTCGGCACCGGAAGGTACGCCAGCCCCAGCGCGGGCAGCGTCTTGATGCTGGCGGGCCGGCGGTCACGCGCCAGCTTGCGGCCCGCGTCGTCCACGAAGTCCTGCGCCGGCCAGCGGATCCGGTACTCGGCCCGGGGCTGGAAACCGCCTTCGAAAGTGACCGTGCTGCTGGCGCCGGAAGTCAGCGTGGCTGGCTGGACGGTCACCGTGCCGGGGCGCAAGCCCTGCCCCACGTCCAGCTTGATCTCGCGAAGCAGGGCTTCAGGCATCGCCGCGTTGAACTCCAGGGCGATGGGGAAGTTGGCGGCACAGTCGCCGTCGGGCTGCAGGCGGCTGCACGCCACGGTCACGGCCGGCAGCGCGCGAGCTGTGAATGTCAGCTCATGGGGCTTCAAGGTCGGGCGCACCAGTCGCAGCGTGACGGGCCTCCCGGGCGCCAGCGCAAAGGGGCAGCGCACCGCCTCCAGGCGGTCGGGCGCCTCCCACATCCAGCTAGCCTGCTTCTTCAGC
Organism: Roseateles sp. P5_E1; assembly: GCF_054049335.1. Lineage (NCBI taxonomy): Bacteria > Pseudomonadati > Pseudomonadota > Betaproteobacteria > Burkholderiales > Sphaerotilaceae > Roseateles > Roseateles sp. P5_E1. The sequence goes on from NZ_JBFUMN010000001.1 coordinate 149,688, forward strand.
CCGTCGCGAACCTCGGTCGGCAGGTGGATGGCCGGCGCCTCGGGCTGGCCGGGGGCCTCGCAGCGAACGTCGGTCGGGGTGCCGCCCAGGGGATGGGTGTAGCGCAGCAGAAAGACCTGGTCCTCCGCGACCCAGGCCGCGCCGTGGTGGGGAACAACGTTCGCGACGTAGCGCTTCATCTCATCGGTCAACGCCGGCAGCTGGAAGTGAAACGCCAGCGGCTCGACCACGGCATGCCCGGCCAGGGACTTCAGCGCGGGCTTGACGCGGAACTCGCAGGCCCGGCCATCGCGCGCCTGGTCTTTCAAATCCATTACCCAGGTGCGGTCATCCACCCAGTGCGCCTCGCCGGCCAGCCCGCAGGCCACCTCGAACGGCCCCGGCGCGGCCACCTTGCCCATAGGCACCATGGGCTCGCTGAAGGTGGCCCTGACCTGCTCCGCACCCGGTACCTGCCCCTGCGGGCTGAAGGTGAGCACCCGCGCGGCGGGCTCCGCCGCGCTGGCGAGCAGCGGGGCCATGGCCAGCGCGCAGGCCGCGAGCATCCGCGCGGAAAAAGCCAGTGCTGCCGGGGCGTGAGGCATGCCGTGTCTCCCTTTAGTTAGTTATTGGCGGCAATTGTGGGGGCCGAACCGATGCGCCACGGCGTGCTGCCGCCATGCGTTGGGGGTTCACTGCGTTCACCCCATTAACCTACCGGGCTATCCAGGTAGAGTCCGCCCCACCGCTGCGATGCTGGAACCGATTCCACCCCGGCCGCAATGCGCCTTTCGCCATGAAATCAATGCATGCCTCCCTGGTGGCCACGGCCGTAGCGCTGGCCCTCTGCGCCGCCGCGCAGCCCCTGCTCGCCGCCGATGCCCAGCCCTGGACGGACAAGGCCAAGAGCGCCGCGCAGCGCACCGAGTTGCTGCTGAAGGCGATGACGCTGGATGAGAAGCTGCTGCTGGTGTTCGGCTACGCCTCGGGCGACCAGCTGGCGCAGGTGGACAGCGCCGTGATCCCCGGCGTCAACACCAAGGAGGTCATCGCCACGGTGATTCCGGGTTCGGCCGGCTACATCCCCGGCATCGAGCACTTGGGGCTACCGGCCCAGCACCAGGCCGACGCGTCCATCGGCGTGCGCAACCCCAACCTGGAGCGCACCTCACTGCCCTCGTCGCTGGCCACGGCTGCCAGTTGGGACCCGCGTGTGGCCGAGGCCGGCGGCAAGATGATCGGGCTGGAGGCCCGGCTGTCGGGCTTCAACGTCATGCTGGCGGGCGGCGTCAACCTCGCGCGCGAACCGCAGAACGGCCGCAACTTCGAATACACCGGCGAGGACCCGCTGCTCGCCGCCGACATGGCCGCCGGGCTGATCCGCGGCGTGCAGGCCAACCACATTATTTCGACGATCAAGCATTACCTGATCAACGCGCAGGAGACCGGCCGCAACATCGTCAGCGCGCAGATTGGCGAGTCCGCGCTGCGCATGAGCGACGCGCTGGCCTTCGAGCTCGCCATCGAGAAGTCCAGCCCCGGCTCCGTGATGTGCTCCTACAACCGCATCAACGATGTCTACGCCTGCCAGAACGCCTTCTGGCAGAACAAGGTGCTCAAGGGCGACTGGGGCTACCCGGGCTACGTGATGTCCGACTGGGGTGCCGTGCATTCGACCGTGCTCGCTGCGACCGCCGGGCTTGACCAGCAGTCCGGCTTCCCCTTCGACAAGGCGCCCTACTTTGCCAAGCCGCTGAAGGAGGCGGTCGAGGACGGCTCGGTGCCGCGGTCGCGCATCGACGACATGGCCCGGCGCATCCTCTGGGCGATGTTCGACAAGGGCGTGATGGACCACCCGCTCAAGCCAGGCCCCATCGACTTTGCCGCCCACGCGCAGGTCTCGCAGGCCGCCGCGGAGCAGTCGCTGGTGCTGCTGAAGAACGAGGCCGGCCTGCTGCCGCTGGGGGCGCCGAAGCGCGTGGCCCTCATCGGGTCATATGCCGACAAGGCCGTGCTCGCCGGTGGTGGCTCGGCGTCCGTCACGCCCATCGGCGGCACCGCCGTCACCGGCCTCGGCCCGGGCGGCTGGCTGACCCAGGTGTGGCAGCCCTCATCGCCGATGAAGGCGCTGCAGCGTCTGCGGCCGCAGACGGCATTCACCTTCGACGCGGGCACCAACGTCGAGTCCGCCGGCAAGGCCGCAGCCGCGGCGGACATGGCCATCGTCTTCGTCCACCAATGGACCGCCGAGTCGCTGGACGCGTCGCTGACGCTGGAAGGCAACCAGGACGCCATCGTCAGCGCGGTCGCCAAGGCGAACCCGAACACCGTAGTCGTCGTCGAGAGCGGCGGCGCCATCCTGATGCCCTGGGAGAAGGACGTGAAGGGCATCCTCGCGGCCTTCTACCCGGGCGCGGCCGGCGGCGAGGCCATCGCCCGCATCCTCACCGGCGAGGTGAACCCCTCCGGCCACCTGCCCATCACCTTCCCTGCGAGCACGGATCAGCTGGTGCGCCGGCAGATCGGCGGCAAGTCGGACGGCCCGCTGTTCACGGTCCGCTACACCGAGGGCGCCGCGGTGGGCTACAAGTGGTTTGACCTGCACGGCCACAAGCCGCTGTACGCCTTCGGCCATGGCCTGTCTTACACGAGCTTCGAGCTGGGCGGCCTCAAGGCAGAACAAGCCCAGAAGGCCGGCGGGCAGGTGACCGTCAAGTTCACCGTCAAGAACGCCGGCAAGCGCGACGGTGCCTCGGTCGGCCAGGTCTACGTCCGTGCGCCGCAGAGCGCTCAATGGGAAGCGCCCCGCCGCCTCGTCGGCTTCGACAAGCTGGCGCTGAAGCCGGGTCAGACCGGCACGGGTGCGGTCACGGTCGACCCGCGGCTGCTGGCCACCTTCGACGAGTCGACCGGCAACTGGGTGATCGCGCCTGGAACCTACGAAGTGCAGCTCGGCGCGGGCTCGGACGACATCCGTGCCACCGCCCAGCTGGTGCTGGCGGGCCGCAGGTTCACGTCGGCGCAGCTTCGTCACAAGGCGCGATAGCGCATGGACTCCCGCTTGAAAGCTCCGGAGACCGCTGCCCAGTGTGCGGCCCAGGAAGCAGCACTCGTGCTCGAGCGCCTGACCGCGGCTGACGCCATGGGAATCGGGCAATCCATCCTCGCGCTGGCGCAGCAGTGGTTTGCGGCCCGGCCCGTGGCCATTCACCTGGAGACCGACGAGCATCCTCTGTTCGTCTATTTCATGGATGGCACGGGCGCAGGCAACGCGGACTGGATCACCAAGAAGAAGAACGTCGTTCGCCGGTTCGGCCACAGTTCATGGCGGGTTCGGCTGGAGTTCCTCGAACGCCAGGCCAATTTCCATGCGGAATCCGGCCTCGACCCCACCCTCTTCCAGGCCGAAGGCGGCGCCTTGCCCCTGGCGGTGCACGGCAAGGGCCGAGTGGGGACCTTGATCGTTTCGGGCCTCGACGGGTGGGAAGACCATGCGCTTGCGGCAGGTGGACTGGCGCTTTGGAGCAGCCAGTAGGTAGTAACGACCTCGCAAGTTGCGGGTATGCGTTGGGATTCACTGCATTCGCCCTTTCCGACGGGCTCAAAGCCGAATAGCGCCGAATCGGGACATGACAATCCCCGTCCATGGACATGCAGCGACCACCGGCTGAAATTCAGTGGCGACAGGCCATTGAGGCGGGTGAGCTTGGCGTGTGGGACCTCCGCCTTGAGCTTGAGACCGTTCACCATTCACCCCAGTGGAAACAGCAGCTCGGTTATCCCGAACCGTACAGCGCCGACAGCACCCACTTCTGGCGCTGCAGGGTCCATCCTGCCGACCTTGAAGGCATGCTTGCAGCCATGAGCGCGCACGCCCGGGGCAGCCAGCCCAGCTACGAGGCCAGATTCCGCCTGCGCAGCAATGGCTCGGGGTATCGCGTCGTCCATTCGCGCGGCCGGGTCATCGAGCGCAACGCCGAGGGCCGGGCGGTGCGCATGGTCGGGACCATGATTGACCTGACCGAACGCCCATTCACGCCCCAGGGCGGGTTGGCAGACGGCCACCGCGGCTTGATGGAGGGTTTGCCGCTGGTGCTGCCGTTTCACCTGCTGCTGAGCGTCGACCGGTCAGGTATCGACAGCGCCGATGCAGAGCGCGCTGCGCTCGCGCTTGAGCGGGATCGGGTGCTCGGCATGGTTGAAGACCTGCTGCAGGCCTCCATGGCGCAACTTGAGAGCCTGCGCACTGTGTAGAGACGCGCCTGGCAAGGCCGCTCAGCGCAAGCGAGCATCCAGCCAGCTGAGCACGCGCAAGTCCTGGAAGTAGCTGCAGTGATGCGTCGTCGCGCTGTCGACGACGAGATCGTTGGGCTGGTCGAAGATCAGTTCGGCGCCGCAATCAGGCACCCATCGCCGTGGGTCACCCTCATCGCGACGACGAACGCACTCTCGCGTTGGAAGGCGGACCGCGAAACCCCTCAGTTCTGAATCGACAACTGATCGCCCAGATAACCGATCACTCGCTCATCGCGGAAGTAGTTGGTGTGATGTGTGGTCGGGCCCACGCCGAGGGCTTCGAAAGTGATGTTGCCGCCCTCGCCCAGGCGAAACATCGAGTCCACGTCCACCACCAGGTCGTTGGGGCCGGGGAACACCATGTCGGCCGCACCGTACTTGACCTGGTCGCCGATGTGGCTGAAGCGCCGCCAGAACTTCCAGATCGGCTGAGCGCTCTCGTCGGGCTGGAAAGACGCGCCGATGCCGGACATCTGGGGGCTGCTGAGCCAAGGCGCGGCAAACAATTGCCGCACATCGTTGTTGTTCTTGACCAGCTGCTGCGTCGCGAGGCCCGGCACCAAGCCCACCGCCGCGTCGACGATGGGCGTGGTGCTGCCCAGGTGCAGCACCTTGCCGAAGATCTTGGCCAGCAGCGAAACGCCCTCGGCAAAGGGCACGATGCCCGTCGCATGCTTGCTGAGCGTCGACACGGCATCGGCGTAGCTGGCGATCATGTCGAGGGCTGCACGAAGCTTGTCCGGCGCGGCCAGGCTGGTGCCCACCAGCGGCGACGCCACGAAGATCACCCGCTCCACCGGCACGGCGCGCAGCCGCATCAGCCAGCCCACGACCAGGCCGCCCCGGCTGTGGCAGACCACGTCGATGGGCGCGCTGACGTCCTGCAGGGCGCTGTGCAGATCGAGGGCGTTGGACCAGGCCGCCACGGACAGGGTGGCGTGGCCAAACGCCAGGATGGCGCTGTACTTCTGCTGCCAGCCGGCGAGCAGCTTCTTGCCGGCGTCGGTGGCCTGCAGCTCGTCGAACCACATCTGCGACTTGCTGAAGGTGCCATGCACCAGCAGCAGCACGCGGCCCTTGTCTATCCTGGGCTGGGCGTCGTTCACCAGGCGGCCGTCCTGCCAGCGCTGCATGCCCTTGTCGGGCGTCAACCAGTCATCGGCCGCGATCAGCTTGTCGGTGACCGCATTGGCACCGAAGTCGTTGAAGCGAAAGCTTTGCACGACGTCGTCCGGCGCCACGCGAATCGACCGGTAGGAGCGCCGCCCCGTGCCGCCGGGCGTGGTCGGCGGCGAATAGACCCAGCGCAGCAGGCCGTCCTCGTCGCGCACCAGCTCGACCTTGGCGCGGCCATCGGCGTCGCGCGCCGCGGCGCGCCGGCGGCGCTGGCCGATGGGCAGGGTGCTGACCTCGGTCGGCTCCTCTTCGAGCACCAGACGGGCGCTCACGTCGGCCCAAAGTTGGTTACCGCTCATGGCCTCTCCTCCACGATGGGCAGGGGCGTGATGCCGCTCATGCGCGCCGTCACGACGTCCAGCACCGAATGGAAGTCCTCCGCTTCGGACAGCGCATCGATGCCCGCCTCCACCGCCTCCACGAAACCGCAGTGCTCGGTCAGCCGCACCGTCTCGATGGGCACCAGGCGCCGCGCGCGGATCAGCTGCCTGACCTCGCGGTAGGGGGCATTGCCGATCGCCTGCCAGGCATAGCGCTGCAGGCTGGCGGAGGAGTTGCGATCCGCGGCGCCGGCCATGGCGCCATGCGCGCCATCGCCGCTGACCGCCAGATAGTCGGCCTGGAAGCTGTTGTGCCGCCAATAGCCCGGCAGCGCATGGCCGTTGAGCAGGAAGATGACCGGGTAGACGTCGATCAGCTCCAGGCAGGCGGCAAACAGCAGGGCCAGGTCGATGCAGGTGCCGGCCCGCGCACCGAGGATGGTGCTGGGCGTGCGCAGGCGCTGCGAATCGAGTTTGCTGCTGTACGACGGCGGCGGGTTGATATAGCCGAGCCGCCACTCATGCAGCAGGGCGGCCCAGATCGCCTGCACCTGCAGATCGACCTCGCGCAGCTGCTCTTCGTCGGTGCTCGGCGCGGCCTGATAGCCCTCGAAACCGGCGCTGGGGTTGTCGCGCAGGATGCGCACATAGCGCTGTGCCAGTTCCACCGCGCTGACGACGGCCGGATCGCGCGGCAGCACGAAGGAGGGCAGCCACTGGCCGTCCTTGTCGTTGTCGCGCCACTGGTCCACCGGCAGCAGGCGCAGGCGATGGCTGTCGCGCGTCAGCACCTTGTCGTTGTGGCTGAGCTGGACCATCAAGGTGCTGTTGACCGCTTCCTGCAGCGAACGCATCAGCGCAGCCGTCAGCGGCACGTGCACCTCGTTGCTCAGGTCGAAGCGCGTCTCGCCGGCCACGAAGCGCTTGCGCCAGCGCGCCTGTTCGGGCCCGAGCTGCAGCTCCACGTCGACGCTCAAGCCATCCTCGGGACTGGCGTTGCCGCGCTCCACGACGATCTCGCTGAACAGGCGCCCGTTGTTGTGCAGTACCGCGTAGTTGAGCTCCTTCTCGGGCTTGGCCAGCAGGCGCGGCGGCGTGTCGGCATCGCGCAGTTCAGCCGCGGCGGGTTCGCCCAGCGTGAATGCAGCCTCGTTCAGCGGCGCGCCCATCCACAGCGTGACGCCGGTGGCGCGCGTGGCTCTGGGCTCCTTGCGCGCGCGCAACCAGGCGCTCTCGAAGGCCAGCGGCAGGTTCCACACGGCCTGGTCGAGCTGGCCGTAGACCAGCTCGAAGAAGAAGTCCGCCAGCTGGTCCTCGACCGCGTCCTGGAAGCCCACGGCCGACAGGGCCGCGCGCTCGGCCACGATGAGGGCCGCCGTGCGCGCGGCCGAGTTTTCGAGGCTGAGGGAGACGAAATAGGCGCAGTGCTCGCCCCCCGCCCCCAGCGCCTCGGCCAGCCGCTGCGCACCGACGACGGCCGCGCCGCCGCTCTCGCCGGCCAGCAGCATGCCGTCGGGCACGCTGGCCTCCTTGGCCAGCACGTCGTCCAGCTGCATCGGGCCGAATTCGGCCTCCACAACTTCGCCGTTCGGCACCAGGTCGCGCAAGGCCTTCAGGCCGGCCAGATTGTCAAAGCCACTCAGATGGATGAGGTCGGGCTGGTGCGCCTTCACGACGTCGTGCAGTTGTTGCCAGCTCGGGTCTTTCAACTCCATCAGCTGGATGTCGCCCAGCGCGCGTTTGAGCCGCTTGGTTTCCGCGCTGAAATCCCAGGTCTGCCGCAAGCCGCCAGGTGCGCTCTGCACATAGAGCAGGCTGCGCTGCCCGGGCTTTTTCCACCGGGCCGGGGCCTTGGGCACCACTTCACGCATCACGGTGACGCGGTGGTTGTCCACATTGCGATAACGCCGCGTGGCCTTGGCCAGCAGATATTCCCAGGGAAAGATGCGGCCCTGCCAGCCCTCGCGTTCCGACGCGTAAGGCATGCGCACGACGACGCGCGGCGCGCGGGCAAGCGCCTCCAGGTCGGCGTCCTTCAGGCCAAAGCCCTTCAGCGTGCGGTTGGCCTGCTCCTCACGGCTGTTGCTGGCGTCACTCGAACTGAGCCAGCGTTCGCGTGCCCGCAGCACATAGGTCCAGCGCATGGCTTCGGTGTCGAGCCGGCACACGGGCACGCCCTCCTCGGGCTGGCCGCCCAAGGCGATCGTGCGGCCCGGAATGACCAAAGAGATCCGGGCCAGAACAGGATCAGTGCCTGCAGTCTTCGACATCACGCCTCCCAACATAGAGCCCCCAGACCTGTCACTACGCGACAGGCCCCCCAAGGGGGTCAAGCAAACTCGGGAGCGGCCCGTCGTTTGCTTGAGAGAGGCGTCATCCTATGTCGCCGGGCTGCGCCTCAGCGCCCTGATTTCTGGTTCAGACCAGCCCGAGGCTCTCTTCCAGACCCAGGTGGACGTTCATGCTCTGCACGGCCGCGCCGCTGGCGCCCTTGCCGAGGTTGTCCAGGCGGCTCATCAGCAGCACCTGGGTGTCGGAGGCGAATACGAAGAGGTCGACGCGATTGGTGTCGTTGCAGGCCTGCACGTCGAAGAAGCCGGCATCCAGCGCGGCCGCGTCGCGCAGCGGCTTCACGTTGATGAAACGCTCGCCCTGGAAGTGGGCGGCCAGCGCGGCATGGACCTGCTCAGGCGTCGTGCCGGCCTTGAGCTGGCTCAGGTGCAGCGGCACACTGACGGCCAGGCCCTTGTAGAAGCTGCTGACGATGGGCTGGAAGACCGGCGGCGTCGCCAGCCCCGTGTGGGCAGCCATCTCCGGCAGATGCTTGTGCTTGAGACCCAGGCCATAGGGCCGCGGCGCCTGCAGGTGGGCCGGCAAGGGCTGCTGCTCGTACTCGGCAATCATGCTCTTGCCGCCGCCCGAGTAGCCGGTGATGGACGTGGCGCTGATGGCGGCGTCCTTGGACAACAGGCCGGCATCCACCAGCGGGCGCACCAACAGGATGAAGGCGCTGGAATGGCAGCCCGGGTTGGAGATGCGCTTGCTGGCCTGGATGGCGCCACGCTGGCCCCTGGCCAGCTCCGGCAGGCCGAAGGCCCAGCCGGGCGCCGTGCGGTGGGCCGTGCTGGCGTCGATGAGGCAGGTACGGTCGTTGTTGACCATGAAGGCGGCCTCGCGCGAGGCTGCGTCGGGCAGGCACAGGAAGGCCACATCGGCGGCGTTCAGCAAACGCGAACGCTCGGCCGGGTCCTTGCGCTTGTCGGCGGCTATCTTCAGCACCTCGATGTCGCTGCGGGCCGCGAGGTACTCGTGAATCCGCAAACCCGTGGTGCCTTCCTGGCCATCCACAAACACCTTGAACGTCATCGCCGCTGCTCCAACCGCTGAAAATCGAACTGTGCAGGATAAGGGCAAACCATGAAATCTGAGCGTGTACTGCTTCTCCCGGGCTGGCAAAACTCGGGCCCGGACCACTGGCAAAGCCGCTGGGAGCGGCTGCATGGCGACGAGCGCGTCGAGCAGCACGACTGGGACTGGCCCCGCCGCGGCGACTGGATGGCGCGGCTGGACGAGGTGCTGCTGCAGGACGACGCGCCGGCCCTGCTGGTCGCCCATTCCCTGGGCTGCCAGCTCGTCACCGCCTGGGCCGAGCATTCCCAGCACGTCGGCCGCGTGAAAGGCGCCCTGCTCGTCGCCCCGCCGGACACCGAGCGCGCGGACATGCCGCCCCAGCTGCACAACTGGCGACCCATCCGCCGCCCGCGCCTGCCCTTCCCCAGCATCACCGTCATCAGCAGCGACGACCCCTTTGGCGCCGCCGAGCGCAGCACGCAGATGGCGGCCGACTGGGGCAGCAGTGTCGTCATCGCCGGGCCGCGGGGTCATCTGAACGCCGAATCGGGCCTGGGCGACTGGCCCGAGGGACGGGAACTGCTGGAAAGCCTCGGCAAGCGCTGGAGCGGCGACGGGCCGCTCCCGAGCCGCTCCGCACCCCCTCGGGGGGCCTGACGCAAAGCGGCAGGTTTGGGGGCGCCCATTCATCGACAATCCGCCCCCATGGTCACGAAGAAACCCAAAGGCCTCGGCCTCGGCCTGGAGGCCCTGCTCGGCCCCAAGGTCAGCGAAGCGCCCGCCACCGACTTGCCCTCCACGCTGAAGCTCGAACAGCTGCAGGCCGGCAAATACCAGCCGCGCACGCGCATGGACGAGGGCTCGCTGTACGAGCTGGCCGAATCGATCAAGGCGCAAGGGATCATGCAACCGATCCTCGTGCGCCCGATCTCACCGAACGGGAGCGCGACCTACGAGATCATTGCCGGCGAGCGGCGCTTCCGTGCGGCAAAACTTGCCGGCCTGCGCGAGGTGCCGGTGCTCGTCAAGGCGGTGCCCGACGAATCGGCCGCCGCGATGGCGCTGATCGAGAACATCCAGCGCGAAGACCTCAACCCGCTCGAGGAAGCGCAGGGCCTGAAACGACTCACCGACGAGTTCGGCCTGACACATGAGCAGGCGGCCCAGGCGGTCGGTCGTTCGCGGAGCGCGGCCAGCAATCTGCTGCGGCTGTTGAACCTTAGCGCGCCGGTGCAGAACATGCTGATGGCGGGCGACCTCGACATGGGCCACGCCCGCGCGCTGCTGCCGCTGGATGGCGCCACGCAGATCACCACGGCCAGCGAGATCGCGGCCAAGAAGCTCAGTGTGCGTGAGGCCGAAAAGCTGGTCGCCAGGCACCAGGGCGCCGGCCGCCAGGCGCCGCTGCTGCGCGTGAAGAGCGACAAGAGCCGCGACGTGCTGCGGCTGGAAGAAGAGCTGGCCGACGCTTTGGGCGCGACCGTCGAGGTGCGCGTGAAGAAGGCAACGAAGCGTGGTGCTCAGAGCGGCGAACTGGCCATCCATTTCGACTCGCTCGACGCCCTGTCCGGCATCCTCGACAAGCTGCGCGGCGCCTGAGCAACGCAGGCTGCGATGCAATGCGGCGGCGTCTGACAAGACGCTGCCGGCAGGCGCTCAACACTAGGTGCGCAGTAACGATGCCCGCGTGGTCCAACAAGGATGGTGATGCATCCGTGACGCGCGCCACTCTCGCTACAGTTCTTCACCGACAGCTTTGTCTGCGGCCCGCCACAAGCCCCCCGGGTTCGTGTGGTTTGCCCGAAAAGTGCCAGGTCTTGCCCAAACTGCGGGCGTATGCTGGCCCGGCACCCTGTCAACGGAAAACTGCGTTGGTTTGTTGGTGGTCGTGTTGATGGGCAGATAGCGGCTTATTCTTGAGATTGACGAGCGGTCGGCGGCGCCAAGCTGCTGATCAAGCGAGTGGAGAGTTCTGATGACGCCTTGCAGTTGAGGCGCGATCAGAACCCCCCAGTCCCTCGGGCACGGATCGTGCCTGCGGCCCTGTGGAGTTCAAACCGCAGGAGGTCGGCATGGACGTCATCAGCCATTTCGCAGCGCGCTTCGAGCGCAGCAAGGTCGAGGAGCTCTCGCTGGAGGACTACCTCGCAGAGTGCAAGAAAAACCCACTGGCCTACGCCACGGCTGCCGAGCGCATGCTGCAGGCCATCGGCGAGCCGCAGATGCTCGACACGCGCAACGACCAGCGGCTGTCGCGCCTGTTCGCCAACAAGACCATCAAGATCTACCCGGCCTTCGCCGAGTTCTATGGCCTGGAAGAGGCCATCGAGCAGGTCGTCTCCTATTTCCGCCATGCCGCGCAAGGGCTGGAAGAGAAGAAGCAGATCCTCTACCTGCTCGGGCCCGTCGGCGGCGGCAAGAGTTCCATCGCCGAGCGGCTCAAGCAGTTGATGGAGCATGTGCCCTTCTACGCGCTGGCCGGCTCGCCGGTGAATGAGTCGCCCCTCGGCCTCTTCGACCTCATCGAGGACGGCCCGCTGCTGGAGCGCGACTACGGCATCCCGCGCCGCTACCTGAACCGTGTCCTCAGCCCCTGGGCCGTCAAGCGCCTGGACGAGTTCGGCGGCGACATCCGCAAGTTCAAGGTCGTCAAGCGCTTCCCCAGCGTGCTCAAGCAGCTCGGCGTGGCCAAGACAGAGCCGGGCGACGAGAACAACCAGGACATCAGCTCGCTGGTCGGCAAGGTCGACATCCGCAAGCTCGAAACCTATGCCCAGGATGACCCCGACGCCTACAGCTACAGCGGCGGCCTGTGCCTGGCCAACCAGGGCCTGCTGGAGTTCGTCGAAATGTTCAAGGCGCCCATCAAGGTGCTGCACCCGCTGCTGACCGCCACGCAGGAAAGCAACTACAAGGGCACCGAGGGCTTCGGCGCCATCCCCTTCGACGGCATCGTGCTGGCGCACAGCAACGAGAGCGAGTGGAAGACCTTCCGCAACAACAAGAACAACGAGGCCTTCCTCGACCGCGTCTACATCGTCAAGGTGCCCTACTGCCTGCGCGTCAGCGAGGAGGTCAAGATCTACGAGAAGCTGATCCGCGGCTCGTCGCTGTCCGAGGCCAAGTGCGCACCGGGCACGCTGAAGATGATGAGCCAGTTCGCCGTGCTCACGCGCCTGAAGGAGCCGGAGAACTCGTCGCTGTATTCCAAGATGCAGATCTACGACGGCGAGAACCTCAAGGACACCGACCCGCGCGCCAAGAGCTACCAGGAGTACCGCGATTACGCCGGCGTTGACGAAGGCATGAGCGGCATCAGCACGCGCTTCGCCTACAAGATCCTGTCCAAGGTCTTCAACTTCGACTCGGCCGAGGTGGCGGCCAACCCGGTGCACCTGATGTATGTGCTGGAGCAGCAGATCGAGCGCGAGCAGTTCCCCAAGGAGCTGGAAGAGAAATACGTCAGCTACATCAAGGAACAGCTGTCGCCGCGCTATGCCGAGTTCATCGGCAAGGAAATCCAGACCGCCTATCTGGAGAGCTACAGCGAGTACGGCCAGAACATCTTCGACCGCTACGTGACCTATGCCGACTACTGGATCCAGGACCAGGAGTACCGCGACACCGACACCGGCGAGGTCTTCGACCGCGCGTCGCTGAACGCCGAGCTCGAGAAGATCGAGAAGCCGGCCGGCATCTCCAACCCCAAGGACTTCCGCAACGAGATCGTCAACTTCGTGCTGCGTGCGCGCGCCAACAACGCGGGCAAGAACCCGCTGTGGACGAGCTACGAGAAGCTGCGCACCGTCATCGAGAAGAAGATGTTCTCCAACACCGAGGAGTTGCTGCCTGTCATCAGCTTCAACGCCAAGGCCAGCGCCGAGGACGCCAAGAAGCACGAGAACTTCGTGCAGCGCATGGTGGACAAGGGCTACACGGCCAAGCAGGTGCGGCTGTTGTGCGAGTGGTACTTGAGGGTGCGCAAGAGTTCCTGAACGCAACCGGCCACTGCTGATGTCGCTTCAACAGATCATCGACCGGCGCCTCTCCGGCAAGAACAAGTCGATCGGCAACCGCGAGCGCTTCTTGCGTCGCCATAAGGAGCAGATCCGCGAGGCGGTGAAACGCGCGGTCGATGGCCGTGGCATCCGCGACATGGAGCGCGGCGAGGATGTGCACATCCCCAAGAAGGACCTGAGCGAGCCCGTCTTCGGCCATGGCGACGGCGGCGTGCGCGAGGTTGTGCGGCCAGGCAACCAGGAGTATGTGAAGGGCGACCGCATTGCCAAGCCCAAGGGTGGGCAGGGCGGTGGCGGCGGAGGCGGCGAGGCCAGCGACACTGGCGAGGGTGAGGACGACTTCGTCTTCCACCTCAGCAAGGAAGAGTTCATGCAGGTCTTCTTCGAGGACCTGGCCCTGCCCAATCTTGCCCGCACGACGCTGGCCGACACGCCCGAGTGGCGCAGCCAGCGCGCCGGCTTCGTCTCCGACGGCACGCCCACCAATCTGCACGTCGTACGCTCGATGCGCGGCGCCCTGGGCCGGCGCATCGCGCTGGGCATGGACAAGCGCCGCGAGCTGCACGAACTCGAGGCCCGCGAGCAGGAGCTGCTGAAGGAAGACCGCCCCGAAACGCCGCGACTGCTGCTCGAAACCCGTGAGCGCATCCAGCATCTGCGCGAGCGCCTCAAGGCCATCCCCTTCCTCGACCCCATCGACCTGCGCTTCCGTGCCCGCGTGCGCATCCCGGTGCCGACGACGCGCGCCGTCATGTTCTGCCTGATGGACGTGTCCGGCTCCATGGACGAAGGCCGCAAGGACCTGGCCAAGCGCTTCTTCATCCTGCTCTATCTCTTTCTGACGCGGCACTACGAGAAGATCGACGTCGTCTTCATCCGCCACCACACGCAGGCGCAGGAGGTCGACGAGCAGAACTTCTTTCATGCGACAGAGACCGGCGGCACCGTGGTCTCCAGCGCCCTGGTGCTGATGGAGCAGATCATCAAGGAGCGCTACTCGCCGACCGAGTGGAATATCTACGGCGCCCAGGCCAGCGACGGCGACAACTGGCACCACGACAGCGGCCGCTGCCGCGAGCTGCTGGCCGACAAGATCCTGCCGCTGTGCCGCTACTTCGCCTATGTGCAGGTGGCCGAACCCGAACAGAACCTCTGGGAGGAATACCAGAAGCTCAGCGAGGACGCCCGCCACTTCGCCATGCGCAAGGCCGTCGAGGCCTCGCAGATCTACCCCGTCTTCCGTGAGCTGTTCAAGAAGGAAGGGGCCTCCACATGAGGACCGAGCGCCGGGCCGCTCCCAAGCCGGGCCACATCCCCTCGGGGGATCGGCCGACGTACTCGTTGGACGAGGGGCTGACATGAGCAGTAAAGAGGACCGCCGTCACCACGAGCGCCCGGCCAACCCGCCGGCCGGCATGCCCGACCGCCGCCAGCACCTGCCGCTGCGGCGCATGAAGCCGGTCGCCCAGCGCCCCAGCCAGCCCCTGCCCTCGCCCAATGACTGGAGCTTCGATCTCATCGACGAGTACCACACCGTCATCAAGAACACCGCCGAGCGCTTCGGCCTGGACACCTATGCCAACCAGCTCGAGGTCATCACCGCCGAGCAGATGATGGACGCCTATGCCTCCGTCGGCATGCCGGTCAACTACCGGCACTGGAGCTACGGCAAGGAGTTCATCAGCACCGAGCGCAACTACAAGCGCGGCCAGATGGGCCTGGCCTACGAGATCGTCATCAACTCCGACCCCTGCATCGCCTACCTGATGGAGGAGAACACGCTGGCCATGCAGGCCCTGGTCATCGCCCACGCCTGCTACGGCCACAACAGCTTCTTCAAAGGGAACTACCTGTTCCGCATGTGGACGGACGCCTCGTCCATCATCGACTACCTCGTCTACGCCAAGAACTACGTCGCCGACTGCGAGGAGCGCTACGGCGTCGATGCCGTCGAGACCCTGCTCGACTCCTGCCACGCGCTGATGAACCACGGCGTGGACCGCTACCGCCGCCCGGCCAAGCTGTCGCTCGCCGAAGAGCGCGCGCGGCTGAAGGACCGCGAGCAGCACGCGCAGTCGCAGATCAACGACCTGTGGCGCACCCTGCCCAAGAAGGCCGACCGCCCCGACGAAGCCGCCGAGAGCCGCCGCTTCCCCGACGAGCCGCAGGAGAACCTGCTGTACTTCATCGAGAAGAACGCGCCGCTGCTGGACCCCTGGCAGCGCGAGGTCGTGCGCATCGTGCGCAAGATCGCGCAGTACTTCTACCCGCAGCGCCAGACGCAAGTGATGAACGAAGGCTGGGCCACCTTCTGGCACCACCGCCTGCTCAACCAGATGTACGACGACGGCTACTTGAGCGACGGCATGATGATCGAGTGGCTCAAGTCCCACACCAACGTCGTCTACCAGCATCCCAACGCCAACCTCAACCCGTATGCGTTGGGCTTCGCGATGTACACCGACATCAAGCGCATCTGCGAGAACCCGACGGATGAAGACCGCGACTGGTTCCCCGACATCGCCGGCAGTGACTGGCTGCCCACGCTCGACCACGCGATGCGCAACTTCAAGGACGAGAGCTTCATCGGCCAGTACCTGAGCCCGAAGATCATGCGCGACTTCCGCCTCTTCTCCATCATCGACGACGAGGCCAAGAGCGAGTACGAGATCTCCGCCATCCACGACGAAGGCGGCTACCGCCATGTGCGCCAGGCGCTGGCGCGCCAGTACGACCTGTCCACCCGCGAGCCCAACATCCAGGTCTGGAACGTCAACCTGCGCGGCGACCGCTCACTGACTCTGCGCCACGTGCAGCACCTGAACCGCCCGCTGCACGACAGCGCCCAGGAGGTGCTCAAGCATGTCGGCCGCCTCTGGGGCTTTGGCGTGCAGCTGGAAAGCGTCAACACGCGCGGCGACGTGACCAAGCGCTGGAGCGTGCCGGCTCAGGTGGGCTGAGGGCTGAGGGCTGATACTCGCCGGCATGTTCCGGCTGCTCCTGTCTGCTGCCCTTGTCGCCACCGCGGCCTGGCCCGCCCATGCCGCTGGACTGAGCGAGCGCCAGGCCTGCCTCAAGCTGATCGGCACCGCCCGCGCCCTGCATCTGGCCGGCCCTAACAAGCGCGGCGACTACCGCTGCAAGCGCCACCCCACCGACGCCGACTTCGTCTTCACGCTGCGCTTCGACGGCCCCAAGGAGCCCAAGGACGCCAGCCATCTGCTGGGCCATTACGCCGTCGACAGGGCGACGCGCGAGGTCTACCAGTGGGATCTCACCACCGGCCAGCGCGGCGCGCCCCTCGTGCCGCCGAAAAGCAAGCGCTAACCTTCGTAGGTCCTGATCTCGATCAGGTGCTTGTTGGGGTCGTTGAAATAGAGCGTCGGCCCCGGCCCACGCGCACCCACCTCGCTGCCCGGCCCCGTGTTCGTACCCACGGAATCAAAGGTCGGCCCATAGCCCAGGCCCGCCGCCTTGATGCGCTCGAAGATGGTCTCGAACTCGGCGCGGGTCACTGCAAAGGCGTAATGCTCGAAGCCCGGCGTGCCCCAGGGGGCGAGCTGCAGCTGGCAGTCCGGCCCAGCCTTGATGACAGTGAAGGGACCGTCGCGGCCGGCATCGGTGAAGCCCATCACGTCGACGTAGAAGCGCACGCTGGCGTCCAGGTCGTTGACTTTGAGGATCAGGTGGTCGAGTGTGGGCATGCGGTCTCCCCGTATCAGCGAGCGCGCTCCAGGGCGACCTTGATGCCCAGCCCCACCAGCGCAGCGCCCGCGAGCTGCTGGAAGCGCTGGAAGATGCGCGGCTTGGCCAGCAGCCAATGCCTGGCCCTGCCGCCCAGCGCAGCGGTACACAAGTTGACTGCCGTGCCCGAGACGATGGACACCATGCCCAGCAGGGCCGCCTGCCAGCCGGGATGGCCCAGGGCGGGGTCGATGAACTGCGGCAGGATGGCCAGGAAGAAGATGGCAACTTTGGGATTGAACAGGTTGGATAAAGCGCCCTGGGCAAACGGCGAAGACCAACGGCTGTTCACGGGGCCGGCAGCCACCTCGGTGGGGTGGCGCAGCATCTGCCAGCCCAGCCACACCAGGTAGGCCGCACCGACCGCCTTGACCACCAGAAATGCCGTGGGAACGGCGGCCAGGAAGGCGGTGAGTCCCAGGGTGGCGGCCGCGACGTGAACCAGCGCAGCGCAGGCAATGCCCAGGCACACCTTGGCTCCTGCGGCCGTGCCGCGCGAGACCGAGTTGGAGAGGATGCAGATGACATCCGGCCCCGGAATGAGGGCAAAGCTCATGTTGAGCAGCGTGAAGGCCAGCAGGGTAGGGAGTTCGATCATTTCAGCCCTGACGTGTTTGAATGTTCACCAACGACAGCCGTCTCGCGAACAGCACGGCCGACACCAGCAACAGCATCAGCCCCGTCGTCGCCTCGGCCCAGATCGTCAGATTGGCCATCAGCGTGTGCTGCGAGCACAGCCCCAGACGATAGTGCAGCAGGCCATCCAGGCCCAGGGCGCCATAAACGCCAAGGGCCAGCAGGCCAAGCGTGGGCAGACCCAGGCGCGTCAGCACCCATGCCAACAGGCCAACGGCGCAAACCGCAAACCAGCACAACCAGACCGTCCCCGGGGTCAGCCATGCCGGCATGCCAGGATAGAAGGCGATGTACTGAGCGTTGTGACTGAAGTGGGCGAGGCTGGCTGCGAAGTAGGCCGCGACGAGCGGCGCGATGCGAGTGATGTGCATGGCATGCGTTGTACAACGCCATGCCGGGCCACGCGGAGAAGACGCGTCAGCGCAGGCCACCGATGTAGCGGGCCGCCGCCACTGCACGCGCACTTACGGGCGTTGGTGCCGCCGGCGGCGGTTTCGGGAAGAGCATGGCTTGCAGCCGCGCGCCCCAATCCGCCACCTCCGGATGCTCGGCCTGCTGGCAGGCCAGGCGGATGATCTCCCGCGCGTAGTCGGCGTTGCGCACCAGCCATTCGACGTCCGTCACGCGACCCATCTTGCGGCGCATCAGCACATGCAGGTGGGCGGCCACGGCCAGCTTCTCGCTGTCGCTGGCCATCACGCCACCTGCTCGCCGTGCTGGCTGAGATCCAGCCCCTGCTGCTCGCGCGCCGCATCCACGCGCAGCCCGCCCAGCAGCAGATAGACCAGCAGCAGGATGCCCGCCGTCATGACCGCGCTGAAAGCCACCGTGGCCAGGACCGCCACGGCCTGCGTGCCCAGCGACCCGGTCACGCCACCCACCCGCGGATCGGCCAACAGACCGGTCAGCAGCGCGCCGACGATGCCGCCCACGCCGTGCACGCCGAACACGTCCAGCGAGTCGTCGGCGCGCAGCCAGCGCTTGAGCCCGGTGGCACCCCAGTAGCAGGCCGCGCCGGCCGTCAGGCCGATGAGCACGGCCGAAGCCGGCGTCACGAAGCCGCAGGCCGGCGTGATGGCCACCAGCCCCGCCACGGCGCCGCTACACAGGCCCAGCAGCGTCGGCGTGCGCCGCGTCACCCATTCAGCCGCCATCCACGACAGCGCAGCCGCCGCGGCACCGAGCTGCGTGTTGAGCATTGCGATGCCGGCCCGTCCATCCGCCGCGCCGGCCGAGCCGCCGTTGAAGCCCATCCAGCCCACCCACAGCAGGCCGGCGCCGGTCATCGTGTAGGCCAGGTTGGCCGGCGTGAGTGCAGCACGGCCGAAGCCCACGCGCGGGCCGAGCATCCACGCGGCCACCAGACCCGCGACCCCGGCGTTGATGTGCACCACCGTGCCGCCGGCAAAGTCCAGCGCACCCAACTGGGCCAGCCAACCCTGCGGCGCCCAAACCCAGTGCGCCACCGGCACGTAGACGAACAGCGACCACAACCCGAGAAAGGCCAGCAGGCTGGCGAAGCGCATGCGCTCGGCTACCGCGCCGATGACCAGGCAGGGCGTGATGACGGCGAAGCTGAGCTGGAACAGCGCGAACACCGCCGCCGGCACGCTGGGCATCAGCGGATGCACGCTGACCAGGCCGGTCGCCTTGTCATGCAGCACATTGCCCAGCCCGGCGCCACCCAGGCCGCCGATCCAGCGCTCCAGCCCGGCCGGCCCCGGCTCGAACGCCAGGCTGTAGCCACAGACGAACCACAGCAGCGTCACCAGCGCGGCGCAGGCCAGCGTCTGGGCCATGACGGCCAGGATGTTCTTCTTGCGCACCATGCCGGCATAGAACAGCGCCAGGCCGGGCAGCGTCATCAGCAGGACCAATGCGGTGGCGCTGAGCAGCCAGGCGGTGTCGCCGGCGTTGATCTGGGCGGCCGGCACCTGCTCGGCGGCCAGTGCGGGCATCGCAAGCAAGCCCGTCAGTGACGCGGCCGATCGGCCCCAGGGGGTGAACCGCGCGGCGGGAAAGCAAGGATGAATGGGCATAGGGATGCGGCGGGTGGTAGCGCCGCATGAATAGCAAGCTCTACGCCAACGCGCCCGCGGCGCCGGCCACGTGGCTCAACCGGCCAACAGCCCGTCGACGAATTCGCGTTGGCCGGTGGGCGTCAAGACCAGTTCGCGCGACGTGTCGCGGCGGCGCAGCCAGCCGCGCGCCAGCAACGCCTCCAGCAAAGCCACGGCCTCGGCGCCCGCGAAATGCTCGCGTCGCTCGGACCAGTCCACGCACGGATAGAGCGCCCGGCCCGCAGCCACGGTCGCCAATTCCAGTCCTTGCGCCTGCAGCGCCGCGCGCGCCGTGTCCGTCAACCGTTCTGCACTGCCCGCCCGCTCCACCCAGCCGCGCGAGCAAAGGACGTCATGCAGCCGCACGCCCAGCTCGCCGGCCAGGTGGCCGTAGCAGCTGCGGGCGTGCCGCAGGCCGCGCATCTCGGGCCGCTGCCAGCGCCGTATGTCGGCCGCAGGCTCAGCATCGCGCCCATCCGCCACGCGCAGCAGCGCCTCCAGTGCATGCGCCACGTCGCCGTCAGCCAGGCCGAAATAGCGGTGCCGCCCTTGCGGCCGCACGCGGGCCAGGCCCTCGTCGACGAGCAGCTTCAGGTGGGCCGACATCGTCGCCGCGCCCACGCCGGCATGCGTGGCCAGCTCGCCGGCCGTGTGCAGGCGGCCATCGAGCAGGCGGGCCAACGTCCGTGCTCGCGTCGGGTCGGCGATGGCCGCGGCAATGCGCGCAAGGCGGGGTTCGGCGTTCATCGAGGGACCTGTTCGCGCTCGTTCAGGCCGTAATCGCGCACCACATGCGCCACCCGCAGCCGGTAGTCCTTGAACAGCCCGCCGCGCCCGGCCGCCTGGGCCTCGCGATGCCGCTCCACCTCACGCCAGCCGCGCACCGCCTCCTCGTCGCGCCAGAAGGACAGAGACAAGAGCTTGTCCGGTTGCGTCAGGCTCTGGAAGCGCTCCACCGAGATGAAGCCGTCCATGCGCTCCAGCAGTGGCTTCAGCGCGGCGGCATGGTCGAGGTAGGCTTGGCGGCCCTCGTCGGTGGGCTGGACTTCAAAGATGACGGCGATCATGGCTGCACATCCTCACAGAAAGTGCGCTCCTCGCGCAGGATGAAGCGCTGCTTCTGCGCGAACTCGAAATTGGCCCGCGCCTCGGGGTCGGCCTTGAGGCGGACGCGGTAGGCCTCGTAGTCGGCCAGCGAGTCGAAACCGACCAGGCCCCAGGCCTCGTAGTTCGTGCCCTCGTGCGGCAGCCAGTAGCCCAGCAGCCGGCCGCCCAGGCGCGGAATGATGCGGCCCCAGGCCTGCGCGTACTCGCGGAAGGCCTCGCGCTGGAAGGGGTCGAGCTCGTAGCGGATGAAGCAGGTGATGGGCATGGAGTGTGCTCACACAAAGTTGAAGGGATGAAGGCAGTGTGGGCGGCTTCACCCCCGCGACGCTTCGCCGTGCAACGAACTGTGTCCCGCCGCCGCGCCAGCGCGGCGGCCGCTATCCTCGCCCGGCATCCCAGCCCCATCCACCGTGCCCAAACTCTCGCCCCGCCCTGCACCTGCTCCCGCGAGCTGGGCGGATTGGCTGCTGGGCCCGAAAGGCCAGGGCCGCGGCGCGGTGAAGCTGACACTGCTGGCGCTGACGGTCTACGGCCTGTTCGCGCTGAACGTGGCCGTGCAGGTCAACCTCGGTCTGATGGAGGCCGGCCCCGGAGCCTGGATCAGCGGCGTCGGCCTCGCCGGCATCGCGGGCTTTTACGTGCTGGTTCGCACGGGCCTGAGCCGTCATCTGGCACGCGACCGGTCGCTGACGCTGCCGCAATCGGTCTTCGGCGCGCTGATCACAGCCTGGGGCTATGCCATCGACCCGCCGCTGCGCGGCGCCATCATCGCCATCATGCTGCTCAACCTCGTTTGGGGCATGTTCGTGCTGTCGCAGCGCCAGGCCTTCGGGCTCTATCTGTTCGGGCTGGCGTCGCTGGCCGTCGCGATGGGCTATGGCGCCACGACGGACCCGGCCAACTTTCCCGCGGCGGTCGAGTCCCTGCACTTCAGCTTCGCGGCCATCCTGATGACGGCGGTGTCGGTGCTGTCGGTCAACATGGCGCGGCTGCGCGCCAAGCTCAGCGCGCGCACCGCCGAACTGCGCGCTGCGCTGGGGCGCATCCAGTACCTGGCCCACCACGACGAGCTGACCCAGATCAGCAACCGCCGCCATTTGAGCGAGCGCCTCGCCGCCGAGCAGCTGAACCAGCGCCAGCATGGCCATGTGATGAGCCTGGTGCTGATCGACATCGACCACTTCAAGGCCGTCAACGACCGCCACGGCCATGGCGTGGGCGATGCGGTGCTGCGTCACTTCGCGGCCACCCTGCACGCCACGCTGCGCACCAGCGATTTCGCCGGGCGCTGGGGTGGCGAGGAGTTCCTCGTCGTCACGCCGCAGGCCAGCGCCGACACGGCCGCAGCCCTGGTCGAGCGCCTGCGCGACGCGCTGGAGGCGGCCTCCTTTGACAGCATCGTGCCGGGCCTGCACGTCACCTTCTCCGCCGGCGTGGCGGAATGCGCGCCCGGCGAGGACCTGCACCTGGCCATCGACCGCGCCGACCGCGCCCTCTACCAGGCCAAGCAGACCGGGCGCGCCCGCACGGTCAGCGAGTTCGCACCGCTGGTGTGAGCGCCGGCTACAGCGGCGCGACAGGGATGCACAGCTCGCAGTCGAACACACCGGTCTTGAAGTCGAATTTCGACTGCGGGCCGTAGTGCTCGAAGCAGGGCCGCGCATCCAGCTGCAGGCCGCTGCTCGGCAGCCACCGGCCCATCATGGCCGCCCAGGCGGCGCCGATCTCGGCGGCCGTGCCTTCGAAGTCCAGCGCCGCATAGCGCCCGCCCGGCAGTTCGGTGACGAGGGCGCCGCCGTTGGGTACCCAGTCATCCGGCACGGCCACGCCGGCGTCGTAGCGGCATTGCTCGGGCGGCACGAGGCTGGGGTCGTCGTGGCTGATGCCGAAGCGCGACACGGGGCCGAGGTTCTGCGTGGCCAGCCACGGGTTGAAGGTCTCGGCCCAGAAGCGGCCAAGCGCAGGGCCATAGGCGCCCTGGTAGCGCAGATAGCCCATGCGCACAGGCGGGCGGTCGATGAGGCGGACGTTCACGGGATCTCCTTCGTCGCGGTTGCGGGAGAAGCCATGCTCGTCGTACGGCCCGGCGCCGGCTTGATCCAGATTGCTATCGGCCTGATCGAGATTGCGCCATTGCGCCGGTGGCAGGCCGAAGCGCTGCTTGAAGGCCCGCGAGAAGGCCTCGGCCGAGCCATAGCCCACGCTGAGCGCGATGCTCAGCACGGTCGAATCCGGCTGGCCGCGCAGCCGCTGAGCGGCCTTCTCCAGGCGACGGCGCGCCAGGTAGTCGCCCAGGGTCTGGCCCGTCCAGGCCAGGAAGAGGCGGTGGAAGTGGTAGGGCGAGAAGTGGGCGACGGCGGCCAGCGCCTCCAGGTCCAGCGGCGCGTCCAGATGTCGGTCGATGTGGGCCTGCACGCGGTGCATGCGGGCCTCGTACTGGCGGCGGCTGGCGTTGCTCAAGCTCAGCCCCAGGCTCGCACCAGCCCGCGCATCGCGTCCGCATGCACGGTGGAGAGTTCGTCGGCCGCGGCCTTGGAGTCGGACTGGAAGGCGGCGATGACCCAGGGCGAACGGCTGCCCGGCGGAAACACCAGGGCCACGTCGTTGACCGCGCCACGGCCGCCGCTGCCGGTCTTGTCGATGACGCGCCAGCTCGCATCCGGCACGCCGGCCCGCAACCGCTTCAGGCCGGTGCGCGAGGCTTGCAGGTCGGTCCACAAGCGCGCCTGGTTGGCCCGCTTCAGGCCCGGGCCGAGCAGCAGATGCTGCAGCGTCTTCGCGAAGGCGCGCGGCGTGCTGGTGTCGCGCGGATCGCCCGGCGCGTTCTCGTTGAGTTCGGTCTCGAAACGGTCCAGGCGCGTGACCGCGTCGCCCTGCTGGCGCAGCCAGGCCGTCAGGCCGGCTGGCGAATCACAGCAATGGCGCAGCAGCACATTGGCGCAGGGGTTGTCGCTCTCGACGACGATGCCCTGCACCAGCTCGGCCAGCGTCGCTTGGCCACGCGGCAGCAGCCGGTCGAAGGCCGGCGAATGCGGCACCCGCTCGCTCTCACGCAGCGGCACGGCGTCGTTCCAGCCCCAGCGTCCAGCCTCCACGCCCTGGGCCACGCGCGCGGCGAGCAGGATCTTGAAGGTCGACGCCGTAGCGAATCGCTCGTCAGCGCGGTGGGCCATCACGCGGCCGCTGCCGGTGTCGATGGCGAAGAAGCCGATTCGGCCCTGCACGCGGCGTTCCAGCGCGGCGAAGTCAGCGGCATTGGTGGCAAGGCTGCGGGTGGCTACAGGCGCCAGAGCCAGGCCAGCAAGGAGGGGACGACGTTTCATGCGCCGCATTCTCGTGCGCCCCCGCACGGCCCCGGTGCGGGGGCACCAGCACGGCCCGTCCGAAAACTGACTACTCCGTCAGACTTGCGCAACAACGCCGTCATGACGGCCGCCAGCCCCTGCGGCGGTCCGCACAATCGCCGCCGGCCCTGCAGTTGGGGCCGCTTCCTTTTTTGGAGTCGTTGTTTGATGAACGCACCGCGCATGAGCCTCCTGGCCCTCGCCTTGAGCACCGCCATTCCCGCCCTGGCTCAAGAAGCCCCGGCCAAAGACCGCAGCCAGCTCGAAACCGTCGTCATCACGGCCGAGCGGCGTGCCGAAAACATCAAGGACGTGCCCAACGCCGTCTCCAAGATCAGCGGCGACAAGCTCGACGTGCTGGCCTCCGGCGGCCAGGACCTGCGCTTCCTGTCGGGCCGCGTGCCCAGCCTGAACATCGAGTCCAGCTTCGGCCGCGCCTTCCCGCGCTTTTACCTGCGCGGCTACGGCAACACCGACTTCCGCCTGAACGCCTCGCAGCCCGTCAGCGTCATCGTCGACGACGTGATCCAGGAGAACCCCATCCTGAAGGGCTTCCCCATCTTCGACACCGCCGCGGTGGAAGTCGTCGCCGGCCCGCAGGGCACGCTGTTCGGCCGCAACACGCCGGCCGGCGTCGTCAAGTTCGACTCCGTCAAGCCCAGCCACAAGCAGGACGGCTACGCCAGCGTCACCGTGGGCAACTACGGCACGCTGAACCTCGAAGGCGCGGCCAACCTGCCCCTGAGCGGCGACTGGGCTGCCCGCATCTCGGCACAAAGCCAGCGTCGCGGCGACTGGGCCGAGAACACCGCCCCCGGCGCCGCCACGCCCAAGACCGAGGGCTACCGCGACAGCGCCGTGCGCGCCCAGGTGCTGTACGAGCCGCACAAGCAGTTCAGCGCCCTGGCCAACCTGCACGTGCGAGACCTCAACGGCAGCCCGCGCCTGTTCCGTGCCAACGCCATCAAGCGCGGCACCAACGACCTGGCCGACGGCTTCGACGCCGAGAAGGCCGCCTTCAATGGCGTCAACGACCAGACCTTGAAGCAGACCGGTGGCAGCCTGCGCCTGAAGTGGTCCGTGCCCGGGCTGAACATCTACGCCATCAGCGGCTATGAGCAT
Organism: Roseateles sp. P5_E1; assembly: GCF_054049335.1. Taxonomy (NCBI): domain Bacteria; kingdom Pseudomonadati; phylum Pseudomonadota; class Betaproteobacteria; order Burkholderiales; family Sphaerotilaceae; genus Roseateles; species Roseateles sp. P5_E1. The sequence goes on from NZ_JBFUMN010000001.1 coordinate 174,842, forward strand.
GTGAAGCCGCTGTCCCGCGGCGACATCGACGGCGGCGTGCCCGGCGCACCCGGCATCCCCTTCCAGTCCGAAACCGGCAGCGGCATGAACGGCCACCGCCAGCTGACGCAGGAAGTGCGCCTCGAGTCCAACACCGCCGGTCCCTTGAGCTGGCAGGCGGGCGTGTATCTCTTCGACGAGAAGTACACGATCGACAACATCACCTACAACACGACGACCCACGCCGACGTCGACCACATCTACAGCGCCCAGACCAACAAGGCCGGCGCGGTGTTCGGCTCGCTCAACTACGCCGTCAGCGATGAGCTCAAGCTGCGCGCCGGCCTGCGCTACACCAAGGACAAGAAGGACCTGTCCACCACCCACGCCGGCACGGGCCTGTTCAACACCTCCACCGGCACCAGCGCCAGCACCGACGACGGCAAGTGGAGCGGCGACCTGTCGGCCACCTACAAGCTCGACGCCGACACCAACCTCTACGCCCGCTACGCCAATGGCTTCCGCGCGTCGTCCATGCAGAACGCATCGGCCTTCGCCGGCCAATCGCAGGCCAGCCCGGAAACCGTCAACTCCTATGAAGTCGGCTTCAAGAGCGAACTGCTCAAGCGCACGCTGCGCCTGTCGGGCTCGCTGTTCAGCTACACCGTCAAGGACCTGCAGCTGACGGCCGTGGGCGGCAGCGTCAACGCCACCCGCCTGCTCAATGCCAAGAAGGCCACCGGCACCGGCGCCGAGATCAACCTCGAAGCGMTGATCACGCCCGACCTGATGGTCACCTTCGGCGGCTCGCTGAACAACACCAAGCTCAAGGACGCCGGCCTGGGCGTGCCTCCGGGCGGCTCGCTGAAGGTCAATGGCGCCTTCCCGACGGTGCAGGACCCCATCGTCGGTAACAACGCGATGGTCGACGGCAACGCCCTGCCCAACGCGCCCAAGTGGACCTACAACCTCACCGCCCGCTGGAGCATCCCGCTGGCCAGCGGCGACGAGGTCTATGTCTACACCGACTGGGCCTACCGCWSCRAGGTCAACTTCTTCCTGTACGAGGCCACCGAGTTCACGGGCAAGAGCCTGACCGAAGGCGGCGTGCGCGTGGGCTATCTGTGGGGCAACGGAAAGTACGAAGCCGCCGGCTTCGTGCGCAACGTGACCAACCAGATCCGCGTGACGGGTGCCATCGACTTCAACAACCTGACCGGCTTCATCAACGAGCCGCGCACGTATGGCGTGCAGTTCAAGGCGATGTTCTAAAGAGCGCTCGCCGAAGACAGGAACGCCGCCCTCGGGCGGCGTTTTTCATGGGCCTCCGTCGTCAGTTCAAGCCGTCTTGATGCGGTGGAGCGCGCAGAGCTTGTTGCCGTCCGGGTCGCGCACATAGGCCAGGTGCATCGCGCCGAGCGCCCCCTCGCGCAGGCCCGGCGGCTGCTCGATGGACTCTCCGCCGTGGGCCACCGCCACGTCGTGGAAAGCCTGCACCTGCTCGGGCGACGCGCACCCGAAGCCGATGGTGCCGCCATTGGCATGCGAGGCCGGCTCACCGTTGATCGGCTGGCTCATGCAGAACGTGCCGCCCCCATGGCGGTAGAACACCCGCTGGTGGCCCGAGGGCCCCTGGTTGCGAAAGCCCTCGGGCACGCCGAGCGTGCCGAGCACCGCGTCATAAAAGCGCTTGCTGCGCTCGATGTCGTTGGTACCGACCATCACGTGGCTGAACATGGGTATCTCCTCAAGAAAACGACGAAAGCGCAGGATTGTGGTGAATCCCGCCTGGCCGCGCCGAGGATGCTTGTTGAGGCCCGATGCGAGGCGTCACTCGGGGCTAGGACGGCATGCGCGTGACATGGCTGACCACGATCGACCAGCGGCCATTGACCCGGATCAGCGTGTCGGTGAAGCGCACATCGACCGCGAAGGGCTTGCCGCCGGACCGGCCCTTCAGTGAGGTGATGCCCTGCACCACCGCCGCGTCGCCATACATGCGCGCCGTCATGCTGTGGTTCTCGAAGCGCTCATATTGCGGGTCGCCATCGCGCACTTCCTGGAGCGCCTGCGCCCGGCTCTGAACCTCGGCGTTGGTGCTGACGAGGTTGAACTCAGGTGCGAGCAGGCGTTCAAGCGCCGCCAGATCGCGCAGGCGGAAGGCGTCGCACGCAGCCTGGGTCACTGCCATGGCTTCCTTCTCCGCGACCGAGGCGCCTGCTGCGGGGTTGATGAGCAGCGCGGCAAATGCCACGGCGGCGAGGCACGGGATGCGGAAGGTGATCATGGCGAAGGTCTGGCGGCGGCGGCCCTCTACTTTGCCGTGCCGGCTTTCAAAAAGCCATTGACGTCGAGCCAGCGGACGAAGACCGGGAACCAGCCCTCGGCGGTCTTGCCCGGGTAGCCGAGCCCGAAACCATGGCCGCCGTTCTGGTAGAGATGGAATTCGACCGGCCGGCCGGCATCGAACCAGGACTTGACGACGCCCATCTGGCCGCGGAACAGGAAGTCGTCGCTGGCGATGACGTTGAACATCGGCGGCGCGTCCTTGGGCACGTCGACCGGCCCCATGCCGCCGTAGATCGGCGCGATGAAGGCGAGCTTCATGGTCTTGGAGTTGAGCGTGCTGTGCATCGTCAGGCCCGCGCCGGCCGAGAAGCCCACCATGCCCAGCCGCCTGGTGTCGACGCCCCATTCCTTGGCGCGCGAGAGGATGAGGGCATGCGCCGCTTCGGCGTCGGCAAGCTGGTTGGCGAGGTCAGGCACCAGCGAACGCGGATTGCCGTCGCTCGATCCGGCCGCGGTGAACATGCGGTTCATCGAGTCCTTGAAGCCGTCGAGCGAGTCCGGCGTCGGCTGCAGGCGGTACTTGAGGACGAAGGCCGCAATGCCCTGGTCGGCCAGCGCCTGGGCCACCTTCCAGCCCTCGTTGTTGATCGACAGCCAGCGGAATCCCCCGCCCGGCGCCACCAGCACTGCCGCGCCATTGCCCTTGCCCGGCGCGGGCAGGAAGGGCGTCAGCGTGGCGGTGGTGACGTTGCGCACCATCGGCTCGCCCCACTGGCGGAACCAGCTCTCGGCGGCCGGCTGCTTGTCGACGCCGCCGGTGCCGAGCGGGATGGCGCGTGGCTCGGCGGGCGCCTGCAGCGGGTGGATGGTGCCGTCCTGCGCGAGGGCGCAAGTGGCAGCGGAGGCCAGCAGCAGGGCCAGCAGGGTGGAGAAAAGTGAGGGCATGGTCGTCGTCCAGCAAGTTGATGGGGTCAGCGCGGCAGCAGCACCGGCCGCGTCAGCGAGAAGTTGGCGCTCTCCACGGGCACACCGGTGTCGGGCTGGCCGCCGCCGACGCTGAGCCGATAGGCGCCGGGCATGACCTGGCGCACGCCGTCGTGGTCCACGAAGCTCAGGTCGCGGGCATCGAGCCGGTAGCTCAGCTCGCGCCGTTCGCCCGCCTTCAGATGCAGGCGCTGAAAGCCCCGCAGCGCCAGGCGCGGCCCGCCCTCGAAGCGCGGCGGCGCCAGGTAGAGCTGGGCCACCTCGTCGCCATCGCGCGTGCTGGTGTTGGTGACGGCCGTGCGCACCACCAGGCCCACGTCCTTGCCGTCGTCCTGCACCTCGACCTTGGGCGCCTCGTAGCGGAAGCTGGAATAGCTCAGGCCATGGCCGAACGGGTAGACCACCGGCTTGTCAAAGAAGCGGTAGGTGCGCCCGGCCATGCGGTAGTCGTCAAACGGCGGGAGGTCGCTCGCGCTGCGGTAGAAGGTCACCGGCAGCCGCCCGGCCGGGTTGGCCACACCGCTGAGCACCTGCGCAATGGCCTGGCCGCCGCCCTCGCCCGGGTACCAGGCCTGCAGCACCGCCGCCGCGTTGGCCTGCGCCCAGGACAGGTCGATGGCGCTGCCGCTCAGGTTCAGCACCACCAGCGGCTTGCCTCCCTGCGCCGCGGCCTGGAGATAGGCGCGCTGGTCGGCCGGCAGGTCCAGTGTCGTGCGGTCGCCGCCCTGGAAGCCTTCGATCTTGACGGGCATCTCCTCGCCTTCCAGGTCCGACGTCAGGCCGACGACGGCCACCACCACGTCAGCGCCCTGCACGGCGGCGCGCAGGTCGGCCAGCGGCTGGCGGGACACGCGCTTCCAGACCATGCCGGGCGGCGCCCCGGTGCCGGACTCGGCCTCGAACTGCAGCGCATAGCGCTCGCCCTGCTTGAGGTCCACCTGCGTCAAGGCGACCGGCTCGGCCCATTGCGTCGGGCGCCTGGCCAGCGTCAGGTCACGACCAGCAACACGCACCTGGCCTTTGACACCCGCAACGCCGAGCCGGTAGCTGCCCGTCTCGGGGGCGACGAAGAACCCCGTCAAGACCACCCGCGTCACTTCGCCGGACTCGGGAAAGTCGCGCACCCTTGAGTCGAGCTGCGCCACGCCGTGGCTGGCGAAGGCCTTCTCCTGAAAACGGCGCTTGCCCGGCGCCACTGGGGAGCCGGGCTGGAGCTTGAAATAGCTGGCACGCAGGCCCGGGCTGCCGTCGGGCGCGACGAAGGCGCTGGCGGGCACCGGGTCGCCGTCGGTGATCGAGGGGCCGAAGGGCACGAGGCTGACCTGCGCCGCCGGGAACTGCTGGCTCAGCCCTTCGAAGACCGTCTGCGTCGGCCCAGTCTGGCCTGACGAATAGTTGCCGCGCATCACGCGCCGCGCATCTGCCAGCGGGCCGACGACGGCGATGCGCGCCGACGCCTTCAGCGGCAGCACGCCGTCGTTCTTCAGCAGCACCAGGCTCTCTAGCGCGGCGCGCAGCGCCAGCGCGCGCTGATCGGGCGAGTTGATCGCCTCGGCCTTCGGGAAGCTGCGCTCGCCCAGCCCCGGCAGATCGCCATTGCGCAGCCGCGCGGCAAACAGGCGCACCAGCGCGTTGTCGATGTCGGCCGCGCGGATGTAGCCGCGCGCCAGCGCCTGCTTGTAGCGCTCGCCCAGGCCCGGCGTGTGCGACAGCGTGGCGCCATTGCACTCGTTGTCCACGCCAGCCTTGAGGGCAGCGGCGACTCCGGCCGGGGCGTCGGGCGCGTACTTGTGGTGGGCATGGATGTCGACGACGGCATCGCAGTCCGACACCACGTAGCCGTTGAACTTCCAGTCCTGGCGCAGCGTCTTCACCAGCAGGCTGTGGCTGGCGCAGGCCGGCTCACCGTTGACGCGGTTGTAGGCGCACATGATGGAGCCGGCCTGCGCGTCGACTATTGCCGCGCGGAAGGCGGGCAGGTAGGTGTCCTCCAGGTCCTGCGCCGAGACCCACACGTCCACCGAATGCCGCGTGGATTCGGGGCCGCTGTGCACGGCGAAATGCTTGGGGCTGGCAATGACGTGCGGCAGCGCCGGGTCAGGCCCCTGCATGCCATGCACGAAGGCCTTGCCGAGCGTGGCGGTGAGGAAGGGGTCCTCGCCATAGGTTTCCTGGCCCCGCCCCCAGCGCGGATCGCGAAAGATGTTGATGTTGGGCGACCAGGTGTCCAGCGCGCCGCCGATCCTGTGCGGGTTGGGCTTGCCGCGCCCCAGCGCGTAGACGGCCCGCACTTCGGTGCTGATGCTGGCCGCCACGTCCTGCATCAGCCGGTCGTTGAAGCTGGCGGCCAGGCCGATGGGCTGCGGGAAGTTTGTCGTCGCCCCGGGGCCAAAAGCGCCGTGCAGCGACTCCGTCCACCAGTTGTAGGCCGGGATGTTCAAGCGCGGGATGGCCGGCGCGCCGTTGAGCAGCTGCTCCGTCTTCTCGTCGAGCGTCAGCTGGGCCACGATCTGGCGGGCCTGGGCGTCGGCGTCCGTCCGCGGGCTGGCGACGCCCAGGCCGCTGAGGGCCAGGCCCCCGGCGAGGCAGGCGATGGAAAGGGTCTTCAACGGCGTCTCCGTTTTTGTCGTTGCGCTGGATTGTGTGGTAGCGCAATCATTTGGACACCTGCTTTTCCCTGATTGACGCCATGGCGACCCCTGCGCAATCCACTCGCGTCCTCTATGAGAACGCGCTCAAGTCGGGAGCGATGAATTCGACGGTGTGATCGATACCAGAATCGATATCTGAAGGCCTCAGCCGTCAGGCAGCGGCCAAGCGCCGAGCCAGCCGCATCGACAAGCCCACGGGGCCCATCGCCAGCTGCAGCAGCTCACGCGGCGCCTGGCCGTCGGGCGTATCCACCGCCGTGATGTTGAAGTGCCGCAGCAGCAGGACACAAGCCAGTTTGATCTCCATCAGCGCCAGGTAGCGCCCCGGGCAGATGCGCGGCCCGGCGCCGAAGGGCATGCTCAGGCGCTTGGCTGCGCCGGCCTGCTTGGCATCCACCAGCCAGCGCGCGGGGTCGAAGGCGGCCGCGTTGGTCAGGTGGCGCTCGCTCGTGGCATCGCGCCGCATGACGGCCATGACGATCATGCCGGCCTGCACCTGCACATCGCCCACACGCGCGTCGCGCATGGCCTGCATGACGTTGATGGGCGCCACCGGCCGCAGCCGCATCGTCTCGTGCGCGCAGGCCTCGACGAAGTCCAGCGCGCCGAGTTGCTCCAGGGTCGGCAGCGCGGCCTCACCACAAACGCGGTCCACCTCGGCCCGCGCCTGGGCCAGCGCGTCGGGATGCTGCCACAGCAGCCAGATCATCCAGGCCAGCGTGTTGGCCGTCGTGTCCTCGCCGGCCAGCAGCATGGTCAGCACATTGCCAGCCACCTGCTCGTCGTCGATGCCGCTGCCGGGTTCGTCGGCCGCCACCAGCATGCCTTCGAGCAAGTTGCCGGGCTCCTCGCGCAGCCCCGGATTGGCGGCCATCCGTGCCCGCGCCTTGGCGACGAAGCCCTGCACCGCCACGTTCACCTCAGCCACGCTGTGCGTGAGTGCGCGGTCCTTGGCCGATGGCCACCAGCGCCACAGGGGCAGCGGCGCAAAGATGCGCTTGAACAGCATCGGAAAGATGCGGTTCAGGTGCTGCTGGATGACGTCCTCGTCGGACTGCAGCGTGTTGACGTCCTCGCCAAAGGCCAGGCCTGCCACCGCATCCACCGTGAAGCGCATCAGGTCGGCCTGCAACTCGATGCGCCTGTCCTCGCGCGCGGCGACCTGCCAGCGGTCGACGAGGCGCTCGGCCACACGCAACAGGAAGGGGTAGTAGCGCTTCACATGCACCGGGTCCAGCCCAGCCATGACCATGCGCCGCTGGCGCTTCCAGGCCTCGCCGTTGGAGCCGAACAACCCGGCGTTCAGCCCCATCTCCCGGCCCACGTCCTCCAGCCGCTGCGTGCGCCTGAAGCCGTCCGGCCGGTCACGCAGCGCCGTGCTGATCAGCTCGTGGTCGCCGACGATGACGAGGCGGCGCTTGCCCAGCTTGAGCTTGAAGATCGGCCCGAACTCCTCGCACCAGGCCTCCACCTGCTGATGCACCCGCGTCGAGTCGATCTGCAGCAGGTTGCCAAACACCGGCACGCCACGCGGGCCGGGCAGGTCGTCGAACTGGCGCAGCGCGCCGGCGGGTGGGGCGGCGGTGGTGTCCATCGGCTAAACCTTCTCCGGCTTCCAGCGTGGATGCAAGGCATGGATAAGCTCATCTACACGGCTCGTATAACGCTCTCGTGCGAGTAAGTGATCCTGTTCGTCCTTCTCTTTTCGTAGGGTGTAGTACGCGAACTCGTAGCAAGCAATGATCCATGGAAGCACTCTCGCTTCACCTATGCCTCTATGGAAGTAAAAAAGGTAGATCGTTGCGGCGGCAAGGAGAGCCACCCGTAGATACATGAAATAGCGGCCACGCTCGACCTGCTCTCGCGTGGGGCGACTGCACCAGATGCCGCCGGCTTCAGGCGGCAACCTCTTGAAATTCTCGTCCGTCGACTCTCCATAGAGGAGCAACTGGCGAAGCTCAGTTGGTGTCATTTGCTGGCCTCAGCATGGGTTCGAATGACTACCTAGTGTGGCCCGATTTGCTCAAGGCACGACACACAGGAAACGGCTCAACCCACAAAGATCTTCCCCGGATTGAGGATACCCAGCGGGTCCAACGCCTGCTTCACCGCCCTCATCATCGCCACCGCCTCCTCCCCGGTCTCGTCGAGCAAAAACCCCTGCTTGTGCAACCCGATCCCATGCTCGCCCGTGCACGTCCCTTCCAGCGCAATCGCCCGCGCCACCATCTGCGCGCTCAGGCGCTCGGCCGTTGCCAGCTCCTCGGGATCAACCGGGTCCAGCAGATAGGCCATGTGGAAGTTGCCATCGCCCACATGGCCGACGATGAAGTAGGGCAGGCCGGCGGCCTCGACCTCGGCAATGCTCGCGTTGATGTTCTCGGCCAGGCGCGAGATGGGCACGCAGGTGTCGGTCGTCACCGCGCGGCAGCCGGGGCGCATCTGCAGGCCTGACAGATAGGCGTGGTGGCGAGCGGTCCACAGCCGGGTGCGCGCCTCGGGCGTCGTGGCCCATTCGAAGGCTTCGCCGCCATGGTCGGCCGCCACGTCCTGCACCACGGCCGCCTGCTCCGCCACGCCGGCCTCGCTGCCATGGAATTCCATCAGCAACATGGGCGCTTCCTTCAACCCCAGCTTGTCGTGCGCGTTGACGGCCTTGATGGCGTTGGCGTCCAGCAGCTCGCAGCGGGCGATGGGCACGCCGATCTGGATGATCTGCATGGCCGTGCGCACGGCCGCGTCGATGCTGGGGAAGAAGCAGACCGCCGCCGACACGGCCTCGGGCAGCGGGTGGACCTTGACGGTCAGCTCGGTGATGACGCCGAGCGTCCCTTCGCTGCCGATGACCAGCCGCGTCAGGTCATAGCCAGCGCTGCTCTTCCTGGCGCGCGAGCCGCTGCGCACCACCTCGCCACTGGCCGACACGAAGCGCAGCGCCAGCACGTTCTCACGCATCGTGCCGTAGCGCACCGCGTTCGTGCCGCTGGCGCGCGTCGCGGCCATGCCGCCCAGGCTGGCGTCCGCGCCGGGGTCAATGGGGAAGAACAGGCCCTCATGCTTGAGCGCCTCGTTGAGTGCCTTGCGCGTGACGCCGGGCTGCACGGTGACCGTCAGGTCCTCGGCATCCACGCGCAGAATCTTGTTCATGCGCGACACGTCCAGGCTGATGCCGCCGTGCACGGCCAGCAGATGGCCTTCGAGCGACGAGCCCGCACCGTAGGGGATGACGGGCACACGATGCTCGGCACACAGCGCCACCACGCGCGCGACTTCGACTTCGCTTTCCGCAAAGACGACGGCCTGGGGCGGCGGTACGTCGAAGACCGACTCGTCGCGGCCATGCTGCTCACGCACGGCCAGGGCGATCGAGCAGCGCTCGGCGAAGTCGGCACGCAGGCTGTCCAGCAGCGCGGCCGGGAGTGGGGCGGGCGAGAAGGATTCGGGCGCGTTCATGGCCAACTCCAGGGGGTCAGACAAGGATTGTGTTGCAGTGCCCCTCGCATGGTGACAGCATGGGGCACACAGCGAACCCCCGGGAGACCTGCATGGACCCGACCCTGACCTGGCTGCTGCTCGTCGCGGCCGTTGCCCTCATCGCTTTCGGCGCGGTGCGCTTCGATCTGCTGGCCGCGCGCTGGCGCGAGGTCTTCGGTCACCCGCCACCGCCCCACGACGCCCCGCCCGCGCCGCGCTGGACGTCGGCCCAGGGATTCAAGCCGCATGACGCGCCGGTGCACAAACCGGCCTTCCACCGCAGCGGCCGCCGACACTGAATCGGCGCCGCAGCAGGGCCTTGCCAACGAGGAGAACGCCATGAGCCCGACGACCACTCTGACGATCAGCCGCAAGCTGATGCTGCTGACCCTGCTGGTGCTGGTGGCCATCAGCATCCCTTCGGCCTTCCAGGTGCGCCAGGCGCGTCAATTGGCTCAGGCGGCGCAGGGCGAGCTCGAAGGCCTGGCGCCCGCCCGGCTGCTCGTGCGGCTGGCCCAGCTGACCCAGCAGCACCGCGGTCTGTCCGCGGCCCTGCTGGGCGGCAACGACTCGGTGCAAACGGCACGTTCGGCCAAGAACGCCGAGGTGGTCAAGCAGGTCGCCGCCGTCGACACCATGCTCAAGGGCGATGGCGCGAACGACGCAATGCGCCAGACCTGGCAGGACGCGCGCACGCGCTGGGACAGCCTCTCCAGCCAGGTGGGCGCCAAGGGACTGAAGGCGGCCGAGAGCAGCACCCTGCACGCCCAGCTCATCGCCGTCTATTTCAAACTGCTGGACCAGCTCGTCGACCAGTCCGGCCTCATCCTCGACCCCGAGGCCGACACCTATTTCCTGATCAGCGCGACGCTGACGCGGCTGCCCATCGCCACCGAGGCCCTGGGCCAGGCGCGAGCGCGTGGCGCCGGCTTTCTGGCTGAAGGCAAGATCGGCCCGGAAGGCCGCACCCTGCTGGCCGGCCTCGTGCAGCAGGCCGCCGACCAGCATGCCGGCATGGGCACGGCCTTCGACAAGAGTTTCGCCGTCAATGCCGACCTCAAGAGCCGGCTGGGCAGCAAGATCGCCGCACTGGACGAACAGGTGCGCGGCTCGCTGAAGCTGACCCGCGACGAGCTGATCGCCAAGGAGGAGCTGGCCTACGCGGCGCCTGACTACATCGCCAGCTACACCCGCACCATCGACGCGATGTATGTCGTCGCCGAGGAGGCGATGGATGCGCTGGACGGCATGCTTGGCGCGCGCGTGTCCAGCCTGCGCACCAGCAGTTGGGTCGTCTTCGGCCTGCTGGCCTTCATGCTGGGCGCCGTCTTCCTGCTCGCGCGCGGCATCTCGCGCAGCATCACCGTGCCGCTGCAGCATGCCGCCGGCCTGGCCCAGCAGATCGCCGAACGCGACCTCAGCGGCGACGTCGTCATCAGCGCGCGCGACGAGATCGGCCAGCTGACGATGGCGCTGCTGGCCATGCGCGACAGCCTGTGTGGCGTCATCGGTGAGGTGCGCAGCAATGCCGGCGAGGTGGCGCAAGCCTCGCAGGAGCTGGCCTCGGGCAACCGCGACCTGTCGCAGCGCACCGAGCAGCAGGCTTCGGCGCTCGAGGAAACCGCCAGCTCCATGGAGCAGCTGACCGCCACCGTGCGCAGCAATGCCGATCAGGCCGGCGACGCCAGCAGCCTGGCCCAGCGCGCCTGCACGGTCGCCATCTCGGGTGGCGCGGCCGTCGACCAGGTCGTCAGCACCATGGGCGCCATCGAGGCCAGCAGCCGGCGCATCGAGGAAATCATCGCCGTCATCGACGGCATYGCCTTCCAGACCAACATCCTCGCGTTAAACGCCGCCGTGGAGGCCGCGCGGGCCGGCGAGCAGGGCCGCGGCTTTGCCGTCGTCGCGTCGGAAGTGCGCGCGCTGGCTGGCCGCTCGGCCGAGGCTGCCAAGCAGATCAAGGTCCTCATCTCCACCAGCGTCGGCCAGGTCGAGGACGGCGCCCGCCTCGTGAAGGGCGCCGGCGCAACGATGCGCGAAACCGTCGACGCCATCCGCTCTCTGGCCGAGCTCGTCACCAGCATCAGCCGCGCGTCCAGCGAGCAGAGCACCGGCATCGGCCAGATCAGCGAGGCCGTCTCGCACATGGACCAGCTGACGCAGCAGAACGCCGCCCTCGTGGAGGAAACCGCCGCGGCCGGCATGAGCCTGCAGCAGCAGGCCGAGAAGTTGTCGGGCCTGGTCAACACCTTCCGCATGCCGGTCGCCCAGCGCTGAGGGGCGGGCTCAGTCTGGGTTGACCCGCCAGGCCGCCGCGCCCAGCAGCACCACCTGCAGCTGCTGCACGAAGTTGTCCATCATTTCGGCCTCCAGCAGCGGCTGCTGGGGCGGCAGGTCGAGCATCTCGGGCGCGGCCGCCAGCATGGTGTTGACGATCAGCCCGCACACCATCTGCAGCGCGGCCGTGGGCATGTCGGGATACGCGCCGATGGCGCGGAAATCCTGGGCCATCTCGTTGGTGAAGTGGCGCACCTCGTTGCGGATGGCCAGGCGCAGGATGCGGCTGCCGCCACCGCGCTCGCTGCTGATGAACAGGAACAGCAGCCGGTGCTGCTGCACATAGCTGCAATAGACCTCGACCGACACCCGCACGCGGTCGGCCGGTGCCGCGCCGCCCTGGCGCGCCTCGCGCAGCAGCCGGCGCAGGCTGATGCCCACCTCCTCCACCAACGCCAGGCCCAGCTCGTCGGTATTGCGAAAGTGCCGGTAGAAGCCGTTGGGCACCATGCCCGCCTCGCGGGCGATCTCGCGGATGCCAAGGCTGGTGAAGCTGCGCCCCTCGCCCATCAGCGCCAGCGCGGCCTGGGTGAGGCTGGCACGGGTGAGGTCCTTGCGCTCGGCGCGAGAGAGTTTGTCGGCGGCGGTGTCGGACATGGCGGGTCGTTTTGTGAACACTCGTATCGTAGCTTCACCCGCTTGACTGCCTATTTGTACACAGCATGGCGCACCGCCCTGGTTGAGTGGCTTGTATGTTTGTGTACAAACGTACACAATGCAACCATGCAAACGCACCTCCCCACCCGCCTAGAAGCCCTGACTCGCCCGCTGCGCGCCGCGCTGCAACACCCCTGGGTGGCGGCCATCGTGCGCGAGAGCGCGGTCGAGGACAGCCTGCAGGCCCTGCACCCGCTGCTGTCGCTGCATCAGGTGAAGGCCCGGGTGGTGAAGTGCATCGCCGAGACGGCCGACACCCGCACGCTGGTGCTGCGCCCCAACGCGATGTGGCGTGGTGCCCGCGCCGGGCAGTTCGTGTCGCTGACCGTGGAGATCAACGGCCGCCGCCACGAGCGCATGTACTCGCTGACCTCACGCCCCGGCTCACGCCTGCTGGCGATCACGGTCAAGCGCCAGGGCCTCGTGTCCACGCATCTGCATGAGCAGGTGCGCGTGGGTGATGTGCTCACGCTCGGCCCCGCGATGGGCGATTTCGTGCTGCCGGCCGTGCTGCCGGACAAGATCCTGCTGCTCAGCGCGGGCAGCGGCATCACGCCGGTGATGGCCCTGCTGCGCGAGCTGCAGGCGCGCGGCGCGGCCGACCGTGTGGTCTTTGTGCACAGCTGCCGCAGCCCGGTCGAACAGATCTTTGCCGCCGAGCTGGCAGCCATGCCGGGGCTGCGCCTGATTCAACACTTCACCACCAGCGTCGGCCATCTCACGCCAGCCGATTTGCAGGCGCAGGTGCCCGACCTGGCCGAGCGCGCCACCTGGGTGTGCGGCCCCGCCGGGCTGATGGATGCGATACACGCGCACTGGCAGGCGCACGGCACCACCGCGCCGCTGCACAGCGAACGCTTTGCCGCCGCGCCGCTGGCGGCCGAGGCCCTCAGCGCCCCGGTGCGCGTGCAGCTGCTGCGCAGCGCCACCGGCTTCGCGTCGCTGGGCGCCGCGCCGCTGCTGAACCAGGCCGAGGCCGCCGGCTTCGCGCCCAAGCATGGCTGCCGCATCGGCATCTGCCGCTCCTGCCAATGCGTCAAGCGCAGCGGCACGGTGCAGCACCTGCACACGGGCGAGCTGTCCAGCGCGCCCAACGAACTCATTCGGCTGTGCGTCAGCGCCGCCCGCTCCGACCTCGAACTGGATCTATGAGCCTAGAAACGGCAGTTGACCGCTTTCCACCGCATGCCAGTCCTCGCCTCATCAACGGTATGCACCCACGACGGCGCTCATCCAACAGGCAAGAACGCTACGCACCCGCCTGAGACGCGGTGGTGCACGCTGCCGGCGTTGCTCCTCTTCGTGGGCATGAGCCCACTTCATCGTCGCGCCTTGTCAGCGCACCCCACCGCGTCTCCTTCGGGCGCGTCCAACTGCCGTTTCTAGGCTCGCCATGCACACCCTGACCCGCCCCCAAGTCGATGAGTTCCAGGCCGAGCTCGACGCCATCCGCGCCGGCGTCATGAACTCGCTCGGCCAGGCCGACGTCGACCACATCCGCAAGATGATCGCCCTCTGCCGCGTCAGCGAGGTGGGCGGCCGCGCGCTGCTGCACTTCGGCGTCGGCCCGCTGAGTTGGGTCGCCGGTGTGCTGGCCCTGGCCCACGCCAAGATCCTGGACAACATGGAGATCGGCCACAACGTCATGCACGGCCAGTACGACTGGACGGGCGACCCGGCGCTGAACTCCCAGACCTTCGAGTGGGACATCGCCTGTGACGGCGAGGCCTGGCGTCACTCCCACAACGTCACCCACCACACCTACACCAACATCCTCGGCAAGGACCGCGACCTGGGCTACTCGCTGCTGCGCATGACGCCCGAGCAAAAGTGGAAGCCGCGCCACTGGCTGCAGCCGCTGGCCAACCTGATGCTGGCCCTGGGCTTCCAGTACGGCGTCGGCTCGCATGACCTGGAGCTGGGCCGCTACAAGCACGGCGCCATCCCCAAGCCCGTGTTCAAGGAGCGCCTGAACCGCTTCCTCGGCAAGGTGGGCAAGCAGTGGTTCAAGGACTATCTGCTGTTCCCGGCGCTGGCCCTGTGGAGCGCGCCGCGCGTGCTGGCCGGCAACTTCGCGGCCAACCTGATCCGCAACCTGTGGACCTATGTGGTGATCTTCTGCGGCCACTTCACCGAGCATGTGGCCATCTACCGGCAGGAGGACTGCCTGAACGAGACCCGGGGTGACTGGTATCTGCGCCAGCTGGCCGGCTCCAGCAACCTGACCGGCGGGCGTGCTTTTCACATCCTCACCGGCCACCTGAGCCACCAGATCGAGCACCACCTCTTCCCCGACATGCCCGCCCACCGCTACGTCGAGATCGCGCCCCAGGTGCAGGCGCTGTGCCGCCGCTACGGCCTGCGCTACAACACCGGCAGCCTGTTCAAGCAGTACCTCACCGTGATGAAGCGCATCCTGGTCAACACCTTGCCACCCAAAGCGGCCGTGGCCTGAAGATTCAGGCAGGATGCAGGTCCGATCACCGACCTGCACCGCCATCATGGGCAACCGACTTTCACAGATCGCCACGCGCACCGGCGACGACGGCACCACCGGCCTGTCCGACGGCAGCCGCGTGCCCAAGACCCATTTGCGCGTCGAGGCCATGGGCGACGTCGACGAGCTGAACTCCAACCTCGGCCTGCTGCTGGCCGAGCCCCTGCCCGACGACATCCGCGACCTCATCGTCACCATCCAGCACGAGCTTTTCAATCTCGGCGGCGAGCTGTCCTGGCCGGGCGGTGAGCTGTTGAAGGACGCCGCCGTGCTGCGCCTGGACGAGGCGCTGGAGCACTACAACGAGCATCTGCCACGGCTCAAGGAATTCATCCTGCCGGCCGGCACGCGCAGCGCCGCGATTGCCCATGTCTGCCGCACGATTGCCCGCCGCTCCGAGCGCGCCGTCATCCAGGTGGCCGCCACAGAGGCCGTGCGCGCCGCACCGAGGCAATACCTGAACCGCCTGTCCGACCTGCTCTTCGTGCTGTCCCGCGTGCTCAACCGCGCCAACCTCGACGGCCTGGGGGGCGACGACGTCTACTGGCAGAGCGAGCGCATGAAACGTCTCGATGCTGCCGAGAATTGAACCGAGGAGGCTCCATGAAGATCACCGGCCAATGCCATTGCGGCAGCATCCGTTTCACGGCAACGGCAGACCCTGCCAAGGTCTTTGCCTGTCACTGTGCCGACTGTCAGATCATCTCGGGCGGCCCCTTCCGGGCGGTGGTGTCCATACCGGTCGAGCAGGTCGAGCTGCAGGGCACGCCCAAGCAGTATGTGAAGGTCGCAGCCAGCGGCAACCGCCGTGCACAGGCCTTCTGCGGGGATTGCGGCACCCAGCTCTTCGCCACGGAAGCCGACGTACCCAAGACGCTGAACATCCGCCTGGGCTGCGTGAACGAGCGCGCCCAGCTCAAGCCCGTGGTGCAGGTCTGGAAAGACTCGGCCATGCCCTGGCTGCCTGAGCTGGACAGCACCCCGGCTCACATGCGCGGCCGCGACAGCCCGCTAGCCTAGCGCTTGCGCCGGCCCCAGACCTTGTAGGCCAGCCAGGCCCAGCGCAGCCCGCGCCAGAGCTTGCCGCGTCGGTCTGCCCCCGCGCCGGCAAACAAGGCCGCTCCGCCGCCGGCCGCGGCGAGCACGATGGGGTTGGACAGCAGATCGCGCCAGGCCAGGATGCGCAGCACCCAGCCGTCAGCGCGCTGGCCGATATCGTCCACCGACAGTGCAGCCTGGCCGCGCATCAACTCGGAGGCCAGCAGCAGATTGGCCTTGCGCTCGCTGCGCAGAGCCGGGTCGGCCGGGATCCTGGGGATCATGGCCCTGGCCGGCGCAGCGCTTCGGCGTCAGCGCGCAACTCACCGATGCTGGACTGGAACAGGCTAGCCGGCTGATCGATCAGCTTCTTTACCTTGAGCACGGCGACGACGGCCGCAGCGATCAGAACGACCGTGCCGCCGCCCAGAGCCAGCAGCCGGTGATCGTCCCAGAAGGCGACCGTGATCAGCACCAGCCCCATCAGCAGGCCAAAGCCCGCCAGCAGCGCGGCCAGCACCGCCCAAAGCAGCAGGCTGGCGATACGCTCCTTCTCCTCCTGGGCCTCGATAGCAAACAGCTCAAGCCGAATGCGGCTGAGCGTCAGCAACGACACCCCGAGCCGCCGCAGCGGCGCGGAGACGGGTTCCTTGGCGTCGCTCAAGCGGGGCTCAGCGGCGGCCGATCAACACGCCAATCGCAAGGCCCACGGCTGCCGCGGCACCGATGGCCTGCCAGGGGTTGGCATGCACATAGTCGTCGGTGGCGACGGCGGCATCCTTGGCGCGCTGGAGGGCTTCGTGCTGGGCGTCCAGCAGCTTGTCCTTGGCACCGGACAGCCGGTCCTGGATGCGGGCGCGCAAGGCCTTCACCTCGCCGTCCGCCTTGTTGGTCGTGGCCGTCATCAGCGCGTCGATGTCTTCCATCACCGCGCGGAAGTCCGAGGCCAATTTTTCCTTCGCCTGGCTGGTATCACTCATCGCTGGCTCCTTGATCGGGGGATCAAACACGCTTGCAGCCTAACGCGATTGGACATGGCCTGACATGCCCCACCACGATTGAAGCGGGCTTGTCCTACAAGGCCGCGGCCGCTTGCCGCAAGCGCTGCGCATAGGCCTCGCGCAAGGCGGCCGGCGCCAGCACCTCCACCTGGCCGGCATGGCGCAGCAGGTCCATCAGCAACTCGGTGTCATCGACATAGGGCAGGCGCAGCCGCCAGCGGCCGTCGGGCAGGAATTCGCTCTGCTGGGCCGGGTGCCATTCCTCGCGCGACACCCAGGCCGCCGTGCCGGCGCTGAAGACCAGCTCGGCCTCGCGCGGCGTGCCACCGGCGAAGATGCCATAGCCCTGGTCGAGTTCCGCTTCCAGTTCCGCCAGTGGCACAGGCCGGGCGTCGGCGTCCAGCAGCGTCGCCGCCTCGATGCCGTCCAGGGCAAAGCGGCGATAGGCGTCGCTGGCATGGCACCAGGCATCCAGATACCAGGCGTGGCGATGATGCACGAGGCGCTGCGGCGAGACCTCGCGTTCGCTGCCCGCCCCATCGCGTTTCTTGCGGTAGCGGATGGCCAGGCGCTTGCGCTTGACGACGGCGCTGCCCACGGTCTCGAAGCTGTCGCTGGCCATGCGCCGGCGTGCCGTGCCAATCAGCCTGACGCGCCGCCGCAGCTCATCGGCCTCGGCCGCATCCACGCCCAGCATGCCGGTGATCTTGTCGAACATGGGCTGCAGGTGGCGGCCCACGACACCCTGCTCATCCAGGCCGGCCAGCATCTGCTGCATGGTCAGGAGGGCGTGCAGTTCGGCCTCGTTGAACCAGACCCCCGGCAGCTCATGCTTGCCGCCACGCCACTGCTGGCCGAAACGGTAGCCGTTCTCGGCAGCGTCGTACTCGATGGGCGCGTCCAGCCGCTCCCGCAGGTAGGCCAGGTCGCGCTTGAGCGTGGCTGGCGACACCTCCAGCGCCGCTATCAACTCGGCAAAGGACACGCAGCCGCGGGAGCGGATCAGCTGCTCGATCTTGTAAAAGCGTTCGGTGCGGTCCATTCGGGTTTTCTCAGTGCCCCGACCGCTGGCATCTCTGCACACTCGGCGGGCTTGAATCGGCCAACAAATCAATAGCCTGCTTCACGGATGCCAAACATCCGGGAGCAGGCAGGGAGAGTGACATGAATCCGTCGACATCATTCTTGCGTCAAATCTGCGCGGGACTTTTCTGGGCAGCCCTTGGCGCCGAGTGCATGGCTGCAGCGCCGACCTATTCGGTCACACCGCTGGCCGTGCAATCGCTATATCCCACCAGCTATGCCAAGGACCTCAACAACGCCGGCCAGGTGACTGGGCTGGCCTATCTGCCCAATGCCAATGGCGCGACGTATAGCTTCCTGTACGGCAGCGGCAACACGGTAAACATCGGCGGCCTGGGCGGGACCAATCCGCTGGGCAACGGGTACAGCCCCACCGACGCCCAAGCCATCAACGACGTCGGCCAGGTGGTGGGCGGGTCCTATTCCAGCAGCTATCCCGACATCCGTGCCTTCCTCTACAGCAACGGGCAGATGACCGACCTGGGCACGCTGGGCGGAAGCTTCAGCCAAGCCTACGGCGTCAACAACGCGGGTGAGGTCGTAGGAATGTCGGTCACCGCCGGCAACAAGAACTCCGCGACCTTCCTCTACAGCGGCGGGCAGATGATCAATCTGGCCACCCTGGGCGCCAGCTTCACCGACGTCACGGCCATCAACAACCACAGCCAGATCCTCGGCACTGCCGGCGGCCATGCGGCCATCTTCAGCCAGGGCGCAATGACGGACCTCGGCACCTTGGGGTCGGCCCTCAGTATTCCGGCGGCCATCAACGATGGGGGTCAGGCCACCGGATATTCCTACACCGCGGACAGCTTCACTCGCGCCTTCCGGTACAGCGGCGGGCAGATGATCGATCTGGGCACCCTGGGCGGCTCCTACAGCCAGGGCAAAGACATCAACGCCGCGGGCGACGTCGTTGGCATTTCCAACAACGGCATCGACGGCTTCGGTCATGGCTTCCTCTACACGGGCGGCACCATGTACGACCTGAACAACCTGGTCGGCTCGTCCGACTGGCTGATCGGCGAGGCCCAGCGGATCAACGACAACGGAACCATTCTTGCGTCCGGCTGCCATCAGCAGCAGGGCTGCATGTCCGTGCTCCTCAGCGTGACCAGCGTGCCCGAACCGGGCTCAATGGCCCTGACCCTTGCGGGGGTCGCCGTGGTGGGCGCCAGGCTGCGCCGGCGCCGCGGCTGAGTTTCCGTCGGCCTTCCGAAGGGCACCTTACGGTGCCTTTTTTATGCGCATCTGATTTTTTTCACAGGGTAGATCACCTATTGAGCTACCTGGCTCACAAACTGATATCCAAGGCCCGCGACTCTCAGGCGTGCCTCTCAATCAGGAGTCAGTCATGCAAGCCGTCATCAACGCCCAGATCACCCCCCGCCTCCAGAGCAGCCCGCTGGTCCAGTTCGACCTGGACATGGACGACACCTCTGCTCTGGTCAGCGCCCACGAGCGCACCGGCCTGGYCCTGGGCCGCGACTACGCCCTGCATGGCATCACGCCGCCCATCGCCCATCTCTACCCGCAGTCGCCACTGCAGCGCGGCTGGCTGGCCTCACGTGGCCGCCCGGTGCGCACGCCGGCCAGCCCGCAGGTCGAGCGCTGGCTGGCCCTGCGCACCCACGCGTGGGCACGCGGCCGCAGCTTCGAGGACATCCAGCTCACGCCGCACCATCTCGCCCAGCTGGAAACCCAGCACTGCCCCATCAGCCGGGAGTTGCTGGACGGCGAGAGCACCAGCATCGACCGCGTCCGCGACGATGCCGGTTACGCGGCCGGCAACCTGACCGTCATGAGCCGCCGCGCCAACCGGGCCAAGGGCCACCGTGGCTACGCTGCGCTGGCCGACATGGCCGCCAGCTGCGCCGCCGGGCCCATCACGCGCATTGGCGGCCTGGCCGAGGCCGAGTGGCAGCGCCTGGCCGTGCTGGCCAGCTTTGTCACACCGCTGAGCCACGAGCAAGCGGCGCTGATCCCGCTGCACGTGCTGCCGCCCAACCGGCTGCGGCTGTTCAACCCCATCCAGGCCCTGCAGGCCCTGGTCACGCGCCAGCTCGCCACGCCCGGCTGGAGCGCCCGCCTGAGCCGCCTCGAGGCCCTGCTGCCGACCGACACGCTGCGCACCGACTTCAACCGCTTCCTGCTCGCCCTGGCCCCTCGCGTGCTGGCCGCCGCCGAGCTGCAGGAACCGCACCAGATCCGCTGGGCACTTGAAGATGCCTGGACTCTGCCCCTGGTGCAAAAGCGCTGGGCTCGTTTCGCCCTGCAGCTGACCGCCGAACAGGCAGAAAACCTCGTCGAACGTGCGGCCGCCAAGAAGCTCAGCCCCGTGCACATCCAGCGCCACGACGACGCCACTGACGGCTGGGCCCTGGCCACTGGCGGTTACGCGGCTTGAAATAGGACCCCTCGTCCAGTCTCGCCCTGCTGAACGCGGGCGCGCCTGACCGGTCCCCCGAGGGGACGGCGACGCTTGCGGCGTTGAGCCGCAAGCACTTCGCCAGCGCGGGCCGGCTAGGGAGCGGCCCGGCGCTCGGCCCGGAACACCCAGATACCTTGACGACAGCACCAAGGAAAAGACAAAGCGCCCCGCAGGGCGCTTTGCTCACGGTGCGATGGCCTCAGACGAGGGAGCGATGCAGTCGGATCTCTTCGACACGCGCACCGCCGACTTCGGAGGTGCGGGCGCTGCCGAGTTCACGCTTGAAACCGGCCAGCTCAAAGAAGCGCAGGGCGCGCTCGTTGCGCAGATAGCACCACAGCGTGGCCTTGGTGCAGCCTTCTTCCTGCAGGCCGTCGCGCGTGGCATCCCACAGCGCCAGGCCGACGCCCTTGTCCCAGTGCACCGGGTCGGCAAACATGGCCCAGACCTCGCCGGTCGTGGCGGGCGTGCCCTTGTCGCGGGAGCGATCGAAGCCGGCGAAACCCATGATCTTGTTGTCCAGATGGGCAACGATGACCTGCGGCTCGCAGAGGTCGATGGCCTCACGCCAGAAGGCTTGGCGCTTTTGCACCGACATCGCATCCAGCGCGGCGGCGGGCAGGAGGGCCTTGTAGGCGTCCTGGCTGGCAGCGACATGGATCTCGGCGATGGCCTTGGCATCGCGCAGGGTGGCGGGGCGAACCTGGATCACGGACATGGAACTCTTGGCAATAGCACGGGACGAAAGGGCGCGATTGTCCTAGCCCGATGATGAGCTGCAGGGTCTTGACAGAATTTTTTATCCGCTCAAGCAGCCAAGGAATTGGCGCGACAGGCCTTCACATGGTCGACCAGGCCGCGCCTGAGCCAGCGCAACGGCGTGCGCTGCAACTCCAGCATCAGTGCGTGATCCACAGCGGCGTCGCCCAGGTCCAACGCAAAGCGTCGCGCGACCTCGTTCTGAACCTTCAGTAACAACTCCGCCGTCACGCGAGCATCGGCCATCGCCCGGTGGGCACGGCCGTCGAAGCGGATGTCATGGAACTGCGTGATCGCACCCAGGCCGTGGCTCTTGGCCTCGGGCCAGAGCCGGCGCGACAACAGCACGGTGCAGGCGAACTCATGGGCCGGGTCGCGCGCCACACCGGCACGCTCCATCTCGGCCTGCCAGAAGCCACGGTCGAAAGAAGCGTTATGCGCGACGAGCGGGCAGCCCTGGGTGAAACGGGCCAGCTCGCGCATGACCGTGGCCGAGTCCGGTGCGTTGGCCAGCATCTCGTTGCTGATGCCGGTCAGGGACTGAATAAAGGGCGGCACCCAGGCGCCGCTGTTTATCAGGCTGCTCCAGGCGTCGACGACCATGCCGCCACGCACGAGCACGGCAGCAATCTCGGTGGCACGGCCGCCGCTGGTGGGCCCGAGGCCGGTCGTTTCGAAGTCGACGACGGCGATGGTTTGCGTCATCTTCGTCAAGACTTCTTCGGTGGATGCCTGGGCGGGTGTTTCAGGGCATTCATTGCCAGCTTGCGCTCGACGGCGGCATCCAGGTCCACGCCGCCATGGTCGGCAATCTGCACGAGGTACAGCAGCACGTCCGACAGCTCTTCGCCGAGATGGCGGCGCTGGTCGTCGCTCAGGCTCTGGGATTGCTCGGGAGTCAGCCACTGGAAGATTTCCAGCAGTTCGGCGGCCTCCACCGTCATGGCCATCGCGAGGTTCTTTGGCGTCTGGTAGGGCTGCCAGTCGCGGTCGCTGGCGAACTGGCGCAGACGCTGCTGCAGGGTCGGAATGTCCATCAGGGGAGCGCGTGTGAGGGTCGTTGCATCGCCGAAAGTGTCCCGTGTATTCCTAAACAGTATTCAAGATTTCAAAGGTAGTGGTCGTAGTAGTGCACCGCCTGCGCTGTGGACAAGGGCAAAAAGTCCTTGGGGCACAAGCGCTTGGCAGCCGCACAAGCCTGTGCGCCGTAGCCTGATGGATTGACCCTCGATTGGGAACAACTTCGCGAAAGGTCGTCGGCCTGTGGATATCTGCCCAGTTGTGCCAGAACCATCCACAGACTTGCCCAAGGCGGTACAGCCCCTGTGGATCGCGGCGCTTGCGCAGGCCTTCCCCAAGCCGTCGGCGTTGTTTCTTTACGCGGAATGAGGGGAAAAACGAACGACCGTTCTAAAAAGCTGCGGCTAGAGTTGCGCTCCCGAATTGAATGCACTGCGATGTTGCGGTGTCGCCTAGGAGACAACAATGAAACCCTTCCTCACCCGGATCGCCGCCGCATCGGTGGCGCTGTTGGGCAGCTTGCTGGTGGCGGGCTGCGGTGGTGGTGGTGCGACGGCGGATACGACGCCCAAGTTCACTCCCACCAGTGTGGTGTCCTTCGGTGACAGCCTGAGCGACCAGGGCACCTACAAGGTGGGCACGGTTGCCGCCCTGGGCGGTGGCCAGTACACCGTCAATGGCGTTGGCCCGCATTGGGTGGAACGCATTGCCACGCTTTACGGCCTGCCCAAGCCCTGCCCGGCCCAGCAAGGCCTGGACGGCCTGGCTTCCCAGGGGTTCAGCGTGCCCGTCAAGAACAACGCGGGTTGTTTCGCCTACGGTCAGGGTGGCGCGCGAGTGACCAACCCGGTCGGCCCGGGCAACAAGCTGCTGGGTGGTTCCAACGCCGTGCTGGGCCAGCTCACGGTGCCCGTCGTCACGCAGATGCAGAACCACCTGACGGCAGTCGGTGGCAGCTTCAAGGGCACCGAGCTCGTCTTCGTCTATGCCGGTGGCAATGACGTGTTCATCAACCTGGCCACCGTGCAGGCCACCATCGCCGCTGGCGGTGACCCGACGGCCGCTGCCACCAAGGGCGTGGCCGAGATGGGCAAGGCCGGTGCGGAACTGGCCGGCTACGTCAAGGCCCTGGTGGTGGGCAAGGGTGCCAAGAACGTCGTGGTCATCAACCTGCCCGACGTGAGCCTGACGCCTTTCGCCAAGAGCCTGCCCGCAGCCACGCAGGGCCTGATCCTGCAGATGGTCAATACCTTCAACGACCAACTCAAGACCGGCCTGGCCGGCGCTGATGTGGGTTGGGTTGATGCCGCTCAAGGGGTGCGTGACCAGATTGCCGATCCTGCGAAGTTCAGCCTGAGCAATGTCACCACGCCGGCCTGTGATCTGAGCGCGGCCAAGAACCCCTTGGGTTCGTCGCTGGTCTGCAGCGCCAACAACGTCATCAGCGGCGATGTCAGTCACTACCTGTTCGCCGACTCCGTCCACCCCACCCCGTTCGGGAATCAATTGCTGTCGCAGGTGGTGTCCCTGGAACTGGCTCGCAAAGGCTGGCTCTGAGTCCGCGTGACCCTTCAGGAGAACTTCATGAACATCAAATCCCTGCTCGCAGTCACCCTGCTCTCCGCCACCGGCCTCGTTCACGCGCAATCGGCCGGCAGCATCGTCGTCTATGGCGGTGCCGCACAGATCAACCCGCATGTCGACAGCGGTGATCTGACCGCGCCCAGCCTGGCGGGCACCAAGGTCGACGTGAAGAAGGCCAGCTCCTTCGTCGGCGGCGTGACTTACTACTKGACCGACAACATCAGCATCGATCTGCCGATCGCGCTGCCGTTCAAGCACGACGTCGTTGGTGCTGGCGCCATCGAAGGTTCGGGCAAGCTCGGCACGGTCAAGTCCCTGCCGATGACGCTGCTGGCCCAGTACCGCTTCGGCGACGCCAACAGCAGCTTCCGTCCCTTTGTCGGCGCGGGCGTCACCTATGGCTACTTCTTCAAGCCACGCGCCACGGCCGCACTGTCCGGCCTCACCGGTGGCTCGCCCGCCAGCCCGACGACGCTGTCCATGAAGAGCCGCTTCGGCACGACCATGGAACTCGGTGGTGCCTTCAACATCACCAAGGACTGGTCCGCCAGTCTGGCAGTCACCAAGACCTTTATCAAGACGACCGGCAGCCTGTCTACTGGCCAGACCATCGAGACGACGCTGGACCCGGTGTCCGTCAAGTTCGGTATCGGTTACCGCTTCTGATTCGGCTTCGGTCGATCACCCAGAAGGGAGCCTGCGGGCTCCCTTTGTCGTTCTGGCATGTCAGGTTTGTCGATCATGGTCGACTCATGCCCCATGAAGCTGACTGCCCTGCTCCTCGCCATGGCCACGCCTCTCGCCGGCGCCCAAAGCTGTCCTGCTACAACCGTGCAAAGCGGCGCGACGGTGCCGCGCGTCGTCGAGCTCTACACGTCGGAAGGCTGCTCCTCCTGCCCGCCGGCGGACCGCTGGCTGAGCGGCCTCCAGGGCCAGCCCGGCGTCATCACGGCGGCCTTTCATGTGGACTATTGGAATGGTCTCGGATGGCCGGACCGCTTTTCCAGTCCAGCCTTCACCGAGCGGCAGAAGCAGGGCGTGGGCGTTAATGGCTCACGCTATGCGTACACACCGCAAATCGTCATCAATGGGCGGGATTGGCGCAGCGCTTCATTGCCCGCGGCGAGTGCCGAGCCGGCTCGTGTACGGTTGGGCTGGAGCCGCAGCGCGAGCGGCGAACTGAAGCTCAGTGCGGAGGCCTTGCCTGGCGCGCCCGCGCACGTCCAGCTCTGGTGGGCTCGCGTCGAGGACGGCCACCAAAGCCGCGTGCGCGCCGGCGAGAACCGTGGCGAGACGCTCAACCACGACAGTGTCGTGCGGGAATACGGGAAGCTGCCGCTCTGGGAGGGACGGGGCCCGGCGCAGTGGGCCGTGCCGGTGAAGGCCGCCGAACCTGGCCACGCCAGCCGCTGGCTCGCGGTAGCCGTGGATGTGCGCGATGGCCACACCTTGCAGGCCGTCGAGGTAGGTTGCTGAAAACGGGAAGTCCTCCGACACGGGGCAACCCCGCAGGCGATCAGACTTGGCCATCCCCGCTGAATCCCGCAAGGCCATGCGAATCCACCCTCTTGTCATGCTGGCTGCCGGCGTTGCCGCGCTGAGCGCTTGCGGCAGGTCGGTCGATAGCCCCGCGGCAGCACCGGTGCCAGCATCGGCTGCTTCGGCATCCAAGGCGTCCAGCCCCTGGGTCGGCCGATGGCACGGCCCCGAAGGCACCTATCTGGAGATCACCGGCGGGCCTGGAACCTACAGCGTCACGGTGCAGAACCTGGATGGTCCACGCAGCTTCGACGCCAAGGCCGGCACCGACACGCTCGTATTCACGCGTGATGGCGTGCTCGAAACCATCCGCGCCGGCAGCGGCCCCGAGACGGGCATGAAATGGCTGGCCGACAAGCACGACTGTCTGATCGTGAAGAGCGGCGAAGGCTATTGCCGCGGCTGATCAGGCGATGCCGACGACCTTGTGCATCTGCACCGACAGCCGCCACTGCGGATGGGCCATGCAGTAGGCTACGGCCGCCTTGGTGTGCTCGCGCTGCAGCACCGAGTCCATCGGCTGCAGGAAGAAGTTCTGGAAGTCCAGGTTGGCGAACCGCTCCGGCTGCGCCAGCGGCTGTGGGTAGACCAGCTTCAACTCGTGGCCCGAGGTCAGCACCAGCGGCGCATCGGCCTTGGGGCTGACGCAGATCCAGTCCAGCCCCGGCGGCGCGGGTTGCGTGCCATTGGTCTCGACAGCGACCTCGAAGCCGCGGGCGTGCAGGGCGTCGATCAGCGGCGTGTCCAACTGCAGCAGCGGCTCGCCGCCGGTACAGACGACGTAGGGACGACCACCGCCGGGCCATGCTTTGGCAATCGCATCGGCCAGCGCATCGGCAGTCACGAATTTGCCGCCGCCCTCGCCATCCGTGCCCACGAAATCGGTGTCGCAGAAAGTGCAGACCGCCGTCGCGCGATCCTGCTCGCGGCCGGTCCAGAGGTTGCAGCCGGCAAAGCGGCAAAAGACCGCCGCGCGACCGGCCTGGGCGCCTTCGCCCTGCAGCGTGAAGAACAGCTCTTTGACCGAATACGTCATACGGGGATCAATTCTTCGGAGTCAGCCCGGCTGACGATGGCACCCGAGCCGCGCGTCTCGTACAGATCCACGCGGTCGATCTGCGGCAGTACCGCGCCGCCCTCGCGCAGCACCCAGGCTGCAATCGAGGCCACGTCACCGTCGGGCAGATTGGCAATCTCAAACAGCGGGTGATGGTCCAACCGTTTGAAGATGGGGTTGAACAGCGACTTCACGTCACCGAAGTCCACCGTCCAGCCCATCACCTGGTCCAGCGGCGCAGCCAGGTGCAGCCGCAGCGTGAAGGTGTGGCCATGGATGCCGGCCAGCGGATGGCCAACGGGCGCGTGCTTCATGCGAACGGCGCTGTCCAGCGTCATCTCCTTCCAGATGCGGTAGCTGCTGCCATTGAAGTTGGCGCCGCTGGAGCCGGTCTCGTAGACAGTCACCCAGCTCAGCTCCGGCAGTTCGGGCTTCAGCCTGTCCCACAGCCAGGCCGAGATGTTCTCGCTGGTCGGGTTCTGCAGCCCCGCGATGTCGTTCAGGCAGCGGTAGTTCAGCGCGAAGTGCAGTGGCGCCCAGACCTCGTCGAGGTGGTCGTAGTCGATGGACAGGTCGCGCTCGCCGAGGTCCGCATTCGCATGCAGGATGACCTCGAAGCCATGGCCGTGCATGCGGCCGCATTGGTGGCCAGCCGGTACATTCGGCAGCTGGTGAGCGGCCTGGAAGCGGTAGCGCCGCCAGACATGCGCATGGCCGGCGCCGTCCAGGTCCACGCCGCTGTGTTGGGTGCTTTGCACGCCCACCTGCACGATGCCGGGCACGTCCAGCCGCTGGCGTACCCAGCGCGCCAGGTTCTCGTCGGTCGGCTCGGCCAGGTGGTCGTTCAGCAAGGCATGATCCAGCGGCGCCACGGTCTCAGTCATGCGCGCACGCAGCGCCTCGACCTCGCCACCCTGGAAAGCCGCCCAGCCGGCGGGCAGGGCCGTGCGGACGGTGGCGAAATAGCTGTGGCCATGCAGCCCGTGGCTGCGGTGCGAGGCGGGCAGGGCGGAAATGCGGCAGGCCGACTCGAAGCCGGCCGAGGCACAGTGCAACACGGAGACAAGGGACATGCCCCGATTGTCGCGCCCACCCCCAAAACCCTGCTTGACTTGAAGTGGGCTTGAGCTTTTAGTCTTCCCCGCCATGAATCTTGCTGACCCCATCGACGCGCCGGCCGGCGCGTCCGAAAAACTCTTTGCCCCTGGCCGCAGTGCCGCCTGCATCGGCGCCATCGCGCTGATTTCCATGCTGGCCTTCGAGTCCATCGCCGTCGCCACCGCGATGCCGGCCGTGGCTGAGGCCTTGCAGGGCCTGCCCTATTACGCCCTGGCCTTCGGCGCGACGCTGGCCACCTCGGTGCTGGGCATGACGGCGGCCGGCCAGCTCTGCGACAAGCGCGGCCCCTATCGCGCCGCGCTGGCAGGCCTCGCGGCCTTCCTGGTCGGCCTGCTGCTGGCGGGTTTTGCGCCATCCATGCCCGTGCTGGTGCTCGGCCGCGCGCTGCAGGGCCTGGGCAGCGGCGTGCTGGGCGTCACGCTGTATGTCGGCGTCGGCCAGGTCGTGCCGCAGCAACTCCACCCCAAGATGTTCGCCATGTTCGCGGGCGCCTGGGTCGTGCCCGGCCTGGTCGGGCCGGCGCTGGCGTCCTTCCTCGTGCAGTTCATCGGCTGGCGCTCCGTCTTCCTGGTCGTCGCAGCGGCCGTGCCCGTGGCGGCGTTGATGATCCTGCCGGCCCTCAAGCGTGTGGGCTCGGGCACCGGTGACGAGCTGCGCTGGGGTGCGATGCGCTGGGCCTTGCTGGCCAGCGCGGGCGCGCTGACGCTGCACAGCGCCAGCCAGCAGAGCGGCACCAGCTCGGCCTTGCTGTTCGCGGCCGGCCTGGTGGCCGCCGGCATCGCCGCCCGGCTGCTGCTGCCCGCCGGCACGCTGAGGGCGGCGCGTGGCCTGCCGACGGTCATCCTGCTGCGCGGCCTCATCGCCGCGACCTTTGCCAGCGCCGAGGCTTTCCTGCCGTTGATGCTGACCCAGCACTTCGGCTGGAGCTTGACCCAGGCCGGCATCGCGTTGAGCGCCGGCGCCGTGACCTGGAGCATCGGCAGCGCCTTGCAGGCGCGCGTGCAGCGGCCCGAATCGCGGCGGCTGTTGCTGCCGGGCGGCTTCACATTGACGGCGCTGGCGTTGACCCTCGTCATCGCGCCGTTGCTGTTCGCCCTGCCCTCCGCCCTGGTCTTTGCGGGCTGGACCCTGGTCGGCCTGGGCATTGGCCTGTCCTTCCCCATCCTGTCGGTGCTGCTGCTCAAGCTGTCGCCGCCGGAGCAGCAGGGCAGCAATACCTCGGCGCTGCAACTCTGTGATGCGCTGACCAGCAGCGCCGCGCTGGCCCTGGCCGGCCTGCTGTTCGACCCCGTCACGCGCCAGGTCTTGCCGGTCCTGCTGCTGGCGCTGGGGCTGGTCACCGTCGCTGCCTTGATCAGCCCCCGAGCCCAACCCAACAACCACTGAAAACGCTTTCTGCTGGTGGCACACTGCGCCGTCTTCCGCGGGAGAGGTGCATGGGTTTCGTGACGACGCGCAGCTTGGCCAGGGACTACGACGTCATCGTCGTCGGCTCGGGCGCCGGTGGTGGCCAGACGGCCTACACGCTGGCGCTGGAGGGCGTGAAGGTGCTGATGCTGGAGGCAGGCCGCAACTACGACTTCCGCACCGAGACGCCGATGTTCCAGACCAGCGCGGACGCGCCGCTGCGCGGTGCCGGCACGCCGGACAAGCCCTTCGGCTTCTACGACGCGACGGTGGACGGCGGCTGGCAGGTGCCCGGCGAGCCCTACACGCAAGCTTCCACTGACCCCCAGCAGCGCTTCGACTGGTGGCGCTCACGCATGCTGGGCGGCCGCACCAACCACTGGGGCCGCATCTCGCTGAGAAACGGCCCCTACGACTTCAAGCCCTACAGCCGCGACGGCCTGGGATTTGACTGGCCGATCGGATACGACGATCTGGCGCCCTACTACGACAAGGTCGAGATGCTGGTCGGCATCTACGGCAGCAACGAGGGCCTGGAGAACACACCCGACTCGCCCGAGGGCTGCCTGCTGCCCGCGCCGGCGATGCGCGTGGGCGAGCGCCTCATCAAGAAGCATGCGGCGACGCTGGGCGTGCCCGTCGTGCCCATCCACCGCGCGGTGCTGACGAAAAAGCTCGACGACGCCCGCATCCCCGCCCTGCTTCACCCCGGCAACCCGCGCGCTCACGGTTTGGTCGCCCAGGCCATGCGCGACCGCGCCGCCTGCTTCTGGGCCACGCCCTGCGGCCGCGGCTGCAGCATCGGCGCCACCTACCAGAGCCCGGCGGTGCACCTGCCGCCGGCGTTGGCCAGCGGCAATCTGGACGTGCTCTGCGACGCCATGGTCTACGAGGTGACGACCGCCGGCGGCAAGGCCAGCGGCGTGCGCTTTGTCGACCGCAAGACCGGCAAGCACATCAAGGCCAAGGCCCGCGCCGTCGTGCTGGCGGCCAGCGCCTGCGAATCGGTGCGCATCCTGCTGAACAGCAAGCCGGGGGGCCTCGCCAACGCCAGCGGCAAGCTCGGCCGCTACATCATGGATACCGTTGGCAGCGACCTGTCGGGCCAGGTGCCGGGCCTGGAAGCCTTGCCGCCCCACAACGAGGACGGCGCCGGTGGCGGCCACGCCTATTCGCCCTGGTGGCTTTACCAGCAGCAGGGCCGCGACTGGCACAAGAAGCTGGGCTTTCCGCGCGGCTATCACATCGAGATCAGTACAGGCCGGCGCATGCCCACCTCGGGCACCGGCGCGGGCTTGGAGTGGCTGACCCAGGGCAGCTATGGCGCGCGCTTCAAGCAGGACGTGAGGCGGCTGTACGGCTCCTTCGTCCACTTCGCCGGCCGCGGCGAGATGATCCCCAACGAGCAGTCCTGGTGCGAAATTGACCCGGCGGTGAAGGACCGTTTCGGCATCCCGGTGCTGCGCTTTCACTGGCAGTGGGCCGAGCACGAGACCCGCCAGGCTGCGCACATGCAAAAGACCTTTGCCGACATCATCACCGCCATGGGCGGCCGCGTGCAGGACGGCGGGCCGGAACTGGACGGGGCCAAGGCCATCGCGCCGGGCGGTTCCATCATCCACGAGGTCGGCGGCGCCATCATGGGCGCGGATGCGCGCAACTCGGTCACGAATGGCTGGGGTCAGACCTGGGACGTGCCCAACCTCTTTCTGTCCGACGGGGCGCCCTTCGCGTCCAACGCCGACAAGAACCCGACGCTGACCATCATGGCTCTGGCCTGGCGCCAGGCGGACCACATCGTCGAACGCATGCGCAAGAAGGAGCTCTGAGCATGGACCGCAGACAGACCCTGCAATGGATGCTGGCCGCCAGCGCCGCCATGGGCGTGGAGGTGTCGGCCGGCGCTACGCCCGCTGCGCGCAAAGGCAGGGGCTATGGCACGGATCCTCAGCTCACCAGGACCTACCGCAGCGGCGAGCTGTGGCCGCTGACCTTCACGGCTGATCAGGCGCGCGCCGCGCAGGCGCTGTGTGGCCTCATCATCCCGGCCGACGAATACTCACCCAGCGCCGCGCAGCTCAAGGTCCACTTCTTCATCGACGAGTGGATCAGCGCGCCCTACCCAGATCAGGTCAAGGACAAGGACGTCATCGTCGCGGGCCTGGGTTGGCTGGACGCCGAGAGCCGCTTGCGCTTCGGCAAACGCTTCGCCGAACTCGATGTCACCGCGCAATCGCAGATCGCCGACGACATCTGCTGGGTGCAGAAGGCCAAGCCCGAGCGCGCCGCCGCGGCACGCTTCTTCAAGCGCTTCCGCGACCTGACGGCCGGGGGCTTCTACACGACGCCCGAGGGTTCGAAGGACCTCGGCTTCGTCGGCAATGTCCCATCCGTCACCTTCGACGGCCCCCCTCTCAAAGTCCTTCAGATCGTCGGAGTGGGATGAAACTGCCCCTCGCCCAGTCTTGCCGCGCTGCACGCCGGCAAGCCCAGTCGGTCTTGCAGACCGCGCTGCGGCAGTGCCGCAGCCCTTCGGCAGGCACATTCCGTCCACTGGACGGGATGTGTCCGGCCTCAGCCCCCGAGGGGACGGCGATGCGTGCCGGTTCGACCGGCCCGCACATCGCCCAACGGGCCGGCTCGGGAGCGGCCCAGCGCTCGGCCCGAACACCAATTCATAGGACACCGATATGAAGACCACCCTCCTCGCAGCCAGCCTCGCTGTCGCCACCGCTGCCCACGCCGCCGACATGAATATCAACACGCTGAGCGCCGAAGAAACCGCCGCCGGCTGGAAGCTGCTGTTCGACGGCAAGACGCTGGAGAACTGGCGTGCGAGCGACGCGCCCGGGAGCTTCAGCGTCAAGGACGGTGCCCTCATCGTGCAGGGCCCGCGCTCCCACCTCTTCTACGTCGGCCCCGTGCAGCAGCACGACTTCAGGAACTTCGAGTTCAAGGCCGACGTGATGACCTTTGCCAAGGCCAACTCCGGCGTCTATTTCCACACCAAGTGGCAGGACGTCGGCTGGCCCAGCCTGGGCTACGAGGTGCAGGTCAACAACTCCCACAGCGACCCCAGCCGAACCGGCGGCCTGTGGGGCGTGCAGGACTTCCCCAAGGTCATCGCCCCCGACGGCCAATGGTTCACGCTGACCATCCGCGTCGAGGGCAAGCACGTCACCACGTTCGTCGGTGCCGAGAAGACAGCCGACTACACCGAAGAGTCGCCCATCGTGCGCAAGAAGGGCTTGGAGCAGCGCTACCTCGCCAGCGGCACCTTCGCGCTGCAGGGCCACGACCCCGAGAGCACGGTGCACTTCAGAAATATCAAGGTGAAGGTGCTGCCCTGAAGACCGGCGACCTTCAGCCGCACCTTGCCAGCCGCCGCCGGGCCCAGGGCAGCACGGCCAGGCCGGCCAGCATCAGGCCGTAGGTGGACGGCTCCGGCACGGCCGCGGTCATGAAATGGCCCGAGGCCGACGTGGCCGTGACGCCCATGGGCAGGTCCCAGTTGAAGCGGGCGGTGTGCGAGAAGTCTGCCACCGCGCCGCCTTCGGCGAACACGGACAGCGAGCCATAGATGTAGACCACCAGCGATTGGCCATGCGCCGGCACCAGGAAGGTGCTGCTGATCTCGCGTGAACTGTTCTTGGCGTCGAGCGTGATGGCGTTGCGCCAGCCCTCGGGGTTGGTACCGACATAGAAGCGACTGGTGGCCGAGGAGCCGCTCCACCATTTGCCGCGTTTGGTCTCGCCCTCGACCGACCAGCTCCAGCTGACCGGGTCGCCCGGGTCATGGCTCTCGTCGGCCTGCAGCGTGATCTTGTCGTAGAACCAGGCGTCGGCGCTGGTGCCCCAGTTGCACGACAGCATGTCGGGCCGGCAGCCCTTGGGCAGCGTCGGGTTGTTGCTGGACCAGGCCAGGGCATGCAGGCTGCCCGTGTTCAGCGACGCCTCGGCGGAAGCCTGCACGTTCACGTTGGCAAAGCTGTTGCTGACGTGCGACTGGCCGGCACCGCCGGCGGTCTGGCCGCCCGCGCTGGCGTGAACACCGGAAGTGGCGAAAGGCTGACCGGCCGCCGCATTCGCGGTCAGCACGGCCGAAGCCAGCAAGAAGGGGGTCAGGAGCAGTTTCATGGCGGTGATGGCAGGGTTGTTGACGGCCCGAAGTGTGTTTTTCAGGCCCTCCCGGCGCATCGCCCGCGAAGAGCCACGTGAGAGCCATGGCGCTGTCATAAATCCATGGCTCCCCATGGGTGATGCGCCGCTGGCGCCTGCGGCCGACGATGCCGGCCACCACATCCCTGCCGGAGTTCTTCCCCATGCCTTCACATCCCACCGCCCCGAGGCTGCTGCTCGCCCTCGCCGCCTTCAGCCTGCTGGCCGACACCACGCAAGCGCAAACCGCTCAGCAGCGCCGCCTCGTGCTCGACGTCGAACTGCTGCGCCAGGGCCCCGTGCAGGCCGGCGCGGACCGCGGCGAGCAGACGCTGAGCCAGCGCTGGCAGTTCAGCGCCCTGTTGCAGAGCGACGGCACGCCCATCCCCTACAACCCGCTGGACCCCGAAGATCACCGCCGCCAGGCCGAGGCCGCCCAGCGCGTGGCCGCGGCTGCCCCCGCCGCGCCTATGCCCGACTGGCGTGCCATGCAAGCCAAGGCGCAGGCGCTGCAGGCACGCTGCGGGCAGGACAGCGCCTGCCTGATGCGCGAGGCGTCGGCCTTGAGCGCGGGTGCGATGCCCGGCGTCAACCGCGGCAGCCAGGGCGTCATGCAGGGCTATGGCCAGGCGGTGGCCGCCTGCGAGCGCCAGCCCGCCGGCAAGGCCCGCGACGCCTGCCGCGCCGACGCACGCCGCGCCGCCGGTGGCGGTGCCGATGCACCCGAGGACGGCGGCCCGGCCACGCCTTACTTGCTGTTCACCGGACCGATGGCCTGCAACCTGCAGTTGAGCGCCAAGCTGGACGAGCGCGTGCAGGGGCGCTTCAACGATGTGCAGGGCGTTGTCCCCTTCACCGAGACGGCCCAGGGCAGCGAGACTCGCCGTGACGATGCGCCCTGCCCGACGCTGCAGGCCGTGCTGGACACCCGCAACGGCCGGGTCTGGACGGCGCTGGGCCTGGTGCCGCAGGATGTGCAGGGCGTGCAGACCCGCGAGGAGGCCAATCGCCGCAAGCAGCGCCACGAGGGCCGCATCGGCCTGCAATGGCGCGAGGCCCAGCCCTGGCTGCAGCAGCGTCTCGTGCAGCTCAGTTCAGAGGGCCAGGATCAGGCGCGCCTGCCGGCCGGCACCGGTCAGGCGGAGATCAAGATGAAGTGGAGCTTCAGGCCGGCTTGAACGGAGGTCCCCTCTCTTGCGGGCCGAGCGCCGGGCCGCTCCCTAGCCGGCCCGCGTATGGCGATGTGCTTGCGGCTCCATGCCGCAAGCATCGCCGTCCCCTCGGGGGACCGGTCAGGCGCGCCCGCGTTCAGCAGGGCGCGACTGGACGAGGGGCTTCGTTTACGCGTTCGGCGGTGCGCGCAGGTCGCTGACGCGGCGGCCGCGCTTGCTGGCGGCGCTGCGCAGGTGCACCAGCGACTCCACGCGCTTGAGCAGTTCGCGGTCGTTCCAGGGCTTCTTGAAGATGCCGTAGACGCCCTCGATCTGGCCGACGCGGCCGTGCAGCTCGTCGTGGCCGGTGATGGCGATGACGGGCAGGTCTTCGGTGATCAGGCTGCCATGCACGTCGGCGATCAGCTCGAAACCGTCCTTGTTGGGCATCTCGAGGTCGGTGATCAACACGGCGATCTCGGGCTTCTCGTCCAGTTGTGCCATGGCCTCGTTGCCGTCGTTGACCTGGACGACCACGAAGCCCGCACCTTCCAGCAGGCGCTTGAGCTTGGTGCGCACGACGGCCGAGTCATCAGCGATCAGCACGGTGGGTGGCCCCTCCGGCACCACGGGCGCGGGGGCGGCCGGCGGCTGCATCGGCGTAGGCGCCGTGACGAAGGCGCTGGCCATCGACGGGCCAGCAGTGGCTGAGCCAGGCAGCGGCGGCAACACCACAGGCGCGTTGGCGCGCTGGCCCCCTTGCGGCGGGCGTGGCGGCGGCGTGTATTCGCGCGGCGGACGGTAGTCGTCACGCTTGAAGGCGGCGATGAGCACGATGATGGCCAGCGGTATCGCGATCAATACCGGCATCAGATAGGCGCCCAGCAACTCCTGCAGCTCGTGAAACATCGACTCCATCCCCGGGGTGTAACAGCGGGCAGCCTAACACCCGCCACACGGTCACACCACCGAGGAAAGCCGGTAAGAGTGCACCCCTCGCCCGGTTTTGCGCGCTGAACGCGGGCAAACCCAGTCGGTCCCCCGAGGGGACGGCGATGCTTGCGGCATTGAGCCGCAAGCACATCGCCTGCGGGCCGGCTTGGGAGCGGCCCGGCGCCGGTCCGCGTTCCGTACCTCAATCCCGGCTGGAGACGCAGCCCCGGCCGTTCACGAGGCAGCGGGCGTAGCCGGCGTCGTTCTTCAGCAGGAACATCGCCCGAGCCGCGAAGGCCGAGTCGGCAAAGTCGGCGAACACGCCGTCCACGCCCAGCTCGTAGAAGGCCAGGTATTCGTTGACCGGGCTGCCCTGGTAGTCGCTGGCCAGGCGCTTTTGTTCGCTGCGGAAGGTGTAGGGGTGCACCACCAGGCCGAGCTTGTGCGCGTTGGCGACGATGTCGCTGGCGGGCAGCAGCTTGCGGTCGCGCTCGTCGACCAGGCCGTCGCCGTTGCTGTCGGCACAGCCACCGCCCGCGGCCACCGTCTTGCAGGCGCTGGACAGCAGATAGACCTTCCACGGGCCGATGCCATCGGCATAGGTCTTCACCTCGGCCAGGCCGGCTGGCGTCAGCAGGTCCTTGAACAGGCCGGCGCGGCCGGACACGACCCAGTCGTAAGGCTTGTCATAGGGCTTGTTGAAGGCCAGGCTGCCGTCGGCATTGACGTCGTCGGCATCCACCAGCTGCACCAGGCGCAGGCTGGACTTGCTGCGCAGGTATTTCAGGTTGGCCGTCTCGAAGGACTGCACGATGACCGGCGCGCTGCGATGGTTCCAGCCAGCTTTGGTCAGCACGCGCAGCAGGCGGTCTTCCAGGGCCAGGCCGAGGCTCTGGTGATAGGTCGGGTGCTTGGTTTCCGGGTAGATGCCGATGCGCCGCCCTTCCTCGGCCGACTTGCGCTTCACGAAGGCGATGACCTCCTCCAGCGTCGGGATCTCGAACTGGCCGTTGAAGGATGGGTCGCGGTCGGCCAGCGGCTGGATGGCGCGCAGCGTCTTGATCTCGGCCAGCGTGAAGTCGCTGGCGAAGAAGCCCGTCTCGGTCGCGCCATCGATGACGGCGGTGCGCTTGCGCGAGGCGAACTGCGGCAGCGAGGCGACGTTGGTCGTCGCGATCAGGTTGGGCTCGTGGCGGACGATCAAATGGCCGTCCTTGGTCGCGACAAGATCAGGCTCGACATAGTCGGCGCCCATGGCGATGCCCAACGCGTAGTTCTCCAGCGTGTGGTCGGGCAGATAGCCGGTGGCGCCGCCGCGGTGGCCGATGACCAGGGGTGCGTTCTCGGCGCGGCCGCGGTCATGGGCGGTAGCGCTGAGTGACGAGCTCAGCGAGACGAGGGTGAGCAGGCACAGGCCGGCCCAGCGAAGGGGTTTGAACATCGGATGGCTCCTGGGTGACCGAGCGCCGCAGGGTAGGCGGCGGCGGTGACGAGGCCGTGAACCTGGAACCCCCTAGCTCCGCTGCAACTGCATCAAAACGTCAAGACGAAGCAGGCGCCGCCACCCGGCCGTTTGGCGTGGCGCACCGAGCCGCCCAGGCCATGCACCAGCTGGCGCACGACTGCCAGGCCCACGCCGCTGCCGCCTTCGCGCGTCGTGAAGAAGGGCGTGAAGATGCGGCTCTCCAGCCCCTGTGCCACACCCGGGCCGTTGTCGGCCACCGTCAGGCGCAAGCGCGCGCCGCGGCTCAGGCGCGCTTCGATCAGCAGCTCCGGCTTGGAATGGCCGGCGCACGCCTGTAGCGCGTTCTGCGCCAGGTTGATCAGCACCTGTTCCAGCTGCGCCGCATCCGTGCGCAGGGCCAGGCTTTCGGGTTCGACCACGATCCTGACCGCGCCGCCGGCCACTTCCCAGGCCGGCGCCAACAGCCGCTGCACCGCCTGCAGCAAGGGCAGCAGCGGCGTGTCGGCCAGCGTTGGCGCGGGCGGCTGGCTGACGCTGCGGTAGCGCTCGACAAAGGCCTGCAGATGCGCCGCCCGCCGCGCCAGCGTCGCCAGCGCCGCCTGCAGCTCGTCGTGCTCGCCGGCGTCCAGCAGGGCCGGCGCGCTGGTGGCGAGCGACGCGATCGGCGTCAGCGAATTCATGATCTCGTGGGTCAGCACCTGCACCAGCTGGCGCCAGGCGGCCAGCGTCTCGGTCTCCAGCTCGGACTCGATGGGTGCCAGTGCCGCCAGCCGCCAGGCCTGGCCTTGCACGGTCAGCGCCGACACGGCCAGCACGGCGCGCTCCTGGCCATGCTCGGTGGGCAGGGTGACGACGCGCCGGCCGGGGCCGGTGTCCAGCAGAGCAAGCAGCGCCGCAGGTTCGGCGGCGCGGCCCGGGGCGATGAGCCGGCGCGCGGCGGCGTTCAGCGCGAGAGGCGGTGTACCGGCCATGAGGCGCCACAGCGCGAGCGGGGCGTGTTCGAGTGCGGCATCCAGGTCCGGGCGCGGTGCGGGCGGTGGGTCGGGTGGGAGCGGCGTCGGCCGGTAGGCAAGGCGACTCAGTGCAGTCCACCCAATGGCAGCAGCGAGGCAGCCGGTCAGCGCGCAGGCGACGAGCAGGCGCGGGGCGTCCATTGAAGCGGCGGCGCCCGCCGCGCTTGCTGCCAGCCCCATCGCAGCCACCACGACACGGGTTCGTTCAAAGCCCATGCTTCTCAAGCCGTCGATACAAGGCCGCGCGGCTGACGCCCAACAGCTTGGCCGCCTGGCTGATATTGCCGTCGGCCTGTGCCAGCGCCGCCTGCACGGCCTCGCGCTCGCGCTGGGCCAGGTCCAACCCCTGCTCGGCAGGCGCAAGCGGCGCGGCGTTGAGGCCGAAGTCGTCCCACGCGAGCACCTGCCCGCGTGCCAGCAGCGTCGCGCGCTCGCAGGCCTGGCGCAGCTCGCGCACATTGCCAGGCCAGCGGTAGGCACAGAGCCTGGCCAGGGCGTCCGGTGTCACCTCGACGGTGCGCTCCTTGGCGAACTGCGCGAGGTAGTGGCGCAGCAGCAGCGCGATGTCGCCGGCACCGCGCTCGCGCAGCGGCGGCACGCGCAGCACCACGGTGTTGAGGCGGTACAGCAGGTCGGGCCGGAAGCGCCGCGCGTCGAACAGCTCGGCCTCGGCCACATTGGTGGCGGCCAGCACACGCACATCGACCGGCACCGGCTTGTCGCTGCCCAGTGGCGTCACCTCGCGGCGCTCCAGCGCGGCCAGCAGCTTGGCCTGTTGGGCCAGTGGCAGGTTGCCGATCTCGTCGAGAAACAACGTGCCACCGGCCGCTGCGACGAAGCGCCCGGGCCGTGACTCGCGGGCGTCCGTGAAGCTGCCGCGGCGGTGGCCGAAGAGTTCACTCTCCACCAGCGCCTCGGGCAGCGAGCCCATGTCCACGGCCAGTAGCGGCCCGGCCGCACGCGGCGAGGCGCTATGCAGTGCGCGCGCCACCAGCTCCTTGCCGACGCCGTTCTCGCCCAGGATGAGCACGCTGGCTTCGCTGGCGCCGACTTGCGCGATCTGCGAGCGCAGGGATTGCATCGCCGTCGACTCACCCAGCAGCTCGCCCGCGGCAGGCGCGGGAGCACGTCGGGCCAGCGCCGCCTGCACGCAGGCCACCAGCCTGTCGTTCGCCCAGGGCTTGGTGATGAAGTCCACCGCGCCGCTCTTGAGCGCCTGCACGGCCAGTTCCACCTCGGCATAGGCGGTCATGACGACCACCGCCGGCGCGTTGCGGCGCGCCACCACCTCACGCAGCAGCGCCAGGCCGGCCACGCCATCGCTGGCGCCGGGTGTGAAGTTCATGTCCAGCAGCAGCACGTCGGGCGCCATCTCGTCCAGTGCGGCGGCCAGCTCGCGCGGGTCGTTGCGCACGGCCACCGCGCTCAGCCTGCGCAGCGCAAGCCGCGCGGCCAGGGCCACGTCGGGGTCGTCGTCGAGGATGAGGATGCCGGGCATGAGAGGGCGCGACTCTAAGCGGGGCCGGGGCTGCGGGGAAGGTGGTGTTCGGAAGCGGACAGTCGAGGTGTCCGCTTGCGGACGGTCGCCATGCCTTCAGGCCACGTTGGCCTGGGAGAACGCTCCTGGCCCGCCTCTTGCAAAACCGGGCCATGACCCAGCTCCCCACCTCCACCGCCTGGCGCGGCGCCTGGCGGCAACTGCGTGCCGAACCCGGCCCGGCCGCCCTCGTCATCGCCGGCCTCGCGCTGGGCCTGGCGCTGACGCTGCTGACCGCCAGCTTCCTGCAGGACACGCTGTGGCCCGATGCCCGCATGCCCGAGCCCGACCGGCTCATCACCTTCGAGTGGCGGGTGCGCGGGCCCGGCGGCATCACGACCGACTGGTTCGGCGACGTGCCGGCCGTGCCGCTGAACGCCGCCTTGCGCGACACCGGCGCGCCGGTGGGGCCGATGAGCCGCGTGCTCTACACCTTTTTGCACGCGCGCGCCAGCGAGGCGCAGGGCCAGCCCCGTGGCGTGCGGCTGGTCATCGCCATGGCCGATCCCGACCTGCAGACGCTGCTGGGCTTGCAGCCGGTCGCCGGCGACCTGAAGGCCGCGATGTCGTCGCCCGAAGGCATTGCGCTGACGGAAGTCGCCGCGGAGCGGCTCTTCGGCACCGCGCAGGTCCTCGGCCGCACCTTCACCCTGTCCTTGCCGCCCGACCCCGAGGGGCACACGCCGGCCATGCAGTTCGCGCTGACCGTCAAGGCGGTGCTGCCCACGCCCAACATGAACGGCCCGCTGATCTACGACGCCATCGCCGGCTTCCAGGCACCGGCCGCCAAGGCCTACCTGGCGCGCTCGGACAACTGGTACCAGAACTCCGGCCGGCTGTTCGCCCGCCTGCAACCTGGCGCCACGGCCGAGCAGCTCACCGGCCTGGCGCAGCGCCTGGTCGACCGGCAACCCCTGCCACCGGGCTTTCCGATGGACTTCCTCAAGGGGGGCGGCAAGCCGGCCTATCTGCGCGCCCTGCCCGTGGCCGATATCGGCCTGCACGGCGCCGGCAGCCCACAGCGGCGCCAGCAGCTGGCCGGCCTGGCCGCTGCATCGGCCGGCGTGCTGGGCCTGGCCGTCATCAACTTCGTCAACCTGTGGAGCGTGCGCACGCTCAGGCGACAGCGCGAGATCGGCCTGCGCAAGTCCCTGGGCGCGGGCGCCGGCCAGCTGGCCGTGCAGTTCTTTGCCGAGGCGGCCGTTGTCGCGGGCCTGGCCGGCGCGCTCGGAGTGCTGCTGGCCTGGTGGGCTTCGCCCACGGCGTCGGTGCTGCTGCAGCATCCCTTCGACGCGCCGGTGCTGTCGCCCGTCATGGCGGCGTTGACGGGCCTGCTGTGCCTGGGCATTGCAGGGCTGAGCTCGCTGCCGCTGGCGGCCATCGCGCTGCGTGTGCGGCCGGCAGAGTCGCTGGCCGGCCGCAGCCACAGCGAGGGCGCGGCCAGCCGCTGGCTGCGCCGGCTCATGACGGCGCTGCAGTTCGGCGCCGCCGCGCTGTTCGCGTCGCTGGCGCTCACCGTGCTGTGGCAGGCCGAGCATGCCGGCGGCATGCCGCGTGGTTTCGAGCTGCAGGACCGCGTCGCCGTCGACCTGCCCTGGGAAGCGCAGCCGGCGCAGACGATGGCGGTGCTCGAGGAAGTCCGCCGCTGGCCCGAGGTCGTCACCGTGGCCGCCGCCGACGACGTGCCGGGGCGGGATTTTTCGAGCTGGTTCTCCGAGTTCAACCGCCCAGGC
Organism: Roseateles sp. P5_E1; assembly: GCF_054049335.1. Taxonomy (NCBI): domain Bacteria; kingdom Pseudomonadati; phylum Pseudomonadota; class Betaproteobacteria; order Burkholderiales; family Sphaerotilaceae; genus Roseateles; species Roseateles sp. P5_E1. The sequence goes on from NZ_JBFUMN010000001.1 coordinate 215,738, forward strand.
GCCCCGCCCATGAACCTGCGCACCGGCGTCGGCTTCACCCCTTGCTATCTGCAGGTCTATGGCATGCGGGTCATCGCCGGCCGGCTGTCGGCCGACCATGTCGCGGAGGTGGCGCAGAACGGCCTCGTGCTGGACCGCAGCGCCGTGCGCGCACTCGGTTTTGCCAGCCCCGAGGAGGCGATCGGACAGACGTTGGGGGTGTCCCCCAACTTCCACGATGGCAAGCCCGCCACCGTCGTCGCCGTCATCGAAGACATCCGCCTGGAAGGCCCGCGCAGCCCGCCGCAGCCGCACGCCATCTCGGCCGTAGCGACGCGCGGCGCGGGCGCCATCGGCGTGCACAGCCGTGACCCGCAGGCCACACGTCGCAAGCTCACGGCACTGCTCAACGAACGCTTTCCCGACTCGTTCATCGAGGCCCTGCCAATGCGCGACATGCTGCTGCAGAAGGTCGCAGAGGACACCCGCCTGGGCCGGCTCATCGGCTTCGCGGGTTTGCTGGCCCTGGCGCTGGCCGCCGTGGGCATCTACGCCCTGGCCGCCTACACGCTGCGCCGCCGCGAGCGCGAGATCGTGCTGCGCAAGCTGCACGGTGCCGGCCCCGGTGCAGTAGCGGGATTGCTGGCCGCCGAGTTCGTCGGCGTGCTGGCCGCCGCCTGCGCCGTGGCGCTGCCGCTGGCGGCCTGGCTGTCGCAGCTCTACCTGAGCGGCTTCGTCGAGCGCGCGCCGGTGGGACCGTTCTCGCTGTGGGCGCTGCTGGCCGCCGTCGCGCTGCTGACCGTGGTGACGACGCTGGCCGTGGCGCGGCACCTGCATGCGGCGCTGGCGCTGCGGCCACTCCAGGCGCTGCGTGGCTGACGCGCCAATGAGTGCCGCGCTCTCCGGCGCCGCCATGGACCGCCGCGTCGCGGTGCCCAGGCGCTACGGCCTGATCGTGCTGGCGGTCCTGGCTGCGCTTGCCGCGGCCTTGCTGCTGGTGCGCTACTGGCCGCGCGGTGTGGCGGTGGCGCGCGCCGACGTGGAAATTGCCGCCGTGAAAACCGGCCCCTTTCGCGACCTCGTCGTCGGCCGCGCCGCCGTGCAGCCGCTGCAGTCGGTGCTGCTGGACGCCACCGAGGATGGCCGCGTCGAGCAGGTGCTGGTGAAGGATGGCGCCAGCGTCGCGGCCGGACAGCTGCTCGTCGTGCTGAGCAGCACCCAGCGCGCCCAGGAGCTGATGGCGCGCTCCAGCGAGGCGGCGCAGCAGCTGGCCAACCTTGCCACCTTCCGCGCCGGGCTGGCCCAGGCGAAAGCCGCGCAGCGCCGCGAGCTGACGCAAGGCGAGTTCGAGCTGGAGCGCGTGCGCCGCCTGCACCAGCGCAACGTCGGCCTGGCCGCGCAGGGCTTCCTGTCGCCGTCGGCGCTCGAGGACTCGGCCGACAAACTGGCCATGGCCCAGCGCCTGCTCACGCAACTGCAGGCCGACGGCCGCGAGGAGCTGCGCACCCGCGAGCAGTCCGTGCAGGCCATGCAGCGCGCCGTCACCGACCTGGACCAGCGCCTCACCGCCATGCGCGCCGCCAGCGAGGGCCTGGCCGTGCGCGCACCGGTGGCCGGCCGCGTGACGGGCCTGGCGTTACAGGTGGGCGAAAGCGTGCGCGCCGGCACTCGCATCGCGCGACTGGACAGCCTGGGCCGCTTCAAGCTCGACCTGCGGCTGGACGAATTCCACCTCGGCCGCGTGCACGAAGGCCTGGCCGGCGCGCTGGCCCACGAAGGCCGCAGCCATGCGCTGCACGTCGCGCGCATCGACCCGCAGGTCAAGGACGGCCGCTTCACCGTCGAGCTGGCCTTCGACGCCGAGCCGCCCGCGCTGCAGGTCGGCCAGGGTCTGGACGTGCGCCTGACGCTGGGCCAGGCGCAGGACGCGCTGCTGTTGCCCGACGGCGGCTTCTATGCCGACACCGGCGGCGCCTGGGCCTTTGTGCTCGACTCGGACGGCCGTCATGCCCAGCGCCGCCCGCTGCAACTGGGCCGGCGCGCCGACGGTGTCGTCGAAGTGCTTGGCGGCCTGCGGCCCGGCGAGCAGGTCGTCGTCTCCCCCTACCGCGCCTTCACCGGTGCTTCCGCCCTGGACCTTCACTGAACCATGTTCAAACTCCGCCACCTCACCAAGACCTTCCACACCGGCGACATCGAGACCACCGCGCTGGATCGCATCGATCTCGACATCGAGGCCGGTGAATACCTCGCCATCACCGGCCCGTCGGGCTGCGGCAAGTCCACGCTGCTGGGCATCCTCGGCCTGCTCGACGCGCCGTCAGGCGGGGAGTACTGGTTCGACGGCCACAACGTGGCAGGCTGGAGCGAGAAGCAGCTCAACACCCTGCGCCGCGGCCGCATCGGCTTCGTGTTCCAGAGCTTCAACCTGATCGACGACCTGAGCGTGGCCGAGAACATCGCGTTGGCGCTGGAATACGGCGAACTGCCCGCGCGCGCTCGTCGCGAGCGCATCGCAGAGGTTATGGAGCGCCTGGGTATCGCCCATCGCGCCGGCCACCGGCCCAGCCAATTGAGCGGCGGCCAGCAGCAGCGTGTGGCGATCGCCCGTGCCATTGCCGCCAGGCCCGCGTTGCTGCTGGCGGACGAGCCCACCGGCAACCTCGACAGCGCCCATGGCGCGGAGGTCATGCGGCTGCTGCGCGAACTCAACGCCGAGGGCACGACGCTGGTCATGGTGACCCACTCGCTGGAGCATGCGGCGCAGGCGTCGAGGACGCTTAGGCTGCTGGATGGGCGGGTGGTGGTGGACGCGGTAGCGGCCGTGGCTTGAGCCCGCCCCTGGGCGGGGCGGTTAGGCTAGCCCCATGAAGTACGTTGGCCTCATCCTGCTCGTTGCCCTCATGGTGGCCGCCGGCATCTTCGGCGGCCCGATCGCGCAGATCCGCATTTTCAGCGTCATCTGGCTGGCGGGAACTGCGTGGCTGGCCTTCGCGAAGGAGATCCCCTTCTTCCTCGGCGACGTGCAAGCCTTTCGCCTGCGCGGCTGGGCCAAGCTCTTCATTGTCTTGCCGGCACTGGCCATCGGCTTGCTGCTGCTCATCTACGCCCCGGAAGTGAGCTGCCTGTCCTACAGGCGCAAGACGCTGTGCGCCCAGGGCTGAACGGCCATGCTCTCCACCCAGTTCGTCTTCCACCTCGCCCTGCAGCGCGACAAGGTGGACTCCTTCGACCGCTATCCCTTCAACCTGCCCGCCGTGCGCACGCTGGAGCGCCTGGAGATGCATCCCAAGGTCACCTTCCTGGTCGGTGAGAACGGCTCTGGCAAGTCGACGCTGCTGGAGGCGCTGGCCGTATCGTTGGGCTTCAACGCCGAGGGCGGCAGCAAGAACTTCCGCTTCGATACGCGGGTGTCGCATTCCGAGCTGCATGAGTACTTGCGGGTGGCCAAAGGCTACAAGCCGCCGCGCGATGGCTTCTTCCTGCGCGCCGAGAGCTTCTTCAACGTCGCGACCGAGATCGAGAACCTGGACGCGGGGCCGGGCGGTTCACCGATCATCAGCGGCTATGGCGGCAAGTCGCTGCACGAGCAGTCACACGGCGAATCCTTTCTCGCGCTGCTCAACGAGCGCTTTGGCGCCCGGGGCCTGTACCTGCTTGACGAACCCGAAGCGGCGCTGTCGCCGCAACGCCAGCTCGCCGCGCTGGCGCGCGTTCACGAACTGGTGAAGGCGAATTCCCAGTTCATCATCGCCACGCATTCGCCGCTGCTGATGGCCTATCCCGACGCCTGGATCTACCAGTGCACGCCGGACGGCGTGCGCCGCGTGGCCTACGAAGACACCGAGCACTACCGCGTCACGCGCGACTTCATGGCCGACCCGCAGCGCGTGCTGGGCGAACTGCTGGCGCGTTAAGCCCGGCGATCGTCGACAGCACTGCACATCTGCCCCGCCAACGCAGGCTTCGCGCACGCTGCGGCTGCTGGATGGCAGGGTGGTGGTGGATGCGGTGAGTGCGGTGGGTTGATATTAGAGTGCGGCCGATGCCGCACGTTGCCGACACCGCGCTGACAACCCAAGCCCGCCGTTGGCTGGCACTGCGCAGCATGGCTTTTCTGCTGTGCGCCTTCCCGCTCGTGGTCGTCGTCTACCAGGGCCTGCCGTTTCCGGTCGGTCCGCACAGGCCGATGTTGTACGGCCTGGCGACCGCGCTGTTGCTGGCCGCGCTTGCGCGTGCCCTGATGCGCCGCGAGGGCCGGTCGCTGGCCGACCTTGGCCTCACAGTGTCGGCCCGTGCCTTCAGCCACCTGGGCCTGGGACTGGTGGCGGGCCTGCTGCTTTTCGCCGCGGCGACACTTGTCATGGCGCTGTGGCTGCCCGTTGAATGGCGGATGAAGGCGGCGCTGCTGCCGGCTTCTATCGGTGGCGCCCTGCTCTTTCACCTCCTGACCAATGCCTGCGAGGAACTGGCCTGGCGCGGCTACGCCCTGGACGGCCTGCTGCGCAGCCTCGGCCATTGGCCGGCGCAAATCATCGTGGCGCTCGTCGCGGCTGTCTTTCATGTGCTGTCCGGCTGGAGCTGGCAGGTTGCGCTGGTCAGCACGACGGCCGGTTCCTTGCTGTTCGGTCTGGTCTTCATCCGCTGGCGCAGCGTGCCGGCCGCCATCGGCGTGCATGCAGGCTGGAACTGGGCGCGCGACCTGGTGATGTCGCCCGACGGCGCCGCCGCAGTACTGGACGTGCGCGGTCCGCAGGCCTGGAGCCTGGGCCAGTGGGAGGTGGCACAGGCCGTCTATGTGGGCGTCACGCTGCTGGCCTGCGTTGCGCTGCTGCGGTCACTGAACCGCCGGCCGCCTGCCGTGCTGGCGTGGACATAGCCGCGGCATTACGCGCGACTGTGGCATGTCAAGTCGCCGATCGCCGACAGCACCGCACATCTCCCCCGTCCGCGGTAACCCCAGCAGGCCGGCGCCGTCAATCGCCGCCTTTAGGATGCCGGCCCATGCACCCCCTAATTCAAGGCCTGCTTGGCCTGATGCTGCTCGGGGCGGGTCTGGCCCGCGCCGACGCCGGCGTGGGCCCGCTGGAGGTGCAGTTCCGCAGCGTGACAGTGCCGCAGAACTCGGTGCCGGCGATCTCGCAGGACCGGGCCGGGTTCATGTGGATCGCCACGAGCAAGGGGCTGACGCGCTACGACGGCTACCGGCTGCGGCCCATCGAGCAGGCCGGTGACACGACGGCCAAGCGCAGCCTGGGCTGGGTGCGGGCACTGGCGCCAGCGGCCGACGGGCGCATGTGGATAGGCACGGAGTTCCAGGGCCTGGTGGCCTACGACCCCGAACAGGACCGCGTCGAAAGCCATGGCAGTGCTCAGGGCGGCGCGGGCCCGCAGCCGCCCATCCGCGCGCTGGCGGCGGCGCCGGACGGCGCCATCTGGGTCGGCACCCTGGGCCAGGGCCTGTACCGTTACGACCCGGCGGCCACGCGATTCGAGGCCCACGAGCTGCACTGGCACGGCCAGGCCGAGAAGCGGGTGCTGGCCCTGCAGGTGGGCGCCGACGGGGTCGTCTGGGCCGGCCACTGGCGCGGCCTGAGCCGCTTCGCGCGCGGCGCCTGGGAGGACCTGGCCCTGCCCGGCCTGGAACAGGGCATGCCCGTGCCGGCCCTGGCCGAGGACCGTGGCGGGCGCATCTGGCTGGGCACGCAGGACGGCCACCTCGGTGTCGTCGAGCAGGGCCAGGTGCGCTGGGTGCAGACGCTGGACATGCCCATCAATGCGCTGGCGGAAGGCCCGGACGGGCGGCTCTGGGTGGGCGGCAAGGTCGGGCTGTTCTGGGTCAACCCGGCCAGCGGCGCCGTCGAGGCCAGGCTGCGCCAGGACCCGCGCCGCGCGATGGGCCTGGCCGGCAACGACATCAGCGGCCTGCTGCGCGACCGCAGCGGCGCGATGTGGGTCAGCGGCTATGGCCTGGGTGTGCAGCGCCACCTCTCCCACCCAGCCCTGGCCGTGCGCGGCCCCGATGCCGACCTGAACAGCCCGCTGGCCGAGGCCGATGTGCGCGCGGTGCTGGCCCTGAAGAACGGCGAGGTGCTGGCACCGACGCAGACCGGCCACATCGCCCGCCTGGACGGCCGCCCGGGCCGCGACCTGGCGACGCTGGGCGAATGGCCGCGCGAGCGGCGCAGCGTCGTCGAGCTCATGGCCGAGGCGGGCGACGGCAGCCTGTGGATGGCCGCGGCCGGCCGCCTGGAGCACCGCGCCGCCGATGGCCGCCTGTTGCGCGACTGGGCGCTGGACGGCGGCCGTGCCCAACAGCTGCTGCTGCGCGCCGACGGCAGCATCTGGCTGGGCATGCAGGAGGGCCTGTACCGCCTCGCCGGCGATGGCGCCGCAGCGCTGGAGCGGGTGCATCCGCTGAGCGGGCCGCTGCACGGTGGCGTCTATGTGCTGAGCGCCGCGCCGGACGGGCGCCTCTGGGTGGGCGGCCAGCAGGGCCTGTTCCGCGAGAGAACCGCTGGCCAGAGCGGCCTGGAGGTGGTGCCACAGGCACCCGCCGAGTCCCYGGCCAGCCCCATCGTCATGAGCCTGCTGTGGGGGCGCGACGGGCGGCTGTGGGTGGACACGCCGGTCAGCGGCCTGCATCGCCTCAAGGGCTGGGACGGCGAGGGCCGCGCGCGCTTCGAGCGCATCAGCGAGCGCCATGGCGTGGAGGGTGTGTTCGGCGGCAATCTGCACGAGGACGCGCAGGGCCGTATCTGGAGCCAGCTCTATGTCTACGACCCGGCGGCCGACCGCCTGGACAGCTTCGGCAGCGCCGAGGGCGCCAACTTTGGCAGCTTCTGGTTCTTTGCCAGCACCGAGCTGCCCGGCGGCGGCCTGCTGTTCGGCGGCAGTCGAGGCCTGCTGCGCGTGCTGCCTGACGCCTACCGGGCGCAGCGCACCAGCCCGCCGCTGGTGGTCAGCGGCCTGCGTGTCAACGGCCAGCCCTGGGAGCAGCCGCGCAATCCTCTGGACGGGCTGAAACTGCCGCCCGGCAAGCGCAGCCTGTCCATCGAGTTCGCGGCGCTGGACTATGCCGACCCGTCACGGCTGAGCTACGAATACCGCCTGGAGGGCCTGGACAGCGACTGGACCCGGGTCGACGCCAGCGGCCGCAACCCCAGCTTCGGGCCGCTGCGGCCAGGCCACTACACGCTGCAGGTGCGTGCCACGGCCCACCACAGCCTGTGGGGCACCGAGCAGCTGCAGCTGCCCATCACGCTGGAGCCGGCCTGGTGGGAGACCACGTCGGCCCGCATCGGCGGCGGGCTGCTGGCCCTGCTCGCCATCTGGGCCTGGATGCGCTGGCGCACGCGGCTGCTGCGCCGCCGTGAGGTCGAACTCAAGGCCCTGGTGGACGAGCGCACCGCCGAGCTGCGCGAGCTGAGCCTGACCGATGCACTGACGGGCCTGCGCAACCGCCGCTACCTCGAGCTGCGCCTGGACGACGACCTGCGCCTGTGCCTGCGCCGCTTCGAGACCCCCGGAATTGAAGGAGCGGGCGAAGGTCCCGGCCCGGATGCCGACCTGCTGCTGATGCTGCTGGACCTGGATCATTTCAAGCGCGTCAACGACGTGCATGGCCACGCGGCCGGCGACGCGGTGCTGGTGCAGGTGGCCGAGCGGCTGCGCCAGGTTTTTCGCGAGACCGACTCCCTGGTGCGCTGGGGCGGCGAGGAAATCCTGGTGCTGGCCCGCGAGACCGAGCGGCGCGATGCCGCCGAGCTGGCCGCGCGCGTCTGCGCCGCGGTGCGCGACCAGCCCTTCGAGATCGGCCCCGGCGAGACCGTGCACGTGACGGTGTCCGTCGGCTTTTGCGCCTTCCCGCTCGACCCGCGCCACCCGCGGCTGTGGGACTGGCGCGCCTGCCTGGCCCTGGCCGATTCGGCGCTGTACGCCACCAAGGCCCAGGGTCGCGACGGCTATATGGGCGCCATCCGCGCCAATGGCCTGTCGCCGCGCGAGGCGCCCGACGGCCTGGCCGCCTGGCGCGGTGAGAAGCGGCTGCAGGTCGCACGCAGCGCCGCGGTCGACGACGCCGTCAGCCCAGCCTGAACAGGGTTTTCAGCGCCGCCGGCAGCTCGGCGCGCCAGGCCGCCTCGTTGTGGCCCGCCTCGGCGGCGATGTGCAGGCTCAGCTGCTCGGACGGCATCTGGCGTGCCAGCCGCTTGTGCATCTGGCGCGTCTGCCCCGCCATGCTGCCGCCTTCCCGGCCGCCGCAGTAGAGGTGGATGCGCGTGTCGGCCGGCAGCCGGGCCGCAGCGGTCGCTTCGAAGAGCTGGGGCGCCGCCCAGTAGGACGGGCTGAACAGGCCATAGCGGCCGAACACCTCGCCATGGCTCAGCAGGGCCGCATGGCTGATGAGGCCGCCGAGCGAGCTGCCGATCAGCGCCGTGTGCTCGCTTCGGGGAAGCGTGCGCCAGCCGTTGTCGATGAAGGGCTTGACCGTGTTGACGATGAAGTCGAGATAGGCCGGGCCCTCGGCCTTGCCGAGTTCCTTGTGGTCGTAGGGCGCCATCTCGCTGTTGCGCTTTTCGGCGCCGTTGTCGATACCGACGACGAGGGCCTCGAAGCCGGTCTCCTTGGCGAGGATCTCCATCGTTTCGTCCACGCCCCATTCGCCGGCAAAGCCGGTGGCCGCATCGAACAGGTTCTGGCCGTCGTGCATGTAGATGACCGGGTAGCGACGCTCGGGCTCGCTGTCGTAGCTGGTCGGCAGGCACAGCCGCAGGGTGCGGCTGCGGGCGAGGCCCGGCATGGCCAGCGGCTCGGGCAGGACCCGCACGCTGGGCAAGGCCGTCGAAGGGGCGGCCCATGCCGGCAGACAGCTCATTAGGGGCAGGGTCAGCAGCAGGCGGCGTTGCATGGTGGGTGTTGGACACTCAAGGCATGAAGACCCCGCACGCTATCCGAACCGCCCTCGCCCTGCTGCTCGTCACGTCCTCGGCGATGGCCGCCGGGCTCGACGCCCAGGAGCAGCAGATCGTCGCCAACGTGAAGCGCCACACACCCGACGCGCTGAAGCTGCTGGAGCGCAGCGGCCTCATCAACAGCGGCACGCTGAACCCGACCGGCGTGCGCGAAGTGGGCGCCGTCTACGCCAAGGCCTTCGAGGCCATCGGCTTCAAGGCGCACTGGGTCGACATGCCAGCCGAGATGAAGCGCGCCGGCCATCTGGTGGCCGAGCGCAGTGGCGGCAAGGGCAAGCGCGTGCTGCTGATCGGCCACCTGGACACCGTCTTCGAGAAGGACAGCCCGGTGCCGCCCTGGCAGAGCGACGGCAGCAAGGTGCGCGGCCAGGGCGTGTCCGACATGAAGGGCGGCGACGTCATCATCCTGCTCGCGCTGCGGGCGCTGAACGACGCCGGCGCGCTGGATGGCCGCACCGTGCGGGCCGTCTTCACCGGCGACGAGGAGCGCGTCGGCAGCCCCGCCGAGGTGGCGCGGGCCGCCTTGATCGATGCGGCCAAACAGAGCGACGTTGCGCTGGCCTTCGAGGGCGCCACCAAGGACGAGCAGGGCCGCGACGCCGCCACCATCGGCCGGCGTGCCTCGGGCGGCTGGCATCTCAACGTCACGGCACGCACCGGCCATTCGGCAGGCGTGTTCGGCAAGGATGGCTACGGCGCCGTCTACGAGGCGGCGCGTGTGCTGAACGCCTTCCGCGAGCAGCTCATCGAGCCCGACCTGACCTTCAATGCCGCGACGATCGTGGCCGGCACCAGCGCCAAATGGGATGACGGCGAGAGCCAGGGCCAGGCCTTCGGCAAGACCAATGTCATCCCGCGCGACGCCCAGGTGCGCGGCGACCTGCGCTACCTGACCGCCGAGCAGGGTGCGAAGGCGCGCGAGCGCATGCAGGCCATCGTCGACCAGGCCCTGCCCGGCACGCGCTCGAAGATCAGCTTCCACGAGAGCTACCCGCCGATGGCGCCCACGCCGGGCAATCTGAAGGTGCTGGAGGCCTATTCCCAAGCCAGCGCTGACGCCGGCCTGAATGCCATCGTGCCCTTCCCGCCCGGCCTGCGCGGCGCGGGCGATGTGCAGTTCGTCGCGCCACTGATCGACAGCCTGGACGGCCTCGGTGCGGCGGGTGGCGGCGCTCACACGCCGGACGAGTGGCTGGAGATCGCGTCCATCGAGCGTGGTGCCATCCGTGCGGCCTTGCTGATCTATCGACTGACTCGATAGGGCATCGACTCAGGCAAAACCCCCGCCAGACAGGGCGGCTGGCGGCGCCAAACTCCCCCCATCGCATGGAAGGGAGACAAGCGTGTCGCAGAACACAAACGGGCCATTCCAACTGACGCGGCGCCGCGTCATTGGCAGCGGCGCAGCCGCAGTGACGCTGCTGGTGCATGAGCTGGCCCTGGCCTTCAAGCCACCAGCCCTGAAGAACCCCGGCGCCCTGCCGCAGCCGGAAGGCACACCCGTGCAACCGCACGCGCCGCCTGGCGCACCCGACTGGTCCGGCGGCCCCGGCAAGGCGCGTTTTCGCATCGACGGCCTGGCCAAGGTGACGGGTCAGAAGATCTACGCCCGCGACTTCCGCGCCGTCGACATGCCTGGCTGGCCGCAGACCGAGCGCATGGCGATGATCCTGCGCGCGACCGATCCCGGCCTCGCCTTCGCGGGCCTGGACCTGTCCCGCCTCGACGCCGCCGATGCGCGGCCGCTCCTGACCATCACGCAGACGCCTCTTCCCGGCTACACCGGGCCGCAGCGCGACCTGGCCTCCCTGAACCTTCAACTGCCCTTCTCCAGCGCGGGTGCCGATGGCGTCTACCAGCTGCTGGTGCCGGTGGGTACGGCGCCGCAGTTCTACGGCCAACCCGTGGCCATCCTGATCTTTGCCGACGGCAACACCTACCGCCGCGCCAAACGTGCATTGCAGTTCCAGCCCGGCGTCGTGCAGACCGGCGGCTTGGCCGCGCCTCCCGCCCAGCCCTGGGTCATGGCCTACAGCCCGGTCAACTACCTGACGCGTTATGAGGCGGCGGGCATCGAGCCGTTCTCGCAGGTGCAGGTGGGCTGTGCGTCCGACCCCTACCAGCCCGACTCCAAGACCCAGCCCTACAACAGCACCGCCCGCCGGCTGCGCGGCCGCATCAACGCCGCGCTGCAGTCGCCCAGCTCCGCCGTGCTGCAGCTCGGCGGCAGCTACAGCACCCAGGTGCTGGACCCGATGTTCATGGAGCCCGAGGCGGGCCTGGCCTGGCTGGACCGCTCCGGCACCGGCACGCTCAACCTCGTGCTCGGCACCCAGGCCACCAACGGCGACTCGGGCGACAGCCTGGCGCTGTTCAGCAAGGACTGCCCCGTCAAGGTCGCGACCGTGGTGCTGAACTCCTGCTATCCCGGCGGCGGCTTTGGTGGTCGCGACGTGTCCACCTTCCCGCCGCTGCTGGCCGTCACCGCGGCCCTGGCCGACGGGCCGGTGCGCATCGCCCAGGACCGCTACGAGCAGTTCCAGGGCGGCCTCAAGCAGCTGGCCAGCCACATCACCCAGCGCATCGCGGTGGACGCGAAGACCGGCAAGTTCCTCGCCTTCGGCAGCCAGCAGGTGCTGCCGTCGGGCGGGCAAAACAACTACAGCCAGTTCGTCGCCATGCTGGCGGCTTATTGCGGCCTCAGCGGCTACGACATCCGCCAAGCCTATGTCGATGCCATCGCCCAGCCCAGCACGGGCGTCGTCGCCGGCTCCATGCGCGGCTTCGGCGGGCCGCAGGCCAGCTTCGCGGTGGAGACGCTGGTGGACGAGGTGGCCGTGGCGCTCAAGCGCGACCCGATCGCGCTGCGCGAGCTCAACGCGCTGCGTGAAGGCGACCGCACCATCACCGGCGCGCCGTTGACCCAGGCGACGACGCTGCGCGAGATCTGCCGCCGCTCGCGCGAGCACGCGCTGTGGCACGACCGCGAAGCGGTGAAGGCCCGCAAGGCGCGCGAGGGCATCCGCTACGGCGTCGGCTTTGCGCTGGCCAACCAGGCCTATGGCACGGGCAAGGATGGCGTCATGGCCGAGGTGGCCATGGACGGCATCGGGCGCCTGACCGTGCGCACCAACTGCGTCGACATGGGCAATGGCTCGGCGACGACGCTGGCGATCAGCACGGCCGCCTGGCTGGGCCACAACGCGCATGACATCGTCATGGGCGACGTCGGCAGCTTCAATGCGCTGGACGTCAGCACCTATGCCGGCGGTGACTGGAGCAAGCCGAACTGGACAGCCGGCTTTGCCATGTCCAGCAGCGCCTGCCTGACGGCCTTCCACCAGGTGCATGTGACGGAGCAGGCCAGCCAGGTGCTCTTCCAGGCCGGTCTGCTGCCGGCGGCGGCAGCGCTCTGGGGCGTGCCGCTAGTGCAGGTCCAGGGCAAGACGAAGTGGGAGAAGAGTCATCTCACCGCGCCGGGCCTGGCGCCCTTGGCACTGCGTGCGCTGGCCACCAAAGTCCACCAAATGGGCCTGACCTCGGCTGCCATGGTGCATGGGCTCTACGAAGGGTCCTGGGTGGTCGGCACCTACGCCGTGCCGGCCGGGCCGCCGCTGCAGCTGCCCATCGACGGCTTGTCGCTGCGCGCCGCGGGCCAGGCGAGCTGGACGCCGGTGCTGCGCCAGAACGTCATCCCGCCCATGCCCGAGGCCGCGCTTTACGGTCGCAGCCTGTATGCGCCGTCGGGCGTGCTGGTCGCCGTCGAGATCGGGCCCAAGAGTTTTGCGCCGCGTGTCGTCGACGTGCAGTTGCTGGTGGATGCCGGCAAGGTGCTGCAACCCGACCTGCTCTTGGGCCAGGCCCAGGGCGGCATCGCGATGGGCATTGGCTATGCGTTGCTGGAAGACCTGCCGCTGGAGGCGGGCGGCGCGGGCGACGGGCGCTGGAACCTGGACCGTTATCAGGTGGCCCTGAGCGCCGACGTGCCTTTGGCGCGCATGAGCATCACGCCGCTGCCGACCACCGAGACGACGGCCAAGGGCATTGCGGAGGCGGTGCTGTGTCCGATTGCGCCGGCGATCGGGAATGCGATCGCCCATGCGACAGGGAAGCGGTTTCGGTCGTTGCCGATTACTGGCGCTGACATTGAGAGGGCTTTGTCATGAGCGGCTTTGTGGCAAGGCCCAGCGGGGATTTCGCCCCCGCGGGCGACCTACTTTTTGCGCCGCCAAAAAGTAGGCAAAAAGCTCTCCCCTGCGAAACCGCCCCTGTCGGGGTCCCCTGCGATGCTCGAAGCCCGGGGCCGCGCCCAACTCACTTCGCTACGCTCCGTTCAAACAAAGGGGCGCGAAGTCAGAAGTTGATGCGAGCTGCGCTCGCGCCCCGGGCTCCTGTGCTTCTCGGCGGTTTAGAAGGGGAGGCTCCTGAACAGCCAACAGCCAAACCCGGAGGCCGTTCGCAACGAGGCATTTCTATTGCCCCCTCTGAGCCTGCCGAGGAACGGAGGGCCTTGAGGCCGCGTGCGCAGCACGCTTCAAGAACTGACTCCGCGCAACTGTTTGACCGCAGCGTAGCGAAGGGAGTTTTGCGCGGGGCCTCAAGGCCTGAGTACCGCAGGGGACCCGAAGCGCAGCGAAGGGCGGGCGGATCGGGGGTCGTTTCTTTGCCTACTTTCTTGTCGACACAAGAAAGTAGGTCGCCCGCCGGGGCGAACTCCCGGCTGGGCCTCGCCATCAACCAACACCAACGAGAGGCCTCCCAATGACCGACCTCGTCCCCGTCCAATTCCACGTCAACGGCCGCCCCATCAAGACCGAGGTGCCCACCGACCTGCCCCTTGTCGACTTCCTGCGCGAAGAGCTCGGCTTGTCCGGCACGCGCCTGTGCTGTGGCATCGGCGTCTGCAAGGCCTGCACCGTAGCCGCGCGGCGTGCGCCATCGAGCCAGGCCCAGCCCATGCTGGCCTGCTCGACGCCGGTGGCCCTGCTGCAAGGCCAGAGCATCACGACGGTGGAGGGCACCGGCAGCATGGAAAAACCCAGCGCTGTGCAGCAAGCCTTCCTCGACCACTTCGCCTTCCAGTGCGGCTACTGCACGCCGGGCTTTGTCATGGCGACCGAGATGCTGCTCGGGCGGCTGCGCGCGCAGCCCATCCGCCGCGAGCAACTGGACGCGGCGATTGAAGACGCCGTCGGCCAGCACATTTGCCGCTGCACCGGCTACGCCCGCTACCACCAGGCCATACGCACCGTCGTGATGGCGGAGAAAGGGCTGGTGGTCGCATGAGAGCCCTGTTGCTACTGCTGCTGGCCGGTGCCGCCCAGGCCGAGACCTTGTACGAATACGGCCGCCAGTGCGCCGAACAGATCAGCGAGATCCCTGCTTTCAACTGCATGGCGGGCGAAGAGATCCCGATCACCGTCGACGGCAAGCCCGTGCCATCGCAACCCGCGCCACCGCGCTGCGACCGGCCCTCGCTGCTGCCCCAGCACGATGCCGGCAGCCAGGGCCAATGCGTGCCCGGCAGCCGAGCCCTGGTGCTGCGCGACGACAAGACCGCGCAGATCAGTGCCGTCTGCCGCAAGCAAGTCGCGCGGCCCGCCGGCAGCCCGCTGTTCGACGAGATCAACGTCATCTCGCACAGCCTCAAGGACGGCAAGACCTGCTGGTTCACCGCCAAGGCCAAGGCGCCACTGACTGAGGGCGCGGGCATTGATGGCCGCGCCGTGCCGTCGCCCAGCACCCTGAAGCGGCCTGCGGTGCCGGCCGACAAGGTCTGGCTGTCACCCTACGAGGTGGCCTTCAAGCAGCCCGCCTGCATCGGCTGCCACGACAGCGGCCCCTTCATGTATTCGCCCTACATCGCTCAGACGACCATGCTCCCCGGCGACCCCTTTGGCTATTACCAGCCCAAGGCCATCGGCGAGGACTTCAAGCGGGCCTGGGCGAAGTTGAACGCCTTCGGCATCACCACGCGCGGCAACACCTGCACGGCCTGCCACCGCATGGGCAACATGAACTCCTGCCAGGTGGCGATGAAGCAGTCCACCGGCAATGCGCCTCAGGAGGGTGGCGACGAGTGGTCCAAGAAGTTCCCGCAATCACACTGGATGAGCCCGGGCAACCTGCACAGCCAGGCGCAGTGGAACGAGCAGTTCAGCGAGAGCCTGAAGAAGCTGGCGGCCTGCTGCGACAACCCGCAGGGGGCGGGCTGTAGGGTGGTGGAGTACGGGCCGAAGGGAGCGCTGCCCAAGCGTTGAGGCAGCCGCGTCAGCCGCGCACAAACCGCATCAACCGCCCGCGGTAGTCCGGCCTCCCCGCTTCCGCCCCTAACAGCACCTCACTGAACTCAAACCCCAAGCCCGCCATCCGCTTACCAAACGCCGCGCGGTTGCCGCGGTTGGGGTCCACGATCAACAGCTCGCACTGCGGCAGCGCGTGCTTCTCGATGAAGGCCGCCAGCGCGCCGCCGTCGTCGCGTTCGTAGAGCACGTCGCTGCCGATGATGAGATCGAAGCGTCCTTGCACACGCGGTGCGCCTCCCTCGGCGGCGACCGCGTCCTCGCTCCAGTCGCCATGGCAGTAGCGCATGGGCGTGAGCTCGTTCAGGYGCAGGTTCTCGAGCAGGAAGGCGCCGGCCAGCGGGTGGATGTCGCTGGCCGTGACCTCGGCGCCGCGGCGGTGGCACACCAGGCTGGCCAGGGCCAGACCGCAGCCGATCTCCAGGATGCGTTCGCCGTCGGTCAGGGGCCGGATCGCCATCGCGGCGGCCAGATGCAGCCCGGAGGGCCAGACCTGGCCGAACAACGGCCATTGCGCGGGCGAGATGCCCAGGGCCTCGGCCGCACCCGCCGGGTCGGCGAACTGGTCGTTGTCCAGCAGCGAGCGGATCTGCAGATCCGCCGCGCCATCGATGGCGAGCGCCTGGACTTTGATTTCATAGCCGGGCATGAGAGCCCCCAGGTGACCTGCGTGTCAGAGCGCAATGCGACACGGGGAGGTCAGCGCCGCTGTTCGTTCACAGCGGCCGGGCGACAGGCCGGCGGGGCAAGACGGATGGACCGCACGTCGGCGCGGCCCTGCGGCAGTGTAGGTCTGCGCGCGTCGCGGGCCCGATCAGAGGTTGCGTTTGGCCGCTTCGACAAGTTGATTGATTCGCGCTTCAAGCTCTTTCGGCGCGACGTCGGGGCAGAAGAGCTTGATAACCTTCATGTCGTAGTGCAACTGCCCGCCAGCCTTGCGGGCCTCCATGTTCAGGTTGATGTTCACGACGCCTGGCCAGTCATGAGAACTGGCGCCAGGGGCGGATGCGTACTTGACATCCCGAAGCAGGATTGCGTCGCGCAAACCTTGGCCGTATCGGATCTCCGTCGTCGTCAATTCAAGGATGGGCTTGTTCAGCGGAAACTGCCGCGCTAGGGCCGCCAGGGCCAATGCGTCCACCGAAACCGCGAAGAGCAAGAAGTCCGCGCTCTGGCTGACAAGCACCGTCAGCGCGACGGCCAGCACGATCAGTGGCGACAGAAACGCGAAGACCTTGGAGGCAGACTTGAAGACGAAGCGGTCCACCGAGGCCGCTCAGCTCATCAGGCTGTAAGGCCCGCCGCGTTCCAGGGCCTTCTTGTAGGCCGGCCGCGCGTGGATGCGGGCCAGGAAGTCCTTCAGCTTGGGATAGCTGTCCATCGCGCCCCGTGCTGCCGCGGCTTCGACGGGGAAGCTCATCTGCACGTCGGCCGCGCTGAACTCTGCGCCGGCAAACCAAGGCCGTGCGCTCAGCTCGCCCTCCAGGAACTTCAGCTGCGCGTCGATATTGGGCTGCACAAAGCTGTTCAGCACCTTGTCGGCAATGCCCTTGGCGATGGGCTTGACGAAGAAGGGCATGGGCGCGCGCTTGACCTTGTTGAAGACCAGCTTCATGACCAGCGGCGGCATCGCCGAGCCCTCGGCGAAATGCATGAAGTAGCGGTAGTGCAACAGGTCCTGCTCGCCGGTGGGCTTGAGCCGGCCCTGGCCGTAGCGGTCCACCAGGTACTCCAGGATGGCACCGCTCTCCGCCACCGTCAGGCCGCCGTCGGTGATGACGGGGCTCTTGCCCAGCGGGTGCACCTGGCGCAGCTCGGGCGGCGCCAGGCCGGTCTTGGCATCGCGCTGGTAGTGCTTGATCTCGTAGGGCAGGCCCAGTTCTTCGAGCAGCCACAGCACGCGCTGCGAACGGGAGTTGTTGAGGTGGTGGACGGTGATCATGTGCCGCAGTGTAGGCAGGCACCCAACCGACGCTACACCGGCACTTCAGCGGCAAGGCGGCGCAGCTCCTCCAGCTGCCAGTCGAACTCGGGCTGGAAGGACTCGCGCTGCTGCACGGCGCCATAGCCGCCCTCGCCATAGACCGTGGCATAGGCCGCGTATTCGGCTGCGCGCAGCGCCCGCCCCGCGAGGGCATTGGCGACCGCATAGGAGGCCGACACGGCCGCATGGCCCACGCCGTCGAGCGAGCGCGAGCCCGGGTGGTGGTTGGCCAGCCGCGCCGCTTCGGCAGCCGCCGCATCCACCTCTGCCCGTGTAGCCCCCCTGCTCGCAAAGCGGGCCAGCACGTCGAGGCAGTCGACGACGGCGGCGTCTTCCAGCAGATGCCGCACCCGCTGCACGCACGCGAGGCCGAAGCGAAGCCGCAGCCCCTCCTGCGCCGGGGCGTCCAAGGCGAGTTCGCGGGCCAGGCGGTCAAGGGCGTCGTTCATGGCCACCCAGTTTAGGCAGACGGGATTGCACCGCAAGGCCGCGGCCGGCTACTCTGCGGCGCGGCACGCCGTGCCGAAGGAGGGTCGCATGGCTCAATGGCCGACATTGGAGATCGCCAAGCTCATCGTCGGCGTGTTGACGCCGCTGTCGGTGGCCCTGCTGGGCTGGCTGTTCAGCCGCCAGCTCAAGCGCCTGGACCTCAGCAACTGGACCAACCAGAAGCTCATCGAGAAGCGGCTGGCCATCTACGACGACATCGCGCCCAAGCTGAACCAGCTGCTGTGCTTCTTCACCTGGGTGGGCTACTGGAAGATCATCTCGCCGGCTGATGCCATCCATGCCAAGCGCGACTTGGACAGGACGCTCAACATCTACCGCCATGTGTTCGAAGCCGAGGTCTACGAGGCCTACCAGGACTACATCCACGTCCTGTTCGAGACCTACACGAGCGCGGGCCACGATGCCAAGCTGCGCGCGCTGGTGCGCAGTCCCGATGGCGACCGCCGCACCGACAGCGGCTATGCCTGGAGCGAGGCCTGGAATGCCTGCTTCTCGGAGCCCGAGAACGCCGTGGACAAGCGTGAGGTGCGCGACAAGTACAAGGCGTTGATGGCGGCCCTGACACGCTCGCTGGGCGTTGGCACGGCCCAGCACGCGCGGGCATGAGCCCGGTCAGGCCTGGGCCGGCGCCTCGTCCGGCGCCAGCAGGCGGCCAAACACCAGCTTGACGATGAGCAGCCCCACGCCGGCCGCGGCCACCAGTACCGCATGCAGGCCCCAGAACTGTGAGCCCGGCATGGTCTCAAGCAGCCCGGCCAGCCAGCCGACGAAGGTGTTGCCGAAGAACAGGTGCAGGTAGTAGATGCCGATCATGACCCCCTGCAGGCCGCGCGGCGCGGCGCGTGAATACAAGGCCAGGCCCACTGGCATGATGTTGGCGAAGCCGATGTCGTTGACCAGGGTGTAGGCGAAGGTCCACAGGATGCTGATCTTGCCGCCGCCGGCTTCGATGGCGAAAGCCGGGATCAGCAGCAGCAGCGGCGCGCCAGCCGCGACGAAGGAGCCCAGCGCCATCTTGGTGACCTCGTCGGGTTCGCGTCGCCGCGTGGCCCACCAGCGCCAGAAGGCGATCGAACCCAGCATCGTGATGAAGCTCACCGTGGCGTCCACGGCCTGCAGCCAGGTCACCGGCACCTGGAAACTGCCGACCATCATGTCCATGTGCTGCTGCGACCACAGCGGGTAGGCGTTGTTGAACTGCTGGTTGCCGACGATGGACAGCATCAGCAGCGGCAGGATGCCGACGAGCAGGGCGACCTGCATGACGCCACGGCGGCCCAACGGCGGACGCACCTCGGCCTTGGCTGCGCTGCGCTGCGGTTCGGGCGGCAGCCAGCGGCGGCCCGCCAGATAGACGAACAGACCGATCAACATGCCCACGCCGGCCGAGCCGAACCCCCAGTGCCAGCCCACCTTCTCGCCGAGGGTGCCACAGACGATGGGGGCGGCGATGACGGCGATCTGAATCGCCAGCATGAAGATCTGGAAGGCGCTGGCGCGGCGCTTGTCGCCCGGCGCATAGAGGTCGCCCACCTGGGCCGCGATATTGCCCTTGAAGCAGCCCACGCCCAGCAGCAGGCAGCCCAGGGCCGGCAGCAGCGCGGCCTCGATGGCCATCAGGAAGTGGCCGGTGGCCATCAGCAGCGCGCCGATGACGACGGTCTTGGTGCGGCCCAGCAGCCGGTCGGCGATCAGCCCGCCGAAGATGGGCAGCAGGTAGACCAGGCCCACGTAGAGGCCGAACACGGCAGACGCCAGCTGCTGCGGCGAGCGCGGACCGGTGACGTTCTCTATTGCCGAGCGCAGCGCATCCATGCCGGCCACATGGCCGATCTGGGCCGGCAGGAAGAGGTAGTTGCTCAGATAGAGCACCAGCAGCGCCTGCATGCCGTAGTAGCTGAAACGCTCCCACAGCTCGCAGAAGGACAGCCAGCCCAGGCCGGCAGGGTGTCCCAGGAAGGATCGGTCATGGCGGGCGCGTGCGTCGCTTGTGGCGTCGGCGGCCGCGGTCAGGGTGGCGGAGGTCAAGGGGGTGTCCCGGAAACTTGCGGAAAGCCGTGACTGTCCATGCCGGGTGACCGTCTGGCAATGGGAATGGCCCGGGCATGACGGGCGTCATGGGGGCGGCCCGTCGTTTTCGTTGCTTACGATGGGGCGCATTCATCCAGGGAGAGGCGTCGGCATGGAAAGCTTTGTCACCGAGGAGCGCTTCGAGCGCAGCGTGGCTCGGGCGGCTTGGAAGACGCCCCAGCAACTGGCATCGCTGCGGGCCTGGCGGGTCCGGCCGACCGATGCGAAGCCGCTGAAGTTCTTCTTCCACACCAACACGCAGACCAAGGCCGACTCGCTGGCGGCGGTGCTGAAGGCGCGCGGCTATGAGCCGCAGGCGCGCAAGACGGGCGCTTTCGTGGACTGGACCGCCGCTTCGCTGGAGGTGGCGTCGTGGGTGGTCACCGGCCACACCCCGCCGCTGCTGATGACGGAAGA
This sequence comes from Roseateles sp. P5_E1, assembly GCF_054049335.1. Lineage (NCBI taxonomy): Bacteria > Pseudomonadati > Pseudomonadota > Betaproteobacteria > Burkholderiales > Sphaerotilaceae > Roseateles > Roseateles sp. P5_E1. The sequence goes on from NZ_JBFUMN010000001.1 coordinate 235,972, forward strand.
CGCCCTGCTCGCATGGACGAAGGACATGTGCCAGCTCGGCCCACAGCATGACTGCGAGTTCGAGGGATGGTTCGGCGAGACGCCGGACTTTCTCGAAAAGAGCGATGACCACTGGCTGCAAGGGCGCCCTGATGGCACGCTGGATCTGGACATCTACCGCTGGAGCGCCGCCTCGGAGGCCGCACTGGCGGAGAACGACGTCTACTGGGTCAGCCCTGGTGCCGGCGTGGGTTCGCTGGGGGCGCTGCAACCCTACGCCCACAAGATCCGCGGCCTCAGGAGCCCGTCTGAAGAGCTGAGCCTGGAGGACATCGATCTGCTGCCGGCACTGGAGCAGATCTACCTGCACAAGGCGCCGCAGGCCCATGGCGACTACCGCAAGCTCCCTCGGTTGCGCGCCTTTCGCTGCCTGGACGCCGAGAAGCTCAACCCCCAATGGCTGAACAACCCCAGCCTGCGCCGCGTGGAGCTGAGGCGGCCCCGCAAGCTCAAGTCCTTGAATGCACTCGACGGCTGGAGCGGCCTGGAATCGCTCATCCTTGCCGGCGCGCCGCTGACCTCGCTGGAAGGCCTGGCGCGGTTCTCGGCGCTGCGTGAACTGCGCCTGGCGCATTGCCTGAGCCTCACGGACATCAGCGAGCTGGCTCAGACCCCGGGCATCGAAATGCTGGAGATCTACAAGACCCCCAAGGTGCAGAGCTTCGAGCCCATCGCGGGGGTGAACCGGCTGCGCTGGGTCTTCGTCTGCAGCCGCGGCGGGACCCTGGCCAGCTACGAGACCTTGAGTCACTGGCCGGAGCTGCAGAACGCCGGCGTGTTGCTGCACATGGGCCAGGTCGACTTCGCATCGCTCGCCCGGCATCCTTCGGCAGCGGAGCTGCTGCTGTACACCCAGCCAGGATTCCAGCTGCCCAGCGAGGATGAGCTGCGCCGCGCACTGCAGGCCCAGGGCAGGCAGGTTCGCAGCGTGTTCCTGCGGCCGAAGGACGAGTGCCCATCCATCCACGTCACCTTTGAATCGCCCTACTGGCGCTCGCCCGCGGCGCACGAGGGGCACGCGCGCGTGTTCGTGGAGTGAAGCGTATGAGCACCCCTCCTCGCGTCCTCGTCACCGGCGGCAGCGGCTACATCGCCGGCGTGCTGATCCGCCAGCTGCTGGCCAACGGTTGGCAGGTGCACACCACCGTGCGCGACCTCAGGCGCGAGCCGGCGCTGCGCCAGTTGCTGGGCGCAGATGACGGAGACGCGAGCGAACAGCTGCGCTGCTTTGCCGCCGACCTGATGGCCGACGCCGGTTGGGCCGAGGCGGCCGCTGGTTGCAGCCACATGGCCCACCTCGCGTCGCCGCTGCCGGTGGGCGTGCCGCGCGACGCCAACGAGCTGATCGTGCCCGCCCGCGACGGCGCCCTGCGTGCGCTGAAGGCCGCGCGCGATGCCGGCGTGCAGCGCGTCGTCATGACCTCATCCGTCGCGGCCATCTCCTATGGGCATGGCCCGGGCGAGCACCATTTCACCGAGGACGACTGGACGCGGCTGGAGACGCCCGGCATCCCGCCCTACATCCAGTCCAAGACCATCGCCGAGCGCGCCGCGCGCGACTGGGTGGCGCGCGAGGGCGGCGGGCTCGAGTTCTGCACGGTCAATCCGTCAGTCGTGCTCGGCCCGGTGGCGAGTGCCGACTACTCGGCCAGCGTCGTCATCGTCAAGAGCCTGCTGCAGGGCAAGGTGCCGGCCCTGCCCAACATCGGCTTCGGCATCGTCGACGTGCGTGATGTGGCCGAGTTGCACTGGCGCGCGCTGACCGCGCCGGGCATGGCGGATGAACGCTTCATCGCCTGCGGCGGTTTTCTCTGGCTGCGCGAGATCGCGGCCATCCTGAGGGCCGAGCTTGGCGAGCAGGCCCAGCGCGTGCCGACACTGCAGATGCCGGACTGGGCGGTGCGCCTGCTGGCCAAGGTCAGCCCGGCGGTGCGGGCGGCGGCCAGCGAGCTGGGTACGGCGCGGCATCAGGATGCCAGCCACGCGCGTGAGAAGCTGGGCTGGGTGCCGCGGGCGCCGCGGGAGGCAATCGTGGCGACTGCGAGGGACCTAATTTCGCTCGGAATCTTGCAGCGGTAGCGGCATCTTCCAGACCAAGCGGTCTCGTGGCAGGTAGATCAGTCAACGCTCCAGAAGAGCGATATGTAGGTAAGGGCTGGGCCGGCTTCTTGACTTACCCACACATGCAGCCGATAGCACCACGACGGTTCGTAACACTCAACCTCGAGGTGGGCGCTGGCGTTAGGAAACGCATACCGAACTGTCTGTTCGAAAGCGGCCAAAGCGGGCTCAGCTTCATGGGACCGCTCCAGGCTCCTGTTGCCGCACACACAAGCGAAAAACTCAAGCAATTCGGTTCGAGCTGATGCGTTGGTCGGGCGCCAGGTTGTCGCCTCTGCTGGCCCGGCTTCTTCGACCATGAGACCGCCTTGATCCCAAATGGATGAGGACGCGGCGCCAAGGCCAAACAAAAATGCCGCCAACGACTCGGGAATCACTTCCGCAAGTACCGGCAGAAAGTCCATCTGCTTTGGATGAAGCGACTTCACGATCATTTCAACCTCGCCGGAGCTATCGCCCCCTTCGCTGCCACAACGGCTTCTTGCCCTTCAGGTGCCGCTCGATGCCGTCATTGAGCCGACCACGCAGGTCGATGACCGCCTCCACATGCCCGAACACCTCGGGGAAGCGCAGGTCCAGCCACAGCCACAGCGTGCACTGGCGCAGCGCCTGCTCCATGCGGTCCAGGCGGCTGTGCTCGTCGACGTCGTCCAGGAACCAGGGCGTGCCGGCCTTGCCGGTGCGCGCGTGGCTGGCGGCCCAGGCCTGGAACTGCTCGACGACCTGGGGCAGGCGGTCGTCCACCGGTGCCTGCGCGTAGCGGAAGCGCTCCTGCAGCGACAACGCGCCCGCGTTGCGGTCCAGCATCTCGGCCAGGCCCAGCATCTGCTCCAGCTCGGCCACTTCGAAGTGGGCGTCGTCCAGGCGCAGCTGCTGCATGAAGACGGTCAGCACCTGGTGCAGGCTGTTCACGCCCAGGCGCGCCGAGATCGTCTGCACATGGCGCCAGTTGGGCGCCACCGGGCACTTGAAGTCGCGCGGCGCGCGGGGCTCCTTGGGCAGCAGCTCGCGCAGCGTCTTCATCGCGTCGGCCTCGGCCTCCTTCAGCACGCTGACGAAGCCCTCGTCGTGCATGCCGTAGCGGCCGGCGCGGCCGGCGATCTGGTGCACCTCGCCGACGGTCAGCGCGCGGTCGCCGACGCCGTCGTACTTCTCCAGCGTCGAGAACAGCACGCGGCGGATGGGCAGGTTCAAGCCCATGCCGATGGCATCCGTCGCGACCAGCACCTGACTGGCGCCGACGGCAAAGCGCTCGGCCTCGCGGCGGCGCACCTCGGGTGGCAGCGCACCGTAGATGACGCTGACAACGTGGCCGTTCTGCGCGATCTGGTCGCGCAGCATCAGCACGTCGCGGCGGCTGAAGGCCACCACCGCGTCGCCCGCATGCAGATGCGTCATCGGCACGGGCGCGGGCATCAGCTGCACATGCTGCTTGCGCTCGAAGACGCGGCGCTCGGGCTTCTCGCCGCACAGCTGCAGCAGCCGCTCGATGGCCGGCGCGGCATAGGCCGACGCGATGATGATGAGCTCGCGCGCCGGCACGCCGACGATGGCCTGCGTCCAGGCCCAGCCGCGCGAGTCGTCGAAGATCATCTGCGCTTCGTCGATGACGGCCACGTCGATGGTGTCGCGCGTGTTGACCATCTCGATAGTGCTGCTCACCACGCGCGCGTCGTTGGCCGGCACGTTCTCTTCGCCGGTCAGCAGCGAGCAGGGCACGCCGCGGCCCACCAGGCGGTCGCGGCCCTCCAGCGCCAGCAGGCGCAGCGGTGCCAGGTAGGCGCCGTCCAGCGCCTGCGCCAGCCGCTCGAAGGCGGCATAGGTCTTGCCGCTGTTCGGCGGGCCCAGGTAGAGCGTGACCTTGCGGCCCAGCTTGCGCGCCGCGTCGAAGCTGTCCGGGTAGCCCTGGAAGGCCAGTTCGCGGCCGAGGCTGGCCAGCGTGTCCTGCTCCTCGACCGTCTGCTCCCAGCGGTCCTGGGCGCGGTTCAGCGCCGCCTTCAGGTCCTCGTAGGGCATGGGCACGCCGCACTCGGCCTGCAGCCGCGGCAGCAGCGACGCGAGCTGGCTGGCATGGCCCATGGCCTCGCTGCGGGCGATGAGGTGGTTCAGGTGCAGGATCAGCTCGGCCGTGTAGGAGTACTCGGGCGCCTGGCCCAGGTTGTGGCGCAGCGCGGCCGTGTCGCCATCACGGAAAAAGGCCCAGACGGGCTCCTCGGGCACCGGCACGCGGTGCGACAGGTCGATGCGCCAGCCCTCGTGGGCGAGCGTGATCGGGTGCACGCACAGCCGCGTGAACACCAGGCCTTCGCGGCGCAGCCCCAGGCTTTCGAGCTGGTGCAGGCGCTGCTGCAGCTGTGGGCGCAGCGCGTTGGTCTGCGGCGTGGCCTCGAGCTGGGCCAGCGCGACGGGAATGTGCGCGGGCAGGATCCAGCGGCTCGGCCGGCCGCCGCCAGCGGCCCGGGAGATCTGGATGCAACCCAGGCGATCCAGCGACTCGTCGCTGCCGTTGTCGAAATCGGCAGGCACGAGCACCTGAGGCAGCGCATGCGCCGCCTGGCGGATGCGGGCCCAGTCTTCAGGCGCGAGGCCCGCGGGAAAGCGGGCGGCGTGGCTGGGTTGCGGGAGGGGAAAGGCGGGTGCGGGCGGCTTGGCCGGCTTGGGCGAGGAGACTTCGGAATTCACGGCGGAAGTGGAACACAGCCGAGCTGACTGCGTCCTCGCCACGAGGGCCGACGGGCGCGCGGTTTGCCGGTGCCCATTCCTTCGTGACAAGCTCTGCAACTGCTTTGGAGGCCCGCATGCCACGCGAAATCAAGGTCGTCAGCGAAACCGTCGCCGCGCCGGCGCACCAGGTCTACGAGTTCGCCAGCCGGCGCGAGAACCTGCATCGCTGGGCTTCGGGCCTGGCGTCGGCCGACATCGAGCAGGAAGGCGACCACTGGGTGGTCACCGACTCACCCATGGGCCGCATCCAGATCAAGATGGCGCCGCGCAATGACTTCGGCGTGCTGGACCATGATGTGACGACGCCCGATGGTGTGACCACGCACAGCGCGTTTCGGGTCACACCGGTGGATGAGGGCTGCGCGCTGACGTTCGTGGTGCTGAGGATGGCGGGGGCGAGCGACGAGGACTTTGAGCGGGATGCGGCGCATGTGCTCAAGGATTTGAGGGCGTTGAAGGCGTTGATGGAGAACGGCTGACTTGCTTCCCGCAAGGCAGCGTTGGCTGCTCGCACCCCACCAAGCTGCCAGCGACGCGGTTTGGGCGACGTTCAGCGCCAGCTACTCGAGAGCTTCGACGCGCACGCTGCCGAACTCGCCAACCAGCACAGCAACGAGTCGTCCTAAATAGTCTCGACCCGATCCACCGTGGTCACAGAAGTACAGCCCGTACTGTTCAATCATCGCCGTCGCATCCGGCATTCCAGGCTTCGTCGAGTCGGCTCGGAATTCGTAGCTGGGGGTTGGCACGCTGCCGATTTTCACGGTGGCCACTTCGGATAGGGCGTGCTCGATCCGCGCCTTGTCGAGGTGCGAGAACGTCAGTCGATATTCAGTACCCATGACGGTCAGAGTCGTTCCACTTGCATCACAACGGCTTCGGCCGCGTCCCCTCAGACGGATTCGCAATCCACCCCTGCAGCTCCGCCGCCCTTGCATGTTTGGGCGCCAGCTCCAGGAAAGTCTTGTAGGCCGCCATCGCCTTGCCCTCGTCGCCGGCTTGCAGCCGTGCATCGCCGAGGTTGAGCCAGGCCAGCGCCCGGCTGGCGTCCATCTCGACGGCCTTCTCGAACCACACTGCAGCATCGGCAGGCTTGCCGCGCCGGTACAACACGAAGCCCAGGTTGTTGGCCGCCAGCGCGAACTTCGGCTGCAGCTGCAAGGCCTCCTTGAAGGCGGCCTCGGCCTCGTCGTAGCGGCGCTCGCGGTAGAGCTGCAGGCCGCGGTCGTTGGCGCGTTGGGCGGCGACGCGGGCGCCGGGGTCGACGCGGGCGGTCGTGGCGGCCAGGGCCTGGTCCTTGCCGTCCAGGCCCTTGATGGTCACTTGAACACCACTGGCCGCGCCACTCGCGGCGGTGGCGACCTGGCGGCCGGCGCTGCTGGCCTCGTCGAGCTTGGCGGCGAACTGGCTGGCCTTGTCATCGAGCTGGGCCACGGCGCCACTCAGCGCGGGCTCCTGCGCCGTCGGCAGCTCGAAGATGAACTCACCGCCCTCGCTGCCCGGCAGGCTGCCGAAGGCCGGCGTCTGATGGGCGATGGCCGACACGGCGGGCGCCACGTAGGCGGCCAGCTCGGTGGCGGTGATGAGGCCGTCGCCGTTCAGGTCGGCCTTGCCGTTGAGGGCCTGCAACAAGGTCCACGTGAAGACCGAATGGCCGCCGGGGCCGTCGTCGGCCACCTGCTGGTCGGCGCCGCCGGCGGTCATCATCTGGCGGCCGAAGCGACGGGCGTTGGTGCGGGCAAAGTTGCTGTCGGCCGCGGCGCTGCCGCCACGTGTCAGGCCCAGCCCGGAGTAGCAGGCGTCGATGACGAACAGCGCGTGCTTGGCCGTGATGGCCTCGGCCACTTCCTGCAGCTGCGGCATAGCGATGGCGTCGGCTTGCAGGTCATTCAGGCCGGCGTCCACCGGCACGATATAGCCGACCTCGCGGCCGCTCGGCAATTTGCGCGTGCTGCCGTGGCCAGCGAAGAAGACGAAGACGCGGTCGTCGCGCTTCACGCGCTTGGCGTCGCCGAAGCGCTCGTTGAGCGCCTTCAGGATGTTGGCCCGCGTGGCGTCGCCATCGGTCAGCAGCGTCACGTTGTCGGCTCGAAAGCCGAAGCGCGTGACCAGCGATTCGCGCACGGCCTGCGCGTCGCGCACCGCGTGCGAGAGCTTGGGCCAGGCCGTGTATTGGTTGATGCCGATGACCAAGGCATGGCTGTCGCGATACAGCTCGCCGGGGGCGGGTGGCGGTGCGGCGGCGGTTTTGTCGGTGGACACGACGAACTGCCCATCCTTCCAGCTCGCAAAGCGCCAGCCTTCGGCGGCGAGCTGGTCCAGCACCAGGGGCAGGGCCTGCACGGTGCGGGCGTGGATGTCGTGGAAGAGCACGATGCCGCGCTGCTGCTTGTCCAGCTCGGCCATCACCCGCGCGGCGATGCTCTTGGGGATGGGGTCGCTCCAGTCCAGGGAGTCGACGTTCCACATCATCGAGCGCAGCTTCAGCGCCTCGATCGTCGTCAGCGCGCCGTCGTTGCGCGCGCCATAAGGGAATCGAAACAACGCGTCGCCATTGCGACCCGCCGCGTCCAGCAGCGCCTCCGTGTTGGCAGCCTCTTCCTTGACCTTGACCAGCTCGAACTTGGACATCAGCCCATGCGTGAAGCTGTGGTTGGCCAGCTGGTGGCCAGCGGCGAGAACCCGCTTGGCCACGGCGCTGCCATTGCCCGGCTGGATCTTGCCGTCGGCGCCCACCTTGCCGAGGTTCTGGCCGAGCTGGAAGAACACGGCCGGGGCGTTGTAGCGCTTCAGGATCTCCAGGATCTCGTCCGTGTACCGCGCATGCGGGCCGTCGTCGAAGGTCAGCAGCACGGTCTTGGGCGGCAGCTTGTCGCCAAAGACCTCGCGGTCCTTGGTCGCGACGCCGCGCATCGCACCTGACGCAGGGGGGTCGGGTGCAAGATCGGCTGCGGCCGGCAGCTGGGCGCCATGCTGCTTCATGACGGCATCGCGCGTGTGCAGGGCCTTCAGCTTGGCGACGTAGTCGCTCCAGCGCTCGCGCTTGAGCTCGATGCCGCGCTTGGCAAAGCCGCCGAAGACTTCCTTCAGCTCCTGCTCATAAGCCTTCTCGACTTCGGCCAGCGTGTCCAGGTCCTCCTGGGCGCGGCGCGCAAGCTTGATGCCGTCCAGCGTCTGCGCGCTCTTCAGTCCGGTGGCGAGCTGGCTCAGCACTTCCTTGAAGGCGAGGCGGTCGGCGTCGAACCAGCTCGGCTCGCTCTCGATGCGCGTCAGCAGCGCGGCGGTGGCGTCCAGCGATTCGGGCTTGAGCGCCAGATCGGCCAGGCGCTGCTGGCGCTGCAGCAGCTCGTGGAAGAGCTGCTGGCCCAGGGCCTGGACCTCGCGGCGCTGGGCGGCCGGCAGGGTGGCCTCGCCGTCCATCAGCACGACGATCTGGCGGTGCAGGGCCAGCAGGCCGTCGCCTTCCTCACGCAGCTTGGCCGTCGCACTGCTGTCCTGCGCGGCCGAGGCGGCTGGCAGCGCGGCGGGCACTTCACTGAGGCGTTTGTTGCAGCCGGTCAGGGCGAAGGCGATGGTCAGCAGCAGGGCGAGTGAGATGAGGCGCATTGCGGGGTGAAAAAGTCAGCCGCGAGATTGTGGGGCTGCTGGCGCTGCTGACAGCGCGAGACTGCGGACGCCGACAGAATGCCGTCCTCCCAACAAGGACGATAACGATGAGACTGCTCGCCCTGACCCTGGCTCTTGCCTGCTTCATCGCCCCCAGCCAGGCCGCCACCCCCGCCGAGCGCCTGGCCGATGTGGCGACGCGCTACTACGACACCCGCGCCCGCTTCGACCCGCTCAACGCCACCCAGGCCGGCGACAACCGCTTTGACGACCAGCTGGGCCTGGACATCGCCCCGGCCGAGCGGGCCAAGCGGTTCGCCGCCTGGCGTGGCTTCCTGAAGGAGCTGGCCGCCCTGCCCGCCGCTAGCCTGCCGCAGGCCGAACGCCTGAACCGCGAGCTGCTGGAGCAGCAGCTGCGCGCCCAGCTGGCCTTCGAGCGCTACCCCGACCATCTGCTGCCCTTGCACCAGATGGGCGCCACGCCCTTCCAGCTGGCCTTCTTCTCCAGCGGCCAGGCCGGCCAACCGCTGAAGACGGCCGCTCAACTCGACGCCTACCTGAAGCGTGTCGCCGGCCTGCCGGCCTGGTGCGACCAGGCCATCGCCAATATGCGCGAAGGCATCAAGCGCGACGTCGTGCAGTCACGGCCCGTCGTCGAGGCGGCACTGCCGCAGCTGCGGAACCTGGCCGAGGTCGACGCCGAGCACAGCCCCTACACGGCGCCGGTGCGCGCCCTGCCCGCCGACCTCACCGCCGAGGACCGCACGCGCCTGACCGAGGCCTACCGCCGCGAGCTGACCGAGCGCGCTCAGCCCGCGCTGCGCCGCCTGCTCGCCTTCGTCGAGACCGACTACCTGCCCGCCGCGAAGCGCCGCGGCAGCATTGGTTGGACGTCCCTGCCCAACGGCCAGGCCTGGTACCGCCAATGGGTGCGCGAGCAGACGACGACTGACATGACGCCCGAGCAGATCCACGAGCTGGGGCTCAAGGAGGTGGCGCGGATCCAGGGCGAGATCACGCGCATCGCGCCGCAGCTCGGCTTCACGGGCGACCCGCTGAAGAACGGCGGCCTGCTGGCCTGGGCGCGCAGCGATGAGCGCTTCCGGCCCTTCAAGACCGAGGCCGAGATCCTGGATGCCTATCGCGCCATCAACGCCCGTGTCGCGCCGCAGCTGCCCAGGCTCTTCGGCCAGCTACCGCGCATGGCGCTGGAGATCCGCGCCGAGCCCGAGCTGACGCGCGAGACGGCTTCCGATCACTACACCGCCGGCCAGGCCGACGGCAGCGCGCCCGGCGTGTTCTGGGCCGTCATCAACGACCCCAAGGACTACGCCGTGGCGACGATGACCGCCCTCTTCCTGCATGAGGGCCAGCCCGGGCACCATTTCCACTTTGGCCAGCAGGTGGTGATGCCCATGCCCGAGTTCCGCCGCCGCATGTGGATCAATGCCTATGGCGAGGGCTGGGCGCTGTATGCCGAGACCCTGGGCCATGAACTGGGCCTGTATGCCAACGACCCCGTGGCCTACGCCGGCATGCTGCGCATGGAGATCAGCCGCGCGGCGCGCCTTGTCGTGGACACCGGCATGCACGCCAAGGGCTGGAGCCGCGAGCAGGCGCTGAAGTATTGGATGGACACGACCGGTGCTGGCGAACAGCAGGCCGTGGCCCAGATCGACCGCTACCTCGCCTGGCCGGGCCAGGCCCTGGGCTACAAGATCGGCGCGCTGAAGATCCAGGAACTGCGCCGTCGCGCCGAGCAGAAACTGGGCGCGAAGTTCAGCCTCGCCGCCTTCCACGACCAGGTGCTGGGCGAGGGCTCGCTGCCGCTGTCGGTGCTGGAGAAGCGCATCGATGCGTGGATCGCCACACAGGCTAAGGTGGCGCGATGAGCGACATCACGATCTTCCACAACGCGAAGTGCGGCACCTCGCGCAATGTGCTTGCGCTGATCCGCCATGCCGGCCTGGAGCCGCGCGTCGTCGAGTACATGCAGACGCCGCCGAGCCGCGACGAAATCCGCGCGCTGGCGGCGGCCGCCGACCAGCCCTTGCGCGCGTTGCTGCGCGAGAAGGAGGCCGTCTTCACCGAGCTGGGCCTCGCCGATCCGGCTCTGAGCGATGACGCCCTGCTGGACGCGGTTCAGCAGCATCCGGTGCTGCTGAACCGCCCCATCGTCGTGACGTCCCTGGGCACGGCGCTGTGCCGTCCGTCGGAGGCGGTGCTGGAGCTGCTGCCCGTCGGGCCGTTGCCGCCCTTCACCAAGTCTGACGGCGAAGTCGTGCACGACCACGGCCGTCGGCGCGGCTGAGGTTCAGGCCGGAAAGTCCGTCGATGCCGCGAGACCGCGCCATTCGGCCGTCTCGCGCTCGACAAAGGCGTGCTTGTCGGCAATGGCCTGCAGCGTGTCCGTGCCCAGCGGCAGGCGCAGTGGCGGGGTCTTGGCATCGACCAGCGTCAGCATGGCTTGCGCCAGGCGCTCGGGGTCACCGGGCTGGTTGAGGCTGATGCGCTTGGCGGCCTCGCGCACCTGGCCGGCGCTGGCGGCGTAGTCGGCCAACTCGCGCGGCGAGGTGACCAGGGACTGGCCTTCCAGGAACTCGGTGCGGAAATAGCCGGGCTCGACGACGGTGGCGTGGATGCCCAGCGGCGCGAGCTCGGCATGCAGGGCCTCGGTGATGCCCTCGACGGCGAACTTGGTCGAGCAGTAGACGCCGAAGCCCGCGGCCGAACGGACGCCGCCGAGCGACGAGATGTTGATGACATGGCCGCTGCGGCGCTCGCGCATCTGCGGCAGCACGGCGCGGGTCACGTTCAGCAGGCCGAAGACATTGGTCTCGTACAGCCGGCGCACTTCATCGGCACTGGCTTCCTCGACGGCACCGAGCAGGCCATAGCCAGCGTTGTTGACGAGGATGTCGATGCGGCCGAAGCGGCTCAGCGCGGCGGCCGTGGCCTGGGCGGCCTGGGCTTCGTCGGTGACGTCCAGGGCCACGGCCAACAGGCCGGGCTGGGTGCCCAAGCGCTTCTTGATGCTCGCGGCGTCACGGGCCGTAGCGACGACGGCGTCGCCATGGGCCAGGGCGGCTTCGGTGATGCGTGCGCCGATGCCGCGCGAGGCGCCGGTGATCATCCAGACGCGCTTGAAGGTGGGGGTGGTGGTCATGTTGGGCTCCGGTGTGGGGTGAAGGGTGGATCGGCCGATGGAGCGAAATTTAGGATCGGGATTGATCTTCAACTAGCCCAGAATCTCTTCATTGATTAGCAAGTAAATCCTGACAATGGCATTCAACGAACTGCGCGCCATCACGACTTTCACCAAGGCCGCCGAACTGGGCAGCCTGCGCCAGGCCGCCGTGGCCCAGGGCATCACGCCGCAGGCGGCGAGCCAGGCGCTGACGCAGCTGGAGGCCCACCTTGGCGTGCGCCTCTTCCACCGCACGACGCGTCGACTCAGCCTGACCGAGGAGGGCGAGCGCTTCCTCGGCGCCGCAGCGCCCGGGCTGCAAGCACTGCAGCGCGCATTGCATGGCGCGCGCCTGGGTCGTGACGTCATTGCCGGGCCGCTGCGCATCACGGCCTCGCGCTCGCTGATGCTGCCGGTGCTGTGGCCGGTGCTGGAGGAGTTCTGCGCCCGCCACCCCGACGTCGAGCCCGATGTGCAGTTGGACGACCGCATCGGCGACTGGGTGGCGGACCGCGTCGACGTGGGCTTTCGCGCCGGCACGCCGCCGGGCGAAGGCCTGATTGCCCGCCACCTGCTGCCACTGCAGCTGATCGTCTGCGCCGCGCCCGCCTACATCGCCCGCCATGGCGCACCGCAAAGCATCGACGAGCTGGCCCGGCACCGCTGCAGCGGCTTTCGCCACCCGAGCACGGGCAAGCCCATGCCCTGGGAGTTCCTGGTGGGCGACGAGATCGTCGGGCGCGACGTCGCCTCGGTCTTCATGACCAACGACGTCGAGCTGGAGGMCAATGCCGTCGTGGCCGGCCAGTGCATCGGCCAGCTCGTCGGCGCCACTGCCGCCCCGCTGATCCGCAGCGGCCAGCTCGTGCCGCTGCTGACCGAGCATGTCTGCGCCCACCTTGGCCTGTACCTGTACTACGGCAGCCGCGTGGCCCAGCCGGCGCGGGTGCGGGCCTTCATCGACCTCGTCGTTGAGCGCGTGGTGGGCAACCCGGCCTGGGTGGTCAGCGCTCAGGAGCTGGCTGCGGCCGCCCGCAAGCGCCGCTGAGCGGGTAACAACCCGACGCGATTCGTAAAGCCTGGGCACATCGCGAAAGCCAACACTGCAGACGGGGAGGGCATCTGAATTGGAGGCTCTCATGAGCTACAGAACTCTGGGCGTATGTGCGGCGGCCGTCGCCCTGGCGGCTTGCGGCGGTGGTGGCGGCGATGCCGGCACTCCTGTCACGACGCCCTCGAACAGCACCTCGGGCACGCTGGCTCTGAGCCTGACCGATGCGCCGGCCTGCGGCTTCGACCATGTCTATGTGACGGTGCAGAAGGTCCGCGTCAACGCCAGCGCCGACGCCGCCGAAGATGGCGCCGGCTGGACGGACCTGGTGGTGGGCCCGACACAGCGCTTTGACCTGCTGGCGCTGCAAAACGGCGTGCTCGCCAGCCTGGGCCAGGTGCCGCTCGCCGTGGGCCATTACGCGCAGCTGCGCCTGGTGCTGGCCGAGAACGGCGGCGCCACACCGCTGGCCAACTCGGTCGTTCCCACGGGCGGCAGCGAGGTCGCGCTGAAGACGCCCAGCGGCCAGCAGAGCGGCCTCAAGCTCAATGCCAGCATCGACATCGCAGCCAACCAGATGGCCGACTTCGTGCTCGACTTCGACGCCTGCAAGTCCGTCGTCACGGCTGGCAACTCGGGCCAATACCTGCTCAAGCCCGTCGTCGCCGTCGTGCCAAACCTGACCTCCGGCGTCAGCGGCTATGTGGACGCGAGCGTCGCCTATGGCGGCACCCAGGTCAGCCTGCAACAGGGCGGCGTCGTGCTCAAGGCCACCGCGCCGGACAGCAGCGGCAAGTTCGTGCTCACGCCGGTGGCACCGGGCAGCTACGACCTCGTCATCAAGTCCGCGGCCCGAGCCACCATGGTCGTGACCGGCGTGCCGGTGACGGCGAATACCGTGACGGCTGTCAGCACCAGCGTCGCGCCGCTGTCTCCCGCCCCGGCCATCGATGGCCAGGCCATGGGCACGGTGATGGTGGATGGGGTGGTCAACACGGCGGCCGTCGCGGCGACGCAGAAGCTGGCCAGCGGCGGCATCATCACCATCGCCGAGACCATGTCGGACTCGACGACCGGCGCCTTCAAGCTGACCCTGCCCGCCGCGCCGCCCTGGGTGGCGCCCTATGCCGCGCCGCCGGCCAGCCTGGTCTTTGCGGCGGACGTGACGGCCGGCCTGTCCTACTCCTTCAACGCCAGCCTCAACGGCACGGTCAAGGTCGTCGGCCCCTTGGCCGTCACCGCCGGTGGCACGCTGACGGTCAACTTCGGGTTCTAGGCTAAGGCGGGCTTGAGCAGGTCCGCGATGCCGATGCGCGCGGCAAAGTCATCGCGCACCCGCTCGGCCACCTCGGTCACCGCTGCCGCGCCGTCGTCCATGAAGTCGACGACCGAGCGGAAGGGCCGCTCGCCATGCGCCAGGCCCACGACGCGCACGACCTCGTCGGCGACGGCCTGCGGGTCGGCTTCGGGCGGCATGAGCGCGGTCAGACGCGCGCCGATCTGGTCCATCAGGCCGGCATAGCGGGCGTAGGCCGCGGCCTTGGCCTCGTCGGCCGGCTTGCCGGCGTTGGCGAAATGGTCGGTGCCGCTGGTGAAGGCGCCGGGCACGACGATGCTGGTCTCGATGCCGAAGCGGGCCAGCTCGAAGCTCATGGTCACGGCCAGCGAGTCCATGGCCGCCTTGGCCGCCGCATAGGGGCCCAGGAAGGGAGGGAAGCCGCCGCGTGTCGTCGTGCTGCCAATCCACAGCAGCAGGCCGCGCTGCTGCTCCCGCAGCACCGGCAGGGCCGCGCGGTTGACGCGCTGGGCGCCCAGCACATTGGTGTTGAAGACGGCGGTGATCTCTTCCGGCGTGTAGGCCTCGGTAGGCCCGACGACGAGATGGCCGGCGTTGTGCATGACGACGTCCAGGCGGCCCTGCTCGGCCACGATGGTGGCGACGGCCGCGTCGGCACTGCGCTGCGACAGCACGTCCAGCTCGACGACGCGCAGGTCCAGCCCGCGGGCAAAGCTCCAGTCGCGCAGCTCGCGGGCCTTGGCCGCGTTCTTGGCGGTCACGCCGCGCATGCTGGCGTAGACGGTGTGGCCGGCGGCGGCCAGGGCCAGAGCGCTCAGCTTGCCGATGCCGCTGGAGGCACCGGTGACGAGGATGACTTGTTGTTGGTTGTTCATGAAGCTGTCCTCCTTCAGACGATGCCGCCATTGACACGCACGGTCTGCCCATTGACCCAAGCGCCCTGCGGCCCGGCCAGCACGCCGACCATCGCCGCGATGTCCTCGGGTTGGCCCAGGCGCTCCAGCGGCGCCATCTTGGCCAGACGCTCGACCTGCTCGGGCGTCTTGCCGTTCAGGAACAAGTTCGTTGCCGTCGGGCCGGGTGCTACGGCGTTGACGGTGATGTTCTTGCCGCGCAGCTCCTTGGCGAGGATGTTGGTCATGGTCTCGATGGCGCTCTTGGTGGCCGCGTAGACGGCATAGCCTGGCAGGCCCAGGCCGATGACGCTGGTCGAGAAATTGATGATGCGCCCGCCCTGGCGCAGGCGCTTGGCCGCCTCGCGCATGGCCAGGAAGCTGCCCTTCACATTGATGTCGAAGAGGCGGTCGAAGGTCTCGTCGTCGGTGTCGGCCAGGTGGGGCAGCTCGTTGGCCATGGCGCCGGCGTTGTTGACGAGCACGTCCACGCCGCCGAAGGCTTCGGTGGCAGCGTCGAACAGCAGCCTGGCGGCGCCCGCGTCGGCCACGTCGGCCTGCACGGCGATGGCACGGCCGCCACGGTCCACGATCGCATCGACAACCTTTTGCGCTTCGACGGCATTGCCGGCGTAGTTGACGACCACGGCATGGCCATCGGCCGCCAGTCGCTGCGCAATGGCCGCGCCGATGCCGCGCGAGGCGCCGGTGACGATGGCGACGGGGGAAGAGGAAGAAGAAGTGGTGTTGCTCACGGGGTGCTCCAGATCGTTGGGTTGGAAGGCAGGACCGAGGAGCGGCCCTGTGAGTTCAATGTATTGTTCGATCGCTTTCGGATAAATAAGACGAACAAGACATCACAATCCAGCCCAACTAAACAATCGGAGCCAAACGGCCATGGACCGACTCGATGCGATGCGCCTCTTCGTGCGCATCGTCGACCTGGCCAGCTTCAGCAAGGCCGCCGACGAGCTGCAGCTGCCGCGCGCCTCGGTCAGCCTGGCGCTGCAGCAGCTGGAGGCGCGCCTGGGTGTGCGCCTGCTCAACCGCACGACGCGGCATGTGAGCCCGACGCTGGACGGTCAGGCCTACTACTTGCGCTGCCAGCAGATCCTGCAGGACGTCGGCGAGGCCGAGGACCTGTTCCGCACCGCCCAGCTCAAGCCGCGCGGCAAGCTGCGCGTGGACATGCAGGGCAACCAGGCCCAGCGCTTCGTGCTGCCCTACCTCGGCGACTTCCATGCCCGCTACCCCGACGTCGAGCTGGAGATCGGCCTGGGCGACCGCTTTGTCGACCTCGTGCGCGAGGGCGTGGACTGCGTGCTGCGCTCGGGCGAACCCAGGGACTCGTCCATGGTGGGCCGGCGCGTGGCCCAGCTGCGCCAGGTCACCTGCGCCAGCCGCGACTACATCGCCCGCCGCGGCCTGCCGCGCACGCTGGAGGAGTTCGCCACCCACCAGGCCGTCAACTACATCGGCAGCAGCGGCCGCGTGCTGCCCTTCGACTTCATCGTCGATGGCGAAGCGCACAGCCTGACCCTGCCCGGCCCCGTCACCGTCAGCAGCGCGACGGCCTATGGCGCCTGCTGCCTGGCCGGCCTGGGCTTCATCCAGGCGCCGCGCTACAACTTTGAGAAAGAACTGGCGAGCGGCGAACTGGTCGAGGTGTTTGCCGACTGGCGGCCGGCGCCGATGCCGGTCTATGTGCTGTATCCCCATGCCCGCCAGCTGTCGTCGCGGGTGAGGGTGTTTGTGGATTGGCTGGCGGAGAGGATGGCGGGGGCGAGCTGATGGGTTGGGTGCGCTCAAACTTGCCGTCATGCAGCCAACTCTGAAATGATGACGGGCATGCGGGTATTGCGTTGGATCTTTGGGATTGGCGGCGCGTTGATCCTCCTCATTGCGGTGAGCCTGGGTTTGTTTTTCTTTGGAAAACAAGTCGAACTAGCGACGGGAGATCACTCCGCTGAAGTCAACCGGCTCGAATCCGAGTTGCAAGTCGCGGAGGGGCAGGTTTCGCGCTGCAGGATCGACGTCGCTCGCGATCAAGACGAGGCTGTGTCGCTTTACGACGCCATCGTCCAACGGGGAGGTGACGGGAGCGAGACCCATCGCTCGCTCCTCGCACGTCACGTGGCGATTCAGGCTGACTGCACCCGGAAGTCAGACCGATTGACCGAGCTGATACGCGAGCTTGGCATTGCAAAGCTCAAGCGAGCGCGAGCTGCCGGCATGGCATGAAAGCGCCCAGCATCGCGGCCTACCTCTATAACGTCGCTGTCGTCGGCATCCGCCAGCTAGGAGAAGCGCCGCTGGCGCTCATCGTCAGCTACCCGAACCCGCCACCGACCTGAACAGCCGGATCGCCATCTCCGCCGCCGGCGCCAGCGTGCGGCCGCGCAGCCAGACGGCGTGGGCGTCCACGTAGAGATCGCCGAAGGTCTTCACGCCGCGCAGGGGCTGCAGGCCCAGTTCGATGGCCGTGGGCAGGGCGCGTGGCAGCAGCGCCAGCATGTCGCCGTCGGCCGCCAGCCGCGCCAGCGTGGTGACGTCATCGCATTCGACGACGACCGGCAGCTCGCTCGGGCTGGCGAAGCCCAGCCCCTGCGCGATATAGACGAAGAGCTGCGGCGACGTGGACACGACACCGAGCCCGAAGCGCACCAAATCCGCCGTCGTCACGTCCTTTGCGCCCAGCAGCGGGTGGTCCTCCCGAACGTACACGCCGCCGTGGATCTGGGCCACGGGCGCCATGTCCAAGCGGCTCGGGTCGGCCAGCATGCGCCGGTCGGCGACGAAGAACTCGATGGCCTCGTCGGTGAGCAAGGTCAGCAGGCTGTCGACATTGCCGTAGCGCACGCGGGCGACGACGCCCGGCGCCTGGCGGCGCAGTTCGGCCAGCAGCGGCGGCACCAGTACGGCGGCCGGCACGGGCCCCGCGCCAAAGGCCAGTTCGCCCAGCAGGCCACCGCGCAGCAGGTCGGCGTCGCGCTCCAGGCAGTCGGCGTCGAAGACCAGGCGGCGGGCGCGCTCCACCAGCGTGCGGCCGGCCGGCGTCAGCACCGCGCCGAGCGGCCCGCGCTCGAACAGGCGCAGCCCCCAATGGGCTTCGAGGGCCTGGATGCTGCGGCTGAAGGCGGCCTGGCTCAGGTGCACGCGCTCCGCCGCGGCGACGAAGCGGCCCTCGTCGGCCAGCGCGATCAGATGGGAGAGCTGGCGGAGGTTCAACCTAGATCCGGCAGTTGGGCACGTCCGAGGGGCGGACGAGGCGAGCCGCCGGCAAGGCGCGCCGACGAAGTGGGCTGATGCCCACGAGGAGAAGCAACGCCGCCTGCGGTTTGCAGCGGCCGACCAGCGGGCGTGCAGCGTTGTTCATCGAAGCGGCGAGGGTGGCAAATCGGCCAGCGTGCCGAGGTTGAAGGCATGGCGCCATGGGGAGCGGCCGACTGCCGGATCTGGGTTGCTATGCAGTGAACGCAATGAATGCCGACTAATTATGCGTTGGACGTAATGGCTGCCGGCTTTCATCCTTCGCTCCCCGGCCCGCTCAGAGGTTGGAGGAGACAAGCGCCGTGGAGTTCGATTACGTGATCGTGGGTGCCGGTTCGGCGGGCTGCGTGCTGGCCGCGCGCCTGAGCGAAGACCCCGGCGTGACGGTGGCCCTGCTGGAGACCGGCGGGCCGGACAGCAGTGTGCTCATCCACGCGCCGGCCGGCGTCGTCGCCATGGTGCCCACGCGCATCAACAACTACGCCTACCAGACCGTGCCCCAGCCCGGCCTGATGGGCCGCCGCGGCTACCAGCCGCGCGGCAAGACCCTGGGCGGCAGCAGCTCCATCAACGCCATGCTCTATGTGCGCGGCCACCGCCACGACTACGACCAATGGGCGAGCTTCGGCAACGCCGGCTGGTCGTATGACGAGGTGCTTCCCTATTTCCGCCGCGCCGAGCACAACGAGCAGTTCGGCGACTGCCCGCTGCACGGCCGTGGCGGGCCGTTGAACGTGACGCTGCCGCGCAGCGCGAGCCCCATCAACCAGACCTTCCTGGCCGCTGCGGCCTTGCAAGGCGTGCCCCATATCGGCGACTACAACGGCGCCGAGCAGTTCGGCTCTTTCGTCTACCAGGTCACGCAAGTCAATGGCGAGCGCTGCAGCGCCGCCAAGGCCTATCTGACGCCCAATTTGGGCCGCCCGAACCTCAAGGTCATCACCCACGCGCAGGCGACGAAGCTGCGCCTGGCCAATGGCCGCGCGGTGGGCGTGGACTACCGCGTCCACGGCCAATCCCGCTTCGTGCGTGCGCGCCGCGAAGTCCTGCTCAGCGCCGGCGCCTTCGGTTCGCCGCAGCTGCTGATGCTCTCGGGCATCGGGCCTGGCGCACACCTGCGGCAGACGGGTGTCGAGGTGCTGCATGACCTGCCCGGCGTCGGCCAGAACCTGCAGGACCACATCGACTATGTGCAGACCTGGCGCTGCAGCTCGGACACGCCCACCTTCGGCGTCTCGCTGCGCGGCGGCGCGCGGCTGGCGCGGGCAGTGGGCGAATGGCGGCGCCATCGCACCGGCCTGCTGACGAGCAGCATCGCCGAGTCCGGCGCCTTCCTGCGCTCCTCGGCGGATGTGACCGTGCCCGACCTGCAACTCGTCTTCGTGCTTGGCATCGTCGACGACCACGCCCGCAAGCTGCACTGGGGCCATGGCATCTCCTGCCATGTCGACGTGCTGCGGCCGCACAGCCGCGGCACGGTGGAGCTGGCCGGGCCCGACCCGCAGCTGGCACCGCGCATCGACCCACGCTTCCTCAGCGACGAGCGCGACATGCGGCTGCTGCTGAGGGGCGCCCGGTTGCAGCAGCGCCTCATCGAGTCCAAGCCTTTCGACGGCCTGCGCGGCGACATGCTCTACCCGGTGCGCGCCGACGACACCGAGGCGCTGGCCGCCGACATCCGCGCCCGTGCCGACACGCAATACCACCCGGTGGGCACCTGCCGGATGGGTCCCGTGGGCCGCGACCCGATGGCCGTTGTGGACGACAGGCTGCGCGTACACGGCATTGGTGGCCTGCGCGTCGTCGACGCCTCGGTGATGCCCACCATCGTCGGCGGCAACACCAACGCCCCCACCATCATGATCGGCGAGAAGGCCGCCGACATGATCCGCAACGACGCACGGCAATGAACCGGAGGAGACAAACAATGAAGACAACGACGACCGTCCTGATGGCGGCTCTCATGCTGGCTGGTTGCAGCCGTGAGACCGCAGCGCCCTCCGGCGATGCCAGTGCGACGACGGTGCAGGCGAACGCGCAGTTCGCACAGACTCTGCCGCTGGACGAACCCCAAGGTTTCGAGGACGCCAAGCGCGGCCTCATCGCCCGCCCCGAGGGCAAGATCCTCGCGGCCGACGGCAGCGTGCTGATCGACTTCGACGCCTTCAAGTTCGTCGACGGTGCAGCACCCCCGACCGTCAACCCCAGCCTGTGGCGCCACGCCAAGCTCAATGCGCAGGCGGGCCTCTTCAAGGTGGTTGACGGCGTCTACCAGCTGCGCGGCTTCGACATCGGCAACATGACGCTGATCGAGGGCAAGACCGGCTGGATCGTCATCGACGCGCTGACCTGCCGCGAGACCGCCACAGCGGCGCTGGCTTTCGCGCGCCAGCATCTCGGCAACAAACCCGTCACGGCGCTGCTGTTCTCGCACAGCCACATCGACCATTTCGGCGGCGCCCTGGGCGTGCTGACGCCCGAGCAGGTGAAGGCCGGCGTGCCCGTCATCGCTTCCGCCGGCTTCATGGAAGAAGCGACCAGCGAGAACGTCCTCGTCGGCGCCGCGATGGGCCGCCGCTCGGCCTTCCAGTTCGGCAAGAACCTGGAGCGCTCGGCCAGGGGCCTGGTCGACACCGGCCTGGGCAAGGCCGTGGGCTACGGCACCTTCGGCGTGCTGGTGCCCACCGACCTCATCACCCAGCCCACCGAGGAGCGCGTGCTGGACGGCGTGCGCATCGTCTTCCACAACGTGCCGGGCGCCGAAGCCCCGGCGGAGATGACCTTCTCGGTGCCGTCGCTCAAGCTTTACGGCGGCGCCGAGAACCTGGCGCAGACCATGCACAACCTGCTACCGGTGCGCGGCGCCAAGGTGCGCGACGCGCTGCGCTGGGCTGGCTACATGCAGGGTGCGCTGGACCAGCTCGGCGACGCCGAGGTCTATGTCGGCCAGCACAACTGGCCGATCTGGGGGCATGAGCGCATCGCCGACTTCATCACCAAGCACCGCGATGTCTACAAATACACCCACGACCAGACCGTGCGACTCATCAACGCCGGCCTGACGCCCGCCGAGATCGCCGACCAGATCCGCCTGCCCAAGTCCCTGCAGAGCCACTTCGGCGCCCGCGGCTACTACGGCGACCTGCGCCACAACGTCAAGGCCGTCTACCAGTTCTACCTCGGCGCCTACGACGGCAACCCGGCCCACCTCGACCCGCTGCCACCGGTGGACGTGGCCAGGCGCTATGTGGCCCTGGCCGGCGGCGCCGACAAGGCCGTGGCCGCCGCGCAGACGGCGTTCGACCAGGGCGACTACCGCTGGACGGCCGAGCTGCTGAACCATGTCGTGTTTGCCGATGCCGGCAACAAGGCGGCGCGCGAGCTGCTGGCGCGCGCCTACGACCAGCTCGGCTACGTGGCCGAGGCTTCCACCTGGCGCAACAGCTACCTGACCGCGGCCGCTGAGCTGCGCGGTGGCGCGCCCAAGCAGGGTGTCAACCGCGCGGCGTTTGTCGACATGCTGGCCCAGACGCCCATCGAGCGCTTCCTCGAAGCGATGGCCGCCGGCCTCAACGGCCCGGCCGCCGAGGGCAAGGACTTCAAGATCAACCTCGTGCTGACCGACACCAAGGAGAGCTACGTGCTGTGGATCGAGAACGCCGTGCTGCACCACCGCCGCGCCGAACCGGCGGCGGATGCCAACGCGACGCTGGCGCTGACCCAGGGCTTCTTCGTTCGGATGATGGCCGGCACGGCCGGCGCCAAGGACCTGCTGATGTCGGACGACGTCAAGGTGACCGGCAGCAAGATCGACCTCGGGCGCTTCCTGAGCTTGATGGACAAGGCGACGGGCACCTTCCCCATCGTCAGCCGTTGACATCTCGCGAGCCGGCGGCAGACTCGCCGGACATGCAAGCCAATCGCTCCATCCCAGCCGCCGTCGTCCTGCCCGAGCTGGCCTATCCCGACGTCAGTGCCGCGGCCGACTGGCTGGCCCGCGCCTTCGGGTTTTCGGAGAGGCTGCGCATCGCCGACCACCGCGTGCAGATGAGCGTGCCGGGCGGTGGCGCCCTCATCGTCATTCAGGGCGAGGTGTCGGCAGCGGGCTGTGCCTCGCACTCGGTCATGGTGCGTGTGGAGGATGTAGACGCCCATCATGCCCGGGCGGTGGCGGCCGGCGCCGATGCGGGGGGCACGCCGACGACCTATCCTTTTGGCGAACGCCAGTACGGCGTGCGGGACTTCGCCGGCCACCACTGGGTGTTCACGCAGAGCGTGGCCGATGTCGACCCGGCGAGCTGGGGTGGCCGGCTGCATGCAGAATCGGCCACTCCTCCCCACGGATTGGAAGACTCGTGAAACGCACCTTCCCTGCCCTGATCCTTGCCGGTCTGTTGAGCGTCACCTCCGCGATGGCGGCCGATGAGGCCCCTTCCACGCTCGACAAGATCGAAGGCGCCGTGGCGCGTGGCGCCCAGGCTGCGGCCAGCGGGGTTGCGCGTGGCGTGCACGCGGCGGCCAGCGGCATTGAGCGCGGCGCCAAGGCGACGGTGCGTGGCGTGGAAAAGGGTGCCAGTGCGGCCGCCCGTGGAGTCTCGCGCGGCGTGGACGCCGCGGCCGGTGGTGTCAAGCGCGGTGCCGACGCAACCAGCAATGCCGTGCGCAAGACCGCGAACAAGGTCGAAGGCAGCGACGCCGCGCCGGCCTCCAGCGCGTCAAACTAATCCTGCGGCCAGGGCATCGCCTTGGGCATCTTGGCGGGGTCTTCGGGCGCCACCGGCTTGGCGTTCTTGCGCGCCGGCGCGTCCGCTTCGCGCCACCACGGCGTCACTGGCTCGCCCTTCGCGGGCTCCACGGCTTCACCCAGACGGGGCATCAGCAGCTGGGCGTCCTGCTTGGGGCCCAGCTCCAGCAGCGTCTCGGCCGGCTGGTCCCAGTCATGCAGGGCCAGCGAGAAGGTGCCCCAGTGCACCGGCAGGAAGGCGCCGCCGCCGAGCAGCTGATAGGCCTTCAACGCGTTCTCCGGCCCCAGGTGGATGTCGCCCCAGGACGGGTGGAAGGCACCGACTTCCAGCATGACCAGATCAAACGGCCCGAAGCGCTCGCGGATGGCCGCGTACTCGGTCGTCAGCCCCGTGTCGCCGCTGAAGAACACGCGATGCTTCGGCGTCTCGATGACGATGGACGACCACAGCGTCGCATTCCGGTCGGTCAGCGACCGGCCCGAGAAGTGCTGCGACGGCGCCGCGTGGATGCGCAACTCGGCGCCCGGCGCCTGCCAGTGCTCCCACCAGTCCAGCTCGACGATGCGCTCGGGCGGCACGCCCCAGGCCTCCAGGTGGGCGCCAACACCCAGTGAGGTGATGAAGGGCACCTCCTGCAGCTTCACCAGCTCTTTGACGGTGCCCATGTCCAGGTGGTCGTAGTGGTCATGGGAAATGACGACGGCGTCGAGCTTGGGCAGCGCCTTCAACGCCAGCGGCACGGGCTGGAAACGCTTTGGTCCCGCCAGCTGCGTAGGCGAGGCGCGCTTGCCCCAGACGGGGTCGGTCAGCACGCGCAGCCCGTCGATCTCGATCATCACCGTCGAGTGGCCCAGC
This sequence comes from Roseateles sp. P5_E1, assembly GCF_054049335.1. Lineage (NCBI taxonomy): Bacteria > Pseudomonadati > Pseudomonadota > Betaproteobacteria > Burkholderiales > Sphaerotilaceae > Roseateles > Roseateles sp. P5_E1. The sequence goes on from NZ_JBFUMN010000001.1 coordinate 259,760, forward strand.
CAGGTGGCGCGCAGGCCGGTGTCGGTGGGCTTGAGCCAGGCGTCCAGCGGGTTGACCGAGGGCAGGGTGCCGGCGGGTGTGCGGCGGCCGTCGGCGCAGATGAAGTCACCCAGCGATGGCCGCTCGGTCCGGTCACGCAAACCCGGCTGGATGGGGTGGACGTTGCGAAAGCCCTCGCCCGCCTCCGTGGCCAGGTAGCGCGGCGAGGCCCGCATTCGTTCGAGACGGGGGCCGGTGGCGCGTTTGCCGAGGGATTTCATAGCGGCGGGTGTTGGAGCAGACCTGCCGAGGTGGCGCCGCATCGCCGGCTTTCAAGGCCGTGGGCGGCGCGGGCCTTAAGGCATTGGCTGTCGCCGGGCTGCACACTGCGGCAGGTGCTGGAGCGCTGGGCATAGATGGCGCAGGCCACGTCGCCGCCCACCGCACCGCGCAGCGCGACGCAGCGCACCGGCCGCGCCTCGGTGCCGGCCATGCAGCGGTGCAGCGAACCGACCGGTCGCGTCAGCGCCACCGGCACCGTGCCGCCCGGCGCGTCGTCGGCCTCGGCCCAGTAGAAGGACACGCGGAAAACGGCGCAGCAGGCGCCGCAGCGCTGGCAGTCGAAGTCCTCGTCCATCGCTTGGGGTCAGGTCTCGGCGATGGCAGCGATGGACACCTTCAGTCCCGGCACGCGAGCCGGCAGCTTGGCGCCCTGGCGGGCCGGCGGGTCGACCGGGAACCAGCGCAGGTATTCCTCGTTCATGCCCGCGAAGTCGTCCTCGTCGGCCAACACGATGGTGACGCTGACGATCCTGTCCATCGAGCTGCCCGCGGCGTCGAGGATGGCGGCGATGTTGGTCAGGCACTGGCGGGTCTGTTCCTGCACCGTGGTGCCGACGAACTGGCCGGTCTCGGGGTCGGTCGGGGCCGTGCCGGACACAAAGACCAGCCCTGCCGCCTTGACGGCCTGGCTGTAGACCGGCGGCGGCTTGGCCGCCTTGGGCGTGTAGACGATGTTGCGAGGCACGGAGTCTCCTTGTGTCAGACCGGCTGATGCTTGGTGCCGGCACCCATCGTGATAAAAAACATGCGGCTGGGCCGGAACACCTTGGCGGTGTGCCACACGCCGCGCGGCACGACGACGGCGCCGCGGTCGGTGATGCGCTGCGACGTCAGCTCGCCCTCGGCCGTCTCCATGTGGAATTCGATGTCGCCGTCCAGCAGATAGACGAATTCCTCGCCGTGGGGGTGCATCTCCCAGCTGCCCCAGTCGGCGTCGCAGAGGAATTCGGACACCAGCCAGTCCTTACCCAGCGCGTCCAGGGCTTCCTGCGGCTGGGCCCAGAACGCGCGGCCGCCGGTTTCCTGGCGGATGCCGCCGGCAGCGTCGAGCAGGGCATAGGTTTCGTCGGGCAAGAACTTCATCAAGGCGACCTCCTGGCGCTGATTGTGCGGGTCGTCTGTGCAACATGCCGCAACCGGGTGGCTTGAAAAGTGTGGGGGTGGCGGCATGTGGGACGCATGCCTTCCGTCATCAAGCTCGCTGTCCCCGCCGAACTGCTGTCCCTCGTGCGCCTGGCCCAGTTGCTGCAGGCGCTTGAAGGCCAGGGCCATGCGGCGGACCCCCACCAATACCAGCTCCTCGTGCAGAAGCTAGGCGTCGAGTTGCGCGAGCACCAGGGCCACCCGGTGCTCGCTAGCCTGCTCGACCACTTCCCCGCGGCGGCCGAGGTCTACGAGAACCTGCAATACGGCCACGCCGGCCTGGTGCGTGCGCCTCTGGAGATGTCGCTCAGCTCGGAGCTGGCGACGCGCAGCCTGCTGGACCGCATCCGCGGCGGCTGACGCCAGCGCTGTTTCAGCTGCTGCTGACCTCGGCCTCGAACAGATAGCCGGCCAGCGCGCGCTCTACGGCCGCGACGGCGTCCGTGCTCGCGGCTGGCAGCGTCACCGCGACTCGCATGCCGCGCCGCCCGCCCTCACGCACCTGCACCTGCGCGTCGGCATGGCCGAGCTGTTCGCGCACGAGTTGCGTCACCAGCCGGGACGCGGCGTCGCAGCGCAGCTGCGGCTTGTAAATCTTGCCCACCGAGGTCAGCGGGATGGCGTCGATGACGTGGATGCGCTTGGGCCAGGCCGGCCGCTCGCCGATCAGCGCCTGGGCATGGGCGTGAAGTTCGTCCTCGCTCACCTGGGCACCGGGGCGCAGCGCCACATAGCAGACCGGCAGCTCGCCGGCATAGCCGTCGGGCATGCCGACGGCTGCGGCCAGCGCGACGGCGGGATGCTCGGCCAGCGCGTTCTCAATCATCAAGGGGTCGATGTTGTGGCCGCTGCGGATGATGAGGTCCTTGGCGCGGCCGGCAATGTGCAGGCGGCCGGTGCCGTCCACGTAGCCAAGGTCGCCGCTGTTGAGGAGCCCGTCCTCGAAGATGCCGGCGTTGTGCTCGGGGTTGCGGTAGCCCGGCGAGACGTGCGGGCCTTCTACGGTGATGACGCCGATCTCGCCGTCATCGCAGGCCTCGCCGAGCCGGCCGTCGGCCTGCAGCCGGCGTACCACTACGCGCGTGTAGGGCAGCGCCCAGCCCACCGAGCCGACGCCGCCCGGGCCGCCCACCGCGTCGATGGCGATCAGGCCCGAGGCCTCGGTCATGCCGTAGACCTCGTACAGGCCGCGGCCGGTGACCTGGCGGAAGCGCTCGCCCACCGCCAGTGGCAGCGAGGCCGCGCCGCAGAAGCCCGCGCGTACGGCGCTGATGTCGGCCCCGTCCAGCGGCGACTCGAGCACGGCGCCCACCGAGGTTGGCACCGCGCCCGCCAGCGTCACGCCGTGCTGTGCCACCAGCCGCCAGAAGCCCTGCACCATGGCCGGGTTGCGCAGGCCCGAGGGCGACATGATGATCAGGCTCACGCCCGCCATGAAGGCGCTGAGCGCGCAGAAGATGGTGCCGCCGACGTGAAAGAGCGGCAGCGTCGCCGTGAGGATGTCGGTGGGCCGCAGGTCGGCCAGCACCGCACCGCCCAGCGCCGCCACCAGCTGGCTGCGGTGGGTGTGGGCCACGAGGCGCGGCGTGCCGGTGGTACCGCCGGTGTGGAAGTAGGCCGCCACGTCGGCGTCGCGGCCCGGGTTGTCGAAGACGAGGCGGTCGGCCGGCTGCGCCGCCAGCGCCGCGGGCAGGTCGATCACGCCGTCCTCGGCCGGCGTACCGGGCGGGGCGACGCGCACCAGGATCAGCCCGGGCAGCTGCTCGCGCAGGGCCAGCGCCTTCTGCCAGATGTCCAGCACCGGGTGCGGCCCCAGCGCCACGAGCACCCGCGCGCCTGAGGCCTTGAGCAGTGCGGCGATGTGCTCGGGCTGCAACAGGAAGTTGATCGGTACCGCGTAGCCGGCCGTCTCGGCACCCCACAGCGTGGCGTGGGTCTCGATCAGGCTGGGCAGCATGTAGGCCACGCCGGGGCGCGGGCCGGCCAGCGTGTGGAAGAGGTTGGCGGCGCGCCGCACCAGTCCCAGCAGCTCGCGGTAATTGACGCGCCGCGGCGTCTCGTCGGGCGCGCCGGTCATCAGCTGCGTCAGCGCCGCGCGCTCGGGCCAGCATTCGGCGGCGTTGGCGAGCACGTCCAGCACGCTGCGCTCGGGCAGGCGCGCGTCCAGCGGCATCTCGCCCTCGAAACGGCGCAGGTCGTCGAGGGTGCGGATCGGGGTCACCGGCAGTTGGGCCATGCGCGTTGCTCCAGGCAATGAGACCGGCCGACGCTACCGGATCGGCCTGCGGCGGGGAACGGCAAACACCCGCGGCGACCTGATCAACCCTAGCCGCGCCTCAACCCGATCTCGAACACGACGCCGTCGCCCACATTGCGCGCCGCGATGCTGCCGCCCATCTTGGCCAGATAGGTCTTGGCGACGAACAGCCCCTGGCCGCGCCTGACGCCGTCTTCCGGTTCCGCGTCGCTGACGCCGTAGTCGAAGATGCGCGCGAGCAGGTCCGCCGCAATCTGCGCGCCCCGGTTGTGGACGTCCACGAGCGCCAGCTCGCCTTCGGTGCGCAGCGTCAGCGTGATGGGCGTGCCGGCGACGCGGTAGCGGTCGGCATTTGTCAGCACGTGAGTGATGGCGTCTTCGAGCGGATATTCGTCGGCCTGCACCCAGGCCTGCACCCAGGCCGGCTCGCCCGGCGCGTAGGCCACGTCGGCAATGCCGGCGTAGGCCGCGTTCTCGGCCACCTGGCGCAGGAAGGCGTCCAGGTCCAGGCGCCCCACGGCCAGTGTCGCGGCGGCCAGGGCTTCGCTCGGTGAGGCCTGGCCGTAAAGCACCTTGACGGCCTGCTGCATGCGCTGCACATAGCGCCGGCTCGGGTCGGCCTCGCCCGCATGCAGCAGCATCAGCGACTGCAGCGGCGACATGATCTCGTGGCCCACCGCATGCCACTGGTCGTGCTCGCGCTCGGCGCGCAGCTGCTCGCGGCGCAGGCTGTCGCGGGCGTGCTGCAGCAGGTCTGACAGGCTGCCGGCCAGGATGCCCAGCTCGTCGCGCCCGCGCAGGTCGGCCACGTCCAGCGTGCCGAGCTCGAAGCGCTCGGGCGACTGCAGCTGGTGCGACAGCGCCGCGGCGCGCTTCGTCAGCATCGCGACGCGGCGGATCAGGCCCATCTCGATGATGAGCCAGGCCAGCGCAATCGCCGCCAGCATCGCGCCGACGGGCCAGGCCAGGCGGGCTGCGCTGGCGCTCAAAGACCGGTCCAATCCTTGCAGGTCACCGCTCAGCGTGATGTCGAAGCGGCCTGCCGGTGTCGTCACGCTGTCCCGGGCCTGCAGCGTTCGCGGCGTGGCCGGCGCGGGCAGGTGCTGGATCAGGGTCGTCAGCCAGGGCGAGGGCGGCGTACCGGTCTCGTCGGCGCCCTGCAGCAGGGCGATGACGTTGCTGCCGCGGGTTATCTTCAGGGTCTCGCCGGGCGCCAGCGTGCCGGACAGCCGCGCCAGCGACAGCGGCGCTTGAGCTGCGGCACTGCTGCTGTCGAACAGCACGGTGCCACCGGGGCCGAGCAGGGCCAGGCGCAGGCCGGTGCGGGACAGGTCCGCCGGCGGCCATTGCGGGCCGCCGGGGCGGAACAGCGCCTCGCGAAAGGCCTCGACCGGCAGGCGGATGGAGACCGTCGTGCGGCGCGGGCAGGGCTCGGCCGTGCTCAGGCAGGGACCCTCGCGCCAGACCCAGCCACGGAAGTCGCGTTGCGGCCGGGCCTTGTGCGGCAGCGTCGCGGTGTTGCCGGCCTCGTTGACCGTGAAGCCGGGCAGCTGGCCGCGCTGCGCGTCCAGCATCTCGACGGGAGCCAGCCAGTGCTGCTCGGCGCCATCGCGCTTCAGGCTGATGCGCACGCGGTGCACGTCGACCAGGTCCAGCGTGCCGCGCTCGCGCGACACCAGCGGCGGTGCGTCCAGCCCGGCCACGAGGTAGACGAAGCCGCCCGCATAGGCATTGCTGCCCACCGCCGTGCACAGGCTGGCGCCGCCCGGGTATTGCAGCGCGCAGCCCGCCATCTCGACGGCTCGCTGCGCCTTGGTGGCGTCGTCAAAGTCGATGGCCGCAAAAGGCAGCAGCAGCGGCGCGACCCAGCCGGCCTCGACCTGGGCCGGCTCGGGGTTCATCAGCGCCAGCTGGCCGGAGGGGTGGCGCAACTGGGCGACGATTTCGGCCAGCGACTTGGCGAAGGTCTGCTCATAGCGCTGGGCGTTGCGCTGACGCTCTTCGTTGAGCAAGGCCAGCGCCAGCGCCAGCGTGGCCAGGGCGAGCGCGATGAAAACAAGGTGAAAGACGATGCGGTTGCGAAAGGCCGCGACGCCCAGGCGCGGCATGTCGGGCAGCTCCACCCGACCGAGTTTCATCCGCCGGGCGTCCAGCGAAAGCCGCGCATGGGGATGTTCTCGATGCCGTCAAACGTCGGGTCCACGTCCCTGAACGCATCGCGAATGGTCGCCACGTGCTTCCTCACGTTGTCGCGATTGCGGCCGCTCTTGACGACGTCGAACAGCTCCTCGTAGCTGACCACCTCGCCGGCGCGAGCGTGCAGGGTCGCGAGGATGCGTTGGGCCGTCAGCGGCAGGTTGATGCGCTGGCCGCGCCAGATCGGCGTGCGCTGTTTGAGTGGGTCGAGCTGCAGGCTACTGTCCTCGGGCTTGGCAGCGGCCTTGGCGGGTTCCTTCGGCCGCGCGGTGCGCAGGATGTCGAGGAAGGTTTCGATGAACTCGGCCTCGTCGAAGGTCGTCTTCTGCAGGTAGTCCCAGGCGTCCAGCGCCTTCATGATGCTGCGGTAGATGGCCGCCGGCATGGCAGACACGACCAGCACCGGCGTGCCCAGGCCCTGCTTGTTGATCTCGTTGATCAGCGCCACGCCGGCGTTGCGCTCGCGGCCCAGTTCGATGTCCAGCACGACGAGGTCGTAGCGCTCGCGCAGCAGGGCCGCTTCCGCCGAGTCGCGGTCCAACCATTGGTCGACGGTCAGCTCGGGGCGGGCGGCGCGAATCCAGCCGGCCAGCTGCTCGCTGGTGGTGGGATCGTCTTCGATGACGGCGATGCGGGGCATGCGGTGATTATGTGGAGGCCTGCACAGCCGGTCGCGGAAGGATTCTTCCGCTTGGCCGCCATGGCTTAGACGTGGCGGATCCAGGCCTTCAGCACTGCCTGCAGCGCAGGCAGCCTGGCGGCGAAATCTGCGGCAGACGCGAACTCGACCTGCGCGCGGTCCTTGCCCAGCCATTTCAGCAGGCCGGTGGGGTCTGCGATCTGCAGGCCACCTTCGGGCAACTCGCGAGCCTTGGCGCCCAGGTGCAGGATCAGGCCCAGGCCGGTCTTGCTGCGCAAATGGGTGGTGGCGAAGTAGTCGCTCGTGCGCCAACTCGGCGCATTCCATTTGATGCCTTCGGTGATGGACGGGTCCACGGCGAGGATGGCCCGGCGCAGTGCCTCGATCTCTGGCTTGAAGGGGTGATCGAGGGTCGCCATGAACTGGTCCACGGCGGCGGTGGTGTCGGTGGCGGTCAGCTTGGGCATGGCGGGATTCTCGGCAAAGCGAGCCCCGCTGCCGGATCGCATTACATCCAGACGTTGTGGGGAAGGTAATGCCGCAGCTCTTCGCAACGCTTTTCAACTTCGGCTTCAAGCTTTTCGACGATGCGTCTCATGTGACGCAGTTCAGCTTGTCTAAAAGGGGTTCGCGTGGCGCGGCATATGCCTCCGTCGCCGTCGGGAAAAACCTCGATCGACATATCTAGGACGTCCGCATCTGAATGCGCAACCTCATGGTTGCGAATGTTGAGGAGTGCGTCGTGAGACCTTCTTTCAACCGCGGTTAGAACCCGAAGACAGGATCCGGGGACGGCCTTCTCAGCGACTGATTGACCTCGTGAAGTTATGAAGGGCCGTGCATAGGTGACAACGAGAGCAGTTGTCAGTGCTTGCAGCAGCGGGCTCGGCTTCTTGCTGCGCGGCAAAGGGATTTTTTGGCGAATCAATTCGTCGACGGTTTCCCGCGTTTCCTCTAGATCGATTCGAGTGAGCCACAACCTTCGATACAGGCGCAGGTGGGACTCTTGCTCGGCGGAAAGAGAAGTTTCGGACTGGCGAAGCATTTGTCGACCCTTTTGAGCGCACCGCAGAATCGGCGGTTCATCGAACCACCATCCAGCCCCATGATCACCTGCTACCTGCGCTACGTCATCGACCCCAACAAGCTGCAAGAGTTCGAGCACTACGGCAAGCTCTGGCTGCCCCTGGTTGCGAAGTTCGGCGGCACGCACCATGGCTACTTCCTGCCGTCCGAAGGGGCCAACAACATTGCCTTGGCTCTGTTCTCTTTTCCGTCTCTGGCGGCCTATGAGGACTACCGCAACCGCTCGCTTCAAGACCCGGAATGCCAGGCCGCTTTCGCGTATGCGAAGGAGACGCAGTGCTTCCTGAGCTATGAGCGCAGTTTCTTCAGGCCAGTCTTTGCGGGCAATGCCTGACCGTCCCTGAATTGGCTGACCGGAGGTGGCGCTAGCCTGGCGTCCGTCCTATGCTCGACGCCCGGCCAGCCTCCCGCGTGACCGGCACGAGCGAAAGGACTGCATATGCTGAACAGCGCTCCCGTCACGACCATGCTGCCTGTGGCCGACATGGCCCGGGCCCGGGCCTTCTACGAGGGTCGCCTGGGCCTGGTGCCCGGTGGCCTGAAGCCGGACGGCAAATTCGTCTACAACGTGGCAGGCAGCACGCTGGCGCTCTTCCCCAAGCCAGGCGGCACCAAGGCCGACCACACGGCCATCAGCTTCAAGGTGGACGACATCGCCACCAGCATCGCCGAGCTCCAGCGCGCCGGTGTCGTGTTCGAGGACTACGACTACCCGGACTTCAAGACCGTCGACCACGTCTGCGTTCTCGGCTCCGAGAAGGCGGCGTGGTTCAAGGACACGGAGGGCAATTACCTCTGCATCCACGAGGATCTGGCTTAGCCGCCAATCACGCCACAGCCCATGCGTGCACCGCCGCCGCCCAGCGGCATGGGGTGGTCCGAATGGTTGTCACCACCGGCATGCACCATCAGCGCGTGGTTCCTGACGTCGGCCAACTTGAGTCGCGGCCCGAGCACCGGGGAGACGGCGGTGCCGTCGGCGCCCACATACAGCGGCGGCAGGTCGCCCAGGTGGCCGTCGCCCCAGGGCTCGCCATGCTTCTTCGTGCCCTGCGGGTCGAGGTGGCCGCCGGCAGCGCCGGCCGGCACCGTGGCGCCATTGCTCTCGGCGGGCGCGCACGAGGGCTTTTCATGGACGTGAAAGCCATGCAGGCCGGGCGGCAGGCCCTTCAGCTGCGGGTAAAAGGCCAGGCCATAGGGCGTCTCCACAATACGCACGGTGCCCAGGGCGGCGCCGTCGCCCTGCTTTTCGGCCAGGCTGAGGGACACGGTGGTTTCGGCGGCCACGGCCAGCGAGCTGGCAAGCAGGCAGGCACCGGCGATGAACAGGCTTCTCATGAGATCTCCTTGGTAGGTTGCCAAGCGTAGGCACTGGCTCACGGCGTTTGAATATGACATGTACCCGCTTGGCGGTACACGTCGTCTGCATTGAGGGGATGACCCACAAATGTGGATGCTGACATGTCCGGAAGATTCCTTCCATGACGTCGGAAGACACCCACCGCGCGACGCTCTCGTCCCTTCCCGCATGACCGGGAACCATGGCCGCCATGCATCGAACACCGATGCACATCGCCCAAGGAACCCTCACCATGCTGCAACGCCTCAAGACCCTCACTGCTTCCCTGCGCCATGCCTTCAGCCGCGGAGCCGGCCGTGGCTTGGAGGCGACATCCGCTGCCGCGCCCACCGTCGCGCGCTCACTGCGCCGCGCCCTGCCGCCGCTGCTCATCCTGACGGCCGTGACCGGTGTTGGCTATGCGGTCATCACCCACCCGCCCTTGCAGGCCGTGCCCCATGGCCAGGCGGCGCTGCGCACCAACCAGTTCAGCGGCGGCACCAGCGAGTTCCGCGACGGCAGCTACGTGCGCATCCCCGGTCTGCACGAGGTGCGTCTGTTCCCGCTGCGCGACCAGAGCTACCACCCCGCCGCCATCGCCCGGGCCGGCGGCCCGGCGCCGCTGCAGGCGGTGGAAGGCCTGTCCTTGGGCCTGGACATGAATGTGCGCTGGGCGGTCGACACGACCCGCCTGGCCGAGCTGTCGCGCAAGCTGCCCGACGACATCGAAGCCGACGTCATCGCGCCGGCCGTGCAGGCCGTCGTCTACAAGCAGATCGCCAAGCGGACCGTGCGCGAGATCTTCTCCAGCCAGCGCGCCGAGATCGCCGCGGCGCTGGAAGCCGAACTGCGCGCCAGGCTGGCGAGCGACGGCATCGTGCTCAAGGGCGTGCAGATCGGCTCCGTGGACCTGCCGCCCGACTACCGCCGCGGCATGGACAGCCTGCTGGCCGACAGCTTGGCCAGTGAACGCATGCGCTACACGCTGGAGATCGCCGACAAGAAGGTCAAGGAGACCGAGCTGACCGCGGCCGCCGACAAGGTGCGCCGCGAGACCGCCGCCGAGGCCGCTGGGCGCGAGCAGATCATTGCTGCCAAGGCCCAGGAAGAGGCCATGAAGCACGTGCTGCCCTTCAAGCAAAAGCAGATCGAGCAGCGCGCCCTCGAAGCGCAAGCCGATAGCGCCGCGCGCATCCAGCAGGCCGAAGGCCAGGCCAAGGCGCGCCGCATCGAGGTTGATGCCGAGGCCTCTGCACGCCAGAAGCTGGCCGATGCCGAGGCCTACCGCCTGGGCCAAGTGGGCAAGGCCAATGCCAGCCAGATGGCCGCGGAAGGCGCGTTGCTGACCAAGCACCCGCTGCTGGTGCAGAAGGCCATGGTCGACAAGCTGTCGGACAAGGTGCAGGTCATCATCGCGCCGCCCGGATCGGGCGGCTTCATCGGCAGCGCGCTGCTGGGCGGCACCTCGGCTCACCCGCGGGCTGCTGAAGCCACCACGGAGAAGGAGTAAGCCATCATGCGTCGCATTGCGCTGATCGTCGTCGCCTCCGCCGTCGCGGCCGTCGTCATGACCAAGGCTGAAGCCGCGCCTTCTGCCGAACTGCCCGCCTTCCCGCGCGCCGGCCTGGTGGTGCAGGACGCGCCACTGCGCGGTGCGCCGCGCGACACCGCCTCGCTGCAGGCCCAGATGGCGCGCGGCGAGGCGCTGGAGATCCGCGCCGAGCGCGGCGACCACTGGCAGGTCTGGGACTACCGCCGCGAGCGTGGTGGCTGGTTGCGCAAGGGCCAGGTGCTCGTGGTGCCGCGTGGGGAGGGCGCCAGCGCCGAACTCCTCGCCCAGCTTCGACTTGCCCGCCAGCAATGGGGCACCGAAGGCCTCGGCCTGGGCTTGACCGCGGCCTATGTGCAGCTGGCCACGCCGGCCGAGTTCGCCGGTCCCGGCGGCGCCGAGGCGTTGGAGGCGATGGGCACCTTTGCCGAGCGCATCGCCGACCGCGCATCGCAGCCGGCCGCCAAGCCGACCGAGGGCCAATTGGCCGCGCAGATGGAGGTGGCAGCCCGCTATGGCCTGAAGTTCGAGTCCTTCGACGTGGAAGAGGGGCGGGTGCAGGTCTGCTATGACGGCGAGGCCTTCCGCCGCCTGCTCGTCACCGCCGCCACGCCCGAGCAGCGCATGCGTGCGGTGTTGGCGATCACGCGGCCCGACTGCCTGAACCCGCGTGCCACGCCGCGTGAGGCCGAGGCGCGTGACCAGTGGCGCCAGCAGGTGCTGGCCCAGGTGGATGCGGCCGGCCTGCCCGCCTACTGGAAGAACCGCCTGCTGATGCGCCGCGCTTCGGTCGCTGCCAGCCTGGCTTTCGCGCAGGCCCGCCGCGGCGCCGGTGGCGAAGCCAGGCCGGCCCTGGCCGAGTTCGCCGGCATCGTGCCCACCGAGCTGACCGAGGACGACCAGGCCGCCTATGCCGACGCCGCCATGCGCGTGAACGCGGCGCGCTGGCTGGGCACGGGTACTTCAGCACGTGACTTTGGCGCCGTGCAGCTCGCGCTGCAGCCCGGTGCGGACGGCGAGCGCTGCGTGGAGTTGAAGGACGGCGGCAAGCTTGCCGCGCGCCGCTGCAGCTATGGCCAGATCGCGCTGGCCTCGGCCTCGCTGAACCGCGAGGGCCGTGCCCTGACGCTGGCGGCCCAGCCGCTGGACGGCTGGCGTGAGCTGTGGGTGTTCCTGAAGGAGCCGGGCAGGAACGGCGGCTGGCGCATCGAAGTGATGCCACCGGCGCCGGCCCAGCCGGGCCTGGGCGTGGCCGAGTTTGCCGGCTGGGTGCCAGGCGGCGCGCAGATGCTGCTGGCCCGCGAGTTCCGCGCCGAGGGCAAGTACCGCCGCAGCTTCGAGGTCGTGTCGCTCAGCAACCTGGCGACCGAACGCCAGTCCAGCGAGCCGGCATTGATGGGCGCTTTCCAGCGCTGGGCCGACCCCGCCTGGCGGGGCAGCTCGCCGATGCGGCGTTGAGCGCGAAACCTCGCTGGCTCCTCGGCTGTGGTTCATGCCGCCGTTCAACCCAACTGCCAGGAATGAGATCCGACAGGCGCCAGAATGCCGGCCTGTTGCCACGGACTGCGGAACCCGACCATGCCCCAGATGCTGCTCATCGTCGAACCCACGGGCCAGCGCGCCGAACGCGGCCGCGTTGCCGGCGAGGCTGTCTACCAGCGCATGCTGGACTTCACCGCCGAACTCAAGGAGACCGGCCTGCTGCTGGGCACCAACTCCCTGGGCACGGCGGCCAAGCGCTATGCCAAGCGCGGCAGCGACGCCCAGATATGGGATGGCCCGTTTGCCGAGGCCAAGGAGATGGTGGGCGGCTATTTCCTCCTCGACACCGAAGACCCCGCCGTCGCCATGGCCTGGGCCGAGCGGTGCCCGGCAGCGGAATGGGCCACCGTGGAGATCCGCGGCGTCGGGCCTTGCTATATGTAGGCCTCCCGTTCAGCGCCGCCGCCGCGCCAGTGCCGCCAGGCCACCGACCATCAGCGCCCAGGTTGTGGGCTCGGGCACGGCCGCGGTGATGGCATCGAGCTCCACCACGCGTGGCCCGGAAGCGCCGAAGAAGCTGGTGGCCTGCGTGAACTCAGCGCGGAAGTGGCTGGCCGTGACCGGCGCAAAGCTGTCGCCGAGCAGCAGGTGCTGGTCCACGTACAGCGCGAGCGTGTCGACGCTGGACACGGCCACCCAGGCGCCGCCGATCTCGACCGACAACGTGAAATGCGCGAAGGACCGCGCGCCGTTGCCCTCGTCGGCCGCGGCCTGCAGCTGCCAGCCGAGCAGCGTGATGGATGCAGGCGTCGTCCATTCGATGACGTGCACGGTGCCGGCGGGCAGGAGGTCGGGAAAGATGGTGTTGAAACGCTCGCCCGAAAACGGGCTGTTCTCGCCCGCGTCGTCACCGAACATGCCCGGCCCGTTGCCCGGCAGCCCCGGGTTGGCGATGAACTGCGTGACCGTGCTGCCCTGGCTGACGTCCCAGGCGTCGGTGGAGGACTCCGCTTGCGCGGCCTGCGTCAGGCCCGCGGCGAGCAGGCTGGCGACCAACGTGCCCCAGGCGAGGCTGCGCAGTCTGCGATGAGGAAGATATTGGCTCATGGGATGCTCCGATCGGAAAAGACAAATTCAGTGTCGTCAGCCACCGTCTGGGCACCGTCTCGGTGGCAGCGCGCCGCCGAGCGGGCGACGGTGGAGATGCCGCGGCATCGGCCCCTGTTACGCCCGGGCGGTTGCGCGGCGCCGGTGCAAGGCGAGCAGCATGCCGAGCCCGCCGAGCATGGCCGCCCAGGCCGCCGGCTCGGGCACGGCGGCGATGCGCAGGCTCAAGTCCACCGTGTCGCCGTTGAAGGCCCCGTCGGCGCCGAAACCGACGGCGAAGTCCAGGTGGTCGCCGGCCGCGAGCACGATGGTCTGCGAGAACGACGACCCGGGGTGGGACGCGTCGAGCGCGACGGCGTGCAGCGCCAGCTGGTTCCTCAACACGTGGACGTCGGTCACGCCGACGTCGTCGCGCGTGAAGGTGGCCTCGACGCGGAAGCTGCCCGCCTGCGGTGCCGTCCATCGCACGATGCTGAGCCGGCCGTCATTGCCCGGGTGCAAGCCCAGCTCGCCGGGCAGGACGGCGCCGCTGCCATAGTCGATGGCGGCGGCGGTGCCGTTGTGGAACACCAGCGGGTACATGCCGGGAAAGGTGAGCCCGCCGGCATTCCAGCTGCTGGCGCCGTAGAACACCGTGCCGGGCGTGCCATAGGCCTCGAAACTGCCGCCCAACGTCGCCGTCGAGCCATAGGCCCACGGCCCTGTGGGGTTGGCCGCGCTGGAGAAGTCGGCCGCGGCATCGAACATCTGGGCCGAGGCCAGCAGCGGCGCCACTGCCAGTGTGGCGAGGGCCACGGCGCGAGGAAGACGGGTGCAGCGCAGGGAGAAGGGGTTCATCGCAGGGGCTTGGATCGTGGAGATGCCATCAATGTGCCGGGTCACCGTCTCCGCTCCGTCTCCAAGGTCCTGGCGGACTAGGTAATTTCCCTAGGCGTGTCGATTCGGGCCCATCTGCATCGTCGTGCAAGTGAAGGCCGCGAAAGCCGCCGCCTCGTCACCAGGAGACCCGCCATGCGATTCATGATCCAAGTCCGCGCCCGAGCCACCAGCGAGCGCGGCGACCCGCCCGGCCCCGAATACGCCAAGCTGTTCGAGGAGATGGGCGCCTTTCACGAGGAGATGGCGCGCGCCGGCGTGCTGCTCGACGGTGCCGGCCTGCGGCCCAGCCGCGACGGCTGGCGCCAGCGCTACGGCAAGGACGGCAGCCGCACCATCATCGACGGCCCCTTCGCCGAGACCAAGGAGCTGATCGCCGGCTACACGCTGATCCAGGTGCGCTCCATCGAGGAGGCCCGTGCCTGGGCCAGCCGCTTCCCGCAGCCCTTCCTGAGCGAGGACTGCGAGATCGAGGTGCGGCGGCTCTATGAAGACGCCGATTTCGCCCCCGGCGGCGACATGGCCATCCGTGCCGAATGAGGAGCGCACCATGAGCAACCTCACCATCATCTTCATCTGCCTGGGTGTCGCCCTCGTGCTGCTGCTGGCCTATGCCGCCACCCGGCCCGACGAGTTCCGTGTCGAGCGCCATGTGCGCATCGCCGCTCCGGCCGACAAGGTCTGGCCCCTGGTCAGCGAGCTGCGTGCCTTCAACCGCTGGAACCCCTATGAACGCAAGGACCCGCTGATCAAGAGCGCCTACAGCGGCGCCTCGAGCGGCATCGGCTCCCGCTACGACTGGGACAGCAAGGAAGTTGGCAGCGGCAGCCTGGAGATCGTCAGCCAACAGCCCGGCCGCGCCGTGCAGATGAAGCTGGATTTCGTGAAGCCCTTCGAGGCCCACAACCAGGCCGAGTTCGTGCTGCAGCCCACGCCCGACGGCGCCACCGAGGTGCGCTGGGCCATGCACGGCCCCGCCAACTTCATCAGCAAACTGATGGGCGTCTTCATCGACGTGGACAAGATGGTGGGCCGCGACTTCGAGGCCGGCCTGCAGAACCTGCGCCAGCTCTCGGAGGCCCAGACGTCATGAGCGCCGCCCGGCCGTCCGAAGGCGCTCAACTCCCGCTTGGCGGGACAGCGCGCAGCGCGAAGGGTGCCCAATGACCGACCTCGACTTCAGCATCGACATTGCCGCCCCGGTCGCGCGGGTCTGGGACTGCATGTTCGATCCCACCGCCTACCGCGACTGGACCCGCGCCTTCGCCGAGGGCTCCTATTTCGAAGGCAGTTGGGCGGCCGGCCGCCGGCTGCGCTTCCTGGACCCGCGCGGCTTTGGCATGGAGGCTGTCGTCGACGAGAACTTGCCGTACGAACGACTGTCACTGCGGCTGGTGGGTGAGATCAAGGACGGCCGGCCCGTGGCCGACAGCCGCCTGCATGCCGAACCGGCCCACGAGCGCTATGTCTTCAGCGCCACGCCCGAAGGCACACGGTTGACCGTGCACCTGCAAAGCTGGGACGACGGCTTCACCGATTTCCTGAACGACACCTGGCCCAAGGCGCTGGTGCGCCTCAAGGACCTGTCCGAATCCACGCACTGAAAGGAATCACCATGCAGATCAAGATTGCGAGCGTCATGGTCGATGACCAGGACAAGGCCCTGGCCTTCTATACGGGCAAGCTCGGCTTCAAGAAGATGGCCGACATCCCGATGGGGCCGACCTACCGCTGGCTGACCGTCGTGTCGCCCGACGGCATTGCCGGCGTCGAGCTGGCGCTGGAGCCCATGGGCTTTGCGCCGGCCAAGGTCTACCAGAAGGCCTTGTTCGAGGCCAACATCCCGGCCACCGCCTTTGTCACCGAGGACGTCGAGGCCGAAGCCCGCAAGCTGCGCGAGCGCGGCGTCGTCGTGCGCGGCGAGCCCGAGAACATGGGGCCGATCAAGGCCGTCATGTTCGAGGATGGCTGCGGCAACCTCATCCACCTCGTCCAACCCCTCGTCAAACCCGAGTGAGCATCACCATGCACAAGCAGATCTACGTCAACATGCCTGTCAAGGACCTGGCCAAGAGCAAGGCCTTCTTCGAGGCTGTGGGCTACAAGTTCAATCCGCAATTCACCAACGACAAGGGTGCCGGCATGGAGCTGGGCGAGAACCTCTACGCCATGCTGCTGGCCGAGGACTTCGCGCGGACCTTCACCCCCAAGGCGTTTCCGGACGCCAAGACCGCAACCACGGGCTGGGTGTGCCTGAGCTGCGAAAGCCGCGAGGAGGTCGACGCCTTGGTCGCGAAGGCGAAGGCTGCCGGCGGCAACATCCCGAGCGAGCCGCAGGACCATGGCTTCATGTACGGCCATGGCTTCGAGGACCTGGACGGGCACCACTGGGAACTCGTCCACATGAGCGGCATGCCGCCGCAAGCCTGACCCCGCAACGTCAAGGAGACGACCATGCAGATCCAGCAAAAACTCGCACCCTTCATCTGGTACCAGCGCGGTGCCGAAGACGCGGTGGCGCACTACCTGAAGGTGTTCGGCGCCGACAAGGGCCGCATCATCCACACCCAGCGCTGGGGCCAGGACTCGCCCGGCGAGGCCGGCAGCGTCATGCTGCTCAACTTCGAGCTGTTCGGCGTGCACATGACGGCCTTCAATGGCGGTACCCACTTCAAGCTCGACGAGGCTTTCTCGTTGACCGTCGCTTGCGAAGACCAGGCCGAGATCGACAAGCTCTGGGAGCAGTTGCCCGCGGGCGGTGGCAAGACGTCGGAATGCAGCTGGCTGAAGGATGCCTGGGGCCTGTCCTGGCAGATCCTGCCCGCAGCCTGGTTCGACATGATCAGGGACCCCGACCCGGCCCGCGTGCAGCGCGTCTTCCAGGCCATCTGGCGCATGCAGAAGATCGATCTCGCGGCCCTCAAGCGCGCCTACGACGGCACCTGAAGCCGTGAGCCATGCTGAACTTGCCGCCGGCGTCTGGCGCATCGAGCGCAGCCGCCTCGTGGGCGCGGCGGCCAAGATGCTGCGCGACCTCGACGAGGCCGAGGACTGTGCCCAGGACGCCCTCATCGCTGCCATGGAGAACTGGCCGCGCGACGGCCAGCCCAACAACCCTGCCGCCTGGCTGATGACCGCCACTCGCAACAAGGCCCTGGACCGGCTGCGCCGCCGCGCGATGCTGGAGCGCGAGCATGAGCACCTCGCGGCCGACGATGAGGCCGCCGGCACCCACGTCGTGCCCGACTTCGTCGACCACCTCGACGCCGCCCGTGACCAGGCCGCGATCGGCGACGAGCAGCTGCGCCTGATCTTCATCGCCTGCCACCCGGTGTTGCCGCGCGAGGCCCAGGTCGCGCTGACGTTGCGCCTGCTCGGCGGCCTGGAGACGCCCGAGATCGCACGCGCCTTCCTGCAGCCCGAGGCCACCGTGGCCCAGCGCATCGTGCGCGCCAAGAAGGCGCTCAATGGCCAGGCCTACGAGCTGCCGAGCGCCGACGAACGCGAGCAGCGCCTGGGCGCCGTGCTGGCGGTCGTCTACCTGATCTTCAACGAGGGCCACAGCGCCGGCAGCGGCGCCAGCCTGCTGCGGCCGGCCCTGTGCGACGAAGCCCTGCGCCTGGTGCGCCAGCTGCAGCACCTGCTGCCTCAAGACGCCGAAGTGCATGGCCTGGCCGCCCTGCTGGAGATCCAGGCCTCGCGCCTGCCCGCGCGGCTGGACGCCCAGGGCCGCCCCGTGCTGCTGCCCGACCAGGACCGCCGCCGCTGGGACCCGCTGCTGATCCGCCGTGGGCTGGCGGCGCTGGAGCGCGCGCTGAGCCTGGGCGAGCCAGGGCCTTACACCTTGCAGGCAGCAATTGCGGCTTGCCATGCGCGCGCGGCGCGTGCCGAGGACACCGACTGGCACGCCATCGTCGGCGGCTACGACCGCCTGCTCGCGCTCAACCCCTCGCCCGTGATCGCGCTGAATCGCGCCGTGGCCGTCAGCTTCGCCGACGGGCCGGCCGCCGCCTGGCCGCTGCTCGAGCAACTGGCCGCCGAGCCGCAGCTCAAGCGCTACCCCTTCCTCGCCGGCGCCCAGGCCGACGTGCTCGAACGCCTGGGCCGCGTCGGCGAGGCGCGCGAGGCCTATCTGCGGGCCGCGGAGCTGACGGACAACGAGGTGCAGCGCGAGCTGCTGACGGAACGGGCCAGGCGACTGGCCAACTGAACCGGAAGGATTGCCACCATGACCATCACCATCACCGCCTTTGACCGTTCGCCCGACGGCGGCAAGGGGCTGGCGCGCGACACGCGCGTGCGCTGGGCCCTCGAGGAAACCGGCCTGCCCTACGAGGTTCGCCTGGTGCCCATGCCGGCGATGAAGGAGGCCGCTCACCTGGCGCTGCATCCCTTCGGCCAGATCCCCACCTACGAGGAAGGCGACCTCACGCTGTTCGAGACCGGGTCCATCGTGCTGCACATCGCCGAGCGCCGGCCGGGCCTGTTCCCCGCCGATGCCAACGCCAGGGCACGGGCCATCACGTGGATGTTCGCCGCGCTCAACTCGGTCGAGCCGCCCATCCTCGAACTCGTCATCGTCAAGTTCGCGGAAGGCGACAAACCCTGGAAGGACGAGCGCCAGCCTCTGGTCGAGAACCGGGTGCGGGCGCGGCTGACCCAACTGGCCGCCCGCCTGGGTGATGCCCAATGGCTGGACGGCGATTTCAGCGCGGGTGACCTGCTGATGGTGTCGGTGCTGTTGCGCGTCAGGCCGTCCGGCCTGCTGAACGAGTTCCCCAGCCTGGCTGCCTACGTCGCCCGCGGCGAAGCCCGCCCTGCCTACCAGCGGGCCTTTGCCGCCCAGCTGGCCGTCAACACGCGCGCAGCCTAGGCATGGGCCGGTCTCTGGCGAGCCCGGCGGGCGGGGTTACTTGCGCCGAATGAACTTGACGGCGACCAGTACGCCCAGAGCCAGCGCCACCAGGGGCCAGCTGCCGGGCTCCGGCGTCGGGCACGGCGGCGTGCCTGGTTGGCCGCAATTGGCCTGGGCCTGAGCCAGGGCGGGCAGCAAAGCCATGCCGGCCACGGCCGCGCGGCTCATCAGGGTGGACAGGGTTCTCATGCTTGTCTCCTTGCCCGGAATCCCTCCGGTGTGAAGAGCTTGGGCGGCGCTTCACCCGCTTTCAACCGGGCTTGTCCTGCAAACGAGTGGCAGACCCCGCAGATCCGGGGGAGGTTCGCCTTCGCCTGAGGACGGCCGCGCGACTGTACGGACCCCTGAAAGCCGTCAGGCCGCCGACTTGGCCGCTCAGAATTCGCCGCCGCTGAAGCGCGTGTCAGGCAGCTGCAGCAGGCTGCGCAGCTGCAGCCGTGTCGACGGCCAGACCGTCAGCGGGGGATTGACGGAGTCGAGGTGGGCCTCGCGCGCGGCGCCCAGGCCCTGGCGGTGGGCCAGCTCGACGAAGGCCTGGGTGGCATCGCGCGGCAGGGCCTGGGCGAACAGAAAGCCCTGGCCCAGGCTGCAGCCCAGCTCGGTCAGCACCTGGTGCTGCTCGGCAGTCTCGATGCCCTCGGCCACCGTGTGCAGGCCCAGGGCCTGGGCGAGGTCATGGATGGCCGCGACGATGGCGCGTGCCGTCGCGCCGGCCTGCGGGTGGTCGAGATCGGCGATGAAGGCGCGGTCGATCTTGAGCTGGTCCAGCGGCAGGCGGCGCAGATAGGCCAGCGACGAGAAGCCGGTGCCGAAGTCGTCCAGCGCAGTGCGCACACCCAGGGCGCGCAGCCGCGTCAGCAGGTCGATGGCGTGTTGGCTGTCCTTCAGCAGGGCCGATTCGGTCAGTTCGATCTCCAGGCGGTCGGCAGGCAGGCCGGTGCGCTCCAGCGCCTCCAGCACATGCAGCTCGATGGGGCTGCGCTCGAACTGCAGGGCCGACACGTTGACGGCGACGCGCAGCTCGCCCGGCCAGCGCGCTGCGTCGCGGCAGGCGATGAGCAGGGCCCAGGCGCCGATGGTGATGATGAGGCCGCTGTCTTCGGCCAACGGGATAAAGACGGCCGGTGGCACCAGGCCGCGCACGGGATGGCGCCAGCGCATCAGCGCCTCGAAGCCCCGCAGCTTGCCCGTGGCCAGCTCGATCTGTGGCTGGTAGTGCATCTCCAGTTGATCCGCGTCCAGCGCCAGCCGCAGGTCGGCCAGCAGGGCGAGGCGGTCCTGGGCGGCCTGCTGCAGGGCCGGCTCGTAGAGCACGAGGCGGTCGCGCCCGGCGGCCTTGGCGGCGAACAGGGCCAGGTCGGCAGCGCGCAGCAGCGGGTCGGCTGCCTGGGCATGGCGTGGCGCGCAGGCCGCGCCGATGCTGACGCGCACGTCGATCTCGTTGCCGTCGATGGAAACCGGCACGCGCAGGGCCGAGCGCAATTGCTTGCCCAGGCGTTGCATGGCTTCGGGGCTGAGCTCGCCGCGCAGCAGCACGGCGAATTCGTCGGCGCCCAGCCGCGCGACCAGGTCGCCGTTGCCGCGCCGCGCTGCCAGGCTGTCGTGCAGCCGCTCGCCCACGGCGGCCAGCAGGTGGTCGCCGGCGGCATGGCCCAGGCTGTCGTTGACCTGCTTGAAGCAGTCCAGGTCCAGCAGCAGCACGGTGCACGGCGAGATGGGCCCGCCGCCGCCGAGATAAAGGGCCAGGCGGCGGTGGAACTGGTGGCGGTTGGCCAGGCCGGTGACGGTGTCCTGGTCGGTCAGGCGCAGCAGCTCGCGTTCGCGCTCGCGCACCTCGCTGATATCGCTGCCCACGCCGCGCCAGCCGCCGTCGCCTTCCAGGCGCCGCCCGCTGAGCGTCCACCAGACATCCTCGCCGCCAACCCGCAGATGCAGGGCGTGATCGCTCAGCGGTTCGGTCGCCAGCAGCGCGTCGCCCAGTCGGTCCAGGCGCTGCTGGGCGTCGGCGTTGTTGGCGGGCAGCTGGTGGGCCAGTACGGCCAGTAGCGGCTCGCCGATCAGGTCCTGCGCCCGCTGGCCCAGGCTTTCGGCCATGCGCTGCGAGACATGGCGCAGCCGGCCGTCGCGGCCCAATTCCCACAGCCAGTCGCTGGCGTGATGTTCGAAGTCGCGCAGCAGCAGCGACACCGTGAGCCGGTCCCGTGCGGCCTCGTGCTGGGCGTGGCGGCCCAGCAGGAAGAGGCGGGCATTCAGCAGTGCCGCCATGCACAGCGCGATGGCGTACAGCGGCAGCAACGGCAGCAGCCCGTCCATCCAGGGCAGGGGCAGCAGCGCGATGCCCACGGCCAGCGTGCCGCAGGCGCCCAGCACCCAGCCGATGGCCACGGCGGGCAGCAGCGCGAACATCCAGGCTGCGGCGGCAATGGCGCCGGCCGCGGTGGCCACCAGCGGCGCGTGCAGGCCGGGCTCGGCCTGCTGGGCAACCTGCAGCAGCAGCACCGCGTCCAGCACGCCGCCGGCAAAAAGGTCCAGCGCCAGCAGCAGGCCGGCGCGGATGCCGCGCGGCGGTGCGTCGGGCGGGCGGCCGTGGCGTTCATGCCGCCACAGCGCGAAGTTGAAGCCGTTGAGCGCCACCAGTGCCATCAGCGTGGGCGCGACGGGTAGCAGGTCGATGCGCCCTTTCAGCACCCCCAGCAGCAGCGCGATGGCGATGGCCGTGGCCACGACCGAGGCAGGCAACTGGCCGACGACGGCGCGCCACTGGTCGTCCCGCAGCTTGGCCGCCTCTGCCGGATCGCCCGGCACCTCCCAGGCGGCGTGGATCAGCCGCTTGAACCCCGCCAGCGGCCACCGGGCAGGCAGTGCAAAAGGGGGCAGTGGCTCGGCCATGGCGAGCCCATCCTAGGCGGGCCATGGCCGGCGTGGGTGTGACGCAATGCCGATTCGTCCGCAATCAGCGCGGCGCAAGCTTCACGGGCCCAGGGTCAGCGCTGTGCCGTGTTCTCGCGCACCATGCGCTGCATCAGCGTGAAGAAGCGGTCGTAGAACTCGCCCGCGGGAATGGTCTCGGAGGCCACCTTGACGAGGGAGTCATCGCTCGATGACAGCGGCACCGAGATCGAGCCCAGCGCGCTGACGCCGAGGCTGGCGGCCTGGTTGCTTTTCTTCAGCGCGTAGCGGTCCTGCTGGGCGCTGACATAGGCCGTCGCGATCTGCTGCTTGGGGCCATCGCCGACGCAGACAACGTTGAATGCGATCTCCACATGCACCTCGCCCGCGGGCTGGAAGTGCTTGGCACCGCGCACGACACCGCTTTCCGCCTTGCTGATCACATAGCCCTGGCTGAGCAGGGCGCGCCGGGCGGCCTCGCAGGTGTCGTCGACATTGGCGTCGAACAGCCGCGAGAAAGTCTCCTCGGCAGCAAAGCTCTCACCCTGGTAGACCGATTTCTCGGCTTTCGTCGACCTGGAGGGCAGGCCGCCGCAGCCAGCCAGCAGCGTGAGGAGCAGGAAGGCGGACAAGGTCAGGGAGCAGAGGCGATGCATGGGTCGATTATTCCGTCCGCGAAAGGGCGCTTTGTTGCCGGGCGGGCGCCGGGGCCCGCGCGCAACGCCGCCGGGCCGGGATCCGATGACAGGGACATTCAGGGGAAGGTGCGGCATTCAGCGTGCCCATCAGCCGGGCAGACGGAACGCGAAGCGGCAAGGCTGCCACGGACGGTGCAGGCAGGCGGCAATGTAAGCGCGGGCTCACAACGCTGAACTCTGCGATGCCCATCCGGACCGGCATCGACCGTTGATCGGGTTTTGCTTCATATGCGGCCATTGAGGGCGAAGATGCGCCGCATGAAGCGCCGTACCTTTGCATTCGCCGCACTGCTGCCGGCTCTGGCCTGGGCCGAAGAGACTGCTGAGTCCGCGTTCGGCGGCCATGGCATGGCCGTGTTCGGCGGCCGCGAGGGCCTGTATGCCTCGCACCTGCCGATGTTCCACACGCCGCATGACAGCCAGGTGCTGCTGCGCTTTCACCTCGCCGATACGGCCGCCGACAAGGCACTGCGCGAGACGCTGGCCCGCAAGCCGGGGCTGTGGACCTTCGACCCCGAGACCTTCGACCTGCTGCGCTTCACGCCGGGCCACGCCAAGCCGCTGCGCGAATTCAAGGCGCGCTTCTTCGAGGGCCATTTCGAGCGCGGCGGCAAGCCACAGTCGGCCGAGCAGCGCGTCGTCGTCGATGAGGTGATGCTGTTTCGGCGGCTGAGCCCCGCTCAACGCGAGGCATCGATCGGGCGCTATCGGCTGATCGGCAAAGGCAGCGAGTGGTTCGCGGTCAAGACCATCGACCGCCGCCCGGACTTCGACCACATCGTGTGCCTGAAGGCGCCAGTCAAGCGCGGCGAGGCCGACGTCGCGCTGCAAGGCGTCAAGAAGCCTAACGCTGCCGTCCAACGGGCCTTCCAGGCCAAGGGCCTGACCGAGATCTATTTCGAGACGGACGACCTGCGCTGAGGTCGGCGGCCGTCAAGGCGGCTAACAAAGTTTCGAACTTAGCGGTCCTCATCGCCTCTCTAGAGTTTTGCGCCCAGCCCTTCAAACGCGAGGGTGGGCAACAGTCAGCTTTGGGCCTGCCGGATAAACAGGCTCCACAGGAAATCGGCGGTTTCCTGTTGGTTCAGCTGTTTTGGCGCCCTGCCGGACCACGCCATGCCCATGGCTTTGAAGCCGAGTTCATAGGCTCCGGGCTCAACGGTCAGGAGCTCGTTGAAAGAGCCCTGCATGATGGACGAGTCATAAGAAAACGCGATGCCATTGCTGCGACTCAGGCCCGACCGCCGGATCGAGCATTCGGCGACCTTGCTGCCGTGGCGATAGAGGATGGCGGTCATGCACCGGGAGTCGATCTTCTCCACTTTTCCGGTAACGCCGGGGTTTTGCTCCTCCACGGCCTTAATCGACCCCTGAAAGAACTCACAGGCGAATGCGAAGGTGCTGTGAAGGAAGTCGTCGACGTCCTTCTCCGTGAAGACGCGTGGAATGCGCGTGTTGCTGGATCTAGGCAACGCAACGGGCACTCGTGCCGAGTAGGCATCGCCGCGCGGGGCCGCCGCCGCTGCGGACGCGGGCGCAACGCCGCCCCGGATGCCCAGCGCCTTTCGGATCTGGTTCGCCACGTCCAGGAGCGCTTCGTCGATGTGCATCCATGTCGTCACGGGCTGGCCATCGCGCGGTGCTGCAAGGAGTTTGCCGAACGGCGCGCCGTGCCAGTCGCAGTGGCGCAGGATCACCGGAATAACTCGCGCTTCGCCGGTCGCGTGCCGCTGCATGGCGCGCGTCATCTCGAGTGAGTAGCAGTAGTCGGACGCCAGGAAGTCCGCGCTGATGAGCAGCAGGATGATGTCCGCTGACTCCAGGTTGGCGTCAATGCCAGCACCGAAATCGTCGCCGGCTCTGAGGCAGCGATCATGCCAGGGCTCGACGTGACCCTGACGGACAAGGAGTGCAAGGTGCGACACCAACTGGTTCTTCAGTGGTTCGTCCTTGTGGCTGTACGAGACGAAGAGCTTTGACATTGCTGCGGAGTCCAAAAAAACCCTGCCCGCTGGCGGGCGGGATCTGGACAGCCATGCCGGCGCCCCGATGGATGACATTATGGTACTCTATTAAAAGAGTAATACGAATGTCACTCACATGAACGAGTTGAATTATAAGCCGCCTTATAGGATGTTCGGAGAGTTGTTGGCCCGGCTTAGGGTGGCAGGGGGCTTCGACTCGCAAGCCGCACTGGCCAGTGCGCTGCGCGTTGCTCAACAATCCGTGAGCCGCTGGGAAAAAGGAACAGGTCGCCCAAGAGCCAAGGAGATCCCCGCGTTGGAGCAACTGCTTAATGCGAAGCCTGGTGAGCTCCTGGCCGCAGCAGGGTACGCGTCCCAGCCTTCGGGCGTGACCACCATCACCCAGACCGTTGAGCGGCCGCTTCCTTTGTCGGCGCTCTCCCCGGACTCGTTCGAAAGCTTCTGCGCCGCACTTCTTTCGCGGCACTACCGCCCGCGAGGCGGAACGGTCAATCGCTACGGCAAGCAAGGGCACGACCAACGCGGCATCGACATCCTCGCGGCGGGGTCGTTTGGTACCCACACGTTCCAGTGCAAGAGAGTCGAGTCCTTCGGGCCGCAAAAGGTGCACACGGCTGTTGTCAAGCAGACCTACGCGGCGGATCTCAAAGTTCTGCTCCTGTCTCTGGTCGCAAGCACGGACTCTCGCGATGCCATCCGCACGCATCCAGGATGGGAGCTGTGGGACCGAGAGGACATCACCAGGCGCTTTCATGAGCTCCCACAAGATGACCGTCGTGACCTGATCGATCTCTACTTCGGCGGTCAGCGAATGGCGCTGCTGGGGAGCGACGAGCGAACGCCCTTTCAACGGGTAGAGGATTTCTTTAAGCACTTCCTCATCCGTGAGCGCTTTTTCAATCACACCTGGCCGCTGGTGGGGCGCAGGCGTGAGGTGGACGAGATCGTGCAGTGGGCTCGAGAAGAGAAGGCGCCGGTTGAGCTGATGATTGGCGCGGCTGGGGCCGGCAAGACGCGTGTCTTTCGCGAGGTCGCAGAGCTACTTGCTGAGGACAAGCGGCGCCGAGTGCGGTTCGTCTCCCAGACAGAAGAGATTAAGGTCCAGCACTTGGACCTTCTTCGTGATGTTCACGAGACGGAGGTACTCCTGTGCGTGGACGATGCGCACGAGCGTGAGGACCTGGGGCTACTGCTCAGATATGCAGCCAACCCGGAAAACAAAACACGGCTATTGATGGCGTTGCGTCCGTACTCGAAGGAGGACGTTCGACTGCAAGCGGCCGAGGTTGGTCTTTTGGGGGAAGACGTTCGGTGCGTTGAGCTAACGCAGCAGACCCGGGAGGATGCTCAAGCGCTGGCACATTCTGTTCTGGAGGCTTGCGGCGGACCAACCCAAGCTGCTGAGGAGATAGCTCGAGCAACAGTCACCACCCCGCTGGTCACAGTTCTTGCTGCTCAGCTCACGGCGAAAGCCGAGTTTTCGCTGGAGCTCCTCAACAACGCGGACCAGTTCAGAACCTATCTGTTGGCTAGGCTGCAAGACGTCATAACGGCGACTCTCGTTACGGGGCAGGATGTTGGCAAACTCCAAGCGGTCCTGCGGACCGTCGCACTACTTCAGCCGGTCGCTCCAGACGACCCTCGTCTTCTAGAACTTCTACTAAAGGTCGAAGAGGTTGAGCAAGCTGACGCCACACGACTCATGCGTCTCTTGAACGATGCGGGTGTGCTCTTCAAGCGAGGTCTTCGGTACAGGTTGGCTCCAGATCTGCTCGCAGACGAGATCCTTCGGACCAACTATCTTGATGGCAAAGGCTCCATCAACGGACGCGTGCTTAAGGTCTTCGACGAAGCAAATGGCGACCAGCTCAAGCATCTGTTCGTGAACCTGGGAAGGTTGGATTGGCGTCTTCGGGAAGGCAGGACTGATGACAGTGCTTTGTTGCGGAGTCTGCTCCCGAGGCTGCGCTGGGGAGAGGAATACCACCACCCGCATGTGGAGGCCGTCGAGGCGGTCGCCTACTATCAGCCGCGATTCGCGCTCGACTTCGCAAAAAGACTCGTCGACGAAGGGCACGGTACTGACGGGACCGTGTGCAGCATGATCAGGAACGCTGCCTACACCTACGACCACGTCGATGAAGCATGTCGCCTCCTTTGGAGGGCCGGACACAAGGATGATCGCGCACTGAACTCAACGATGAGGCACGGGGTTCGCCTCTTCAAGGAACTCGCAGAGTTCGGCGTAAACAAGCCTATCGAGTACGTGGAGCGAGTGGTAGACATTGCCATCGAGCTTCTGGATCGGCCGAGCTCTTTCAATGGTGCCTACACGCCGTTTGAAATTCTCGAGGCACCGCTTGAGCCCGAGGTCGAGCTGAGAACCTACTCGGGCTTTACTGTCAGCATCGGTCGCAGCACGATCCTGGTGGACGCAGTGAGCACGGTCAGGAACAAGGTGGTCGATACGCTGCTGAAGTACCTTCGAGAGGGATCGACGAACAAGGCATACCTGGCCGCGGCGACCTTGGCTCATGCGCTGACTAGTCCGAGACACGGAGACTCCACCAAGAGGTGGAGACACGAGCATCGAAGAGTTCTGGAGGTGACGCTCGCGATCCTCGAAGAGGAGGGCGCGGCGATACACCCGGTTGTCTTGTACAGAGTGGCCCAGTCTGTGTCTTGGCACGTTCGTGGATTTGAAGAGAACGCGGTCCTGGCGAGGGGAATCATCTCGCTATTGGCAAGGGATCTGCGCACTCGACTGACACGATCCCTTTTGGACGGTTGGGGTACGGAAACGTGGGAACTCTCCGAGGACCTTCAGCGAGAGGAGCACGAGGTCGAACAAGTTGCGCTTGCTCAAGTGTTGATGGAGCGGTTCGACGACCCGGCAGCGCTTCTTGTGGAGCTCCGAGATGCATTGGATGGCATCGCATCCATCGCCGGTCGCGACTTTGGTTCGCCGCACATGCTCACAAGCTACTTGCTGGAAAAGGTGCCACGCCTGGCCCGCACGCTATTGGCAATGGATCGGGATGGGATCGCAGGTGAGCTTTCATGGTATGTCGGTGTGGCGCTTGGCGTGGCCGTATCCGCAGGCGAGACGGACCTGGTCGACGAGTACATATCGAGGTCGGAGACTTCACCGGATGCTCTGGTCCAGTTGGCTCAGGCCTACGCTAGCTACGAGCCTGACAGGCCCTACAACGAAGTAGAGGTGCGCCTATTCCGGCGCCTTTTTGCATCCGAGGTTCCGCGCGTGCTCGGCATTGCAACGCAAATGATCCGGTCGATCGCGAAGACGAGCCCGGCGCTTGCCGTGGACCTCGCTTGCAGCATGGATCTGCACGTTCATCCGAGGGCGACACACAATGTGTTCATGTGGCTCAGCGGCAAGAATTTGATTGCTGCAGAGCACATCAATCCAAGGCGGTCGGAGCTGCTCAACAAGCTTCTAGAGATATCAACGCTGGACGACTACTGGGTTCGAGCGTTTATCAAGACCTCCCTTGAGGCCAATCCATCTGCTGTGCTTGAGTTCATCAAGGAAAGGCTCAAGACGGCGCCCGGAAAGGACGACTGGTCCTACGCTCCGTTTGAACGGGAGCGCCATGGAAATGACGACCTGAAGCTCCTTAACGCGAAGCAAGGTAGTCGGCATCTCTGCGACCTCCTTGCTTGGTCGGATGGCTATGTGGTTGACCATCGGACGCGGCGCTGGTTTGCCGAAGCCGTAGCTGGCCTTTGCGGCGACTACAACGCCGAATTCCTGGGGACGCTCCTCGCTTGGATGCGCGCGGGCTCTGTTCAGCAGGCACAGGTGGTGAGTGCGATCCTATGGGAGGCACAGCCCAACCTCATCTACGACCATCCAGCATTCCCGCGAGATGTTCTCAACGCGGCGGAGATGATCGGCGACGAGGCCGTCCGGGACATCCGTTCGGCCATTTCGTCATCCGCTCGCTCAGGGATTAGAGGCGGCACACCTGGCGAACCGTTTCCAGAGGATGAAAAGCTTGAGCGGCATTGCCTGGACATGCTGGCGACGCTCAGCCGGGTGGAACCAACACGGGACTTGTTTGAGGAGCTCCTCGCAGACGCAAGGCGAGAGATGGCTCGACAACGTCAGACCAAAGAGGCGTATGAGGAGTTCGACGACTAAGCAGGTCAGGGTTTTGTGTTGCTTGCGCTGGTGGCGACATGACCTCCAACTTGAAACCTTGTGATCAGCAAACACATCTAAGAAAGGCCATCATGGACAACCCCAGCGTCACCTTGATCCAGCGTCAGGGCTACCAGTTCGAACACCATTACGCGCCGGAGCTGCCGGTGCTGCTATCGGACGAGCCCGTGCCCTTCGGCACCGGGCTGGGGCCCGATCCGGTCGAACTGCTGGCCTCGGCCATCGGCAATTGCCTCTCCGCGTCGCTGTGGTTTGCCTGCCAGAAGTACAAGGACGACCCCTCGCCGCTGCGCACCGGGGTCAAGGCGACCGTCGGCAGGAACGAGCGCGGACGCAACCGCGTGCAGGGCCTGGCGGTGGACCTGCACCTGGGCAAGCCAGCCGACCAGCTCGGCCACATTCAGCGTGTGCTGGACACCTTCGAGGACTTCTGCACCGTCACGCAGAGCGTGGCGCCGGCCATTCCCGTGACGCTGCGCGTGCTGGACAGCACTGGTGCGGTTCTGAAGCCCGCCGCGGCCGTGTGAATTCTTTGCGGGTCGAGCGCCGGGCCGCTCCCTAGCCGGTCCGCGCTGGCGATGTGCTTGCGGTTCGATACCGCGAGCATCGCCGTCCCCTCGGGGGACCGGCCAAGGTACTCCTTGGCCGAGGGGCTTCATTTTTCTAAGCGGGCATTTCCAGGCCGAGTTCCTTCAGGATCGCCTCGCGCAGCGCATCCATTTCCGGGCTGATCAACCGCCTCGGGTGCGGCATGTCCAGCTCGAAGCGGGCCTGGATGCGCGTGGGCCGGGGCGACAGCACGAGGATGCGGTCGGCCATGTAGAGGGCCTCGTCGACGTCGTGGGTGATGAGCAGCACCGTGTGCTTTTCTTCGGCCAGGATGCGCAGCAGCTCGTTGCGCATGCGCAGGTTCATCAGCGCGTCCAGCGCCGAGAAGGGCTCGTCCAGATACAGGATCTCGGGCTTGACGATGAAGGCCCGCGCCAGCTCCACGCGCTTGAGCATGCCGCCCGACAGCTCGTGCGGGTAGGCACCTTCGAAGCCCTTGAGCCCCACCATGGCGGCGTAGTGATCGGCCAGCTTGACGCGCTCGGCATCGACGCCATGCTCCTGGCCGGTCAGGCCGAACATCAGATTCTGCTGCACCGTCAGCCAGGGGAAGACCGAGCCGTATTGCGAGATGACGATGCCCTGGGGGCTGGGGCCGGGATGGGGCTGGCCGTCGATCAGCAGCGAGCCGCCGTCGGTCTTTTCGAAGCCCGCGAGGATGTTCATCAACGTCGACTTGCCGCAGCCGGAAGGGCCGACGATGGCGACGAACTCGCCTTCGGCGACGTCGAAATCCACACCCTGGATGACGGGCAGCTGGCCGCCCTTGGCGGACTTGAAGCTCTTCGTCAGACCATTGACAGCGATCTTGGGAGTCTTGTTATCGGACATAGCGCCAACGGACGGTCTTGAGTTTTTCGAGCAGGCGGGTCACGCCGTCCAGCAGCAGGCCGATGACGCCGATGAGGATCATGCTGGCGATGACGAGGTCATAGCGGTTGCCGGCATTGCGCGAATCCATGATGAGATAGCCCAGGCCCGAGCGCAGCGCGATCATCTCGGCCGCCACGACGACCAGCCACGCCACGCCGATGCCGATGCGCATGCCGATGATGATTTCCGGCAGCACGGCCGGGATGACGACGCGGCGGAACATCACCGCGCGCGACACGCCGAAGTTGGTGGCCGCGCGCAGGTAGCGCCGATCGATGGTGTGCACGCCCGAGGTCGTCTGAACGATCAGCGGGAACACGGAGGAGATGAAGATCAGGAAGATGGGCGAGGTGTCGCCGACGCCGAACCACAGGATGGCCAGCGGGATCCAGGCAATCGGCGAGATCGGCCGCAGCATCTGGAAGATCGGGTTGAAGGTGCGGTAGGCGCCGGCCACCCAGCCCATCCACAGGCCCAGCGGGATGCCGATCAGCATGGCCAGGCCGAAGCCGATGCCCACGCGCATCAGCGACGCGGTGATGTGCTCCCACAGCGTGCCGTCCTGGGCCAGCTCCAGCGTGCCGGTGACGACGGCCCAGGGTGTCGGGAAGATGGGGCTCTCGGTGTAGACGACGATGCCCCACCAGGCCGCGATGACCAGGGCAATGACCGCCAGCGGCGGCAGGATTCGATTCAGGCGCAGGTTCACCGCCCCTCCTTCCAGTGGTTCTTCATGAGGCGTTGCCAGCGCCATTGCAATGCTGGCCAGCCGCGCGCTGGCGTTGGCGCGACGACGACGGCCATCTGGCCGCTGGCATGTGCGCTGCACGCGAAGCTATAGGTCGATGCGACCTCGAAGGGCAGGCGAAAACTCTGCCCCGGCATGATGAGCACGGGGCCGAACTGCTGCGGCACCTCGTCGCGGTTGCGCAGCAGCAGCACGTCGTTCAGGCCCAGCGTCAGATCGATGCGGTCCGGGAGGATCTCGACCTTGTCACCGGCCATGCGGCGGGCATAGGTGCCTTGCGGGATCTCGAACAGCTCGTCGCGCGTGGGCAGTTCGATGGGCGCCAGCGCCGCCCAGGCCACCAGGGCCAGCGGCAACGTGACCGGCAGGAGCCAGACCCAACGCTTTCTCACTTCGAAGCCAAGAGCAGCTTGAGGTCGTGCACGAAGTCCTTGGCCTCATGGCCATAAGGCATCATGGCCCGCAGCTTGCCGGTGCGGTCGATCAGCCAGACCGACGTGGAGTGGTTCATGCCGTAGGCGTTGCCTTGCTTGGGCGCGATCTTCTCGGCGACGACGCCATAGCGCTTGCGCATCGCGGCCAGCTTGTCCGGTGCCTCGGTGCCGCCGATGAAGGTCGGGTCGAAGGCGGCGAGGTATTGGCGGATGCGCGCGACGTCGTCTCGCGCCGGGTCCACCGTCACGTAGACGACCTGCACGTCCGCCGCGTCCGCGCCGAGCTGCTTGCGCGCCTGGGCGAGCGTGGCCAGCGTCGTCGGGCAGACCTCGGGGCAGTGGGTGAAGCCGAACACCAACAGCACCAGCCTGCCCTTGAAGCGGGCGAGATTGAGGGCGGCACCGTCGCTGCCCTGGAGAGCGAACTCGGGCGCTGCCTGGGCGGGCTCGAAGACGCCGGCCTTCAGCGTCGGCGCAGCCTGCGCCGTCAAAGGCAGCGCGGCCCACAACAGGGCGCGGCGTTTCATATCGGGATGGGCGCGGCCTTGGCCGCCTTGACGAAGCTGTCGTCCACGTATTTCTCGTAGGCCACCGGGGCCTTGAGCGTGCCGGCCTCGATGGACAGCTGCATCAGGTCGTCGAACTCGGCGCGGATCATGCGCAGGTCGCCATAGGTGACGCGGTCCGTCGGGTTCTCCATCACGAAGCGCAGGATGTTGGGGTCCTGGTTGAAGAACTTGCGGCCGGCGGCGATCTGGATGGCCTTCTCGCGGTTGGCGGCCTGCAGGTCCAGCCAGTTGCCGGCACCCTGCACGTGGTTCACCAGGTCCTGCACCAGCGGCCGGTTCTCCTTGATGAGCTCCTCGCGCACCGTCAGCACACAGCAGATGTAGTTGCGCCATTCGTCGCGCGTCATGCGCAGCGGCCTGGCATAGCCGGCGCGCTGGGCCGAGGCGCCGAAGGGCTCGCCGGTGCAATAGGCGTCCACGGCCTTGGCAAAGAGGGCGGCCGGCATGTCGGGCGGCGGCATCTCGACGATCTGGATGTCCTTGGGCGTCATGCCCTCCTGGGCCAGCATCTTGCGCAGGAACAGAAAGTCCACCGCGAAGCGGCTGGGGATGGCGATGCGCTTGCCCGTCAGGTCCTTGAACTTCTTGTAGGGCGAGTCGGTGCGCACCATGATGACGGCGCCCGAGCGATGGCCCAGCGAGACGATCTTGACCGGGATCTTCTTGTCCGCCAGGTCCATGACCAGGGGCGCCAGCATGTAGGCGGCCTGGATGCCGCCGGTCATCAGCGACTCCTTGATCTCGGGCCAGCCGTTGTACTTGCTGTACTCGAACTGGAAGGCCGAGCTGCCGGAGGCCTTGTTGGACGCCAGGCGTGCCGAGCAGGCCACCGGCAGCGTCAAGTTGCAGGTGACCGGCAGGCCGCCGACGATCAGCGGGCCGGAAGCGGCCGCCGCGGGCAGGCCCAGCGTCGGCAGCGCTGACGCCAGCGCGCCGCGCAGCAATTGCCGGCGATCAAGGCCGGCGGGTGGGGATTCAGGCAGTTCGTGAGTCATGACCAGGGCGCATGACTTTGCCAACTTCTAGGGGGCTGTCCATGCGGGCTGACCGAATTGTGCCTACGTACCTACTTTGAAACTGCACCGCCGCCAGGCCTTGCGGCGGCTGGCGGCGGTGCATGGGCGGGGCCCAGCGCGGATTACGGGTACAGGCCGCGCTCCTCGCGCGCCTGCAGCACCCGCGTGCAGGCCACCGTGAAGGCGGCGGTGCGCAGCGTGATCTTGTGCAGCTCACTGGTTTCCCAGATGTGCTTGAAGGCACCGATCATGATCTTGTCCAGGCGGACATTGATCTCGTCCTCGGTCCAGAAGAAGGACGAAAAGTCCTGCACCCACTCGAAATAGGACACCGTCACGCCACCGGCGTTGGCAATCACGTCGGGCACAACGACGATGCCGCGGTCGGCCAGCACGGCCTCGCCGTCCGGCGTGGTCGGGCCGTTG
The DNA here is from genome assembly GCF_054049335.1 of Roseateles sp. P5_E1. NCBI lineage: Bacteria > Pseudomonadati > Pseudomonadota > Betaproteobacteria > Burkholderiales > Sphaerotilaceae > Roseateles > Roseateles sp. P5_E1. The sequence goes on from NZ_JBFUMN010000001.1 coordinate 293,104, forward strand.
GCGCCTTCCAGCACCAGGCGGGTCTTGATGCGCTTGGCGCGCTCGGCCGTGATCTGGCCTTCCAGAGCGGCCGGGATCAGCACATCGCTGGCCACGTCCCAGAAGTTCTCGTCGCTGATCTTGTCGGCACCGGCAAAGCCCGCCACACCCTTGTAGGCGGCCACGTGGTCGAGCAGGCTCTGCATGTCAAAGCCGTTCTCGTTCAGGATGGTGCCGGTGTGGTCCTGCACGCAGACGACCTTGGCGCCATTGGCGGCGAACAGCTTGGCGGCGATGGAGCCGACGTTGCCGAAGCCCTGCACCGCGATGCGCGCGCCTTCCAGCGGCTGGCCCAGGCGGCGCATCGCTTCGCGGCCGACGACGAAGACGCCGCGGCCGGTGGCGGCCACGCGGCCCAGCGAGCCACCCAGCTCGATGGGCTTGCCGGTGACGACGCCGGTCGCCGTGGCGCCGGTGTTCATCGAATAGGTGTCCATCATCCAGGCCATGATCTGGCCGTTGGTGTTGACGTCCGGCGCCGGGATGTCCTGCTGCGGGCCGATGATGATGCCGATCTCGCTGGTGTAGCGGCGCGTCATCTTCTCCAGCTCCTTGAGGCTCAGCAGCTTGGGGTCGACGCGGATGCCGCCCTTGGCGCCGCCATAGGGCAGGTTCACCGCGGCGTTCTTGATCGTCATCCAGGCCGACAGGGCCATCACTTCTTCCAGCGTGACGTCGGGGTGGTAGCGCACGCCGCCCTTGCCCGGGCCGCGCGTCAGGCTGTGCTGCACACGGTAGCCCTCGAAGTGGGCGATGCTGCCGTTGTCCATCTCGATGGGGATGTCGACGATCAGCGCGCGCTTGGGGCGGCGCAGCGTCTCGACCCAGCGGGCCAGGCCGCCGAGGTAGGGCTCGACCGCATCAATCTGCGACAGATAGGTTCCCCACGGGCTGTTTCGCGTCGGCGAAACAAAGGACAAATTGGGCATGAAACGCTCCGTAACTTTGAGTGGGGCGAACGGTAGCGCGAAGGTCCGCTCCCTCGGCAGCGCTTGTCTAGCCAAGTCCGTATGCGCCCATGCACGCAATGCATACCGGGCCGAACCTAGCGTCGGCGACGTGGCATTCCACACAATCCCAAGATCAGAAGCAGGGCGGTCGGAGGCTCGGGCACGGCGGTGGTCATCCAGCCCAGCATCTGCATGTCGGCCGGGTCGCCGGCCAGCGTCGCATCCAGCCAGGAGCGGTAGCTGGACAGCTGGACATAGGCCGAACGAGGGTGGATGTCGTGGCCATTGGCGTCCTGGTCGGCGACATAGCCCGAAGCAATACCCCACAGCGAGGCACCGCTCGCCAGGCTGCTGACCTGGCCCAGGAAAAGCCCGCCGCCACTGTCTCCGCCTTGCACATAGGGCTGGGTGTAGCCGTCGGTGTAGGCGATCAGCCAATGGACCGGCACCGCTGCGAGCGGCCCGGCGCCGTCCGGGTCTACCGTCGGCCAATACTCTCGAACCTGGCTGAAGCCATAGCCGCGTGGCTGCTGGTTGTGCCCGGTCGTCAGCGTCGCGTCGATGGCGTAGCTGGCGTTGGTGGACAGGGTGTCGGTAACCAGGCTCAGCGACGGTGCCGCGATCGGTGTCTCCAGCCGCAGCAATGCGATATCGTCCATCGGAAAGCCGCCTGACGCCGCGTCATAGCGCGCCGCGACGGTGGCGCTGCCGAAGCCGTTGCTGAAGGTGTCGCCGACCTCATAGCCCAGATGCCGGGCCGTGATGACCCAGTTGGGCAGCACCTGCACGCCGCTGGCCACCTGGCCGAACTCGGTCGTCGCGATGCCGCCGACAAGGGCCATGGCCGGGGCGGCCGCCGTCACGCCTGCGACAGCCACGGCGACAAGGCGGCTGACCGCCGCGGATCGGGTCATGTGAATCATCGGCATCTCCTGAGCCAGAGCGCTGCAGCATGTCTCGTCGACGCGATGCTGTCCACTGCCACTCTCGGCCCGCTTCAGGAAGAGGAAAACCGGCCGCAGCCGGTTTGGGGGCAGCAATCTCAGGCGCCTACTGCGAGGCCAGTGCGCGCTTGAAGTCGGCGTCGTCGAACAGTTTGCCGACCAGGGTCTTGTAGAGCGCGCCGTATTGGTTGATGGCTGCCGGCAGGGCGATCGCGCCAACGAAGGACGATTCCCAGGTGGACTCGGCAATCACTTCCTTGTCGAACACCGTCTTGCCTTCGCGCTTGATCTGGATCTTGGCGGCCAGCCGTCCCTTGCCGGTGCTCATGCCGGCATCGACCATGCTGTCGGTCAACTGGCCTTCGATGACGATCTTGGACTTCGAGTCCAGCAGGCCTGCGGCCGTCAGCTCAGCGGCGATCTCATCGCGCAACTGGCCCGCGAAGCTGCCGCCTGCCGGGCTGAGCGACGAGCCACGCAGGCCGCCCAGCGTGGTGTCCATCTCGGCCGGTTTGCCGGCGGCGAGCTTGAAGCTGCCGACCTGGGCGGGCACGAGCTTGGTGGCGCGCAGCTTTTCGGCGTTGGCGGCGCTGGGCGCCGGGGCGGGCATTTTCACGGACGCGCAGCCCGTCAACGCGGCCAGCAAGACGACCAGGGCCAGGCGCTGCGCGGTGGCCCGGGAGGAGAGCAAGGCATGGATCATGGTTCGGTCGTCCTTCACTTGAAGCTGGGGTCTTGGGAAATGTCGTTCAGCACGTTGCTGACAACCTGGTTGGTCATCTGGAACGCTGCTTCCTGAAGGTTGGGCATCTTGGTGGCATTGCCCGGTGTCGCGGCCGCGCCCATGGTCGTGTGGATGGCGTGACGTGCCTGCTTGACGACGGGTGCGGCGTCGCCCGACGCCCGGTAGGTGGCCGTGCAGATGTAGCCGTCCGACACTTGCGAGCCGGCGAGGCCGAAGGTCAGTCCGGTCACGAATCCCTTGGAGAAGGCGTTGTCGGTCAGCGGCACGTTGTTCAGCGTGATGCTGAGGACGGCTCCATTGGGTACGGCGGCACTGCCCACTTCACTGAACATGCCGCTGGCCTTCACCTGGGCAGAGACGCGATCACGCAGCATGGCCGTGGCCTGCGCGTTGGCCACCCCCTTGGTCTGGAAGTCGAACAGCACCTGCACCGGCGCTGCAGCCGGCGGCTTCTTGAACTGCGCCGCTGCAATTTCCTTGGTGCTGCCGTCCAGATAGGCGCTGGCGCAGCCTCCCAACAAGGCCGTGGCGGCCAGCAGCGTGCCGAGCGCAGCTCGCCGCGCCCATTCCTTCAACGTAAACATGAGATCTCCCTGTTGCATCACACGCGCCGCTCTTCGACGGCGCGAACCGGTGTCGCCGGGTCGTCTTTGCCGGGGTGTGAGCCCGCGGCGACCTGGGCGGCGCGAACTATAGGGACGTACCGCGCCGTTGCCGGTCCGAACTATCCCCATTCAGCGAGCGAAGGTGACGAATACCATCCGCGGGTGACCTCCCTCGACCTCGCCCTGCTCTATCTCGTGGCCGCCGTGCTGGGGGTGGTCGCCTGCCGCCTGCTGAAACTGCCGCCCATGCTGGGCTATCTGGCCGTCGGCGTGTTGATCGGGCCGAACGCCCTGGCTTTTGCCCACGATTCCGCCAGCATCCAGTACCTGGCCGAGTTCGGCGTCGTCTTCCTGATGTTCGCCATCGGGCTGGAATTCAACCTGCCCAAGCTGCGCGCGCTGAGGACGGCCGTCTTCGGCATCGGCATGGCGCAGGTGGCGCTGACCATTGCCGGCGCCATGCTCGGCAATGCGCTGCTGATCGCCGGCTTCGCGATGCTGGGCAGCGCCTGGCAGATGGGTTGGCAGGGGGCTCTGGTGCTGGGCTCGGCGATGGCCATGAGCTCGACGGCCATCATCGTCAAGCTGATGGCCGAGCGGCTGGAGCTGGAGAGTCCGCACGGCAAGCTCGTCATGGGCGTGCTGCTGTTCCAGGATCTGGCCGTCGTGCCGCTGCTGGTGCTGATCCCGGCGCTGAACAGCACCGGCAGCGAGATGATGAGCGCGCTGGCCTGGGCCGGGCTGAAGGCCGCGGCCCTGCTGACCCTGCTGCTCTACGGCGGCCAGAAGGTGATGCGCTGGTGGCTGACGCTGGTGGCGCGGCGCAAGAGCGACGAGCTCTTCATGCTCAACCTGCTGCTGGTCACGCTCGGCCTGGCCTGGCTGACCGAGCATTTCGGACTCAGCCTGGCCCTGGGCGCGTTTGTGGCCGGCATGCTGATCTCGGAGACCGAGTACCGCCACCAGGTGGAGACCGACATCCGGCCCTTCCACGACGTGCTGCTGGGCCTGTTCTTCATCACCATCGGCATGAAGCTGGACTGGCGGCCGCTGGTGGACACCTGGTGGCTGGTCATCCTGCTCACCCTGGCGCCGGTGGCGGCCAAGTTCGCGCTGATCGCCGGCCTGGCCCGCCTGTTCAAGTCACCGCCGGGCGTTGCGCTGCGCACGGGCCTGTACCTCGCCCAGGCCGGCGAGTTCGGCTTCGTGCTGCTGACGCTTGGAACGCAGCACGGCCTGGTGGCGCAGCAATGGGTCAGCCCGGTGCTGGCCAGCATGGTGCTGTCCATGCTGGGTACGCCCATCCTCGTCATGTACAGCAACCGCATCGTCATGAAGCTGTCCAGCAGCGACTGGCTGATGCAGTCGGTGCAGCTGACGATGATCGCCAAGAAGTCCATCCAGTCCGAGGCGCACGTCATCATCTGCGGCTACGGCCGCTCGGGCCAGAACCTGGCGCGGCTGCTGGAGGGAGAACACATTCCCTATATGGCCCTGGACCTCGACCCGGACCGCGTGCGCCAGGCCGCGGCGGCGGGCCAGAGCGTCGTCTTCGGCGACGCGGCCAAGGTCCAGAGCCTGATGGCCGCGGGCCTGGCGCGCGCCAGCGCGGTCGTCGTCAGCTACCACGACACGCCGTCGGCACTGAAGATCCTCGACCTCGTGCGAGCCCACGCGCCCAGGGTGCCGGTCGTCGTGCGCACCATCGACGACACCGACCTCGAGCGGCTCAAGACCGCCGGCGCCACCGAGGTCGTGCCCGAGGCCATCGAGGGCTCGCTGATGCTGGCCTCGCATGCGCTGGCATTGGTGGGGGTGCCGATGCGCCGCGTCATCCGCATCACGCGCGATGCGCGCGACAAGCGCTATGGCCTGTTGCGCGGCTATTTCCACGGCGCCGACGACGACACCGCCGACGAGCTCGACCAGGCCCGCCTGGCGTCGGTGACGCTGCCCACCGCCAGCCTGCATGCCGGCAAGTTGCTGGACGACCTGGCCCTGCACGCCCTGGGTGTCGCCGTGGTGTCACTTCGACGCGCCAACGGCAAAGGCCTGCTTGCTGACGGCGCGACGCTGGCCAGTGGTGACACCCTGGTCATCAGCGGCAAGCCGGAGGCCTTGGCGCTGGCCGAAGAGAAGCTGCTGGGCTGATGCCTGAGTGACAAGCGCCCGCGGGTCGCTGCGCCACACTGGCGCACCCCGCACTCGAAAGAAGCCGCGCCATGAACTTCGACTACAGCCCCAAGGTCGCGCAGATGCGTGAGCGCCTGCTTGCCTTCTTCGACGAGCACATCTATCCGAACGAGAAGCGCTATCTCGACGAGGTGGCTGCCAACCGTCGCGCCGGCAATCCCTGGGTGCCCACGAAGGTCATCGAGGAGCTCAAGCCCAAGGCCCGCGCGGCCGGTTTGTGGAACCTCTTCCTGCCCAAGTCCGCCCGCGCGCCCGAGGGCCTGTCCAACCTCGAATATGCGCCGCTGTGCGAGATCATGGGTCGCGTGTTCTGGGCCCCCGAGGTCTTCAACTGCTCGGCACCCGACACCGGCAACATGGAGACGCTGGAGCGCTATGCGTCCGAGGGGCTGAAGGACAAATGGCTGGAGCCGCTGCTGCGCGGCGAGATCCGCTCGGCCTTCCTGATGACCGAGCCGGCCGTGGCTTCGAGCGACGCCACCAACATCGAATGCCGCATCGAGCGCGATGGAGATGACTACGTCATCAACGGCCGCAAGTGGTGGAGCTCCGGTGCTGGCGACCCGCGCTGTGCCGTCTACATCGTCATGGGCAAGACCAACGAAGAGGCCGGCCGCCACGAGCAGCAGTCCATGATCGTCGTGCCGGCGAACGCGCCGGGCATCACGGTGGTCCGTCCGCTGTCCGTGTTCGGCTATGACGACGCGCCCCACGGCCACATGGAAGTCGAGCTGAAGAATGTGCGCGTGCCCGCCAGCAACATCCTGCTCGGCGAGGGCCGTGGCTTCGAGATCGCGCAGGGGCGCCTGGGCCCGGGCCGCATCCACCACTGCATGCGCAGCATCGGCGCCGCCGAGCGCGCCCTGCAGTTGCTGTGCGAACGCGCCATCGCCCGCACCGCCTTCGGCAAGACGATTGCCCAGCAGACGGTCACGCAGGAGCGCATCGCCGAGTCGCGCTGCATGATCGAACAGGCGCGCCTGTTGACGCTGAAAGCCGCCTACATGATGGACACGGTGGGCAACAAGGTCGCCAAGGCCGAGATCGCGATGATCAAGATCGTCGCGCCCAACATGGCCTTGCAGGTCATCGACTGGGCCATCCAGGTGTTCGGCGGCATGGGCGTCAGCGACGACACGCCGCTGGCCATGATGTGGGCGCACCAGCGCACCTTGAGGCTGGCCGACGGCCCCGACGAGGTGCACCGCAATTCGCTCGCCAAGCTGGAGCTGGCCAGCCACATGAAGCTGCCGGCCGACAGGGTCTCGATGCCGGTGACGCGCGGCGGCTGATCGTTAGCCCCTCGTCCAGTCCGCCTCGCTGAACGCGGGCGCCCTGGTCGGTCTTGCAGACCGCGCCGCGGCAGGTGCCGCAGCTCTTCGGCAGGCACATCCCGCCCACTGGGCGCGATGTGTCCGGCCTCAGCCCCGAGGGCACGGCGATGCTCGCGGCATCGAGCCGCGAGCACATCGCCAGCGCGGCTAGGGAGCGGCCCGGCGCTCGGCCCGCGAACTCAGGTGGTCTGGCGGCGGCAGCCCAGCACGCCCGTCACGTGGTTCAGCACCTCGGGCGCCCAGCCCATGCCCATATGGCTGGCCTGCACCTCGATGTCTCGCGCCAGCGGCCAGCGGCGCGCGTGCGTGCAGGCTTCCCACGAGACGACACCGTCGCGGCGGCTGTACAGCGAGATCGTCGGCACCGGCGGCGGCTCCGCCAGGCGCTCGCGCAGCGCCGCCTCGGCGGGGGCCTCGCGCCCGTTCAGCAGGCGGAACAGCCAGCCCACGTTGGTGTCGTCGACGCTGCCATTGAAGGGCGTGCCGATGGTGACGACGTGGTGCACGCGGTCGTGCCAGCGCTTGGCCAGCTCGCGCGCATAGAAGCCGCCCAGGCTCCAGCCCACGAAGCTGACCTCGCGTGCCGGCGCCACGCGCTCGTGCAGCTTGTCGGCCAGTGTTTCCAGCCAGGCATCGACGTCGCCCTTGGGCCCGGTGTTCATGCCCTGCCCCCAGTCCAGCGCCCGAAAGCCGGCGCGCTCCAGATGCCGGCGCAGCGGCCACAGCGTCAGGCCGTCCGTTCCCAGGCCCGGGAACAGCACCACGGTATGGCCGGCGCCGACCTGGCTGGGCGTCTTGCCCCACTGCATCAACGCGGCCCAGGCTTCCAGCGTGGCGCGCGCCGGCTCGGAGGCCAGCAGTGACAGGGCGGGCCGCCGGTTGGGTGCGGTGACGGGCTTGGGTGTCAGGGTCACGACGGGAGTGGAAGAGGTCATGGCTGTAGCGGCGCGAGCCGATGGGTCAGTCAATGGCCCCGATGCTGGCGTGCCGCACCGAGGCGTGGTGCCAGCGCGACGGCACAGGCGCTGTAGGACGGCACTGGCCGCTTGGGCGAAGGGCCCCACCCCCGCATTGGCGGGGTGAGCCCGGTGCTTCGGCTGACAGAATGCGGGCATGGCCAAGCCCGCACCCAAGCTCAATCCAGAAGAAGTCAAGCGTGTCATCGCCACCGCGTTCGAGGACACACCGCCCTACACCAAGGTGTTGCTGATGCACGGCATCGGCCATGGCGAGTTGGTGGCCCTGCTCAAGCGCGAGCTGACGCCGGCGGCCTACAAGCTCTGGACCGCGCGCGGCAGGTCGAGCAAGGGCCCGACCAAGCGGGCCACCTGGCCCCATGGTCGTTGACGTGAAGCTCGACCGCCGGTCTGTCCTCGCGCTGCTCGCCGCCCTGGCCGCCTGCAGCGACCCGGATGCGCGCATCCGCAACCGCATCGATACCGGCTGGCACCGGGATGATCTCGAGGCCCTGCTGCTGCACTGGCATGCTCATGCGCTGCGGCCCGACGGCAGCTTCCAGCTGGCCTTCAACCGCGCTTGGCAGCCCCAGCCCCAGCCGGAACTCGAGCTGATCGGCCAGGCCCGCCTCGTCTACGCCTTCGCCGCTGGCCATGAGTTCATCCCAGATGCGGGTTATCTCAAGGTGGCCCGGCGGGGCGCCGACTATCTGTTGCAGCGCTTCCGCGACCCGGTGCATGGCGGCTTCTTCCACACCGTGGGAGCGGACGGCATCCCGCGCGCCTCGATCAAGCGCGCCTACGGCCATGCCTTTGCGTTGCTGGCGCTGGCCGAGATCTACCGCATTGGAGGCGATGTGCGCTATCGCGATGCGGCCCTGCAGGCCTGGCGCGAGATCGAACTCAACTTCTTCGAGCCGGCCGGTGGCCTCTACAACGAATGCGAGCGTGACTTCAAGCCCATTCCGGGCGCGCGCACGCAGAACCCGATCATGCACATGTTCGAGGCGCTGCTGGCTCTGCGCGATGCCACCGGCGACAAGACCGTCGAGGCCGGCGCCCGGCGCCTGGGCGACTTCGTCGCCTACAAGCTGCTGCAAGGACAGGCCGAGGGCAGCGCCCACATCCCCGAGTGGTACGACGAGGGCTGGAAGCCCTTGCCGACGCGGGAAGCCGGCGGCTATATCGACATCGGCCACCAGTTCGAATGGAGCCATCTGCTGATGAAGGGCGCGCTGGTGTCGCCCATCTATGCCCAGGTGGCCGAGCGGGTGCTCGCCTATGCGCTGGCCACCGGCTATGACGACATCGACGGCGGCTGCGGCCTGAAAGCCTTCCCGGACGGGGGCAAGGCCGACGCGCACAAGGGCTGGTGGCAGCAGGCCGAATGCCTGCATGCCCTGCTCGTCGCGGGCCAGGCCACGGGCCGCAACGACCTGTGGCGGCGCTACGAGCAGACGCAGGGGCTGATCAAGACCCAGCTCATCGACGCCGAGCATGGCGGCTGGCGCGCGGCCGATGCCCTGCCCTGCAAGAGCGGCGGCTGCCGTGATGCTCAGCCCGATCCCTATCACATGGTGCGCCTGCACCAGGCGGCGCTCAAGGTCGCCAGCTGACGCTCAGCCCGGGCGCAGGTCGCCCATGCCGGCGTATCGCCGCAGTGCGCCGGACGCGGAGATCAGCAGCAGGCCCCCGGCGATGCCGATGGCGGTCACCACCCCGTAGAGCGACAGCCCCGTCGGCAGCAGCCAGCCATAGAGCTGGCCGGCCAGCAGGCCGGCCGTGGCCTTGGCCAGCATCCAGGCGCCCATCAACGTGGCCGCCCAGCCGGCTGGCGCATACCGCGACACCACGGCCAGCCCGATGGGCACGACCAGCAGCTCGGCCAGCGTCTGCACGCCGATGACGCCGACCATCATCCAGGCCGGAATGACCTCGCCCTGCGCGGCGCGGCCCTGCAACGCCTGCAGCAGCACGAAGCTCAGGCCCAGCACCATCATGCCCAGGCCCTGCACGCGAAATTCCGGCCAGCCCAGCCGCGAAAGCAGGCGCGCTGACAGCGGCGCCAGCAGGATGACGAGCAGGGGGTTCACGGCCAGGAACTGCGCGGCGGTCAGCTCGATGCCGAGGAATTGCGGCGAGACGTGGTCGCGCACGAACAGCGTCATCGCGCCAGCCGCCTGTTCGTAGCCGATGTAAAAGCAGATGGCCACCAGCGACATCAGCAAGATGACCTGGATGCGGCGCCGCGCCTGCGCATCAGTCCAGGCCGCGCGTGCCGGCTCGGGCGCTGGCGCAGCCACAGGCGGCAACCAGCGCCAACCGGCCATGAAAACCACGACGCCGACGGCCATGCCCGCCGCGGCAGACATGAATCCATAACCCCAGCCGTGGCGCTGCGCCAGATACCCACCGATCAGCGCAGACAGGGCCGCGCCGATATTGATGCCCATATAGAACACCGTATACCCACCCTGGCGCCGCGCGTCGTCTGGCAGATATAGCGCACCGACCATGGCCGTCGTGGTGGGTTTGAAAAGGCCGGTGCCCACCGCCAGCAAACCCAGGCCCAGGGTGACGGGCTGGCCCGCGCCGAGTGCGACATGGCCGGCCATCATCAGCAGCATGCCCAGCAGCACCGCGGGACGCTGGCCCAGGAGGCGGTCCGCCAGCCAGCCGCCGAAGATGGCGCAGAAGAACGCCGAGCCGGTATACATGCCGACGACCGAAACCGCGTCGGCCCGCGAATATTGCAAAGCCTCCACCAGATACAGCACCAGCAGCGAGCGAACGCCGTAGAAACTGAATCGCTCCCACATTTCTGCACCGGCGAGCACAAACAGGCCGAACGGTTGGCGGAGGTTTGCAGTGGTTGGCGAAATACCCGCGGCGGACATGGATCAAGGCTTTGGAGCGGCGGTTTTAGATAATAGGGGCGCGCCTTCACCTGGCCGTCAGGGCCATTGCAACCTTGCTGGTAAATACCCGCGGTAACGATGCGAAAACCGACATCGATAAATCCAAAAATGTGATTAGTCGCGAATCGGTCGGGCCCCTAGCATGATTTCAGACCCGAGCCACCGGCCCCCGAGAGGCCGACGCTGCCAGGGTTGGATCTGCACCCATAACGATTTCCGGAGACAAGATGAAGCAACAAGGCCTGGCGCCGCGGCATGCGCGTGCCCATTTCCAGAATTTCCCGAGCTTTGCCCTGAGCCTGACGGCCGCCGCCGCGCTGGCCGCCCTGTCCGGCAGCGCGCTGGCGCAGCAGGCCGCTGCGGCCGCTGCCGACCAGCAGCTGGAGACCGTCGTCGTCACCGGCGCCCGCGCCTCGGCCGAGACGGCGCAGGCCATCAAGAAGAATTCCGACCAGGTCGTCGACTCCATCGTCGCCGAGGACATCGGCAAGTTCCCCGACAAGAACGTGGCCGAGCTGGTCGGCCGCGTCACCGGCGTGCAGATCCAGCGCGGCAACGGCGAGGCCGGCACGGTCATCGTGCGCGGCCTGGGCGGCATCGTTACGCTGCTGAACGGCCGCGAGTTCTTCTCGGACTCGGGCCGCAGCCTCTATCTGGCCGACGTGCCGGCGACGATGCTCAAGCGCATCGACGTCTACAAGACCCAGGAAGCCAGCCTGCCCGAAGGCGGCACGGCCGGCGTCATCGACGTGCGCACTAACCGCCCCTTCGACTTCAAGGGCGCGCAGTTCGTCGTCAACGGCCGCATGGAGCACCGCGACAAGGCCGACGTCAACAACCCTGACCTGAGCGGCATGGCCTCCAACCGCTGGAAGACCGACCTCGGTGAGGTTGGCGCCCTGTTCGGCCTGTCCTACCAGCGCGGCAAGTACCACGATGAGCGCGCATGGGTCGGCGACCCGCTGACCTTCACGAACGCCGGCCGCAGCATTGTCGGCTCCGACGCCGTCGGCCGCGTGCTCGACCTGGGCGACCGCAAGCGCCTGGCCGGCAACTTCGCGCTGCAGTGGAAGCCGAGCGCCGACAAGGAGGTCTATCTGGAAGGCTTCGGCACCAGCATCAACCACCGCTTCCAGCAGTCCTTCCTGGTGGCCGGTGCGCCGGTCTTCGAGCCGACCTCGGTGGTGACCGTCAAGCCCGGCACCAACTTCATGGACACGGTCACCAACACCAACTACAACGGTTGGGGCTTCACTTCCACGCAGGCCAAGCACGACACGGTCAGCAATGCCCAGGTGGCCCTGGGCGGCCACTGGGACGTGACCGACCGCCTGCGCCTGTCCACCGAGCTGGCCCGCACCAACAGCCAGATCGACTGGGTCAACCGCATCCTGGACACCGGCTACTCGCCCACCAGCACGGTGGCCAAGGTGCAGGACGGCGGCGGCTACATCAACTACCCCAACCTGGACTTGACCAGCAAGGCCAACTTCCGCATCAACGGCGGCGTGGATGTGCGCGGCGAGCGCGACGGCCACAACACCGACTGGCGCGGCGACGCGACCTATGACATCGGCGACGGCTTCTTCCGCGAGGTCAGCGGCGGCGCACGCCTGGCCAAGCGCACGGCCATGTCCATCGGCACCACCATGCCTTGGACGACCAGCTTCTCGGCCGTGGGCAAGTCGACGGCCGATGCCGCGCTGGCGGACATGTTCTCGGTGTCGCCGCCCACCTGGGGCGACTACGGCGTCAAGCAATACGTCTATGCCGACCGCGACTGGCTGCTGAACAACGGCGAAGCCTTCCGCAAGCTGCTGACCAACGGCAACGGCGCGCTGACGGCCTATGACCCGATGACGCTGTTCGACGACAGCGAGACGACCCAGGCGATCTACGGCCGCACCAAGTTCGGCTTCAACGCCGGCGGTGTGCCGGTGACCGGCGTGTTCGGCCTGCGTGTCGTGCGCACCGAGCAGAAGCTGATGGGCAACTCCCGCAATGCCAGCACCGGCGTCATCACGCCGGTCAACATCGACACCTCGCGCACCGACGCGCTGCCGACGCTGTCGCTGAAGGCCGAGCTGACGTCCAAGCYGATCGCCCGCCTGGTGACCGGCAAGGCCATCGAGCGCCCGAACTTCGTCGACTACAACCCCGGCATCACTTTCACGCCCCCGGGCGGCGGCGTCACCTACGGCACGGCCAACGGCGGCAACCCGCAGCTCAAACCGACCGAGTCCACCAATGTGGACGCGGCGCTGGAGTACTACTTCGCCCGCACCGGCTCGGTGACGGCCACGGCTTTCGAGCACAAGTTCAAGAACCGTGTGTACTCGCAGACGGTCGAGACGACGATCGGTGGCGTGCCTTACCGCATCACGCAGCCGATCAACATCAACAAGGCCAATCTGCACGGCTACGAGCTGAGCTACCGCCAGTTCTACGACTTCCTGCCCGGCTGGCTTGGCGGCTTCGGCCTGGAGGCCAACTACACCTTCATGACCGGCAAGCAGACCGACCCGAACGGCGTGACCGGCCCCTTCCTCGGCCAGTCCAAGTCGGCCTACAACCTGGTCGGCTTGTACGAGTACGGTGACATTTACGCCCGCCTGGCCTACAACTGGCGCAGCAAGTTCCTGGCCGAGAAGCCTTACCGCACGACGGGCCGTGAGTTGTGGGTGGCGCCGCTGCGCACGCTGGACGCCTCGTTCGGCTACAGCTTCAACAAGCAGCTGACGATGTCGGTGGACGTGACCAACCTGCTCAACCAGTCCTATCACGACTACTTCGACCAGACCCCGTCGCTGGTGCGCGACGTGCGCTACTACGACCGCACGGTGGGGGTGTCGGTGCGCTGGAAGCTTTGAACCCGACGACCCTCGGCTCGTCCAGGGCGTTGCAGGCGCCTCGCCGGTAACGCCCCTTTTTATGCCGCCGTACCCATGTCTGACCTGCTTGAACCGCTGATCCGCCAGCGCGCCGATCCCCACATCAGCCGCCACGCTGACGGCTTTTACTACTTCACCGCCTCGGTGCCGCAGTACGACCGCATCGAGATCCGCCGCGCCCTCACCATCGAGGGCCTGGTGGATGCGCCGGTTTTCGACGTCTGGCACAAGCCCGACACGGGGCCGTATTCCGAGCTGGTCTGGGCGCCCGAACTGCATTTCAACGACGGCGCCTGGTATGTCTACTTCGCGGCCGCGCCAACCCGCGCGCTGGATGGCCTGGGCATGTTTCAGCACCGCATGTATGCGATCAGGAACATCGCCCAGGACCCACTGGGCGGCCCCTGGGAGTTCCTCGGCCAGGTCGACTCCGGCATGGACAGCTTCTGCCTGGACGCGACCACCTTCACGCACCGCGGCCAGCTCTATTACCTGTGGGCGCAGAAGGACCCGGCCATCCCCGGCAACTCCAACCTCTACCTCGCACCGATGAAAACGCCCTGGCAACTGGGTGGCGCGCCGGTGCTGCTGAGCCGGCCCGAGTACGCCTGGGAGTGCCGCGGCTTCCTCGTCAACGAAGGGCCCTCGGTGCTGCGGAGAAACGGCCGCGTCTTCATCAGCTACTCAGCCAGCGCCACCGACGAGAACTACGCCATGGGCCTGCTTTGGGCGGATGAAAACGCCAACCTGCTGGACCCGGCAAGCTGGCGCAAGTCCGTCCAGCCGGTCATGCGCAGTTGCGCCGAGGACAGCGTCTTCGGCCCCGGTCACAACAGCTTCACGGCTGGCGACGACCGCGACGAGGTGCTGCTGGTCTATCACGCCCGCACCTACACCGAGATCGTCGGCGACCCGCTGTGGAACCCCGACCGCCACACCTTCGTGAAGCCGCTGCGGTGGTCGGCCGACGGCATGCCGCTGTTTGGCAAGCCTTCCCGGCTTGATTGATGCCGGTTTCGATATCGATACGTCGAGGAATTTGATTGGATCGCGTATCCCTCGGCCCCTAGCATCGTTTGACGGGCTGCCTGCGTCTGAATGGCGCAGCCAGCCCAGTGAAGCGGCAAACCTGCGTGCCGGGAATGACATCGAGACAACACATGACGACTGACGACAAGAAGAGCAAGGTCAAGCTGCGCTCCGCCGAGTGGTTCGGCACCCAGGACAAGAACGGTTTCATGTACCGCTCCTGGATGAAGAACCAGGGCATCCCCGACCATGAATTCCAGGGCAAGCCCATCATCGGCATCTGCAACACCTGGAGCGAGCTGACGCCCTGCAACGCCCACTTCCGCAAGCTGGCCGAGCACGTCAAGCGCGGCATCCTGGAGGCGGGCGGCTTCCCGGTCGAGTTCCCGGTGTTCTCCAACGGCGAGAGCAATCTGCGCCCGACCGCCATGCTGACGCGCAACCTCGCCAGCATGGACGTCGAAGAAAGCATCCGCGGCAACCCGATGGACGCCGTCGTGCTGCTGGTGGGCTGCGACAAGACCACGCCCGCCCTGCTGATGGGCGCGGCCAGCGTCGACGTGCCGGCCATCGTCGTCACCGGCGGCCCGATGCTCAACGGCAAGCTCAAGGGCAAGAACATCGGCTCGGGCACGGCCGTGTGGCAGTTGCACGAGCAGGTCAAGGCCGGCGAACTCAGCATGCACGACTTCATGGCTGCCGAGGCCGGTCACTCGCGTTCGGCCGGCACCTGCAACACCATGGGCACGGCCTCGACGATGGCCTGCATGGCCGAGGCGCTGGGCACGTCCCTGCCGCACAACGCCGCGATTCCCGCCGTTGATGCACGGCGCTATGTGCTGGCCCATCTGTCGGGCATGCGCATCGTCGAGATGGTGTGGGAGCAGCTGACGCTGTCAAAGGTGCTGACGAAAGAGGCGTTCGAGAACGCCATCCGCGTCAACGCCGCCATCGGCGGCTCGACCAACGCCGTCATCCACCTGAAGGCCATCGCCGGGCGCATCGGCGTGGACCTGGAGCTGGAAGACTGGACCCGCGTCGGCCGCGGCACGCCCACCGTCGTGGACCTGCTGCCTTCGGGCCGCTTCCTGATGGAAGAGTTCTATTACGCCGGCGGCCTGCCCGCCGTCATCCGCCGCCTGGGCGAGGGCGGCCTGCTGCCGCACAAGGACGCGCTGACCGTCAACGGCAAGAGCCTGTGGACCAACTGCGTGGACGCGCCCATCTATGACGACGAAGTCATCCGCCAGCTGGACAAGCCGCTGATCGCCGACGGCGGCATCTGCATCCTGCGTGGCAACCTGGCGCCGCGCGGCGCCGTGCTCAAGCCCTCGGCCGCCACGCCCGAGCTGATGAAGCACCGCGGCCGTGCCGTCGTGTTCGAGGACTTCGAGGACTACAAGGCGCGTATCGTCGATCCCGACTTGGACGTCGACGCCAACTCAATCCTCGTCATGAAGAACTGCGGCCCCAAGGGCTACCCCGGCATGGCCGAGGTCGGCAACATGGGCCTGCCCCCGAAGCTGCTCGCCGCTGGCGTCAAGGACATGGTGCGCATCTCGGATGCGCGCATGAGCGGCACCGCCTACGGCACCGTCGTGCTGCACGTCGCGCCCGAGGCGCGCGCCGGTGGGCCGCTGGCCGTCGTCAAGGAGGGCGATTTCATCGAGCTCGACTGCGCTGGCGGCCGCCTGCACCTGGACGTGCCGGAGGCCGAGCTGGCCGAGCGCCTGGCCGCCTGGGCCGCGGCACAAACCGTCGACCCCCAGGACGCCAGTGGCTATCGGCACCTCTACGTGCAGCACGTGCTGCAGGCCGACGAAGGCTGCGACTTCGATTTCCTGCGCGGCAAGCGCGGCTCTGCCGTCCCGCGCCATTCCCATTAAGGACGCCTCATGAGCAACACTATCCAAGGCCTGGCGCTGATCGGCGGCCAGCCGGTACGCGGCGCCGGCAAGCCCTTCCAGGCTTTCGACCCGGGCAAGAACGAAGCCATCGGCCCCGACTTCAACGCCGTCGATGCCGCCCAGGTGTCCGAAGCCTGCGCGCTCGCCGGCGCCGCCTTCGACGCCTACCGCGCGACGACGGATCAGGAGCGTGCCGATTTCCTGGAGCAGATCGCCGCGCAGATCCTGGCGCTGGGCGACGACCTGATCGTGCGCGCCATGGCCGAGACCGGCCTGCCGCGTGCCCGCCTGGAAGGCGAGCGTGGCCGCACGATGAACCAGCTCAAGCTGTTCGCCGAGCTGCTGCGCGAAGGCAGCTGGCAGGACGCCCGCATCGACACGGCGCTGCCCACCCGCACACCGCCGCGGCCGGACCTGCGCCTGCGCTTCGTCGGCGTCGGCCCGGTGGCCGTATTCGGCGCCAGCAACTTCCCGCTGGCCTTCTCGGTCGCCGGTGGCGACACCGCCGCGGCCCTGGCCGCCGGCTGCCCGGTCGTCGTCAAGGCGCACTCGGCCCACCCGGGCACGTCCGAGCTGGTCGGCCGCGCGGTCGTCGAGGCGGTCAAGCTGTCCAACCTGCCCGCCGGCGTCTTCGCGCTGCTGACCGGCAGCGGCCACGGCATCGGCGACACGCTGGTGCGCCACCCGGCTATCCAGGCTGTCGGCTTCACCGGCTCGCGCAGCGGTGGCATCGCGCTGATGGCCGCGGCGGCTTCGCGGCCCCAGCCCATCCCGGTCTACGCCGAGATGAGCAGCATCAACCCCGTCGTCCTGCTGCCTGGCGCGCTAGCCGCGCGCGGCGCCGAGATCGCGACCGGCTTTGCGGGTTCGCTGACGATGGGCGTCGGCCAGTTCTGCACCAACCCTGGCCTGGTGCTGGGCCTGGCCAGCGCGGACTTCGACCGCTTCGCCAGCGCCGCTGCCGAGGCCCTCAAGCCCATGCCGGCCGCCACCATGCTGACTCCCGGCATCGCCGGCGCCTACCAGCGCGGCGAGGACCAGCTTGCCGGCCAGCCTGCCGTGGACACGTTGCTGCGCGGTGAATCGAGTGCCTGCAAGGGTGCGCCCAGCCTGTTCAAGACGACCGGCGCGGCCTTCCTGGCCAACCACGCGATGCAGTCCGAGATCTTCGGCCCCGCCTCGCTGCTGGTGGCCTGCTCGGACCTGGACGAACTGCTCGCCGTCATCGAGAGCCTGGAAGGCCAGCTGACCGCGACGCTGCAGCTGCAGGACGACGACGAGGCCGACCTCGCCGCCGCCCGCCGCCTGCTGCCGGCGCTGGAGCGCAAGGTCGGCCGCATCCTGGCCAATGGCTACCCGACGGGCGTCGAAGTGTCGACGGCCATGGTCCATGGCGGCCCCTTCCCGGCGACCAGCGACGGCCGCAGCAGCTCGGTCGGCACGGCCGCCATCCAGCGCTTCCTGCGCCCGGTCTGCTACCAGAACATGCCGCGCGCGCTGCTGCCGCCGGTGCTGCGCGAACCGAACGAGCGTGGCCTCTGGCGCCGCCGCGACGGCGCGCTGACGCGCAACTGAAGATCAACACAAGACAAACGACAGGAGACAAGACGATGAAGAAGCAACTGCTCGCCAAGGTGGTCGCGCTGGGGGCGACCCTGGCCCTGGGCGCCAGCGCCCTGGCCGCCGACATCAAGCTGGTGGTCAGCCCCGACCAGCCCGGCCCCGTCATCCACCGCAACATCTACGGTCAGTTCGCCGAGCACCTGGGCACCGGCATTTACGAGGGCATGTGGGTCGGTCCCGACTCCAAGATCCCCAATGTGCGCGGCTGGCGCAAGGACGTCGTCGCGGCGCTCAAGGAGCTCAAGGTGCCGCTGGTGCGCTGGCCCGGCGGCTGCTTCGCCGACGAATACCACTGGCGCGAAGGCATCGGCCCGCGCAAGCAACGCCCGGTCAAGGTCAACAGCAACTGGGGCGGTGTGCCCGAGGACAACGCGGTTGGCACGCACGAGTTCTTCGACCTGGTCGAGCAGATCGGCGCCGAGGCCTACGTCAACGGCAACCTGGGCACCGGCAGCGCGCAGGAAATGTCCGAATGGCTGGAGTACATGACGGCCGAGGGCAAGTCCTCACTGGCCGAGCTGCGCCGCAAGAACGGCCGCGACAAGCCCTTCCGCGTGCATTACTTCGCCGTCGGCAACGAGACCTGGGGCTGCGGCGGCAACATGCGCCCCGAGTACTACGCCGACCAGTTCCGCCAGGTCGCCTCCTTCCTGAGGGCGCCCGGCCACAACCGGCCCATCATCATCGCCAGCGGCGGCAACGGCATGCAGACCGAGTGGACCGACGTGCTCAGCAAGGGCGTGCCGGGCGTCAACGCGATCTCCCACCACGCCTACACCCTGCCCACCGGCAACTGGGAAAAGAAGGGCGCGGCCATCGGCTTCCCCGAGAGCGAATGGATCTCGACGCTGGGCAACGTCCAGCAGATCGAGCAGATGATCGCCAAGAACTCGGCCGTCCTCGACAAGAACGACCCCAGCAAGAAGATCGGCTTCTACTTCGACGAGTGGGGCAGCTGGTATGACGCGGACCCCGGCACCAACCCCGGCTTCCTGGTCCAGCGCAACACGCTGCGCGACGCGCTGCTCGCGGCCCTGCACTTCAACGTCTTCCACGCCCATGCCGACCGCGTGCAGATGACCAATATCGCGCAGATGGTCAACGTGCTGCAGGCCATGATCCAGACGACCAAGGACAAGCTGGTCCTGACGCCGACCTACCACGCCTTCGCGCTGTACACGCCCTTCCAGGACGCGACCTCGCTGCCCGCCAAGATCGAGAACAACCCGGTCTACAAGGTCGGCGCGGCCGAGATGCCGGGCCTGAGCGTGACGGCCGCGCGGGCCAAGGACGGCAAGCTCTACGTCGGCCTGGTCAACGCCAACCCCAACCAGCCCGCCGAGCTGAGCGTGCAGGTCGGCGCCGGTGCAGCCAAGGCCGCGCGCGGCAAGCTGCTGACCGCCGCCGCGATGGATGCGCAAAACGAACTGGGCAAGGCGCCGCTGGTCACGCCGCAGGCCTATGAGGCGCAGGCCGTCGGCGGCAAGCTCACGCTGAAGCTGCCTGCCAAGTCCGTCCTGGTCGTCGCCATCGAAGGCTGAGCCATGAGCGCCCCCAAGCGACGCGAGTTCCTCGCGGGCGCAGCCGTGCTCACCTTGACGGCCTGCGGCGGGGGCGGCGGCGACTCGCCGGCGCCTTCGCCTGCACCGACGCCGGCACCCGCTCCGCCTCCCGCACCTGCACCCGCGCCCGCGCCGGCCCCAGCGCCTGCGCCTTCGCAGGCACCGGTGAGCTTCGCCAACGTCGCCGTGCATGACCCCTCGGTCATCCGCACCGACGGCACCTTCTACGTCTTCGGCTCCCATCTCGCCGCGGCCAAGACGACGGACCTGATGAACTGGACCAAAGTGGCCGATGGCGTCAACGACGCCAACGCGCTGTTCGGCAACAAGGTCACGACGGCCCTGGCGGATACCTTCGCCTGGGCCCAGGTCACCGACCTGTGGGCGCCCGACGTCGCAAGGCTCGACGACGGCAAGTTCTACATGTATTACTGCGCCTGCAAGGGCGACTCTCCGCGTTCGGCGCTGGGCGTGGCCGTGGCCGACAAGGTGGACGGCCCCTACGTCAACAAGCAGATCCTGCTGAAATCGGGCATGTGGGGGCTGCCCAGCGAGGACGGCACGGTCTATGACGCGACCGTCCACCCCAACGTCGTCGACCCCCAGGTGTTCAAGGACGCAACGGGCAAGCTGTGGATGATCTACGGCTCCTACTCGGGCGGCCTGTTCATCCTGCAGCTGAACGCGACGACCGGCCTGCCGCTGCCGGGCCAGGGCTACGGCAGGCACCTGATGGGCGGCAACCATGCGCGCATTGAAGGGGCCTACGTTCTCTACAGCCCGCAGAGCCAGTACTACTACCTGTTCACGTCCTTCGGCGGCCTGGATGCGGCCGGCGGCTACAACGTCCGCGTGACGCGGTCCCTGCAACCCGATGGGCCCTACGTGGATGGTGCCGGCACCGACATGGCCACCGTCAAGGGTGCGGCCGGCACGGTCTTTGACGACGCCAGCATCACGCCGCACGGCATGAAGCTGATGGGCGGCCACCAGTTCGCCAACGCGGCCGGCGAGACCGGCACGGCGCTGGGCTATGTCTCGCCGGGCCACAACTCGGCCTACCACGACGCGGCCACCGGTCAGTACTTCATCATCTTTCACACGCGCTTCCCTGGCACCGGCGAGGTCCACGAGGTGCGGGTGCACGAGATGCATCTGAACGAGGACGGCTGGCTCGTCGTCGCGCCGCTGCGCTACGCGCCGCTGAGCCTGGCCACGCCGGCGCAGACGGCCGACGTCAGCGCCGCGCAGGCGGCCGGCAACTACAAGCTCGTCAACCATGGCAAGGACATCACGGCAGTGAGCAAGACTTCGATCAACGTCACGCTGAACGCCGATGGCACGCTCGGCGGCGGCATGACAGGCAACTGGATGCACAAGGGCAGCAACAAACTGAGTGTGGTGAGCGGCGGAGCGACCTATGCCGGCGTACTGTCCCGGCAATGGAACACCAACTCCAGCGCATTCGTCGTGACCTTCAGCGCGCTGTCCTCCGGCGGCGTGTCGCTGTGGGCGGTTCGCACAGGGAGCTCGCAATGAAACGCCTTCTCGCCATCTTCGCCCTCGCGCTGTGTGCCCACGGCGCGCATGCGGCGACGCAAGCCTTTGCGCTGGATCGTGTACGTCTACAGGACGGGCCGTTCCTCGACGCGCAGAGCACCGACCTGCGCTACCTGATGGCGCTCGACCCCGAGCGCCTGCTGGCGCCCTTCCGCCGCGAGGCCGGCCTGCCGGTGCCTACGCCCAGCTACGGCAATTGGGAGTCCCACGGCCTGGACGGTCACATGGGCGGCCACTATGTTTCAGCGCTGGCGCTGATGTGGGCCTCCACCGGCGACGCTGAGGTCAAGAAGCGACTGGACTACTTCATCGCCGAACTCAAGCGCTGCCAGGACAAGCTCGGCAACGGCTACATCGGCGGCGTTCCCGACGGCGCCAAGGCTTGGGGCCAGGTGGCCGCGGGCGAGCTCAAGGTCGAAAGCTTCGGACTCAACGGGCGCTGGGTGCCCTGGTACAACCTCCACAAGACGTTCGCCGGCCTGCGCGACGCCTGGGTGCACGCCGGCAATGCCGACGCCAAGGCCATGCTCGTGCGCCTGAGCGACTGGGCGCTGCGCCTGACCACGCCGCTGAGCGACGCGCAGATGCAGGACATGTTGCGCGCCGAGCACGGCGGCATGAACGAGGTGCTGGCCGACGTGGCCGAGATGACCGGCGACCTGCGCTACCTGGCGCTGGCGCGGCGCTTCTCGCACCGGGCCATCCTGCAGCCGCTCGCGGCCGGCCAGGACAAGCTCACCGGCCTGCATGCCAACACGCAGATCCCCAAGGTCATCGGCTTTGCGCGCATCGCGCAGCAGGCTGGCGAGGACGAGGGCTGGCGCGCGGCGGAGTTCTTCTGGCGCACCGTCGTCGAAAAGCGCAGCGTGGCGATCGGCGGCAACAGCGTCAAGGAGCACTTCCATCCGGCCGACGACTTCAAGCCGATGCTCGACGCGGTGGAAGGCCCCGAGACCTGCAACAGCTACAACATGCTCAAGCTGACCGCGCTGCTGGCGCAGGCCCGGCCGAAGCAGGGCGCGGGAACGGGCAAGTACGCCGACTACTACGAGCGCACGCTCTACAACCACATCCTCGCGTCCCAGCACCCGGGCGATGGCGGCTTGGTCTACTTCACGCCGATGCGGCCGCAGCACTACCGCGTCTACTCCAAGGTGGACGACAGCATGTGGTGCTGCGTGGGCTCCGGCATCGAGAGCCACGCGCGTCACGGCGAGTTCATCTACGCGCATGAGGGCGACGACGCACTGGTCGTCAACCTCTTCGTCGCCTCCAAGCTGGACTGGCGCGAGCGCGGCATCAAGCTCACGCAGTCCACCCGGTTCCCCGACGAGTCGCGCACGCGGCTGACGGTGGACGGCGCCGGCAGCTTCGCGCTCAAGGTTCGCTACCCCGGTTGGGTCGCGCCCGGCGCGCTGAGGGTCAAGCTGAACGGCAACCCCGTCAAGGTGACGGCCAAGCCCGGCGACTATGTCGAACTGCGCCGCGACTGGAAGGCCGGCGACCGGGTCGACATCGAGCTGCCCATGCGCACGACGCTGGAGCCCATGCCCGGCCTGAAGAACTACGTCGCCGTGCTGCACGGCCCCATCGTGCTGGCCGCCAAGACGCCGCAGCCGGGCGAGACGCTGAACTTCATGGCCGACAGCGCGCGTGGGGACCAAGTCCCGGCCGGCGCCGTTTGCCCGCAGGACAGCGCGCCGGTGTTCGTCAGCGACAAGGCCGACTTCATCCGCCGCTTCAAGCCCGTGCCCGGCCAGCCGCTCACCTTTACCGCGCCCGACCTCATCCAGGGTGGCAAGGACGCGGACAAGCTGCAGCTCATCCCCTTCTTCCGCCTGCACGACTCGCGTTACATGGTCTATTGGGCGCGGTCCACGCCGGCCCAGCAGAGCCTGATGCGTGCCGAGCTGGCCAAGGCCGAGGAAGAGCGCCTGGCGCTGGACGCGCAGACCATCGACCAGGTCGCCCCGGGCGAGCAGCAGCCCGAGTCCGACCACAGCTTCCAGGGCGAGGGCGCCGAAACCGGCATCGCGCCGGCCGGCCGCTGGCGGCATGCGAAGCAGTGGTTCGGCTACACGCTGAACGACCCGCAGGCACAGGGCCGGCTGCTGCGCCTGATGCTGGCCAGCGGCGATGCGGGCCGGCGCTTTGACGTGGTCGTCAACGGCCGTGTCGTCGCCGAGCTGGCGCTGGCCTCCGAAGCCCAGCCGCTGTATGCCCGCGAAGTGCCACTGCCGCCCGATCTCGTCGCTGCCGCAGGCGGCAAGCTGGAGGTGCGCTTCGTTGCCAAGCCGGGTTCCCTCGMCGGTGGCCTCTACGGCCTGAGGCTGTTGCGTTGACTGATGGCAGCGGCGCAATGTTGCTGCTCATGGACAAGCGCCTGGCCTTGCGTTGTTGGCACCACGTTCGCGGCGCAGATGCCGCGAACCTCACACATAAGCGCCCGCAAGCGCAGTTTCACTCACGGACCATCCTGCCCATGACCTCGAACATTCCATCGCACAGCGCCGCCATGCCCATCGTGCAACGCCGCTTCCGCCTCTCCCGCCTGGTGTCGCTGGTTGCGCTGATCGCCCCGCTGGCGATGGCGCAGACCACCGTCAGGATCGACCTCACCAAGCCTGGCCTGCCGGTCAGCCCGACCCTGTACGGTTTGATGACCGAGGAGATCAACTTCTCCTACGACGGCGGCCTGTATGCGGAACTGGTGCGCAACCGCGCCTTCAAGAATCACGGCTACACGCCGGAACACTGGTCGCTGGTGCAGGACGCCGGCGGCAGCGCCGCGATGGCGCTCGACGAGCGTTACCCGGTCGCCGGCACTGCCCTGACGACCAGTCTGCGGATCGACGCCGAGAACGCTTCGCCGGGTCACCGTGTCGGTATCGCCAATGCGGGCTACTGGGGCATCCCTGTCACGCCGAACACCAGCTACCGCGCCAGCTTCTACGCCAAGACGTCCGGCGCCGCCGGCGTGCCGCTGACCATTAGCATTGAAGGCGTCGACGGCAAGACCGTCTACGCCCAGGCCGAAGGCGGCCGCATCGACGGCCAATGGAAGCGCTACAGCGTCACCCTCACCACCGGTGCGAACGTCAAGCCGACCGCCGAAGCGCGCCTGGTGCTTGCCACCGAAAGCCCGGGCAAGGTGTGGTTCAACCTGGTGTCGCTGTTCCCGCCGACCCACAAGGACCGGCCGAACGGCCTGCGACCCGACCTGATGCAAAAGATGATCGACATGAAGCCGGGCTTCCTGCGCTTCCCCGGCGGGAACTATGTCGAAGGCGGCAGCGTGACGAACCGCTTCAAGTGGAAGGAAACGCTGGGCCCGATCGACCAGCGCCCAGGCAATCCCGGCACCTGGGGCTACCGCTCCACCGACGGCATGGGGCTGCTCGAATTTCTGCTGTGGTGCGAGGACATGAAGGCCGAGCCGGTGCTGGCGGTGTTCGCCGGCTACGCGCTCAACGGCGAGTCCGTCCCAGTCGGCAAGGAACTGCAGCCCTTCGTCCAGGACGCGCTCGACGAAATCGAATATGTGACCGGCGACGTGAGCACGAAGTGGGGCGCCAAGCGCGCCAAGGACGGCCATCCGGCGCCGTTCAAGCTGCGCTATGTCGAGATCGGCAACGAGGATGGCTTCGAGAAGAACAAGACCTACGACGGCCGCTACACCCAGTTCCACGACGCCATCAAGAAGAAGTACCCGAAGATCAAGCTGATCTCCACGGTCAATGGCAAGGACTGGCTGGGCCAGCAACAGAAGTTGTCCAGCCGGGTGCCCGACCTGATCGACGAGCACTACTACTACAACCCGATGGAGATGATGAACGACGCCGCGCGCTATGACAGTTATGCGCGCAGCGGGCCGAAGGTCTTCATCGGCGAATGGGCGGGGCAGGAAGGCTCGCCGACCACCAACCTGCACGGCGCACTGGCCGATGCCGCCTTCATGGCCGGCATGGAGCGCAATGCCGACATCGTCGAGATGTCCTGCTACGCGCCGCTGTTTGTGAACGTGAACCCGGGCGGCATGCAGTGGCAGTACAACCTGATCGGCTACAACGCGCAGTCCAGCTACGGTTCGCCGTCGTACTACGCGCAAAAGATGTTCAGCAACTATCTGGGCAATGTTTCGCTGCCGGTGCACGCCGAGAAGGTCAGCACGCAAACCTGGCAGCAGCAGCCCAAGAAGGAGACGCCGCAGGACGTGCCGCCGGCCAGGCAGGTGCCGACGATGTTCTTCTCGGCGACCAAGTCGGACCAGCGCGGCGAGATCTACCTGAAAGTCGTCAACGCGATCGGCAACGCGCAGACGGTGCAGGTCGACCTGGCCGGCGCCGCCAAGGTGGCGGCCGAAGGCGAGGCCATCGTACTGAGCTCGGCGCACAAGGAAGACACCAACACCATCACCGAGCCGACCAAGGTGGTGCCGGTGACGAGCAAGGCGAGCGGGCTCGGCAAGCAGTTCAGCTACAGCTTCGCGCCGTATTCTGTGACGGTGCTGGTGCTGTCGACCAAATAGGCCGCCAGTACCGCGTGGACGCGCTGTGTCGGTTCCTTTGTTTACCTGGCCTTTCCGACACAGCCGCGGCGACCGCGCCAGGCCGCTCGGCCAGAGATGAGAGACTGGCCCATACCGAAATCGACATGGCTTGACGGAGAAATGTCATTGGTCGCGCATCACTGGCCTTCCTACCATCGGCTGTCACAAGACCCCAGATGGAGACAACCATGAGAATTCTGCGTCGCAGCCTGCTGGCCGCCGCTTTGCTGACCCCTGCGTTCAGCGCCCTCGCCGCCCCGCTCGTCATGGGCTTCTCCCAGGTGGGCGCCGAAAGCGAATGGCGCACCGCCAACTCCGCTTCCATCAAGGCCGCGGCCAAGGACGCCGGCATCACGCTGAAGTTTGCCGACGCCCAGCAGAAGCAGGAGAACCAGGTCAAGGCCATCCGCAGCTACATCGCCCAGAAGGTCGACGTCATCGCCTTCTCGCCGGTCGTCGAATCCGGCTGGGACACGGTGCTCAAGGAAGCCAAGACGGCCGGCATCCCCGTCATCCTGACCGACCGCGCCGTCAAGGTGGCCGATCCGTCGCTCTACGTCACCTTCATCGGTTCGGACTTCGTCGAAGAAGGCCGCAAGGCGGCCAAGTGGCTGCTCGAGCGCGCTGCCAAGACGCCTGGTGCTTCGCTGAACATCGTCGAGCTGCAGGGCACCGTGGGCTCGGCGCCCGCGATCGACCGCAAGAAGGGCTTCGAGGAGGTCATCAAGACCAACTCCAAGCTGCAGATCATCCGCTCGCAGTCGGGTGAGTTCACGCGCGCCAAGGGCAAGGAAGTGATGGAGTCCTTCCTGAAGCAGCGCGACAAGAAGATCGACGTGCTGTACGCGCACAACGACGACATGGCCATCGGTGCGATCCAGGCGATCGAGGAAGCCGGCCTGAAGCCTGGCGTCGACATCGTCATCATCTCCATCGACGGCGTGCGTGGCGCCTTCGAGGCGATGAAGGCCGGCAAGCTCAACGTCACCGTCGAATGCAACCCGCTGCTGGGCCCCCAGCTGATGCAGCTGGCCAAGGATGTGGTCGCCAAGAAGCCGGTCGAGAAGCGCATCACCGTGACCGAGGGCGTGTTCCCGGCGGAAGTGGCGGCCAAGGAATTGCCGAACCGGAAGTACTGAGTGAGAACCGAGGACAGGACCAGCGTCCTGTCCGACGCCTCACGAAGGACTCGGCGCTTGCAAGCGCCGAGGCTTGAGAACGCGAAACCATGACTCTCCATAGAACCGCCGAGCCCGTGCTGGAGCTCTCCGGCATCCACAAAGGCTTCCCCAGCGTCAAGGCGCTCAGCGACGTCAGCCTGCGCCTGTTCCCCGGGGAAGTTCATGCGCTGATGGGCCAGAACGGCGCCGGCAAGTCCACCCTCATCAAGGTGCTGACCGGCCTGTACACGCCCGAAGCCGGCACCATCAAACTCGGCGGCGAGACCATCGCCCCGCGCCGCACCGAAGAAGCCCAAGCCCTCGGCATCCAGACCGTCTACCAGGAGGTCAACCTCTGCACCAACCTCAGCGTCGCAGAAAACATCTGCGCCGGGCGCTTCCCGCGCCGCTGGGGTCGCATCGACTGGTCTGCGGTGAACGCCGAAGCCAAACGAGTGCTCGCCCAGATGGACCTCGACATCGACGTGACCACGCCGCTGTCGCGCTACTCGCTGTCCGTCCAGCAAATGGTGGCCATCGCCCGCGCGCTGCGCGTGCAGGCCCGCGTGCTCATCCTCGACGAGCCCACCTCCAGCCTCGACGACGCGGCCGTGCAGCGCCTCTTCACCGTGCTGCGCCGCCTGCGCGAGCAGGGCCTGGCCATCCTCTTCGTCACCCACTTCCTCGACCAGACCTATGCGCTGGCCGACCGCATCACGGTCATGCGCAATGGCGAGACCGAGGGCGAGTACCTGGCGAGCGACCTCAGCCGTCTGGCCCTCGTCAACAAGATGGTGGGCGCGCCGCCCGACCAGCAACCCACCCGCCTGGACAGCCGCGCCCCGAACACCGGCGCCGCGGTGTTGAAGGCGCAAGGGTTGACCCGGCGCGGCGCGCTGCACCCGCTCGACCTGGAGCTCAAGCGCGGCGAGGTGCTGGGCCTGGCCGGCCTGCTGGGCTCCGGCCGCACCGAGGCCGCGCGCCTGCTGTTCGGCGCCGACGCCGCCGATGCGGGTCATGTGGAAACCGAAGGCCGTACGGGCCGCTGGCACTCGCCGCGCGAGGCCATCGCTGCCGGCATCGCCTTCTGCTCCGAGGACCGCAAGCACGAAGGCGCCATCCTCGACCTCTCGGTGCGCGAGAACATCCTGCTCGCGCTGCAGGCCCGGCACGGCCTGGGCCTCGTCATGAGCCGTGAAGCGCAGCAGGCCCTGGCCGACGACTACATCAAGCGCCTGGGCATCAAGACGCCGAGCGCCGACACGCCCATCGGGCAACTCAGCGGCGGCAACCAGCAGAAGGCCCTGCTGGCGCGCTGGCTGGCCACGAATCCGGCCGTGCTCATCCTCGACGAGCCCACCCGAGGCATCGACGTGCGCGCCAAGGAAGACCTGATGGATGCCGTGCGCGCCCTGGCCCACAAGGAAGACGGCAGTGGCATGTCCATCCTCTTCATCTCGTCTGAGTTGCCCGAGGTCCTGCATTGCAGCGACCGCGTCCTCGTGATGCGCGACCGCCGCGCCGCCGGCGAATACCGCCGCGGCGAGCTGGACGAACGCAGCGTGCTTGAAGTCATCGCCGCGGAGCCTGTCTCGGCTGCGGCCTGAGCGTGTCCAACATGAATCACCCCACCGTCCCCGCGCTGCGCGCCGCCCTGGCCACCCTGACCCTGCTCTGCCTGGCGGCACTCACACCGGCCGCGCTCGCGCAGTCGCCGACCGGTCTTGACGCCCAGGGCCAGGCACAGCGCCAGCCACTGACGCCCGACGCACGCGGCTTTGCATGGACGCCGCTGGCCGCAGGCGCCCAGGTGCAGCTCGGCGCGCTGACCCGCAACATCTTGTTCTACGGGCCAGGCCTCGTCCGCGTGACGGCTCACCTGGGCCAGAGCCATGCCACCCAGCCCAGCCTGGTGGTCGTGGCCGCGCCGCAGGCCGTGCCGCTGGACGTGAAGGAGTCTGCCGACGCGTTGGTGCTGACCAGCGCGGCCGTGCGTGTGGAGATCGACAAGCGCAGCGGAGCCCTCGCCTTCTACCGGCCTGATGGCAGCCTGTTCACCCGCGAGCAGGCGCCCGCCGCGCTCAAGGCCATCGAGATATCCGGCGCGCCGACCTACGCGATGACCCAGGCCTTCAGCCTCACGGCCGACGAGTCGCTCTACGGCCTGGGCCAGTACAACGAGTCCTACATGGACTACCGCGGCCGTGACGTGCTGATGGTGCAGACCAACATCGGCACCGTCCTGCCCTTCATGATCTCGACGCGGCGTTGGGGCGTGCTGTGGGACGTCTATTCCAAGATGCGCTTCACCGACGACGCGCAGGGCGCCCGCTTCTGGGCCGAGAGCGCGCCGGCCGGCGCCGACTACTACCTCGTCGCCGGCACGACGATGGACGACCTGATGGCGGGCTACCGCCAGCTCACCGGCGCGGCGCCCATGTTCCCGAAGAGCGCCCTGGGCCTGTTCATGAGCAAGGAGCGCTACAAGACGCAGCAGCAGTTGCTCGACGTCGCGAAGCGCTTCCGTGCCGACCACTTCCCGCTCGACACCATCGTGCAGGACTGGCAGTACTGGGGCGGTGACAAGGACGGCACCTGGAGCGGCATGACCTGGAACGCCGAGCGCTTCCCCGACCCGCGCGGCATGGTCGACACGCTGCACCGCGAACTGAACACCAAGCTGATGGTGTCCATCTGGCCCTCGATCGGTGACGACACGGCACTTGCCAAGGAGCTCGACGCCAAGGGCCTGCGCTTCGCGCCCAAGCACTGGATCTCGGGCAAGGCGCAGGTCTACGACGCCTTCAGCGCCGAAGGCCGCGCCATCTATTTCAAGCACACCAAGAAGGGCCTGTTCGACATCGGCGTGGACGCGCTGTGGATGGACGGCACCGAGGTCGAGGTGGGCGGCGCCGCGCATGACCCCGGCGAGGTCGAGGCCGACATCAAGCGCCTCGGCCGCAATGCCATGGGCGACTTCACGCGCTACCTCAACGTCTACAGCCTGGTCACGACGCGCGGCGTCTATGAAGGCCAGCGCGCCAGCAGCAACAAGCGCGCGATGACGCTGACCCGCTCCGCCTGGGCCGGCCAGCAGCGCTACGCCGCGCTCCCCTGGTCGGGCGACACGACGTCCAGCTGGGCCACGCTGCGCGCGCAGATCGCCGGCGGCCTGAACGTCGGCATGGCCGGCACGCCTTACTGGTCGCAAGACACCGGCGGCTTCTTCGTGCCCTACCCGGGCGGCGAGCGCAGCCCGGCCTGGCGCGAGCTGTACGCACGCTGGAACCAGTTCGGCATCTTCAACCCCATCTACCGCATCCACGGCACGGACGTCGAGCGCGAGCCCTATCTGTACAAGACGCTGGACCCGGCCGTCTACCGTTCGCTGTTGAGCGCCGCCCAGCTGCGCTACCGGCTGCTGCCCTATCTCTACGGCCTGGCCTGGCGCGCCCACGACGAGGGCTACGTGATGATGCGCGGGCTGGCGATGGACTTCCCCGACGAGACCGCGCTGCGCAAGGTGGATGACACCTATATGTTCGGCCCCGCCTTCCTCGTGCAGCCCGTCACCCGGTCCACGCTCTATGCCGAGGTGCCGCCGGCTGCCACCATTCCCGCCAGCGCGCTGCGTACGCCTTCCGGCGAGCCGGGGCTGGCGCTGGAGTACTTCGCCGGCATGAATTTCGAGAAGCCGGCCAGCCGCACCGTAGACGGCCCGGTCGCCCACGACTGGCCGCCCGCGCCGCTCGGCAGCGTGCCGCCCGGCCTGCAGAGCCTGAACCAGTTCTCGGCGCGCTGGCAGGGCACGCTCGTCGTGCCCGAATCGGGTGAGTACGAGATCGGCGTCGAGGGCGACGACGGCTTCCGCCTGTGGCTGGACGACAAGCTCCTGGTCGACGACTGGAAGAACGGCGCCGCGCGCTTCGAGGGCAAGCGCGTCATGCTGAAYGCCGGCCAGGCCGTCAAGCTGCGTATCGAGTTCTACCAGGACGGCGGCGGGCGCAAGCTGCGCCTGGCCTGGCGCACGCCCGGCCAGCTGCTGGCGCTGGCCGACGAGCAACGCCACATCGACAAGCGCCAGGCCACGTTGCTGCCGGCGGGCGCCGCGTGGTTCGACTTCTGGAGCGGCCGCCGCCACGCCGGCGGCGAGACCGTGTCCCGCGAGTACCCGCTGGACCAGTTCCCGCTGTTCGTGCGCGCCGGCAGCATCGTGCCGATGGGCCCGGTCATCGAGCATGTCGGTCAGCGGCCCGATGCGCCCTATGAGATCCGCATCTATCCCGGCGCCGACGCGCAGTTCACTCTCTACGAGGACGACGGCGAGACCTACCGCTACGAGACCGGCGAACGTGCGACCGTCACGCTGCGCTGGGACGACGCCCGGCGCACCTTGCAAGTCGGCGCCCGCGAGGGCCGCTTCCCCGGCCTCGTCCAGCAGCGCCGCTTCAACGTGACACTGGTCGATACCAGCGGCCCCAGCACGAAACCGCAGTCCGTCCTCTACCGTGGCGAAGCGACGGCGCTGCAATTCACGACCCCATGAGTTCTCCCACGCTTGCCATGTCTTCTCCGCCCGCGCGCGCCGCCCTCTGGCGCCATCCCCTGCTCCGGCCGGTTGCCGCGCTCGCGCTGCTGCTGGCCGTCGCGGCCCTCTTCGTGCCGGGCTTCCTGCACCTGGAGATCAAGGACGGGCACCTCTACGGCAGCCTGATCGACATCCTGCATCGCGCCGCTCCCCTGATGCTCGCGGCTTTGGGCATGACCCTGGTGATCGCCACGCGCGGCATCGACGTGTCGGTCGGTGCCGTCGTCGCGATCGCCGGCACGGTGGCCTGTGTGCTGGTCGGCTCGCACGGCCTGGCCGTCGCCTTCGCCGCGGCGCTGGGCACTGCGCTGCTGTGCGGGCTGTGGAACGGGCTGCTCGTGTCGGCCCTGGGCCTGCAGCCGATCATCGCCACGCTGATCCTGATGGTCGCCGGCCGGGGCCTGGCACAGCTGCTGACCGACGGCCAGATCATCACCGTCTACGAGCCCGCGAGCTTCTTCTGGCTGGGCGGCGGCTATCTGCTCGGCCTGCCGGTGTCGCTGTTCGTCGTCGCGACGGTGGGCGGCCTCACGGCGCTGCTGATGAAGCGCACGGCCCTGGGCCTGTTCATCCAGACCGTCGGCATCAACCCCGTCGCCGCGCGTCTGGCCGGCGTGCGCACCGCGGCCATCGTCTTCTTCGTCTACGTCTATTGCAGCCTCGGCGCGGGTCTGGCTGGGTTGATGATCTCGTCCAACATCAAGAGCGCCGACGCCAACAACGCCGGCCTGCTGCTGGAGCTGGACGCCATCCTCGCCGTCACGCTGGGCGGCGGGCAGCTCAGCGGCGGCAAATTCAGCCTCGCCGGCAGCCTGATCGGTGCGCTGATCATCCAGACGCTGACGTCCACCATCTACGCGATGGGCGTGCCGCCGCAGGTCACCATGGTCGTCAAGGCCGTCGTCGTGTTCGCCGTCTGCATCTCGCAGTCGTCCGCCTGGTCGACCTGGAAGAAAGCATGAAAGCCTTGCGCGCGGCCATGGCCGCCCCTTCGTTCACCACCTGGGTCAGCGTCGTGCTGATGGCCCTGCTCTTCATTGCCGGCGCCGCCAACTACACAGGCTTCGCGTCCTCGCAGGTCGTGCTCAACCTGCTCATCGACAACGCCTTCCTGCTCGTCATCGCGGTCGGCATGAGCTTCGTCATCCTGTCCGGCGGCATCGACCTGTCGGTCGGCTCGGTGCTGGCACTGACCACCATGGTGGCTGCCTGGCTGCTGCAGGTGGCGCACTTGCCGGCGGAGCTGGTCATCGTCGTCGTTCTGGTGGGCGGCGCGGCCTTCGGCGCGTTGCAAGGCGTGGTCATCCACGTCTTCAGGCTGCAGCCCTTCATCGTCACGCTGGCCGGCATGTTCCTGGCGCGCGGCCTGTGCTTCCTGATCAGCGTGGACAGCATCACCATCGATGCGCCGCTGTTCGTGACGCTGTCGCAGACGCAGATATCGCTCTTTGGTGGCGCCTTCCTGTCTCCCGGTGCCGTGATCGCCCTGGCGATGCTGGGCCTGGGCCTGTGGGTGGCGCACTGCACCGCCTTCGGCCGCACCGTCTACGCTTTGGGCGGCAGCGAGGCCTCGGCGCTGATGATGGGCCTGCCCGTCGGCCGCACCAAGGTCGCCGTCTACGCGCTGAGCGGCTTCTGCGCCTCGCTGGCCGGCCTGCTGTTCGCGTTCTACATGCTGAGCGGCTACGGCCAGCATGCCCAGGGCGTGGAGCTGGACGCGATCGCAGCCGTCGTCATCGGCGGCACCGTGCTGACGGGCGGGTATGGCTATGTAGCCGGCGCGTTGTCAGGCGTGCTGGTGCTCGGCCTGATCCAGACGCTGATCGCATTCGACGGCACGCTCAGCTCCTGGTGGACCAAGATCGTCATCGGCGCCCTGCTCTTCGTCTTCTGCGCCGTGCAGCGCCTGTTGTCCCTGAAGAAGGTCGTTGCCTGATGGTCAAGAGGCGGTCTCTCGCATCGCCCGGCTGCAAACCATGAAGGTCCCGCCGCGCCGCGCGCTGCTGTTTTGGCTGGCGTCGGGGCTGACATTCAGCGGCGCGGTGATGGCCGACCCCGCATCGCTGGGCGAGCGCGGCCGGCTGATCTTCAGCGATGACTTCAAGCAGGCGCTGGACCCGGCCACCTGGGTCGCGGAGATCGAGGCAAAGCCCGGCTCGACGGTTCGCACCGAGAACGGCCACCTCGTCCTCGACACAGCCGGCGGCGTGACCGTCTGGCTGAACCGGCGCCTGAGCGGCAACCTCCTCATCGAATACCGCCGCCGCATCGTCCTGCAGGGCGGCGCCAACGACAGGCTCAGCGACCTCAACCAGTTCTGGATGGCGACCGGTGCCGGTGGCGGCTCCCCGCTGGGCCGCAATGGCGCGTTCGAGTCCTATGACGCCTTGAGCCTGTACTACTTCGGCATCGGCGGCAACGGCAACACCAGCACACGGCTGCGCAAGTACGGCGACGGCCAGCGCGTGTTGTTGCAGGAGCGGCTGGACGCCGAACACCTGCTCAAACCCAACCACGACTACCTCGTCCAGACCCTCGTCAAGGACGGTCGCTCAACTGTCTACGTCGACGGCCAGCTGCTCTTCGAGCACCGCGACGAGAGCCCGCTGCGCGAGGGCTGGTTCGGCCTGCGCAGCACCTGGTCGCGCCAGCAGGTCGGTGCGCTGCGCATCTACGCGCTGGACTGAGTTAGCCTGCGCAGCGATGCGCTACCTGATCTTCGATTTCAGCGACGGCGACGACGGCATCGCCACGCTGGAGGCCATGGCCTCGACGCGAGCCGAGGAGCACAGCCGCGTGCTGGCCGAGGCTCAGCAGGTGCTGGACTGGGCGCACAGCCGCTTCCCTGGTCGCCACGGTCCGGTCGAGGACGGCCAGGCCTGGGACCACGAGCTGCTCGTGCAGCAGGAGGAGGGCGGTTGGCTGACCGTCACGCTGACGCTGAGCGCGTCGGCGGAATTTCTCGAGGCATTCCTGGCGGTCTACGGCGAGGCCGAGGACTGAACGCCTTCAACCTTGCAGGCCGCGCCCGCGCTTTGCATGCGCGGACTGTCAGACAGGCGTCGCCGAGCCCGCGGGGGCTCAGCTCGGTCCAGCCTAACCCTTGAGCGTCTGCTCCAGCACGTGCAGCTGCTGGTTCAGCTCGGTGTTCTTCTGGCGCTCGGCGCCGATCTTGCGCACCGCGTGCAGCACGGTCGTGTGGTCCCGCCCGCCGAAGAGTTCGCCGATCTCGGGCAGGCTCTTCTGCGTCATCTCCTTGGCCAGGTACATCGCAATCTGGCGCGGCCGGGCGATGCTGGCCGGGCGCTTCTTGGAGTACATGTCGGCGATCTTGATCTTGTAGAAGTCGGCCACCGTCTTCTGGATGTTCTCGACACCGATCTGGCGGTTCTGGATGGACAGCAGATCCTTCAGCGCCTCGCGGGCCAAGGTGATGCTGATCTCCTTGTGCGAGAACTTGGCATAGGCCAGCACCTTGCGCAGCGCGCCTTCGAGCTCGCGCACATTGGCGCGCACGTTCTTGGCGACGAAGAAGGCGACGTCCTCGGGCATGGGCGTGCCCTCGGCCTCGGCCTTCTTGATCAGGATGGCGACGCGCATCTCCAGCTCGGGCGGCTCGATGGCCACCGTCAGGCCGGCGTCGAAGCGACTGGTGAGGCGCTCGTCGATGTCCACCAGCCCCTTGGGGTAGGTGTCCGACGTCATGATGATGTGCGCCTTCTTGGCCAGCAGCGCCTCGAAGGCGTTGAAGAACTCCTCCTGCGTGCGGTCCTTGCCGGCGAAGAACTGCACGTCATCGATCAGCAGCAGGTCCAGCGAGTGGTACTTGGCCTTGAGCTCGTCGAAAGTCTTGCGCTGGTAGTTCTTGACGACGTCGGAGATGAACTGCTCGGCGTGCAGATAGAGCACGCGGGCGTCCGGGCGGTCCTTCAGCAGCGCGTTGCCCACGGCGTGGATCAGGTGGGTCTTGCCCAGGCCGACGCCGCCGTAGATGAACAGGGGGTTGTAGGTCACGCCCGGCGCGCCGGCGACGTGAAGTGCGGCCGTGCGCGCCATCTGGTTGGCGCGGCCGGGCACCAGCGTGTCGAAGGTCAGCTGCGGATTGATGCGGTGCTTGGCCGAGGCGGGCGCCTGCGAGGGCAGCATGATGTTGTTGGCCGGGGGCGCGCTGACGGGCCGCAGCGCGGCGCTCGGTTCGGCCGGAAACGCCGACGGCTGCTGAGGTGCCTGAGCGGCGCCCGACATCGAGCTGGGCACGGTGATGGGCACGCTCGACGCATCGCGCGCAACCAGGGACAGCTCCAGCCGCGTCGGGCGGCCGGCCAATTCGGTCAGGATGGCTTCGATGCGGGCCGCGTACTGACGACGGATCCAGTCGCGCTTGAAGTGGTTGGGCACCTTCAGCGTCGCCACGAGCGCGCTGTCGGCGGCTTCGCCAGACACCGTGGCGGGTGGCAGCGGGCGAATCCAGGTGTTGAACTGCTGTTCAGGCAGCTCGGTGGCCAGGCGCTCGCAGCCCCGCCGCCAAAGCTCTGACGCCCAATCCGGCGAATTCATGCCCTCTAAGCCCGTCATCACGCCCGTCTTCAAAGCCTGCACCCCATCCACCGTATGTTCTTCTTCGCTCATTGTGGAAAACTTCTTTTCGAGCGGCTGGATTGTACGGACCCGAGGCCACCGAAGGACGGGTTATCCACAGAATTTGGCAGGGGGTCAATCCCTGGCAAACCCGGCTTGAGACTGGCGACTTATTGACCGGGTCGGCGGCTTCTGCTGTAATGCCGGGTTTTCGCGCATTGCCGGCCGGTTGCGACTGGTTCGCCATGCGCTTTTCTTGCCGGATACGAACCGGCCATTCTTGCCGGGTGTCAAAACCGGCCTTCTTGCCGGGTGCCAACCGCTGTGCCCGGCCTGCACAAACCCTCCAAAGAGGTTTTTCCCATGAAGCGTACCTACCAAGCCTCCAAGACCCGCCGCGCCCGTACCCACGGTTTCCTGGTGCGCATGAAGACCCGCGGTGGCCGTGCCGTCATCGCCGCACGCCGCGCCAAGGGCCGCAAGCGCCTGGCCGTCTAAGCCGCGCGACGACGCCACCCGTGCGTCGTCAGCCTGTCGGGCACCCGATGATCGGCAAGCTGCAGCGCCCGGTGGATTTTGAGCGTGTGCTCGGCAGACAAAGCCGGGCCCGCAGCGCGCATTTCGCGCTGCACCATCTCTCGGCCAACCCGGCGCCCAGCGCTTGGCGTGCCGCCAAGTTGCGCACAGCCTCAGCCGAGTTATCAACAGGCGAATCACAGCCTGTTCACAACCCTGTGGAACAGAACCCGCCCACTGCGCCTGAAGGCTGCTGGGTGGGCATCGTCGTTCCCAAGCGGCATGCCAAGCGCTCCGTGACACGCCAGCTCTTGAAGCGCCAGATCCGCGCCGCATTTGCTGCAGCGACCGGCATGCCGCCGGGTTTGTGGGTTGTCCGCTTGCGCGCTCCGTTTGACCGCCAGAAGTTCCCCAGCGCCGCTTCCGACGCGCTGCGCCAAGCTGCCCGAGCCGAGCTGGCTCAGCTTCTGGATAAAGCCATGGCGTCCAAGCCGGGCACGAAGACGTGAAGCCGAGCTGGCCCGCCCGCGCTTTGATGGCCATCGTGCGCGGCTACCGCCTCATGCTCAGCCCCTGGCTGGGCAACGCCTGCCGCTTCGAGCCGACCTGCTCCCGCTACTCGCTGGGCGCACTTGAGAAACACGGTGCGCTGGCCGGCAGCTATCTGACCGTCCACCGCATCCTGCGCTGCCAGCCCTGGTGTAACGGCGGGCACGACCCCGTGCCTGACAATCCGCCGCGGCTGTTTTCCCGCCTCCTCTCTCTCCCCGTGGCGCGCGCCTCCTGCGCGTCCTCTTCCTCGTCCGAGTCTCCTCATGACTGATATTCGCCGCACCGTGCTGTGGGTGGTGTTCACGATGTCTCTCGTCCTGCTCTGGGACGGTTGGCAAAAGCACAACGGGCATCCCTCGATGTTCAGCCCGACGCCCAAGACCGTGTCGACGGCACCGGCCGGACCTGCGTCGTCTGGCGTACCGGCAGCGACCGCTGCTGGCGGCACGGCTGCTGCCCAGGCGCCCACGACCGCCGCACCGGTGGCCGTGCCGTCCGAACGAATCACCATCCGCACCGACGTGCTGACGGTCACGGTGGACACCCTGGGCGGCGACATCGTCCGCGCCGAGCTGCCCAAATACCTGACGTCGCCGGACCCGACCGTCACCGACCAGCTGCTGCAGATGGTGCATCTGCAGAAAAAGCCCGAGTTCACGCCCCAGCCGGTCGTGCTCTTCAATGAGGGCCAGCACTACCGGGCCCAGACCGGCCTGGTCAGCGCCCAGGGCCCGCTGCCTGCCCACACCACGCCGATGACGGCGGTGGCCGGCGAGCGCGAGCTCAAAGAGGGCCAGAACGAGGTCAAGCTGCGCCTGGAATCGGCCGAGGTCGGTGGCGTCAAGCTCATCAAGACCTTCACGTTCAAGCGCGGTGTCTACACGGTGGGCGTCACGCATGAAGTCGTCAACCACGGTGCCGCGCCCGTCACGCCGCAGGTCTATCTGCAGTTGGTGCGTGACGGCAGTACCGTCACCGGCGGCGCGGCTTTCACGCCCAGCTTCACGGGCCCGGCGGTCTACAACAGCAACACCAAGTTCAAGACGCTGAAGTTCGAGGACATCGACAAGGGCAAGGTCGACATCGAGAAGCAGGCCAACGACGGCTGGGTTTCGATGGTGCAGCATTACTTCGCCAGCGCCTGGCTCGTCAATGAAGCCGGCAATCGCGAGTTCTTCGTGCGCAAACTACCTGGGCAGGCCGGCGTGCGCGGCGACGCCTACGCCACCGGCATGGTTTTCACGCTGCCCACGCTCGCACCCGACACCAGCGCGACCCAGCAGGCCACTCTCTTCGCCGGCCCGCAGGAGGAAAACAACCTCTCAGCACTGGCGCCGGGCCTGGAGCGCGTCAAGGACTACGGCATGCTGACCATCCTGGCCGAGCCGTTGTTCTGGCTGCTGGACAAGCTGCATGGCTTCATCGGCAACTGGGGCTGGACCATCGTTGCCCTGGTGCTGCTGCTCAAGATCGCGCTGTACAGCCTGAACGCCAGCGCCTACAAGTCCATGGCCCGCATGAAGGCCGTGGCGCCCCGCATCAACGAGATGAAGGAGCGCCTGAAGGACAAGCCGCAGGAAATGCAGCAGGAGATGATGAAGATCTACCGCGAGGAGAAGATCAACCCCATCGGCGGCTGCCTGCCCATCTTCCTGCAGATGCCCATCTTCATGGCCCTGTACTGGGTGCTGCTGTCCACCGTCGAGATGCGCCAGGCGCCGTGGACGCTGTGGATCACCGACCTGTCCGTGCGCGACCCCTACTTCATCCTGCCGCTGCTGATGATGGCGTCCAGCCTGTTCCAGGTCTGGCTCAACCCGCCGGCCGCCGATCCCATGCAGCAGAAGATGATGTGGATCATGCCCGTGGCCTTCGGCGTCATGTTCTTCGTCTTCCCGTCCGGCCTGGTGCT
The DNA here is from genome assembly GCF_054049335.1 of Roseateles sp. P5_E1. Classification (NCBI taxonomy): domain Bacteria; kingdom Pseudomonadati; phylum Pseudomonadota; class Betaproteobacteria; order Burkholderiales; family Sphaerotilaceae; genus Roseateles; species Roseateles sp. P5_E1. The sequence goes on from NZ_JBFUMN010000001.1 coordinate 332,215, forward strand.
GTACTGGCTGACGAACAACATCCTGTCCATCGCCCAGCAGTGGCTGATCAACAAGCGATTGGGCGTGAACTGAATCACGTGAATCTGCACAGCCCCCGCACCCGGGGGCTTCTTTCTGCCCGGGGTTAGCAGTTCAATGGCTTCGCGGGGCAGAGAACACCGGCCCGGACGGGACTCACGAGAGCGCCCGAACCGAGCCTCCCCCGCGCCAACCTCTGATGCAGCCGCTCCTTCGAGCGGCTGTTTCTTTTTGCGCCGCGACAATTGCATTCATGCTCGCTCGTCACGCAGACACCATTGCTGCCATCGCCACCGCTCCCGGGCGCGGCGCCGTGGGCATCGTCCGCGTGTCGTCACCACAAGGCCTCGCGCCGCTCATTGAAGCCGTCTGCGGCCGCGCGCTGAAACCTCGCGAGGCGACCTACCTGCCGTTCCGCGATGAAGCCGGCGCGGCCATCGACCAGGGCCTGGCCCTGCACTTCCCGGCGCCGCATTCCTATACAGGCGAGCATGTGCTGGAACTGCAGGCCCATGGCGGCGCAGTCGTCATGCAGCTGCTGCTCGCTCGGGTCATAGCGGCCGGCGCAAACGTGCGCCTGGCCGAACCAGGCGAGTTCACCCAGCGCGCCTTCCTGAACGGCAAGCTCGACCTCGCCCAGGCCGAGGCAGTGGCCGATCTCATCGATGCGAGCACGGAGGCTGCGGCGCGCAGCGCGAGCCGGGCGCTGGGCGGCGCGCTGTCGCACGAGGTCGGTGTGCTGCGCGACCAGCTCATCCAGCTGCGCATGCTGGTCGAGGCGACGCTGGACTTTCCCGAGGAGGAGATTGACTTCCTTGAGAAGGCGGACGCCTTCGGCCGTCTGGATCGGCTGGCTGCGCAACTGAGGGAAGTGCAAGCTCGAACTCGCCAGGGCGCGCTGCTGCGCGACGGCCTCAAGGTCGTGCTCGCGGGCCAGCCCAACGTGGGAAAAAGCTCGCTGCTGAATGCACTCGCCGGCGCCGAGCTCGCCATCGTCACGCCCATTCCTGGCACGACACGCGACAAGGTCAGCCAGACCATCCAGATCGAAGGCGTGCCCCTGCACATCACCGACACCGCCGGCCTGCGCGATGCGACGGCCGACGAGGTCGAGCGCATCGGCGTGGCGCGATCCTGGGACGCGATCGCGGACGCCGACGTCGTGCTCTTCCTGCACGACCTGGGCCGCGTCGGCCAGGCGACCTACGAGGCCGAGGACGAGCGCATCCGCGCGCGGCTGCTCGGTGTGGACGCAAGCCGCATCGTGCAGGTGTTCAACAAGGCCGACCTGGCTGGCGCGCCCGAAGGCGAGATTGCGCTGAGCCTGAAGACGGGCGAAGGCCTCGAAGCGCTGCGCCAGCGCCTGCTGCAGACGGCCGGTTGGCAAGCGGTGCCCGAAGGATTGTTCATCGCTCGCGAGCGCCACGTGCAGGCCTTGGCGCGCACGGCCGTGCACCTGGCTTTGGCGCGCGAAGTTGCCGCTCAGCGCGATGCCGCGCTGGATCTGCTCGCCGAGGAGCTGCGTCTGGCCCACGATGCGCTGGGTGAAATCACCGGCGTGTTCTCGGCCGATGAGTTGCTCGGCGTCATCTTCAGCAGCTTTTGCATCGGCAAGTAGGGATTTCTGGAGTCGGCGCCACAACGGCACAAGAACGAATCCCTAACCGCACCATCCTCCTCCAAGTTGAGGAGGAACGTCGTGCATGAGGCCGCAGCTCGGCCGACAAGCATTGACTGTCCCTTGCTACAACCGGTGTACTGCGCCCATCTCAAAAGAGGGAGTCTCCATGTTGAACTTCACCGGCAAAACGGTCTGGGCATCTTTGCTTTTGCTCGCCATTGCGGCGCCCACGAGCGCAGCGGACTATGCGCTTTCAGCGGACGGGAATGCGGTCGTCCGCGTGGTGCCTCAGACGTCCATCGGGAGCGCAGGATTCAACACCTCGCTCGTCACCTCTGCCTATCCGGGTTGGACAGTGAATACCGCCGGTGGAGTGGCCGGCAGCAGCATCACCCCAGGGACCTATTCGGCAGGATGGAATCAGGGCAGTGGGGGTGCACAGTTCACCGCAACTTACAGTCAAACCAGCGCCGTTGCCGCGGGGCACCAACTGCACTGGCTGCAGTTCATCGACACCAACCAGCCTCTCGGTGGCGCGTCTACGCCCTACATTGACCCACGTCCGAACGACGATAACCTGCCCTTCTACTGGACCACCAGCGAAGTGGCCGGAAAGTCAACCAGCAAGTCGGTTGCGTTCAGCGACTATTCGAAGCGTGGCGCCAACGCGCTCAACGCCGTCAATCCGGTGACCTGGAACGCCAGCCTCTATGCGGTGGAATATGACGGCGCCACGGGCATCACCGTGCGCGGCGGCGTGACTTGGGGCTGGACCATGAAACCCGCGACGGTTGGCTCGTCCAGCGCAACGTTCACCAGTCCGACACCCGGCTGCCCACCGGCCACCTGTTCCGGGCTGGGCACGCCCGCCGTGAACTGGGGCATCGGCGAACCGGGTTCGCTGAGCTTCACCGCCGCAGCCTTTTCCCCTGTGGTGGGTGACTTGTTCAAACTCGGGACCTTGACCTATCACAACGGTGCAACGCAGGTTGGAAGTGCGCTCGACGCGATCGGCCTCGATATAGCGATGAACTTTGCGAATGTCTCCGAAGCCAACTTCACTTACCACTCGCAGCTGGCCATCACCAATACGACCAACACCAACGACCCCATCGCGAGCGCCGACTTCGTCCGGTTCACGTCCGGCGGATTCACCAACACCTTCAACGTGCTCGAAGGCGGAACTGCGTCTGTCGACCTGATGGCACGGCTGACGCCGGTCCTGCAGGTCACGCCAAGCAGCACGGGCACCGGCGCCGACAAAGACCCGATTGGCGCGCCGGACCCGGCCATCCAAGGCTTCCAAGTCGAACTCGTTAGTTTTGCCAACGCGACGGCGGGTGGTTTCATCTCGTCGGTCCCTGAGCCCGCGACGCTTGCGCTTTGGCTCGTCGGCCTCTGTGCAATCGGGGCCGCTCGGCGCCGTTCCTAGAGCCGTGCGCGCGCTGGTGGTGCTCTTGCTGGCGTCGATCTCCGGCCCCGTGGGTGCTTCGGGCACGCCGGAGAACTGCATATGTTTCGAGCATGTGGGCATCCAGGACAAACCCATGCCAGACTTCTGCTTGAGCTCGCGCGACTGCACGGCCTGCGCCAAGACCGAGACCGAGACGCTGGTGCTGCCCACACCTGAATGGGCATCGGTCCAGGCCAGCCTCAGGCCGGCGGCACCGCCTGGCTTTGGGCAAAGGCTGGGCGACTACATCGCGCGCGCGCCGGATGGCTCCGCGGCAGGCGCCATTGACGGCGAGGCCATGCGTGGCCTCGTCCGGTCTCTCATAGCCTCGGCTGAGCGCCGAAACGCCGTGCCGGCGCCGCTGTTGCTGCGCCTGCAAGCCCGCCTGCAAGACGCACCCCACTGACTTGCGGGACTCAGGCATCGCCCGGAGTCTGACGAAGGTCTAAAAGCTGGGCTTCAGGATCTAAGCGAGTCATCCGATCGCGATCCTTATGCGTTCTTGACTCGAGGGAACCAAGCTTGATACCGGCTTGGTACCCCGCTACCCAGAGTGGCACAGTCCCGATGCACGAGGAGCTCGCATGCGACCCCTTCAACACGTCAGCGTCACAACCGAAGCCGCGCAGCACCGGCCTAAACCACAGGCCAAGCCCGTCGCACTTGTTCCGCCGCGCGACGAGATGTGGCGCTCGCGTCGCGTGCTGTCGGGGTCCGACTGGATGGACGCCTGGGTGCAGAAACCCGGCAAGCGGTGATCAGGCGTCGTTGAACAGCGGGTCGGGCAGGTAGAGGCCGGGCTCAATGGTCATGCCGAACAGGCTGCCCGACAGCGGGCGGGCCATCAGGTCGGCGGTGCTGAGGCCTTCGCGGGCCGTCGTGACGAGGATCTGGTCACCGGCCGGGCCGCCAAACGCGGGGCAGGTGACATTGCTGACCGGCACCGAATAGCGCCCCAGCAGCCGGCCGTCGGGCGCGTAGCGGGCCACCGCCGCGTTGCCCCACTCGGCATTCCACAAACAACCCTTGGCATCGATGACGGAACCGTCCGGCCAGCAGTTGTCGTCGAATTCCTTCCTCGCGAACAGGCGCGGCTCGCTGACCTGGGCGCTGTCCGCGTCGTAGTCGCAGACCATCATGCGAGGGGTGGTCGTGTCGCAGTAGTGCATGCGCTTGCCGTTGGGGCTGAAGCAGATGCTGTTGGAGATGCTCACGCCGTCCAGCGCCAGCCGGCGCAGGCCGTGGGCCAGCGAGTACTGGTAGAAGCTGCCGATGCGCTGGCGCGGGTTGGCTTCGTCCAGCGTGCCGAAGACGAAGTTGCCACTGCGGTCGCAACGGCCGTCATTGGCACGCGTGGTGGGCAGGTGGGCTTCCAGTGGCGTGAGGGTCTCGGGCTCGGCAGCGATGCTGCCGGTGGCCTGCAGGTCGGGTAGCGTCAGGCGCGCGAGGCGCTTGGCCATGGCCAGGATGATGGCGCCGGAGCGGCCATGCACGAAGCTGCCCACGCGCTCGGGCAGGCGCACCTGCAGCGTGGCGCTGTCGCCCGGGGTCCAGGCGTAGATGCAGGCGCCTTCGATATCGGTCCACCACCAGCGGCCACTCGCGGCATGCCATTGGATGCCTTCGCCAAGGTTGTTGGCCAGGGCAAGGGCGAGGGCGAAAGGGTGTTCAGCTTGCATCGGGTGAGGCTTCCAGGCTTGCGCGAGCCTGCTTGCGGGCGATGGCCGCCGCGTGGCGGCGGCGCTCGTCGGGAGTGAAGGGGCGCAGCGGCGCCACGGCCACCGGCTTGTTGTCGTCGCCCACGGCCACCATCGTGAAGTAGCAGCTGTTGACGTGGCGCGTCTCCTGCGTGCGGATGTTCTCGGCCACGACCTTGATGCCGACTTCCATCGACGAGGTGCCGGTCATGTTGACGCTGGCCAGGAAGGTGACCAGCTCACCGACGTGGATAGCCTGGCGGAATATCACCCGGTCCACCGACAGCGTCACGACATAGCGGCCGGCATAGCGGCTGGCGCAGGCATAGGCGACCTGGTCGAGCAGCTTGAGGATGTTGCCGCCATGGACATTGCCGGCGAAGTTGGCGGTGTCCGGCGTCATCAGCACCGTCATCGTCAATTGGTGGGCGGGCAGGTCCATGGCGTTCTCTTCGCGGTCAGGAGAAGCGATGGATTGTGGTGCTGCGCCACACCTCGCCGGGCCTCAGCACGGTGGTGGGCCAGTCGCTGCTGGCTTCGTGGTGCGGTGAGTCGGGGTTGTGCTGGGTCTCCAGGCACACGCCGTCGCCCTGGCGGTAGATGCGTCCGCAGGGACCGCACAGGCTGCCGTCGAGGAAATTGCCCGAATAGAACTGGATCGCCGGCTCGCTGGTCAGCATGTCCATGCGGCGGCCGGAGTGGGGGTCTTCAAGCGTGGCGGCGGGGCGCAGGCCGTCGGCGTCCAGATCGCCGTCGAGCAACCAGTTGTGGTCGTAGCCCTTGGCGCGCAGCAGCTGCGGGTATGCCTGGCGGATGCGGGCGACGATGGCGGTGGGCGCGCGGAAGTCGAAGGGCGTGCCCTCGACCGCGGCGTGGCGCTGCGGGATCAGGTGCTCATTGACCTCGCTGTAACGCGAGGCGGGAATGCACAGGCGGTGGCGCAGCGCGCTGCCCTCGCCGGCCAGGTTGAAGTAGTTGTGATGCGTCAGGTTGACGACGGTGGCGCGGTCGGTCGTGGCTTCGTAGTCGATGCGCCAGCTGTTGTCCGTCGCGCTCAGCGAATAGCGCACGCTGACCTTGAGCTCGCCGGGGAAGCCCTGATCGCCGTGCGGGCTGGTGAGGGTGAACAGCAGTGCCTCGGCCTCGCCGGCGCGGGGCTCGACAGGCTCGGCAGCCCACAGCCGGTGGCCGAAGCCCTCGGTGCCGCCGTGCAGGCAGTTGGGGCCGTTGTTGCGGGACAGCGTGTGGGTTTCGCCGTCCAGCTCGAAGCTGGCGCCGGCGATGCGATTGCCGTAGCGGCCGACGATGGCGCCGAAGAAGGGGTTGCGAAGGGCGTAGTCTGTGAGGTTGTCGAAGCCGAGCACGATGTTGTCGATGCGGCCCTCCCGATCCGGCACCCACAGGCCGTTGACGATGCCGCCCAGCGTGATGGCCGTCAGCGCCAGGCCCAGTCCGTTGGTCAGCGTGTATTCATGCACCGGCCGGCCGTCGGCCAGCACGCCGTAGTCGCGGCGCTGCATCACGCCCACCCGCCGTCGACGATGAAGTCCTGCGCCGTGCACATGGCGCTGTCGTCGGCCGCCAGGAACAGCGCCATGCTGGCGATGTGCTGGGGCATCAGCGGCGCGTCGATGCACTGGCCCTTGGCGATCTCGACCTTGGTCTCTTCGGTGACCCAGAGCTTCAATTGCTTCTCGGTCATGACCCAGCCCGGCACCAGCGTGTTGACGCGGATCTTGTGCGGGCCAAGGTCGCGTGCCAGGCAGCGCGTCAGGCCCTGCGCCGCCGCCTTGCTCGCCGTGTACGCCGGCATGCCGCCCTGCTTGAGCATCCAGCTGATGGAGCCGAAGTTGATGATGGAACCAAAGCCCGCCGCCTTCATGTCTGGCAGCACGGCTTGCGCAGTAAAGAACTGGTGCTTGATGTTGACGGCCACGCTGGCGTCCCAGAACTCGGGCGTCGTCTCTTCGACGGCGTGGCGCTTGTCGTTGGCGGCGTTGTTGAGCAGCACCGTGAACGGGCCGCTGCGCTCGCGCAACCCGGCGATGGCCCCGCGCAGGGAATCGACGTTGGACAGGTCCGCCGCCATGAACTGAGGCGCGTGGCGCGAACCAGCCAGGCGGGCCGCGAGCGCGTTGCCCTCGTCGGCGGCCAGGTCGATGAAGGCCACCTTGGCGCCCTGTTCGGCAAACGTCTCCACCAGCGTTTCACCGATGCCGGTGGCCCCGCCGGTGATCAGGACGCCGCGGTCCTGGAGGCTGGGGTAGCGGGCGTAAGAACTCATCAGACTGTCTCCTGCGATAGGCGGCCCAGCTGCTTTGGCCGGGCGGTAGATGGATTATTAGTCATACTATTTTGTTTGCAAAGCCGGCGAATTTCGGGTTAACCCCGATAATCAAGGGTAAATAGTCATACTTTAATGAGAGGCATGCCGGCGATGACAGCCAGCCTTGCGCCGCCAGCCGGCGCTTGAACCAACTTCAGAGACAAGGGCCCGCACCATGAGCGCCTCCACCAGTCGTCCTTATCGCGGCGTCTTCCCCGTCGTACCGACCATCTTCCACGCCGACGGCACGCTGGACGTTCCCGGCCAGCTGCGCTGCGTCGACTTCATGATCGACGCCGGCTCCACGGGCCTGTGCATCCTCGCCAACTTCTCCGAACAGTTCGTGCTGTCGGATGCCGAGCGCGAAACGCTGACGCGGGCCATCCTGGCGCACGTGGCCGGCCGCGTGCCGGTCATCGTCACGACGACGCATTACTCCACGCAGATCTGCATCGAGCGCAGCCGCCTCGCACAGGACCTCGGCGCGGCCATGGTCATGGTCATGCCGCCCTACCACGGCGCCACCTTCCGCGTGTCCGAAGGCCAGATCGAGAGCTTCTACCAGCGCCTGTCTGACGCGATCGGCATTCCCATCATGATCCAGGACGCCCCGGTGGCGGGCACGCCGCTGTCGGTGCCTTTCCTGGCGCGCATGGCGCAGAGCATCGCCAACGTGAAGTACTTCAAGCTGGAGATGCCGCAGGCCGCCAGCAAGATGCGCGAGCTGATCCGCGTCGGCGGCGCGGCCATCGAAGGCCCGTGGGATGGCGAGGAAGCCATCACGCTGCTGGCCGACCTGGACGCCGGCGCTACTGGCGCGATGACGGGCGGCGGCTTCCCCGACGGCATCCGCAAGATCTTCGACGCCTTCCACGCCGGCGACCGCGAGGAAGCCGTGGCCCAGTACGGCCGCTGGCTGCCGCTGATCAACTACGAGAACCGTCAGGGCGGCATCCTGACCGCCAAGGCGCTGATGAAGGAAGGCGGCGTCATCAAGAGCGATGCGCCGCGCCACCCCTTCCCCGAGATGAGCCCCGAAGTGCGCGCCGGCCTTCTCGACGCCGCCAAGCGACTCGACCCCCTCGTGCTTCGCTGGGGCAAGTAGCCCAACCCGACCGGCTGCGCCGCACGATGGTCGGCGTCCCGCGCCGCCGAGCTTCGGCGTACGGAGATGCATGTGATGCGATTGCTCCTGATCCTGTGTTCCGCGTGGCTCCTTGCCGGCGATGCGTGGGCATGGGAGCCGCAGGGCGACACGGGCGCGCATGACCCGACGCTGCTGATCCAGGGCGACCGCTGGTTCGTCTTCACGACCGGCCGTGGCCTGCAGCGGCTGGCGTCTGATGATGCCGGCACGACCTGGCGCCGCCTGGCGCCCATGTTCGGCGAGCCACCCGCCTGGTGGGCCGACGCGGTGCCCGAGCACAAGGGCCCGGACGTGTGGGCGCCCAAGCTCTTCCAGCATCGCGGCCGCACCTGGGTTCTGTATTCCATCTCCACCTTCGGCAAGAACCGATCGGCCATCGGCCTTGCCAGCAGCGACAAGCCCGACGGCGACTGGCGCGATGAGGGCCTGGTCGTGCAGAGCCGCGCCGAGGACGGCTTCAACGCCATCGACCCCGACCTCTTCGTCGACACCGACGGGCGGCTGTGGCTGAGCTACGGCTCCTTCTGGGGCGGCATCCGCCTGACCGAACTGGGTGCCGACACGCTGCGACCCGTCGGCGAGACGCGCTTCATCGCCCGCCGCAAGGGCGGCATCGAAGCGCCGACGATGGTTCGCCACGGCGACTGGGTCTATCTGTTCGCCTCCTACGACCTGTGCTGCCGCGGCGCGCAGAGCACCTACAACATCCGCGTCGGCCGCGCTCGCGGCGTGACAGGCCCGTACCTCGATCGCGATGGCAAGGACCTGATGGATGCGGGCGGCACGGCGCTGCTATCGGGCGGCGCGCGCTGGAAGGGCCCCGGCCACCAGGACATCGTCGGCGACTGGCTGGTCCATCACGCCTACGACACCGAGCGCGGCGGCAAGCCGCATCTGCGCATCAAGCGCCTGAGCTGGTCCGACGATGGCTGGCCCGTGATCCCCCAAGAAGAATGAACCGGAGACACCCAACGTGGCTGGCCTGAAGTTGGAGAACGTCTGCAAGCGCTATGGCGCGGTGCAGGTCATCGAGAAACTGTCGTTGGACGTGGCCGAAGGCGAGTTCGTCGTCTTCCTCGGCCCCTCCGGCTGCGGCAAGACCAGCCTGCTGCGCATGGTCGCGGGGCTGGAGGAAGTCAGCGGCGGGCGCATCCTGATCGGCGAGCGCGACGTCACCGTCGCCCCGCCGGGGCAGCGCAACCTGGCCATGGTGTTCCAGCACTACGCGCTGTACCCGCACATGAGCGTGCGCGAGAACCTGGCGTTTGGCCTGAGGAACATCGGCATCCCGGCCGACGAGATCACCAGGCGCATCCAGGAGTCGGCCCGCATGCTGGAGTTGGACACGCTGCTGGACCGCAAGCCCGGCCAGCTCTCCGGCGGCCAGCGCCAGCGTGTCGCCATCGGCCGCGCGGTCGTCAAGGAGCCGGGCATCTTCCTGTTCGACGAGCCGCTGTCCAACCTCGACGCGGCGCTGCGTGGGCGCACGCGGCTGGAGCTGGCGCAGCTGCACCAGCGTCTGGGCGCGACGATGGTGTTCGTCACGCACGACCAGATCGAGGCGATGACGCTGGCGACGCGCATCGTCGTCATGAAGGGCGGCGCGATTGAGCAGGTGGCAACGCCGGCGGAGCTGTACCGCCGCCCGGCCACGCGCTTCGTGGCCAGCTTCATCGGCACGCCGGGCWTGGGCTTTGTACCGGTGCAGCGCGCACCGGACGACCGTGGGCGTGCTGTGGTCACGGTGCCGGGTGGGCATTGGTTGACGACGCGTGTTGCGGCCGACGGCCTGCCTTCACAGGGCTTGGTGCTGGGCGTGCGGCCCGAGAACCTGCGCGTCGCCGAGCAAGGCCCGCTGCGGGGTCGCGTCGAGCTGGTGGAGTTTCTCGGCGAACGCACGCTGGCGCATCTGAAGCTCGAAGGCGGCAGCCCGTTGATCGTCACGGTGCCCGCCGGCACGTCGCCCAAGCTGGGCGGCCAAGTCGCCGTCAGCGTGGACGTGGCCGAGGCCCATCTCTTCGACGAGAGCGGCCGCGCCCACCATGCGCAGGAGGTGCTGGCATGAGCGCCAGCGCCGTCGGGCTGCGCGCCTCGCGCCCGGCCTACGCCCTCTTCGTATTGCCCTTCGTGGCGCTCTACGCGCTGCTGCTGCTGTGGCCACTGGCCAAGGGCGTGTGGATCAGCTTCCACGACCACGACCTGCTATCCAACGACAGCTTCTGGGTTGGCCTGGCCAACTACCAGGAACTGTGGGGTGACGAGGTCTTCCACCAGGTCGTCTGGAACACCCTCCGCTTCGTCCTCATCAGCACGCCCGTCTTCGTCGTGCTGTCGCTGATGCTGGCGCTGGCACTCAACCGCTCCGGCAAGCTGGCCACCTTTCTGCGCGCCACCTTCTTCTGCGCCTCGGTGTTTTCGGTCACGCTGATCACGCTGGTGTGGAAGCTGGCATTGATGCCCGAACGCGGCCTCATCGCGCAGTTCTTCAATGCGATGGGCCTGCCCGAACTGCCGCTGCTGACCAGCGACAACCTCGCGCTGCTGACCGTGGCGCTGGTGACCGTGTGGTGGATCATCGGCCTGCCGATGATCATGTTCCTGTCGGCGCTGCAGCAGATCCCGTCAGACATCTACGAGGCTGCGGCGCTGGACAACACGCCGCGCTGGCGCGTGTTCACGCACATCACGCTGCCCAGCCTCAAGCGCGCCATCATCCTCGTCGCGCTGATCGAGGTGATCCGCCAGTTCCAGGTCTTCCCGCAGATCATGCTGATGACCAACGGCGGGCCCAACAACACGACGCGCTCGGTCGTGCAGTTCATCTACGAGCAGGCGTTCATGCAGCTCTCGCTGGGCTACGCCACGGCCGCGTCGCAGGTGCTGCTGGCCATCATGCTGATCGGCGTCTCCACTCAGCTATGGCTCGAGCGTGACCGCGGAGGCCAGCGATGAACCCGTTGCTTCGCCGCGGCTGGTTCGACCGTGCCGTCATGGCCGCACTGACGCTGCTGGCCCTCGTCTGGATGGCGCCGCTGCTGTGGGTGCTGGCCCTGTCCTTCAAGCCCAACGAGTTCCTGCTGACGCACACCGACGTCTTCCTCGCGCCGCCCTACACACTGGCCAACTACCTCGACATCCTGCAGACCTCGCAGGTGTTCCGCTGGCTGGGCAACAGCGCCCTCGTCGCGCTGCTGCAGACTGTCGGCGTGCTGGTGCTGTCGTCGCTGGCCGGCTACGGCTTTGCGCGCTGCGAGTTCCCGGGCCGCAAGTGGCTGTTCGCCCTCGTCATGTTCGGCCTGGCAGTGCCGGCGCAGTCGGTCTTCATCCCGCTGCACCGGCTGTTCTCGGACTGGAACCTGCAGAACACCATTGCCGGCCTGACGCTGCCGGGCCTGGCCGCGCCCTTCGGCGTCTACCTGATGACGCAGTACTTCAAGGCCATCCCGGCCGAGCTGGAAGAGGCCGCGCTGCTGGACAACGCGTCGCGCTTCAAGACCTTCCTGACCATCATCCTGCCGCTGACGTTGCCGGCGCAGGCCACGCTGGGCATCTTCACCTTCCTGGGTTGCTGGAACGACTACCTCTGGCCGCTGGTCATCGCGACGCAGCCGGATATGTACACGCTGACCCGCGGGCTGGCGTCCACGCAGACCAACTTCGCGCAGTCGGAAGGCCTGGGCTTCCTGATGGCGCAGGCCGTGTTCGCGGGCATGCCGGCGCTGATGCTGTATCTCTTCTTCCAGCGCCATCTGGTGACGGCCGTTGCAGGGACGGGCAAGTCATGAAGCGTCTGCTCATCTGCCTTTCCACCGCGCTGCTCGCCGCCTGTGGCGCGGGCAAGGACAACTCGGGCAAGACCGAGATCACGCTGATGCGCTTCTTCGGCAGCTGCGAGGCGCAGTACGGCCAGGTCGTGAAGACGTCCGAGGGCGTCGGCGAATGCGGCATCGTCACGGCGCTGGTCAACGAGTTCAACGCGACCAACACCGACGGCATCGTCGTCAAGACGCAGATCGGCGAGTGGGGGCCCTACTACGACCAGCTCACCGCCCGCCTCGTCTCCAAGGACATCCCGACCATCGCCGTCATGCACGAGTCGGCACTCGGTGACTACGTGCGCCGCAAGCTGGTGCTGCCGCTGGACGAAGACTTCAAGCGCGTGGGCGTGCCGGTGGACGATTTCACCGAGCATGCCCGCCGCGGCACCTCGTTCAACGGCCAGACCTACGCGCTGCCCTTCGACACCTGGGCCTGGCTCTGGCACATCAACACCGGCTTGATGAAGAAAGCCGGGCTCACCGGCGCAGACGGCCAGCCCATGCTTCCGCGTTCACCCGAAGAGCTGCTGGCACAGGCGCGGCAGTTCAAGCAGAAGACCGGCAAGCCATATTTCGCCTGGGCCGTGGCCAATGAGACGGCGGCGAACGACCGCACCTTCCTGACGCTCGTCGCGCAGCAGAACGCCCAGCTGTTCTCCGCCGACGGCAAGACCATCAACATGCACCAGCCCGCCGTCGTCAACGCGCTGACGCTGATGCAGACGCTGTACCGCGAAGGCCATGTGCGGCCCAACCTCGACTACGCCGCGGCCAACCAGGCTTTCCTGAACGGCGAGGCGGGCGTCGTGGTCGTCGGCACCTGGACCATCGACCAGTTCCTGCGCGAGTCGCAAAAGCCGGAGTCCAAGCTCCAGGGCGCCTACACCGTGAAGCCCTTCCCGCAGCTCTACGACAAGCCCGCCGTGTTCGCCGACGGCCACTCCTGGGCGCTGTTCAAGGGCGGTGCCAAGGATGCCAAGGCCCACGAGGCGGCGTCCAAGTTCCTGAAGTTCGTCTGGGACCACAGCGCCGAGTGGTCGCGCACCGGTCACCTGCCCGTCAGCAAGACCGTGGCGCAAAGTGACGCCTTTCGCGCGCTGCCGCTGCGCGCGGCGCTGACCGAGATCACGCAGACCGGCGTCGGCATGCCCGGCAACGTGCCGACGCAGCGCGGCATCGAGTTGCTGATCGGCGAGGACGTGGCCAACGTGATGATCTCCGGCAAGCCGGTCGACGAGGTGCAGGCCAGCGTCGAGAAGCGCGTCAACAAAGCCTTGAAGAAAGCCCGCCGATGACGTTTGAAGCCAAGCTCACCGTCGACCGCGACTTCGACCTCGCGCCACTGGACCGCCGCCTGTTCGGTGTGTTCGTCGAGCACCTGGGCCGCTGTGTCTACAACGGCATCCATGAACCGACGCACCCGACCGCCGACGAGCACGGCTTTCGCGGTGACGTGGCAGACCTGACGCGCGAACTCGGCGCCACCATCGTGCGCTATCCCGGCGGCAACTTCATGTCGGGCTACAACTGGGAAGACGGCGTCGGCCCGAAGGACCAGCGCCCGCGCCGGCTGGACCTGGCCTGGTTCTCCACCGAGACCAACCAGGTCGGCACGCACGAGTTCATGGCCTGGTGCCGCAAGGTTGGCGTCGAGCCGATGTTCGGCGTCAACCTCGGCACGCGCGGGCCGGACGAGGCGCGCCACTATCTCGAATACTGCAACCACCCAGGCGGCACGGCGCTGTCGGACCTGCGCCGCTCGCATGGCGCGGAAGAGCCACTCGGCATCAAGTTCTGGTGCCTGGGCAACGAGATGGATGGCCCCTGGCAGATCTGCCAGAAGACGCCCGACGAATACGGCCGCATCGCCAAGGAGACCGCCAAGCTGATGCGCTGGGTGGACCCGACCATCGAGCTGGCCGCCTGCGGCTCGTCGGCCTACGACATGCCGACCTACGGCGTGTGGGAAGACCGTGTGCTGGAGCACTGCTTCGAGTTCGTGGACTACCTGTCGCTGCATAGCTACTTCGTGAAGCCGCCTGCGGACACGAGCACCGAGAGCTTCTTCGCGCAGATCGAGACGAATGCGCGCTACATCGAGGACACGGTCGCCATTGCCGACTCGGTCGCCACGCGCAAGCGCTCCAGCAAGCGCCTGAAGCTGTCCTTCGACGAATGGAACGTCTGGTACCGCGCCCGCCACGGCGAGCACCTCAAGCAGGCCGGCTGGCCCGAGGCGCCGCGCCTGCTGGAAGAGGTCTACACCGCGGAAGACGCGCTGCTCATCGGCGGCATGTTGACGATGTTCATGAACCATGCGGACCGGCTCAAGGTCGCCTGCATGGCGCAGCTGTGCAACGTCATCGCCCCCATCATGACCGAGCCCGGCGGCGGGGCGTGGCGGCAGACCATCTTCCATCCGTTCGCACAGGCGGCGCGCTGGGCGCATGGCGATGTGCTGCGTTCGGTCGTCAAGTCGCCCGGCTTCGCCGACGCGAGGCACGGCGAGCTGCCCTATCTGTGCGCCAGCGTCGTCGACGATCCGGCCACCGGCCGCACCGCCGTCTTCGTGCTAAACCGCCACCTGAGCGAAGAGATGGACCTGTCCATCACGCTGCGCGGCCTGGGCGTTGAACGCCAGCTCGTGCAGGCCGAGCAGCTGCATTCGGCTGACCTGAATGCCACCAACACCGCCGACGCGCCCGACCGCGTCGCGCCCCAAGCTCTGGATGGCATCGCCATCGACGGCGAGCACCTGCGCGTCAAGCTCAAGCCCGCCTCCTGGAATGTCATCGTCACCCAAGCCGTTCGCACATGAACTGGAACAACCCTCTCGTCGAACAGCGCGCCGACCCGCAGATCAGCCTGGTCGACGGTCGCTACTGGTTCACCGCCTCGGTGCCCAGCTACGACGCCATCGAGATCCGTGCCGCTGACAGCATCGCCGACCTCTCGACCGCCACGCCCAAGGCCATCTGGCACAAGCACGACAGCGGCCCGATGAGCTTCCACGTCTGGGCGCCGGAGCTGCACCGCATCGCCGGCCGCTGGTACGTCTACTTCGCTGCGGCTGAGCGCGACGACATCTGGAAGCTGCGCATGTACGTGCTGGAGTGCCAGGGCGACGACCCGCTGGCTGACGCCTGGGTGGAGCGCGGCCAGATCGTGACGCCCGAGGAAGGTTTCTCGCTGGACGCGACGCCCTTCGAGCACAACGGCCGCCGCTACCTCTGCTGGGCGCAGAAGAGCCCGCCGACGGAAAGCAATCTCTACCTCGCCGAGATGGCCAACCCGTGGACCTTGAAGTCCGAACCCGTCGTCATCACGCGGCCCGACCTGGCCTGGGAGCGCATCGGCTTCTGCGTCAATGAGGGCCCGGCTGTGCTCAAGCGCAATGGCCGCATCTTCATCGCCTACTCGGCTGCCGCGACCGACGCCAACTACTGCATGGGCCTGCTGTGGGCCGACGAGAACGCCGATCTACTGGACGCCAAGAGCTGGAGCAAGTCGCCCACGCCGGTCTTCACGACCGACGAATCTGTGAGCCAGTTCGGCCCTGGCCACAACAGCTTCACGACGACACCCGACGGCAGGACCGACCTGCTGGTCTACCACGCCCGCAATTACCGCGACATCGTCGGCGACCCGCTGAACGACCCCAACCGCCACACGCGTGCGCAGGCCTTTGGCTGGCGCGACGACGGCTTCCCCGACTTCGGCGCACCCGTCGCCGATGGCCTTTACTCAATCTGAGATCGATATGCGCCTCATCGCTTCGTTCATGCTCGCCATCCC
This sequence comes from Roseateles sp. P5_E1, assembly GCF_054049335.1. NCBI lineage: Bacteria > Pseudomonadati > Pseudomonadota > Betaproteobacteria > Burkholderiales > Sphaerotilaceae > Roseateles > Roseateles sp. P5_E1. Next base: position 348,091 of record NZ_JBFUMN010000001.1, read on the forward strand.
TGCGCTCGCCCAGGCCTTGAACAGCCCCGACGGCCAGCTCCAGGTCGACGTGTCGGTCAACACCGAGCAGCAGCTCGTCTACACGGTGCAGCGCGCCGGCCAACCCGTGCTGCTGGCCTCGCGCCTGGGCCTGGTGCTGGAGCAGGGCGACTTCGCCAACGGCCTCAAGCTCGTCGCGACCTCGCCCGTGAAGGCCCACCGCGAGCAGTACACGCTCGCTGCCGGCAAGAAGAGCAGCATCGACTACCGCGCCAATGAACAGCGTTTCACCGTCGCCAACTCCGCCGGCCAAAGGCTTATCCTGACCCTGCGCGCCTCCAACGACGGCCTGGCGCTGCGCTACACGGTGGACGGCCCCGGCCGCAAGCAGTTCAAGGACGAACTGACCAGCTTCGCCTTCGCGCCCGATGCGCGCGCCTGGCTGCAGCCCATGGCGACCGCCAAGTCGGGCTACAAGCGCGTGAACCCGTCTTATGAAGAGCACTACCAGATGGGCATCGCCGTCGGTACGCCGTCGCCCATGCCGGCCGGCTGGATTTTTCCGGCGCTGTTTCGCAGCGGCGCCAACTGGGTGGCGTTGACCGAAGCCGGCATGGACGGACGCTTTCACGCGTCGCGCCTGCAAGCCGACTCGACCGGCGGCACCTACCGCATCGGCCTGCCCGACCCGAGCGAGGTCTTCACCGGCGGCCACCTGCTGGCGCAAGTCGATGGGCCGCTGACCACGCCCTGGCGCGTGCTCGCCATCGGCCCGCTGAAGACGGTCATGGAGTCCACCCTCGGCACCGATCTCGCCGCCCCCGCCGTACCCTTCGACAAGGCCAAGCTCAAGCCCGGCCATGCGTCCTGGAGCTGGGCGCTGCTGAAGGACGAGGCCACCGTCTTCGAGGTGCAGAAGCGCTTCATCGACTACGCCGCCGACATGGGCTGGAACTACACGCTGGTCGACGCCGAGTGGGACCGCCAGATCGGCGACGCCAAGATGAAGGCGCTGGCGGACTACGGCAAGACCAAGGGCGTCGGCCTGCTGGCTTGGTACAACTCCGCCGGCGACTGGAACGACACGCCGCAGACGCCCCGCAGCATGCTGCTGACCCGCGCCGACCGGCAGCGCGAGTTCGCGCGCATGAAGGCCATCGGCGTGGCGGGCCTGAAGGTGGACTTCTTCGGTGGCGACGGTGCCTCCATGCAGGCCTACTACGTGGACCTGCTGAAGGAGTCCGCGGCGGCCGGCCTGCTGATGAACTTCCACGGTGCCACGCTGCCGCGCGGCTGGAGCCGCACCTATCCCCACCTGATGACGGTGGAGGCGGTGCGCGGCCTGGAGTTCACGACCTTCACGCAGGAAGACCAGGACGCCGTCGCCACGCACGCCGCGATGCTGCCGTTCACGCGCAACCTCTTCGACCCCATGGACTTCACGCCCATGGTGTTCGGCGACGTCCCCAACATCAAGCGCGCCACGCGCAACGGCTTCGAGCTGGCCGAGAGCGTGCTGTTCCTGTCGGGCATCCAGCATTTCGCCGAGACGCCCGAGGGCATGGCCACCGTGCCGGCCTATGTGAAAGGCCTGCTGCGCGAGCTGCCGCGCCACTGGGACGAGGTGCGCTTCCTGGACGGCGAGCCGGGCAAGTTCGTCGTCATCGCCCGCCGCGCCGGCAAGCAGTGGTTCGTCGCCGGCTTGAACGCCGACGAGCAGCCGCGCGAGATTTCGCTGGACCTGGGCTGGCTGGGCCGGGCCGAGGGCCAGCTCATCACCGACGGCGCAGGCGAGCGCGAGTTTGCTGAAAGCAAGCTCGCCGCACCGGCGGCCAAGCTGACGCTGGCACCCAAGGGCGGCTTTGTCGCGCGCTTTCGATAATGAAGGCTTTAGCAATCGGCCTGGCGTCCATGCGAACCCGAGCAGACCACTCCACCTACAGCGCCCAGACCGAGGGCAAGAGCCAGCACGGCCGCATCGTCAGCGAGCTGGGGCTGTCCATCGTCGGCGGCGAACTGCAGCCCGGCGACAAGCTGCCGCCCGAGGCCCAGCTGCTGGAGCGCTACGAGATCAGCCGCCCCGTGCTGCGCGAGGCCGTGCGCGTGCTCGTCGCCAAGGGCCTGGTGGTGTCGCGCCAGCGTGCCGGCGCCATCGTGCGGCCGCGCAACGAGTGGCATCTGCTGGACCCCGACGTTCTGTACTGGCTGATCCAGTCCCGCCCGCAGCGCGACTTTGTGCAGACGTTGCTGGAAGTGCGCCAGATCTTCGAACCCGCCGCCGCCGCGCTGGCCGCCCGCGCCGCGACGGACGAGCAGCTCGCATCCATCGCCACCGCCTACGAAGGCATGGCCGCTGCCAGGACGACCGAGGAGCTCCTGGAGCCCGACCTGGCCTTTCACCGCCGCATTGCCGAAGCCACGGGCAACGACCTGCTGGCCTACATTGGCAACATGCTGTCGCTGGCGCTGCGCGAGTCCATCACGTTGTCCAGCCAGCTGCCCAACACGCACGAGCTCTCGCTGCCGCGCCACAAGGCCATCCTGACCGCGTTGCAGGCCCGCGATCCGCTCGGCGCCCGCCAGGCGACGCTGGTGCAGCTGGACGAGACGGGCGACGACATCAACAGCGTGCTCGCCAACGACGGTCGCGTGAACCTTGCTTAAGAAAGTCACCTCCATGGCCCGCGACGACGACGATGACGCCAACGGCCTGACCGACGCCAGCCCCAACCCCAACTGGTTCCTGCGTGCACGCCTGAAGACGCGCCAGCTGCTGCTGCTGATTGCGCTCGACGATGAGCGCAACATCCACCGCGCCGCCGAGGTCCTCTGCATGACCCAGCCCGCCGCGTCCAAGCAGCTCAAGGACCTGGAGGACATGCTGGACGTGAAGCTCTTCGAGCGCCACCCGCGCGGCATGGAGCCCACGCTCTATGGCGAGACCATGATCCGCCACGCCCGCATGGCGCTGACGTCGCTGTCCGCCGCACACGACGACATCGTGTCGCTGAAGAACGGCCTCGCCGGCCAGGTCGAGGTGGGCGTCATCATGACGCCGGCCATGGGCCTGCTGCCCCGCGCCATCTCGCGCATCAAGCTACAGGCGCCCAAGCTGCGTATCGGCGTGCACATGGAAAGCAGCAAGCAGCTGGTGGACATGCTGCAGCGCGGCAAGCTGGACTTCATGATCGGCCGCATCGTCGAAGAGCACAACGCCGCCGGGCTGCACTACGAGGAGCTGACGGTCGAGCCCGCCTGTGCCGTGGCGCGCGTGGGCCACCCGCTGCTGAAGGAAGACAACCTCAAGCTCGCCCACCTGGCCGACCAGCCCTGGATCCTGCCGCCCACGGGCAGCGTGCTGCGCCACCGCTGGGAGTTGATGTTCCGCCGCGCCGAGCTGGAGCCGCCGGCCAACAACGTCGACACCACGGCCCTGTTGCTCATCACCGCGCTGCTGCAGCAGACCGACTCCCTGCACGTGATGCCGGTGGAGGTGGCGCGCTACTACGCGTCACTGAACGTGCTGGCCATCCTGCCCATCGACCTGCCCTGCCACATGGACGCCTTCGGCATCATCACTCGCGAGGGACATTTGATGTCGCCTGGCGCGCGGCAGCTGCTGCATGAGGTCCGGTCGGCGGCACGGGATTTGTACTGATTGGCGCTTCGCGCCCAGGCGCCCGCATCCACTAAGTTCCGGCGCGCACCACAGATCTGAGGATGACGTCCTCAGGGGCTGAACGCAGCATGGCCGCCACCCACTGATGGAGGCCCCCATGCTTAGACAGTCCGCATCTCCCGTCGAATTCGAATTCAGTCGCTCAGGCGGCACCATCGTTCTGGCCCAGCTCGACATCTGGCAGCCTGGCGCCAACGACTGGACGCTGGTCGCGACCCAGCCTTTCAGCAAGGCCAAGCGTCCGAGTGAGAGCGTCGCTCTGAAACTGCCCAAAGGCAGCTACACGTGCGTCTTCCAGTGCTTCGTGCAGGAGTCTCTCAACGGTAAGTACGGCTTCACGTTCGCCGTGGCGGGCCAAGACACCTATGCCGACGGCGGTGACGTGAACACCACAGCGGCAAAGGACGACACCAAGGCGTTCAAGGACCAATTTATCCTGGAGGTCGCATGAACCCCTCCGCGCGCTTCATGGTGCTGCCCGGCCTGCTGCTTTCGGTCGCTGTAGCGCAGGCTGAAACGGCACAGCAGGAGATCTTCAGCAAAGGCGGTGCGACATGGGCCAGCCTCACCGAAGACACTGGTGCCGGCGCAGTGGCCGCAGCGGGCATGCTGGGCATTGCAGGCGACTCCGTTGCTACTGTGGAAAACGTCAAAGGGCTCGTGGCATCGCTGAAGGGGCTCAACGTCGGAGGTAGCAAAGGCGCGCTGGCCCTTGGCATCACCCCGGCACGTACGTCGTTCGCGCCGATGAACCTCAGCACCTACGCCGGGTACGGCAGCCTTAACGCGACCGTGGCCCGCATCCTGGGGTCAACCACGGTGGGATATGCCCAGGGGCAGAGCCAAGTGTCGGCAGTGGACTATGACCGCCGGGCGCTGTCTGTGCAGACCACTTGGTTTCTGCGTGCGAGTGACGATCCGGTGCTGGCTGTGGCTGAAGCGGCGGAATCGTGCAAGGTCTTCGATTCGAGCAAGCCGAAGCCAGCTGCGCCAACGGCCGTGACGCCCGGCCCGGCAGGTGCCGCCGCCAAACCGGCTGAGGTCGATCCTGCCGAATCGAAGGCCCGGTTCGCGGATTGCACGAAAAAAGCGATAGCTAACTTGCGATGGAACCGCTCGCTCGCTTCTTTGTCGGTTGCACGAGGTTGGATACGTCGCAGCGACGGCAGCGCCCCTGAACTCTCTATGGGCACCGCCCTGACGGCCAACTTGACGCTGGGCTTCAACCCCGCCGTGGGCTGGTTTGACCAAGGCCTCGCGCTGACTCTGGGCTATCGCCATACACGCAATGAACCTGTGCTCGCGACATTGGCAAATGCCGCTCCGGAACGGCGCCGTACCCAGCTTGCGCTTGTTCGCGTGACAGGAGGCAGCGACGAGTCGAGGTTGTTCGCCGAGTTGAGCAATGCCCGGCGGGAGAGGGTGACCGAGAGCCAGCGGGCCTTCAAATATGCGGTGGGTATCGATACCCGATTGATGCCGGATGTGTGGCTCAACCTGCGACTCGGCAAGCAGCGGACCATCACCGGAGAGAAGCTGGAGACCGCCAGTCTGCTTTCGCTCAGCTGGAGCCCCAAGGCATTGATGAACGTCGGCACGGGGCCTTGACCTGCGCAAAGCCCGTTTCGGGCTTTGCGCGCATGAGACGCTGCACGGTCGTTGCTGAAAGACCAAGGCGCCTGCAAGTGCGTTCGTGGCGGTCGCGCGCGACCCAGCGGCGCTACCGCTTGGCCCGTACGGCCAGCCTGCACGGGAATTTCTCCAAGAAAAGGCAGGTTCGGCCGCCAACTCACGCAATTTAGTTCCGAGTCAGCCCGCGCTGCTCAGCCGGGCGACTCCGCCTCCGGGTTGTCCCGTAGCCTCCGAGACAGCCCTCTCGGCCGGCCGGGCACCGTTTCCGGGCGACAATCGCAGCTTCGCGCGCGCGTTGTGCTTGGGCGCGCCGAAACTGCCCCCCAGAGATCCCCCAAGAGGCCTCCATGATCGTTTTGAAAGCTCCCCAGGATCAGGTGCTCGGCGCGCTGCAAGCGGTGTCCGGCATCGTCGAGCGGCGCCACACGCTGCCCATCCTGGCCAATGTGCTGATCCGCAAGACCGGCAACCAGGTGGAGCTCACAACCAGCGACCTCGAGATCCAGGTGCGCACCACGGTCCAGTTCGACGGCGACGCCGGCAACCTGCAAACCACCGTCGGCGCCCGCAAGCTGATCGACATCCTGCGCTCCATGCCGGCCGACCAGGTCGTCAGCCTGACCAGCAACGCCAACAAGATGACCCTGCAGGGCGGCAAGAGCCGCTTCACGCTGCAGACGCTGCCGGCCGACGACTTCCCCCTCGTGCAGGAAGCCGCCGACTTCGGCCCCGCCTTCAGCGTGCCGCAAAAGGCGCTCAAGGGCCTGATCAACCAGGTCCACTTCGCCATGGCGGTGCACGACATCCGCTACTACCTGAACGGCATCCTGTTCGTCGCCGAAGGCAAGAACCTGACGCTGGTGGCCACCGACGGCCACCGCCTGGCGCTGGCCCAGGCCGAGCTGGACACCGACATCCCCAAGCAGGAAGTCATCCTGCCGCGCAAGACCGTGCTGGAACTGCAGCGCCTCTTGAAGGACGGCAAGGAAGACGACGCCATCGAGATGCGCTTCGCCGGCAACCAGGCCAAGTTCTCTTTCAGCGGCATGGAGTTCGTCACCAAGCTGGTCGAGGGCAAGTTCCCCGACTACAACCGCGTCATCCCCAAGAGCCACAAGTTCCGCCTGACGCTGGGCCGCGCGCCGCTGCTGAGCAGCCTGCAGCGCGCCGCCATCCTGACCAGCGAGAAGTTCAAGGCCGTGCGCCTGACCTTCGAGCCGGGCCTGCTGTCCATCGCGTCCAGCAACGCCGAGCAGGAAGAAGCCAAGGAAGAGATCGAGATCGACTACGCCGGCGACAAGATCGAAACCGGCTTCAACGTCACCTACCTGATGGACGCCCTGGCCAACATGAGCCAGGACATGGTCTGCATCGACCTGAACGACAGCGCCAGCAGCGCGCTGCTGACCATCCCCGACACCACCGGCTTCAAGTACGTCGTGATGCCGATGCGAATCTGAGCCAGCACCCTGGCTTGGACACAGCGGGCTTCGGCCCGCTTCAGTGCTTTTAAAGGGCGATGAATTTGTCGCCCGCGAGTGAGAGAGAGTTCCCGATGAGTGATGTTTCCAGCAGTGCCGACCACCCCGATGGCCTGAACGCCAACCAGCAGGCGGCCGCCGCGGCCGAGGCCAAATCGGGCGCGGTGTACGACGCCGATTCCATCCAGATCCTGGAAGGCCTGGAAGCCGTGCGCAAGCGCCCCGGCATGTACATCGGCGACACCTCCGACGGCACCGGCCTGCACCACCTCGTGTTCGAAGTGGTGGACAACTCCATCGACGAGGCCCTGGCCGGCCACTGCGACGACATCGTCGTCACCATCCACACCGACAACTCCATCTCCGTCATCGACAACGGCCGCGGCATCCCCACCGGCGTCAAGATGGACGACAAGCACGAGCCCAAGCGCTCGGCCGCCGAGATCGCGCTGACCGAGCTGCACGCCGGCGGCAAGTTCAAYCASAACAGCTACAARGTCTCSGGCGGCCTGCACGGCGTGGGCGTGTCCTGCGTCAACGGCCTGTCCAAGTTCCTGCGCCTGACCGTGCGCCAGAACGGCAAGGTGCACTTCATGGAGTTCGCCAAGGGCATCCCGCAGGACCGCGAGATCGTCATGGTCAACGGCTTCGAGACCAGCCCGATGAAGGTCATCGGCGAGACCGACAAGCGCGGCACGGAAGTCCACTTCCTGCCCGACACCGAGATCTTCAAAGAGAACAACGACTACCACTACGACATCCTCGCCAAGCGCCTGCGCGAGCTCTCGTTCCTGAACAACGGCGTCAAGATCCGCCTCGTCGACGAGCGCAACAACAAGGAAGACAACTTCGCCTATGCCGGCGGCGTGAAGGGCTTCGTCGAGTTCATCAACAAGGGCAAGACCACCCTGCACCCGAACATCTTCCACGCCCAGGGCGACAAGATGAGCGACCAGCAGACCAACATCGGCGTCGAAGTGGCGATGCAGTGGAACGACGGCTTCAACGAGAACGTCCTCTGCTTCACCAACAACATCCCGCAGCGCGACGGCGGCACCCACTTGACCGGCCTGCGCGCTGCGATGACCCGCGTCATCAACAAATACATCGACGACAACGAGCTGGCCAAGAAGGCCAAGGTCGAAGTCGCCGGTGACGACATGCGCGAAGGCCTCGCGTGCGTCGTCAGCGTCAAGGTGCCCGAGCCCAAGTTCAGCTCGCAGACGAAAGACAAGCTCGTCAGCTCGGAAGTGCGCGGCCCGGTGGAAGACATCGTCTCCCGCCTGCTGACCGACTATCTGCTCGAGAACCCCACCGACGCCAAGATCATCTGCGGCAAGATCCTCGACGCCGCCCGTGCCCGCGAAGCCGCCCGCAAGGCCCGCGAGATGACGCGCCGCAAGGGCGTGCTCGACGGCCTGGGCCTGCCCGGCAAGCTGGCCGACTGCCAGGAAAAAGACCCGGCGCTGTGCGAGATCTACATCGTCGAGGGCGACTCCGCCGGCGGCTCCGCCAAGCAGGGCCGCGACCGCAAGTTCCAGGCCATCCTGCCCCTGCGCGGCAAGATCCTGAACGTCGAGAAGGCCCGCTACGAGAAGCTGTTGACCAGCAACGAAATCCTGACGCTGATCACGGCCCTGGGCACCGGCATCGGCCGCGGCGCTGGCGGCGACGACTTCAACCCCGACAAGCTCCGCTACCACCGCATCATCATCATGACCGACGCGGACGTGGACGGCGCCCACATCCGCACCCTGCTGCTGACCTTCTTCTACCGCCAGATGCCCGAGCTCTGCGAGCGCGGCCACATCTACATCGCCCAGCCGCCGCTGTACAAGGTCAAGGTCGGCAAGCACGAGCAGTACCTGAAGGACGCGCCCGAGCTCGACAGCTTCCTGCTCAAGGTCGCGCTGCAGGACGCGAGCCTGGACACCGGCACCGGCAACACCCTCAAGGGCGACACCCTCGACACGCTGGCCCGCAAATACGTGGCCGCGCAGTCCGTCATCGCGCGCCTGTCCAACTGGATGGACATCGAAGCCCTGCACGTGCTGGCCAACGGCCTGGCCCTCAAGCTTGACACCCACGAGGACGCCGACGCCAGCGCCGCCAGCCTCAAGGGCCTGCTGCACGACGCGCTGGTGACGGTGGAGACCGATCCGCGCACCGACAAGTTCTTCCTGAAGATCGCCCGCACCCACCACGGCAACGTGCGCGCCAGCGTCATCCACGCCGACTTCGTGCACGGCGCCGATTACGAAGTGCTGGCCGACGCGGGCCTCAGCTTCCAAGGCCTCATCCAGGCCGGCGCCATCGTGCGCAAGGGCGAGGGCGAGAAGGCCAAGGAAAGCAAGGTCGACGACTTCCGCGCCGCCATGGCCTGGCTCATGCTGCAAGCCGAAAGCGCCGTCGGCCGCCAGCGCTACAAGGGCCTGGGCGAGATGAACCCCGAGCAGCTCTGGGAAACGACGATGGACCCCACCGTGCGCCGCCTGCTGCGCGTGCAGATCGACGACGCCATCGAGGCGGACAAGGTCTTCACGATGCTGATGGGCGACGAGGTGGAGCCGCGGCGCGACTTCATCGAAACCAACGCCTTGCGCGCTGGCAACATCGACGTTTGACGTTGACGCGGCCCCGCGCAACGGCTTGAATCCGCTCATGCAAGTCCCGGCCCTTGTCACCGAGCGGAGCGAAGCCATTGCGGAGCTTTGCAAGCAAGCCCATGCGCGGCGGCTGGACCTGTTTGGCTCCGCGGTCCGGGAGGACTTCGACGCCAGGTCCAGCGATCTCGACTTCCTCGTCGTGTTCGAAGACCTGCCGCCCGTGCGTTACGCCGAGGCTTTTTTCGAGCTGAAGCGAGGGCTGGAGCGGCTGTTCGCCCGGCCGGTCGACCTGGTCGTGGAGCGCGCGATCCGCAACCCGTACTTCAAGCAACGGGTGAGCGCAGAGCGACAGCCGGTCTATGGCGCCTGACCTGCGCAAGTACATCTGGGATGCCAAGGAAGCTGCCGCGCGTGCGCTGCGATTCACAGCCGGCAAGTCTCTTGATGACTACGTGGGTGATGAGCTGCTGCGCTCTGCCGTCGAGCGCCAGTTCCTGATCCTTTGCGAAGCCCTTGGGCGGGTGCGTCAGTTGGATCCCAACCTGGCCTCACGCATCGCCGATCTGAACCAAGCCGTGGCCCTTCGCAACCAACTGGCCCATGGCTATGCCGAAATCGACGACGCCATTGTTTGGGGTGTCGTTGCCGGGCCGCTGGAGCAGATGCTCAGCGAACTCGAGTCGCTTTGATTTGCGGCAGGGCTTGCCTCGGGTCCATCGGGGATAAATCGTTGCTCATTGGGCGACGATCGTTGCCACGCCATTACATGTCGATTTAATGCCATTAAATCGACATCTAGGGGCTCTCATGTCGACGCAAGCCCGGTGCGCCGACACGAACGTGAGGCGCATCCCCTGAGCGTCAGGCGCTGGGGCGTCGTCGGCGCTGGCCGGGCCGGTCACCCCCCTGTCGCGGCGAAACGATCGCGCAGCGGGTCGAGCAGCGGGCCGTAGCCTTTCCCCGGCGTCGACGCGGCGCGCATCGGCTGGCGCACCTGCAGCGCGCTCGGCGTGCGGATCGCACGCGCCGTCTCGTGGAAGCGCAGGCAGGCCGGCTCGAAGTCGAGGCCGCAGGCGGCGAGCAGCGCGTGGATGCCGGCGTCCGGGTCGGCGACGAGGTCCTCGTACCGTTGCACGACGAAGCGTCCCGGGTACCGCTCGGCCCAGAAGCGGGCGAGCGCTTCGTAGGCGCGCCAGTACGCCGCGAGCCCGTCGAAGCTGTACGTGAAGTGCACCATGCCCGGCCCGAAGAGCTGCTTGTAGCAGGACCACGCGGTCTCCACCGGGTCGCGGCGGCAGTCGATGATGCGAGCCCCGGGCAGCATGCGCATCACGGCGCCGGCATAGAGCCAGTTCTCGGGCAGCTTGTCGGTGGCGATTGGCTTGGCTGTACGCCAGCGCGCGCTCGCCCGCAAGTAGGCGTCGCCGAGCCGCCGCCAGTCAGCGTCGCTGGCATCGGCGACCCAGGCCGGGAACGGTTTGCCGCGCCGGCGAGATTCGGCGTCGAGCAGCTGCGGCAGGTACGGCAGCTCGCTCGCGCCTTCGACCTGCGAGTGGCTCGCGAGGATCTGCTCGACAAGCGTCGTCCCCGACCGCGGCAGTCCGACGAGGAAGATCACCTCGCGCCCCGGCCCGTCCTGCAGCGGCGGCGGCATGCTGGTGAACGCGGCGCGGATCGCGTCGACGTGGCGCGCGAACGCCGCGGTGTCCCACGGCCGCGCCGCGCGCGCCGCATCGTTCGCCGCGCACAGGACCCGGAACGCGTCGGCGTGCCGGCCCGCGTTCTCCAGCCCGTGGCCGAGGGCGAAGCGCAGGAACAGCCGTTCCTCCGCCGGCATCGTCGCCGGCGGCGCGACGGCCTTCGCCTCGAGCTGCGCCAGCTCGTCGGCCGTCATCGGCACGACCTTCAGGTCGGCCAGCGTGAACCACGCGTGCGCGACCAGCTCGCCGCGCGCGATCAGGTGCCGGCAATCCGCGGCCGCGACGTCGCCGTGGCCGAGCGCCGTGGCGCAGCGTGCGCGTTGCAGGCGGGCGAGCGGCGCCGCCGGGTCAAGCGCGACGGCGCGCTGCACGGCGCCGTACGCCGCCGCCGGCTCGCCGGCGTTGTCGTGCTCGAACGACAGCCCCAGCCAGTCGGCCGATGTCGTCGCGTGTGCCTCGCCTTCGCGCAGCGTCGCGACCACCGCAGCGTGGTCATGCGCGTGCTCCTGCGCGGCCGCGAGCTGCGAGCGGAGATCGAAGTCCCAGGGCCGCTGCGCGAGCGCGCGCGCGAGGTCCTGCGTTGCGCCTTCCCAGTCGTCGTCGCCAGCGCGGCAGACCGCGCGCAGGCGCAAGACCTCCGGGTGCTCCGGCGCGCTGCGCGCCAGATCGAGCAGCAGCACCCCCGCGTACATGCGGTCGCCCGCCTGCAGCGCCTGCGTGGCGCGGGCCAGCTGCTGCACGTCGGCAGGCTTCAGCCCGTGCAGCGGATCGCTCGACACGGCGCGCTTCATGCCCGTCTCACGACGAGACGCGCCGCCGCCTGTGCGATCGTGGACTTGCCGGCGCCGGGCAGGCCGGTCAGGCAGAGCACTGCGGCGCGTGGCGACGGTTTGCCGCCGCCTTCATCGGGAACGGGTCGTGAAATCATGCGGCGGATTGTGGCGCCGCGCGCGGTGTGCTCGGCGGCTGTCGCCGCGATGCGCCTCCCGCGAGCCAGCGATGACAAGGACAAGGAAAGCAAGGTCGAAGACTTCCGCGCCGCCATGGCCTGGCTCATGCGGCAAGCCGAAAGCGCCGTCGGCCGCCAGCGCTACAAGGGCCTGGGCGAGATGAACCCCGAGCAGCTCTGGGAAACGACGATGGACCCCAACGTGCGCCRCTTGCTGCGCGTGCAGATCGACGACGCCATCGAGGCGGACAAGGTCTTCACGATGTTGATGGGTGACGGGGTGGAGCCGCGACGCGATTTCATTGAGACGAATGCGTTGCGCGCTGGGAGTATCGACGTTTGAGCCCGGCTCCGGCCTCCCCGGAATTGCGGCCGGGACGGTGGCCAGCTACATCGAGTTCGACCAAGTCTCGGACAAGGTCTCCGCCTGCTTCAGCACCAACTCCACCGCTTGGAGCTGCTGGTCTGGCGGGTACTTCCACTTCTGCAGGCAACGCCGCACCAGGATGCGAAGCTTGGCTCGAACGCTTTCGCGCACCTGCCAATCCACGGTCGTGCTTGCACGCAGCTTCTCGGTGATCTCCACGGCAATCTTCTTCAAGACCTCGTCACCCAGCTCACGCACTGCGCTCTCGTTGTTGGCCAAGGCGTCATAGAACGCAACCTCGTCGGGACCGAGTCCGAGTGCCGCCTCCCGTTCCAGCGTGGCCTGGAACTCCTTGGCCATCTGAATCAACTCTTCGATGACCTGGGCCGTTTCGATAGCCCGGTTGTGGTACTTGCGTAGGGTCTCCAGCAGCCGGTCGCCGTACTTCCGCTCCTGCACCACGTTGTTGCGGGCACGTGCCTTGATCTCGTCGCGCAGCAGCTTCTCCAGCAGTTCGACGGCCAGGTTGCGGCTGTCCATTCGCCGCACATCCTCCAGGAACTCGTCGGACAGCAAACCGATGTTCGGCTTGTCCAGCCCCGCCAGCGCGAAGACATCCGCCACGCCGTCGGCAATGATGGCGTTGTCCAGGATCTGCTTCAGTGCGCTGTTCTTCTCTGCATCAGTGCGCTTCTTGTCCACGGTCGTGAACTTCGCGATGGCAGCTTTGATTGCCGAGAAGAACGCGATCTCCTTGCGCAGCGCAGCCGCCTCGTCCAAGGTGCCGCACAACGAGAACGCCTTCGCCACGGCCACCATCGTGTCCAGGAAGCGCGTCTTGCCATCCTTCAAGCCCAGGATGTGATTGGCAGCCGGGACCAACAGCGGCAGCGCCCGCGTCTCAAACGCGCTGTAGTCAAAGCCGTGCATCAGGCCGCGCACCACATCGAGCTTCTCAAGCAATACCGCCAGCGCTTCGGCTGCGCCATGCGTGGGGTCGCCCTTGCCCTTCGCTTCGGTGTAGTCCTTCAACGCAGCTTTCAGCTCGTTGGCAATGCCGATGTAGTCCACCACCAAGCCACCCGGCTTGTTCTTGAACACCCGGTTCACCCGAGCAATGGCCTGCATCAGGTTGTGCCCCTTCATGGGCTTGTCGATGTACATGGTGTGGCAGCACGGCGCGTCAAAGCCCGTCAGCCACATGTCGCGCACGATCACCAGCTTGAGCGAGTCGCGCACATCCTTGAAACGCGCCTCCAGCCGCTTCTTCACCTGCTTGCTGTACAGATGCGGCTGCAGCAAGGCCTTGTCAGCGGCTGAGCCCGTCATCACGATCTTGATCGCGCCTTGCTCCGGGTCGGTGCTGTGCCAATCGGGGCGCAAGGGCGGGTTGTCCTTGTCGCCAATGCAGATGGCGTTGTAGAGCTGCACGCAGATGTCCCGGCTCATGCAAACGATCATGGCCTTGCCATCCACCACCGAGACCCGCGCCTCGAAATGCTGGACCAGATCGCGAGCCACCTGCTGCAGACGCGGCCGTGAACCCACCAGCTTCTCCAGCGCGGCCCATTCGCTCTTGGTCTTCTCGCGGTTGGCGATGTCCTCTTCGTCCTCGACGACCTCGTCCACCTGCTCGTTCAGAGCATCGATCCCGGCCTGGTTCACGTCCAGCTTGGCCAGTCGGCTCTCGTAGAAGATCGGCACCGTCGCGCCATCGTCCACCGCGTCCTGGATGTCGTAGATGCTGACGTAGCCCCCGAACACGGCGCGCGTGTCCTTGTCCTCCAGCGCAATCGGCGTGCCGGTGAAGCCGATGAATGTCGCGTTCTTGAGCGCGTCGCGCAAATGCTTGGCGTAGCCGAACACGTACTTGCCCGTCTTGGTATCGAGCCGCCCCTTGGTGCCGTACTGGCTGCGATGCGCCTCGTCGGAGATCACGACGATGTTGGTGCGGCTGGACAGCAGCGGGTGCGCCTCCTCCCCCTCCAGCAATGCGAACTTCTGCACCGTGGTGAAGACGATGCCACCCGCCTCGCGAGACGCCAGCATGGCGCGCAACTCGTCGCGGTCGCCAGCCTGCACAGGCGTCGTCTTGAGCAGGTCACTGGCCGCGCTGAAGGTGGCGAACAACTGGCCGTCCAGGTCGTTGCGGTCCGTCACCACGACCAGCGTGGGGTTCCTCATGTCGGGCTGTTGCAGCAACTTGCCCGCATAGCAGGCCATCGTGATGCTCTTGCCCGACCCCTGCGTGTGCCACACCACCCCCGCCTTGCGCGAGCCCGGCTTGACCTCCTTGCCGTAGGTAGCCCGCTCTTCATGCACCTCCAGCAAGCCCTTGTCTGGGGTCTTCGCGGCAATCACGGTGGCGCGCACCGCCTCACGTACCGCATGGAACTGGTGGTAGCCCGCAATCTTCTTGATGATGGTGTCGCCGTCCTGCTCAAACAGCACGAAGTGCCGCACAAAGTCCAGGAACAGCTCGGGCTTGAAGAAGCCTCGCACCACCGTCTCCAGCTCCATCTGCAGGCGCGGTCGGTCGTCTTCGTTGGCAATCGTGCGCCACGGCAGCATGCGCTCGGCGTTGGCCGTGAGCGAGCCCACGCGCGCCGTCCAGCCATCGCTCACCACCAGGGCCGCGTTGCTGCTGAACAGGTCGCTGATCTCGTCCTTGTAGGTCTGCAGCTGGTTGAAGGCATCCCACACATCGGTCTGCTCGTTGGCGGGGTTCTTCAGCTCCACCACGGCCAGCGGCAGGCCGTTCACAAAGGCGATCACATCCGGCCGGCGCGGCTGCTTGGTGCCCGTGACGGTGAACTGGTTCACCACCAAGAAGTCGTTGTTGCCCGGCTGCGCAAAGTCGATGAAGTGCACCAGGTCGGTCTTCTTCTCGTCGCCTAGCGCAAAGTCCACCATCACGCCGTTCAGCAGCAGGCGGTGCACGCCCCGGTTGCGCACCACCATCTGCGGTTCGCTCAACCGTTGCAGCGCATGCGCGGCCTGCTCCAGGGCTGCGGGTGGCAGGTGCGGGTTGATGCGGGCCAGCGCGCTCAGCAGGCGCTCACGCAGCACCACCTGCCGGTAGTCGGTGCGCTCAGGGGCGCTGCTGTCGGGAGCGATGTCCGGGCCATGGGCGAAGCGCCAGCCCGTCTGCTGGAACCAGCCCAGGCAAAGCTCTTCAAGTTGTTGTTCGTTCAGCATGTTGGGACCCTAGGCCTCCCCGGCAGCCTGATGACCGATCAGGTTTGCGATGAAATAAGAAAGTCTCGCTAAATCAACGGCTTGCGTGAGGTTCAACTGGCGAGCCGGTTTTGCAATGAAATGGCTGCTACGCCCACGCCGGGATGTACCGCGCATAGCGCCGGGAATCCGGCGCATTGGGGTCGCTCTTCACCAGCCCCTGCTCCATGGTGGCCGTGATGATCTGCGACACCGTGTTGCTGCTGCCCTCGGGCAGGCCAAACCGCTCACGCAGCGACTGGTTGGTCATCTGCTTGCGCAGCACGTATTGCAAGACGCAATGCTGAAAGCAGGCGCGCACCCTGTCGCTGCCATTCATGTCACGGAACGCGCGTGGCCCATGGATCACCACGATCGTGCGCCGGTGACCGGTCAAGAACTCGGGCGCGGGTAATTGCATGAACTCGGCCGCCTCGATCACGCGGTCAATGCCGCTGCTCTTTTCTTCGCAAATGCCGAAACGGCGCATCAGGTCGGCCAACCGTTCGTTGCGGGACTGGTAGCCGTCGATGAAGCGTTCCACCGGCACGATGGGCTCGCCAGGGTTGGAGATTTCCACCCGATTGCTGAACACCTCCACCACCGGCGAGGTGCCGCCCATGTCGAAGTCCTGGTGGATCAGCGCATTGGCGAGCAGCTCTCGCACCACCACCTCCGGCAGCAGCTTGACTTCTTTGCGGATGGCCCCCTCGATCACCTCGTTCTGGGGCAGTTTGCCCATCACATACTGCACCAGCCCGGCAAAGCCCACGGCATAGCCCTTCTCGCCGGTGACGTCCGAAACGGTCTGCATCTTGGATTCGCCGGCATACACGATCACGCGCGCCGCCTTGCGGCTGATGTCCGGGAACTGCCGCATGTTCTTGGCCAGCAGCACCGCACCGATGTGCAGGATGTTGAAGCCCGACGCACTGCGCTCGATGAGGCGCTCGTCCAGCAAGCGGGCCAGCACACCGGCCTGGTCGGTCGGGTAGGGCAAGCGCATCAAGTCGAAAAAGGTCTGCGTGTCCAGCAACTGCACCACGTCTTGCGCAGACGCGGCACTCAGCGCAGCGCTCTCCAGCCAGCTCGGCTGCCCCTCGCCGAAGATCTTGCGCAGCTGGTCCTCGCTCATCGGCACCAGCTCCTCGCCCGAGCGCATCAGATACGCGCCTTCTTGGTGGTAGGCCGTCCCTTTCGGGCGTGCGGGAATGCTGAACACCAGCACCCGGCCATCAGGGTGCGCCACGGCCTCGACATCCACGCGAAAGCCCAGCCAATGGAACAGCTTCTCGGCGATATCCTGCGTATCAGGGAAGGCCTGGCTGCCCACCACGGGGCGCGGCGGCTTGTCGGCAATGCCCAGCACCAGATGCCCGCCGCCCTCGTTGGCGATGGCGACGCAGTAGCGGCACAGCTTGCGCGTGTCGTACTGGTTGGCCGCCTCCTTGAATTCGAGGTTCTGGGTTTCCGAAGCGCTACCGCGCCATATGTCGACTTGCGCGGGCGTGATCTTCATGCGCTGTCGCCTCCATCAGTGAGTTTGGCCAGCACCAACACCTGCTCGGCCACCTGCTCGCGCAGCGCCTGGGGGTAGCCGTACCTGCGCAGCACCACCCGCACCACGTTGCGCAGCCGGGCCTGCACCGCCTCACGCGTTTCCCAATCCACCACCTTGTTCTTGGCAATGGACGAGGCCAGCTCTTCGGCCATCAGTGCAATGCGCCCAGGTTCCACCTGTTCCGCTCCAGCAGGTTGGCGCAGCAAGGCCTCGATGCTGGTCAACGTGCCCGGCGCGGCGGCGGGCGCCACCGTCGCATTTGCCTGGTCCACGGCCGTCGCACTCTCGGTGATCGTCAGCTCGATGTGCTTGCCGCGCTGCTGGACCGCTGCCGCCATCTCGGCTTCAGTAGTGAGGATATTGCAGTACTCCGAGGCGCCCAGCAGGTCGGGGAACAAGCTGGCGTGGTGCACGTTCATGCGGCGCAGGTGCCGCAAGCAGGCATCGCGCTCTTCATTGCGGATGTAGATCTTGCAGATGTACTTGGCCAGGACGCCAGGCTGTTCATCCTCGGATGCAGAGCGCAGCTCTTCGTCTTCAAACAGCTCGTCATCGGCCAGCACACTGGCCAACTTGTTTTCGATGGTGGCGTCGGTGGGTGAGAAGATGAACAAACCGGCCTGATTCACCAGACGGCCGTGGTCATCCTTGCGCGGCTCACAAACGCGGATGCCGGTTTCATTCTCATGCTCGGCCAGAAAGCTCTTGTTGAGCACATACACCGCGCGGTAGGGGTTGGCGGCTTCTTCCTTGCTGTCGTCTTTGTGGAAGGCGAAGAACAGCGCCACATACGGCGAGTAGGTCCAGTCCAGCAGCGGCGTCATCAGCCCGTGGTGCTGCCCCACGGACCACAGCTCGTCGTCCTCATCCACCATGGCGGCATCGCTGAGCCGCCCGCGCACGGCACGTTTGAAGCGCTCCAGCTGCACTTGAGCCAAGGCCTCGGTGACGATGCCGTTGGTGGTCAGCCGGCCCAATGTGGGCATCAGGCTCCAATCGAAGCGGCGATGCCCACGAAACACCAATTGGACACCGGGCCGGTTGAAGAAATCGCTCTCCAGCAGATCGGTGAAGTCGCGCCAGGACTTTAGGCGCGTCACCGGAATGCGCCCGCTCAGCTCGTCGGCCATGCTCTCGAAGCGTTTGGCCGAGCTGTCAGCTGTCCACAGCGGAATCTCATCGAAGTAGTCGCTGGACTCCGGTGAGGTCGTTTCGGTCGGCGATATCACAGCGTCGTTCATGCCTCAGCCTCTGTCATTGGCTCCGCCACAGACAGCTCACCGGAAAGGAGTTTTGTTAGGAGGGTGTCGCGAAGGTCAGCCAGTGACTTGCTTGATTCCAGATTGGTGCGAATGGTCTTGCGTAGAGTCACCATTTGAAAATCAAAACACTGCAGCGTGGATGAATCAGGCAGCACCAACTTGAGACGATAAGCATTCTCTCGATTGAGGCCGGGCACAGCCGCATCTGTATTCATCTTTTCCAGCCCCAAGGTCTGCATTGCGTAGTAGCAAAAGGTCAGCGGCGCTGCCAACGGCCGAACATAGTAGGTCGTATCAATCGGGAAAAACGGCTTGTCTTCCCAATACAGACTGCCTACCGTACCTTTACGTCCGACGATGATTGAACCATGCGGAACGAGTGGCCTGTTGTGGTAGCCGGTAATGCCGCCGGAGCCGTATACCGGCACGTTGCCTTCTTGTCTATTAATCGCCTTAAGAGCTTTGCCGTAAACGAGCTCAAGTACGCTGCCAACACGCTGTGCAGACCACCCCTTCGGGATATACCCCAACTCCGACTCTTCCATTTCATCCGGGAACAGCGCAGCCGTGGCGGCGAGTTGTTCGAGTGCTTCGGGTGGCAGAGTATCGAGTTCGGCCTCCACCTTGCCGCTGATGGCGCTCATCGCGGCGCGCAGCGGGTCGCGGCCTTCGGCGAGGGCGGCGATCTTGGCTTTGACCGGATCGAAATCGACAAACCACGATTTGAAGATGGCTTGCGCCATGGCTTCGAGGGCTTGGTTAGTGCGGCGGTTGAGATCGATTTTTGAATCAATGCTGCCCAGAGTCTTGGCAATCCTTTTTTGAGTCGCAACCCCAGGAATGCGAATTCTCGCAAGGTGCAGATGGTTTCTGTTAAGGCCGGGAACCGCTCCCTTATCCGAGTAAGCCTGAAAGTCGAGGGTCTTGAGAAAGTAGCTGATGAATCTCGGATCATTGCCCTTGAAGTCACGGACATAGAGTGTTGTATTGAGTGGCCAAAAATCCTCGCTTACATAGAACACCTCGCCGATCGTGCCGTATCGGCCAGTGACCACGCCTGGGCCTTTCACCATGGCCTCAGCGTGAAAGTCACTCACACCTGACGATGAGACGATGGGGACAGCCCCAGCGACTCGTTTGTCCTTGGGTAGGTCGTATCCACGTTTCAGCTCGACTATCTCGCCAAGGGACGATTCTTTCCATTCCAAGTCAGAAGCCATAACCCAATCCCGCCAAGTTCTTCTTGATCTCGCCCTCCAGCTTGGCACTTTCTGCAAACTGCCCCGCCAACTGCGACGTTAGAAGTTTCATCTTGTCGGCGAAAACTTCACCGCTTTGCTCCTGCTCCTCAGCACCCACATAACGCCCCGGCGTCAGCACATGCTCGTGCTTGCGAATGTCGGCCAGCGACGCTGAGTAGCAAAAGCCCGGCACGTCCTCGTAGCCGTCGCTGTGCTGCCAGGCATGGAAGGTGTCGGCCACCTGCTTGATGTCGTCCACTGTGAAGTCGCGCAGCACGCGGTCTTTCATGTAGCCCAGCTGGCGGGCGTCGATGAACAGGAACCGGCCTCGCCTGTCGCGCTTCTTCTTGTCCAGGTTGAAGCCGTTGGCCTTGTCTTTGGTCAGGAACCAGATGCAGGCCGGAATCTGCGTGTTGGTGAACAGCTGGCCGGGCAGGGCCACCATGCATTCCACAAAGTCGCGCTCCACCAGTTGCTTGCGGATCTCGCCTTCGTTGTTGGTGTTGCTGCTCATGGAGCCGTTGGCCAGCAGCAGCGCCATGCTGCCGGTGGGGGTCAGGTGGGCGAGCATGTGCTGCAGCCAGGCGAAGTTGGCGTTGCCTTGGGGCGGCGTGCAGCCGGGCAGCCAGCGCCAGTCGTTCTCCAGCTTGGCGTTCCACCACTCCTTCATGTTGAAGGGCGGGTTGGCCATCACGTAGTCGGCACGCAGGTCGGGGTGCAGGTCGTTCAGCAGCGTGTCTGCGTTGCTCGGCCCAAAGTTGAAGTCCAAGCCCCGGATGGCCATGTTCATGGCAGCGAGCTTCCAGGTGGTGGGGTTGCTCTCCTGGCCGTAGACGTTGATGTGTCTTGCCTGATCTTTGGCGTTGGGACGCTTTTTCAGGTGCTCGGCAATGAATTCCTCGCTCTGCACAAAGAAGCCGCCCGAACCCATGGCGGGGTCGTACACCCGGCCCTTGAAGGGCTGCAGCATCTCGACGATCAGCGTGACGATAGCTTTGGGTGTGTAGTACTGGCCACCCTTCTTGCCCTCGGCCAGCGCGAACTGGCCGAGGAAGTACTCGTACACGTGGCCGAGGATGTCCTTGCTCTGGAGGTCCAGCCGCTGCCCGTTGTGGACGGGTTGGCTGAAGTTGGTGTCGGAGAAGTGAGCGATGAGGTCAGCCAGCTTGTGGCTGTCGATCTGGGTGCGTGCGAACTCTTTGTTGAGCACGTTCTTGAGCTTGCCGTTCTCTCGCTCCACGGCCTCCATGGCGTTGTCGATCAGCCAGCCCACGGTGCGCATCTTGTCGGGCACCATGACCAGCTCGCCCGCGTCGTTGCGTTCGTAGCGGCCGTCGCTGTCGCGCTTGGGCACTTGCCAGGGCAGCTCGGCGCCGGGGGGCAGTTGCGCTAGGTCCCTCAGCGTTTGCCAGCGGGCTTCGAACGGCACCCAGAAGACGTTTTTCTCGGCGTAGTAGTCGCGCACCTCCAGCTCGGCGGCGAGGTTGGCCGCGTACTCGGGCGTGCCCGCGCCGCCGTACTCGGCGGGGGCCATGTAGTAGTCGTGCTCCGGGTTCTGGAACTGGGCGCGCAGTTCCTGCTGCCGCTCCTCAAACGCGTCGGAGACGTACTTCAGGAAGATGAGGCCCAGCACCACGTGCTTGTAGACCGAGGCATCCAGCGCGGAGCGGAGCTTGTCGGCAGCGGTCCAGAGCTTCCTTTCGAGGTCGTTGAAGAACTGTTGTTCGATTGGATTCATGCAGTGGCCTTTTGGGGCGGCGAGATGCGGTGGGCCGAGCGCATGGCGCTGCGGTCGACCCAGCGTGGGATTGGTCGGCCGGGATTCTCCATCGCTACTTCGCTTGCTGCCCTGACCGGTTAGCCGCCCACCACACCTCACCCCACAAGTGATCCAGGTACCGCCCCTCGCGGTACATCTCCCCGTTGTCCCCCAGCGCCGTGCCGAACACGCGGCCCCTCTCGTAGGCGTGCCACCAGCTCACCGGATGGTCACCACCCATGCCGTTTGAAACCTGGCCGAGCCAGATCTTCTTGGGGTCAAAACTGCGCTCGTCCACCGCCAGCACGGGGTTGATCTTCACGCCATGCGAGTCGCCTTACCGCCCCACCGCGCTTAACAACCCCCGCTGCCGCAGCCAGTCCTCCACCCGCCTCGGCCAAGCCGATGCAGTGCCCAGCCCGTCCCGCATGCCAATGCCATGCCCGCCCTGCTCGAACAGGTACAGCTCGGCCGGCACACCGGCGCGGGTGAGGGCCTGGTAGTAGAGGATGCTGTTCTGCACCGGCACGGTCTTGTCGCCCTGCGTGTGCAGCAGCACCGTGGGCGGGGTGGCGGCCGTCACCTGCCGCTCTAGCGACGTCAGCGCCAGCAGCGCGGGGGCTGGCTCGGCACCGAGCAGCGCGCGGCGCGAGCCGGCGTGGGCGGCGGGGTCGGTCATCGTGATGACGGGGTAGACCAACACGGCGAAGTCGGGCCGGGCGCTGACGCTGTTGTCCAGCGCGGCGCCGGTGCGGCCGTCGGCATGGTCGAACAGCGTGCTGGCGCTGGCCGCCAGGTGGCCACCGGCGGAACTGCCCATCACGCCAATTCGCTTCGGGTCGACACCGAACTCGGCCGCGCGCGAGCGCACCAGGCGGATGGCGCGCAGCACGTCCTGCAGCGGCGCGGGGTGGCCCCACTCCTGCAGGCGGCTTTTGAGGATGAAGGTGGTGATGCCCAGCGTGCTCAGCCAGGCGGCGTACTGCTGGCCCTCGCGGTTGGCCGACAAGTAGCTGTAGCCGCCACCCGGGCACAGGATCACGGCCGTGCCGTTCGGTCGGTCCACGGCGGGCGGCACGACGGTGAGCGTGGGCACCGACACGTTGGCGATGCTGCCGTTGGCGTCGACGCGCTCGGGGCCGAGGTCGCCGCGCGTGGCGGGGGCATCCGCCTGCGCGGCGGCGGGCACGCCCTCAGGCCAGAGCGGCAGCACGGCCGGCGTGGGCGCGGCCTGGCTGAGCGGCGGCAGCAGGGTCAACAAGGGCGACAGGATCAACGGGCGGCGCTGCATGCGTTGGGCGGGCTCGGTCGCCCGTGTTCAGCTTCGTTGGAGTGCAGTTTGCCCGCGGGATGCGTTCATGGCGGTGAGTGATTGCGCGCCGGCGCAGTTGTAGAGATTCGTGAGATCTCCATCGCCAGGGCGGTTGTGGGCATGCCAGAGGACACAATTGGCCCCAAATCACTTGGCACGACCCGTGTCGATGACATGCCGAGCGCGATTTCGCCGCCCCTGGCCGGCCCACCTGCAACCTGGGGCACGCTTCGCGCCAGCACAACGAACCGCCCATCTCAGTGATCAGAAAGTTGATCGCGAGCTACCGAACTACCTATTGGCTTCTCCAGCAAGCATCTCTCCATGACCCGCACACCGCGCATTTCCCATCTGCTCCCCTGCGTTCTTGCCAGCGCGATCCTTATCGGCTCGGCCGGGCTCGCCAGCGCCGCGTCGCATGCCAAGCCCCACGCCGCGGCCAAGAAGGCTAAGAAGGCCACCGCCCCCGCCGAGCAGGCGATGACGACCGACGCGAGCGGGCAATCGGTGCCGGTGCTCGAGAACAAGGCGTGGGTGCTGATGGACTTCAACACGGGCCAGCTGCTCGCGTCGTCCAACCCGGACGAACCGCTGCCGCCGGCGTCGCTCACCAAGATGATGACCAGCTATCTGGTAGAGCAGGGCCTGAAGAACGGCAAGCTCAAGCCCGACGAGATGGTCACCATGAGCGAGAGCGCCTGGTGCCGCGGCGGCAAGGACGGCGACAGCTGCATGTTCGTGCCGCTCAACGAGAAGGCCTCCTTGATGGACATGCTGCGCGGCGTGGTCATCGCCAGCGGCAATGACGCCTCCAAGGCGCTGGCCGAACACGTCGGCGGCTCGGAGGCCGGCTTCGTCACCCTGATGAATGCCGAAGCCGCCAAGCTCGGCATGACGAAGACGCACTTTGCGAACTCCGCGGGCCTGCCCGACCCCAACAACAAGGCCTCGGCGAAGGACCTGGCCGTGCTGGCCGCGGCCATCATCCGCAACAGCGCCGAGTACTACCCGATCTACGCCGAGCGCGAGTTCACGTACAACAAGATCAAGCAGGGCAACCGCAACGCACTGCTCTACACCGACTCGACCGTCGACGGGCTCAAGACCGGGCATACGGAGGACGCCGGCTATTGCCTGACCGCCTCGTCCAAGCGCAATGGCATGCGCCTGATCTCGGTCATCATGAACGCGAACAGCAAGCAGGCCCGCGCCGACCAGACCCGGGTGCTGTTCAACTGGGGCTACGCCAATTTCGAGGAAGCCACGCCGGCCCAGGCGGGCGCTGCGCTGGCCAATGCCAAGGTGGTGTACGGCGTGGCCCCCGAGGTGGCGGCGGGCTTGGCCAAGCCGTGGACGCTGGTGGTGCCCAAGGGCCAGGCCGCCGCGGTCAAGACCGAGCTGACGCTGAACCCGGGCCTGGAGGCGCCCATCGCCAAGGGTGCCGTCATCGGCAAGGCGGTCGCGGTGGCCAATGGCAAGACGTTGGGCGAGGCGCCGGTCGTCGCGCTGGCCGATGTGGAGCGCGCCGGCTTCTTCCTGCGCATCAAGCAGCGCATCTCTGGCTGGTTCTCGAAGTAAAGCAAAGCCGGGCCGTCAGCGCCCGGTCGCCGCCCACCAGATGCCGCCCCACAGGTGATCCAGGTACCGCCCATCGCGGTACATCTCGCCGTTGTGCCCCAGCGCGGTGACGAAAACGCGGCCTTTCTCGTAGGGGTGCCACCAGCTCACCGGGTGGTCGGCGCCCATGCCCTTGGCGACCTGGCCGGGCCAGATCTTGGTGGGGTCGTAGCTGCGCTCGTCCACGGCCAGCACGGGGTTGATCTTCACGCCGTGCGGGTTGCTGAACTCGTACCACTCGTCTGACCAGATCCAGCGGTCGGGCAGGCCGAAGGTGGCGGGGTGGTTGGCATCGGCCTTGGTGACGACGGCCGTCTGCAGCATGGGGTGGATGACGAAGGAGCGGCCGACGAGCTTTTCGTACCAGGGCCACAGGCCGGGCTTGCTGATGATGGCGCGGTGCACGACGACGGCGTTGCCGCCGGCCTTCATGTAGCGCTCGAAGCCGGCGCGCTGAGCCTCGTTGAATTCCTCGCCCGAGCTGTTCAGCAGCACGACCGCCGCGTACCGGCTCAGGTCGCCCTCGAAGGCGCCGGGCTGGGCCGTCCAGGTCAGCTCGAAGGCGTGCAGCTTGGCCAGCTTCTCGAAGAGCTCGCGCGCCACCGGGATGTACTCGTAGTGGTACTTGGTGGGCATGGCCAGCACGAGGACGGCGAACTGGGTGTCGGCCGCCAGGGCCGGCGCGCTGGCCACGGCGGCGGCCACCGCGAGGGCGTTCAGGGTTTTCTTCATCGTGCGGCCGATTCTTCCAGCAACCACCCGCCCAGCTGCCGCATCGCCGCGGGCGTGCGCGCCAGGCTGCGGTGGTTGGTGCCGGCGAGCTGGTGCACGGTCACGGCCGCGCCGGCGTGCTGCAGGGCCTGCACCAGGGTGTGCGAATGCGCGTGCGGCACTTGGCGGTCCTGCTCGGCCAGCAGCACCAGCACCTCGCAGTTCAGCGCGCGTGCGGCGGCGACGCTGTCCAGCGGTGAGCGGAGCCAGGGCGTCAGCGGCGCGAGCAGCAGGTTGCGCCGCAGCACGGCGCGCAGGCTTTTCAGCGGCGTGATCAGCGCGACGCTGGCCACCGGGCGGCCGGCCGCGGCCAGGCGCGCCGCGAGCTGCATGGCCACGCCGGTGCCCAGGCTGCGGCCAGCCAGGTGCAGGGCGCCCGGCGGCAAGCCGAGCCGCGCCAGCCCCCAGGCTGCGGCGGCTTCGGCGTCGGCCACGCAGGCGGCCTCGGACGGCCAGCCGCCGCTCTCGCCCAGGCTGCGGTAGTTGAAGGCCAGCAGCGCGCAGTCGTCGGGCAGCCAGCCGGCAAGGTCGGGCGTCCAGGCAACGTTTTCGTTGCGACCGCCAAACCACAGCAGCAGGCGGCGTGGGGGCGGGGCATCCACCGGCACTGTCAGCCAGCCCTGCAGCTGCACGCCGCCCGGGCGCGCCAGCCAGACGGCCTCGCTGCGCCGGCGCGCGGCAGCGGGGCCGGGGTCGGTGCGGCGGATGACCCAGGTGCGGCCGAACAGCAATTTGCCCTGCAGGACGATGAGGGCGGCCGGCAGGGCAAGCAGGAGAAGCAGGGCCCAGGCCCAGGGCAGGAGAGCGGTCAGCGGCGGCATGGGCCGAGGCTAGGCCGCCTGCATGACAGCGTGGTGAGCGCGGGCTTCAGCGTGTGCAAGGCGCCGCGTTGCCCAGGGCCACACGCGGTGCCGGCACTGCGGCGGGCTTGGGTGCCCACACCGTCAGCGCCAGGCCGAGGCCCACCAGCGCCGCGCCGGCAATCTCGTTGGCATGCGGCGCCTCGCCCATCACGGCGTGCACGGCGATGACGGACACCGGCACCATGTTCAGGAACAGCGTCCCCAGCGGCGCGCCGAGCTTTTTCACGCCGGCGTTGAAGGCCAGCACGGCAGCCACGGTGGGCACCAGGGCGATGTAGACGAGCTTCGGGCTCAGGCCCAGCAGCAGTTCGGCCGACGGCGCCTCGGCCCAGCCCAGCAGCGTGGCGAGCAGCGCCACCAGTGCCAGACCGGGCAGCGCGGCGATGGCTGTCAGCGCGGTGTACTCCAGCGGGCTGTGGTCGGGCACCTTGGCCATGGCGCGGGTGTAGAGCACCCAGCCCAGCGTGCCGGCCAGGGTGATGGCGTCGCCCAGCAGCATGCGGGCATTGATCTCACTCGCCTGGCCCAGCAGGTTGGCCACGGTGGCCACACCCGTGAGTGCCAGCGCGGCGCCGAGGATGGCGCGCAGCGGCGGGCGTTGGCCGTCCAGTGCCCAGCGCAGCGCCATCGTCGTGAAGGGCATGGTGGCCATGATGACGGAGCCGTGCGAGGGCAGCGACAGGCGCAGGCCATGGAACACCATGATGCTGAACACGCCATAGCCGGCCAGGCCGACGAGGCTGTGGCGCAGCGCGTGGCGGCGCAGCTTGGCCCAGGGTTGGCTGCCGGCGAAGTGCACCAGCAAGGCCAGCACCGCGGTGGCCAGCGTGTAGCGGGAGAAGGTGAACCAGACGGGGTCGAGCTGGGCGACAACGGTCTTGCCGATCAGGAACAGGCTGCCCCAGGTGGAGGTGGCAAAGAGCAGGGCGGTGATGGCGCCGGGTCGGGTGTTGGCGGTCATGGAGCGTCTCCAGACGAATGTCGATGCCTTCACTCTCGGCGCCTCGCGCAATTTCATCCATTCGTTTCGGCCGACCGCCCCGTTCAGAAAATCCACACCCCCGCCCCGCCGCCCCTGAGCAGAATGGCGGCCATGGAGATCTACCAGCTCAAGACCTTTGTCGCCGTGGCCACCGAGGGCAACCTCACGCGCGCCGCGGAGCGCGTGTTCACCAGCCCGCCGGCGGTCAGCGCCCAGCTCAAGGCGCTGGAGGACGAGTTCGGCGTGAAGCTGTTCGAGCGCAGCGCCCGCGGCATGGCGCTGACGGCCGCCGGCGAGCGCCTGCTGGAAGAGGCGCGCCGCACGTTGGCCGCGGCCCAGGGCATGCAGGCGGCGGCCGCGCAGATCCGCGGCGAGGCGCGCGGCCAGGTGCGCATGGGCACGGTCAGCGACGCGGTGGCGCTGCGCCTGGGCGAGGTGTTCGTGCACCTGGCCGAACACCACCCGCTGGTGCAGCTGCAGTTGCAGCAGCTGGTGTCACTGCGCGCCATCGCCGCCGTGCGCCGTGGCGAGCTGGACTGCGCCTGCGTGCTGCACGAGCACGCCGAGATCGAGGGCCTGGAAGTACGGCGCCTGCAGGCCGCCGAGATCGTGCCCGTGGTGCCGCAACGCCTGCTGATACACGGCGGCCTGCCGCCTGACCTGGCCGGCTTGGCCGCCTTGCCCTGGGTGACGACACCGCCCGACTGCGGCCTGCGCAGCCACCAGGAAAGGCTGTTCGCCCAAGCCGGCGCCGTGCTGGAGGTGGGCCTGCAGGCCGACACCGAGGTGGCGGTGCGCAGCATGGTGGCGGCCGGCATGGGCGCCGGCATGGTGCGGCGCGACCAGGCCACGCTGATGGAAGACGCCGGCCAGGCCCGCATCTGGCCGGGCTGGTCGGCGCCGACCTGGTTCTGCTGGATCAGCAGCCCGGCGGCTCTGGCCGTGCCGGCCGTGGGGGCGGTGCGGGATGCGGTGGCGCTGACCTGGGTTTAAGGCGTCTTGGCCGCGGGTGTGCGCAGCTGGGCGACGGCGGCCTCGAACTGCTGGGCGGCCTGCTTCAGCGCATCCAGCTCGGTGCTGGCTCGCGCCAGTGCCTTTTGGGCTGCGTCACGGGCGGCGGCCTCGCCGCCGGCCGGCGCCGCGGCGATGGCGCCCAGGCGGGTCTGGGCCTCGGTCAGCGCGCGGGCAAGCTGGTCGCGCAGCGCGTCCAGGCGGCTCGACAGGCCCTGCGCCTCGTCCAGCTTCTGGCGCCTTGCCGCGTCGACGTCACCCGGCGCGTTGCGCAAGGCCTCAAGGGTCTCGCGATCGCTCTTGATGTGCGCCTCCAGCGCATCGCGCTCGGTGGCCAGAGCCGCCTGCTGGCGCTGCGGGGCTGCGGGGTCGGCGGGCGTGCCTTCGTTGCGCGCACGCAGGCCRTCACCGGCGCTCTTGCTGCCGAAGTAGAAGCCCACCACCGTCGTCAGCAGGGTGATGATGGCGGTGAGCAGCTGCTTTTGCGCGTCCATCGCGCTGGCCGAGGGGCGCGACTCCAGCGTGTAGAGATTGAGCTTGGCATTGGCGCCGGCATCGGTGCCCGAGGCGGCGCGGCCGGGCGAGGCGACGACGACCAGCAGCGAAGGTACCTGCTTGTAGCGCGTGATCTCGTCCGGCAGCCGTGCCAGCGGCACCTCGATCTGCTCGAAGGGCTTGTCGCCGGGGCGGGGCATGCGGGCCTCTTCTTGCGCTTCGCTGAAGAACTTGAGGCCGAACACCGCGAACAGCACCATCACGCCCACGGCCAGCAGCGTGCGCACCGAGCCCGAGGGCAGGCCGAAAGCCTCGTTGGCATCGTTGAGGTTGAGGCCGCCGAAGACGATGGCCGTCAGCGTCAGCGCGGTGGCCATCAGCACCAGCAGGCCGACAAACCAGAGCGCGGAATCGCCTCTCGGGTTCGGCGCCAGCAAGGTGAGCGCCAGGACCGCGCAGATCGCCAGCAGCCCGATGACGCCCCATTTGACCCGCCGGGAAACTTTCTCGTCATCCATGGCAATCTCACGCGCTGATATGCAGGATCGCGACGCTAACCGCCATGGCCGGGCCGGGCATCCTCAGCTTTGCGGAGCCGGCCGCGTCACACCTTGGTCATGCAAGCGAAGCGGTCGCAGCGCAAACTAGGGCCATGGCCTACACGCACACCCTCGGCGGCGAGCGCTACAGCTTCGCGGACCTGCGCACCCTGCTCGCCCGCGCCAGCCCGCGGCGCTCGGGGGACGAGCTGGCCGGCGTGGCCGCGGCGACGGTGCGCGAGCGGGTGGCTGCGCAGCTGGCCCTGGCGGACCTGCCGCTGACGACTTTCCTGAACGAAGCCGTCGTGCCCTACGAGAGCGACGAGGTCACGCGGCTGATCGTCGACACGCATGACGCGGCCGCCTTCGCGCCGATCTCGCATTTGACGGTGGGCGGTTTGCGCGACGCGCTGCTGGCTGATGCCGTCGACCCGGCGCAGATCGCCCCGGGCCTGACACCCGAGATGGCCGCTGCCGTCAGCAAACTCTGCCGCGTGCAGGATCTGATGCTGATTGCGCAGCGCTGCGAGGTCGTCACGCAGTTCCGCAGCACCATTGGCCTGCGCGGCCGGCTGGCCACGCGGCTGCAGCCCAACCACCCAACCGACGACGAGGCCGGCATCGCGGCCAGCCTGCTCGATGGCCTGCTGATGGGCGCGGGAGATGCCGTTATCGGCATCAACCCGGCGACGGACAACCTGCCCCAGGTGATGCGCCTGCTGCAGATGCTCGACGCCGTCATCTCTCACCACGAGATCCCGACGCAGAGCTGCGTGCTGACGCATGTGACGACGACGATCGAGGCCATCGGGCGCGGCGCGCAGGTGGACCTGGTGTTCCAGTCCATCGCCGGCACCGAGGGCGCCAACCGCGGCTTTGGCATCACGCTGGCGGTGCTCGAAGAAGCACGGCAGGCGGCGCTGGCGCTCAAGCGCGGCGGCCGCCACGTCATGTATTTCGAGACCGGTCAGGGCAGTGCGCTGTCCAGCGGCGCCCATCATGGCTGCGACCAGCAGACGCTGGAGTGCCGCGCCTATGCCGTCGCGCGGCGCTTCGAGCCGCTGCTGGTCAACAGCGTGGTCGGCTTCATCGGGCCGGAGTATCTGTTCGACGGCAAGCAGATCCTGCGCGCCGGCCTGGAAGACCACTGCTGCGGCAAGCTGCTGGGCCTGCCCATGGGTGTGGACGTCTGCTTCACCAACCATGCCGAGGCCGATGTCGACGATGTGGACAGCCTGCTCACGCTGCTGTGCGCCGCCGGCTGCAACTACATCATGGGCGTGCCGGGTTCGGACGACATCATGCTGGGCTACCAGAGCACGAGTTTTCACGACGCGCTGGCGATGCGGCGCCTGCTGGGCCTGAGGCCGGCGCCGGAGTTCGAGGCCTGGCTGCAGCGCATGGGCATCTTCGAGGCCGGTGACGTGCCGCGATTGGCCGAGGGGCTGCCGGCGCGGTTTGCGGCGCTGCTGGAGCAGGCATGAGCGCGGCGCCGGGCCGCCCCAAGCAAGCTCGCTCCCGCTTGGCGGGAGTGAGCCCGGACATGGGATGCCCWGTGGGCATCCCATGCCTGGCGAACGCCTGGCCGCGCGGTCGGCCAGGCAAGGCCGCAGGCCGAAGGGTGCACACGTGAGCGTCATCGAGCAACCCTGGGCCCGCCTGCGCCGCTACACGGCCGCGCGCATCGGCCTGGGCCGCGCCGGCATCAGCGTGCCGACCGCGGCCCACCTCGCCTTTCAGCAGGCCCATGCCGAGGCGCGCGATGCGGTGCATGCGCCGCTGGATGCCGACACGCTGCTGGCCGGGTTGCGCGCCTTGGGCGAGGCGCCGTTGCGGGCGCAAAGCCGGGCGGCGGACCGGGCGAGCTATCTGCAGCGACCCGACCTCGGCCGGCGGCTCAATGAGGCCGACGCCCAAGCGCTGCAAGAGTTGAACGCACCGGCAAGCGACCTCGCCTTCGTGTTGGCGGACGGCCTCTCGGCGCTGGCCCTGCAGCGCCAAGCCCTGCCGCTGTTCACGGCGCTGCGCGAGCGGCTGCTGTACGAAGGCGGCTGGACCTGGGGACCGCCGGTTGTCGCGACGCAGGCTCGCGTGGCTCTTGGAGATGAGGTCGGCGCGCTGCTGCATGCGCGCTGTGTCGTGGTGCTGATCGGCGAGCGGCCGGGGCTGTCGGCGCCGGACAGCCTGGGTGTTTATTTCAGCTGGGCACCGCACCTCGGGCTGGCGGATGCCGAGCGCAACTGCATCTCCAACGTGCGCCCCGAAGGATTGCCACCGCCAGCGGCCGCGGCCAAGCTGCACGTGCTGCTAGGCCTCGCGCGATCACGGCAAGTGAGCGGCATTGGGCTCAAGGATGAAGAGGACGAACGCGGCCTGCCGCACGCGGCGACGTCGGCGCCGCTGATGCGCCTGTTGGGCGGTTAGCGGCCCGGCCGGGGCGTCATCGTGTCGATGCCCGCGCCGGGGTCTTCCTCACCGGCCACGGAATCATCGAAGGCGCCGTTCTTCACGTCGCGCGCGGGCCGCTGCTTGGCGGTGGGCCGCTCGACATCGCCAGCTTGTGGTGCGGCCGGTGCGGGCTCGGGCGGGATCGGCGGGGTGCGGGTCGGGTCAGGCATGGGGCCTCCGGGGTTCAATGAAAAGGGGCGGCAGCGCCGCCCCTTCGATCAGCAAGCGGCAGGGGCTTGCTTACATCCACCAGGTCGAGCCGTAGTAGTCATAGACCTTGCGGCCGTACTCGTCGTTGTAGGTGGGCGTTTCGTCGCTCGGGTAGCGCGGTGCGCGCTCCAGCTGGGCCTTGTCGACGTTGACGACATAGCCATCCTTGCTGGTGTCGTACTTCAGCTGATCCCAGGGCAGGGGGTAGCGGTCGGTGCCCATGCCCAGGAAACCGCCGAACTCCAGCGCCGCGTAGCGCACCTGGCCGGACTTCTTGTCGATGACGAGGTCGTCGATGGAGCCGAGCTTGTCGCCGCTGGGGCTGTAGACCTTGGTACCTTCGACCTTGGAGGAAGAGATGGTGGGAGTGACGCTGGCCATGATGGAACTCCTGGAAAGTTGAACACGGGTCACGGGGCAGGCTTTAACCCGCTCCGCCAGGTGCTGTGCACCATGTGTCCAATGTGCGTTCGCTTGCGCCCCGGCACAGTCGGGCTGGGCGCCCCGGCGCTGTAGGAATGAACCGACTGTGAGGTGACGCGGCCCGAGGTTCCTGCGAACACCGCGGCAACTGGCCTGGACCCATGTTCGACCAGGGGGCACCCACGAATCGAGGCGCGACTACCAGGTTGACAGCGATCAATCGAAGCGTCTGTCCAACCAAATAGGCAAAACTCGCCATTTTGCATAAAATATTAGACAAATGACCGCAGCAAACCTTCCCATGCTTGATCGCCAGCTGCTGCTGCAACTGAGCGATCGTCTCAAGCGCCTGCGTCAGGAAAAGGGGATCGGTACGGTTGAGATGGCGAGCCGTGTCGGTGTATCCCGCTCCACGCTCAGCGCGGTTGAGGCTGGCGATCCAGGCACTTCCATCGGAACGTATTTGCGCGTCATGTCGGTGCTGGGTGTCAGTGGCGAGCTTGCATTGCTGGCGGGAGACTCGCTACAGCCTGCGCCTTCAGGTTCTGCGGCGGCTCGTTCCAAGCGCAGAAAGCCTGTCGTGCAAGTGCTTGTCTCTGCCGACGAGTCTCGTCACCAGATCCAAGACCTCCAGAGCATCGCGCTCCACGAGGAGGCAATCCGGGCGGTGAAGCAGGATCCGGCGCTACTCGACAAAGCCAAGGCGACGCTACAACTCTGGCTAAGCACCAAGCCGTCTTCTCGCTCCGCGAGCCTATGGAATGAATGGCAGAACATTCTTGAAGGCCGCAAGTGGCGCAAAGTGCTGGGCCGCACGCGGCGTGCGCAGGAGTTGCGCCAGGCCTCGCCGCTACCGACCATCCTGCCTGAGACTGCACGCCAGACCATCCTGGCCGCAGTCAGCGAACTCAAGAGCGGCGTACGACTGGGTGGCGACATCGATGGGCAGACGCCATGACTCGCGAGGAACTGGAACACATCATCCGCGCAAGCGCGGACGTGACCGATCAGTACGAATTCGTCATCGTAGGAAGCCAGTCCATCCTTGGTGCCATCCCCAACCCTGACCCGGTCTTCACTGCCTCGGCTGAAGCGGACATCTACCCACTCCAAGCGCCCGAACTGGCCGACAAAATCGATGGCGCCATCGGTGAAGGGTCGCAGTTCCACGAGCGGAACGGCTACTACGCGCAAGGCGTTGGCCCCGACACCGCGATCCTGCCGGAGGGCTGGTTTCTCCGTGTGCATCGAGTTCAGAACGGCAACACCAACGGCCGGGTCGGCTACTGCCTGGACCTGCCAGACCTATTCATGTCAAAGGCGATAGCAGGCCGGGACAAGGATCGCGAGTTCTGCATGGCCATGCTTGAGCACCGCTATCTGCGACCGAACCAAGCCCTGAATCTGGTCCAACAAATGCCGCTTGATGATCAGCAGCAGCGAAGCCTGCGCGCAACCATCCGTCGCTGGGTCAAGGCGCTACGGGATGCGGGGCACGAAATATCAGAGAGTTAGTTCTCGTCCAGGCTGACCAGCCCCTCGCGGATCGGCCACTTAGCGCCCGCGCGGCTTCGAGGAAGGGCAGCCAATTCTCCTGTCGGCGGCCGAGCGCCTGCGCCTGCACCGCCATGGCCGGCGCGTGCTGCTGGTCAGTCGGCCGCGATGGCCTCGATCTCCAGCAGCCAGTCGCTGTCGTAGATGCCGGCGATCAGCACGGTCAACGCCGGGCTGCGCGCGCCCAGCACCTCGCGGCGGATGGCGGAGTTCTCCAGGGCGTGTTTGCGGTCACCGAGATAGGTCGTGACCTTGACGAGGTGGTCCAGCGTCATGCCGGCCGCGCGCAGCTGCGCGTCGATGTGGGCCCAGACGAGGCGGCATTGCCCGGCGAAATCCTTGGGCACGGCACCGGCACGATCGACCGGGATCTGGCCGCTGATGAAGAGCAGGCGCGACGGCGCCCGCAGTTCCAGGGCCTGGGCATAGCCACCCGACGGGGCGGGCGCTTCGGCGGCATTGATGGCGCGGGTCTTGGCCATGGCGGCTCCTGCGGTGGATGTCGTTGTCGCCAGGCCCAGGGCCAGGGTGCGGCGGGTGAGATTCATGGCTTGCTCCCGGGGCAGGCCGGTGGCCAGGAAGGGTCGGCGCCGGCTTGGAGGTCGATGACGAAGAGCTCGCCCGAGCGCTCGCCGTCGGCCTGGGCAAACAGCAGCCGGTCGGCTTTGGGCGACAGCAGCGGGCCGACCTGGAAGACGTCATCGCGCGCTGGCACCCGGCCCAGGGGCCGCCAGCCGTCGCCGCTGCGGGCGAAGCGGTAGAGATGGGAGCGGCCCTCGCGGTCGGACACGACGACGGCCTGGCTGCCGTCGCGTGACATCTCTACCTCGTAATCGTTGCTGGGCGTGTTCAGCGGCGCCCCCAGGTTGGCGACACGCCAGCCGCCGTCGGCTCGGGGCGTGGCCACGTAGACGTCATTGCCGCCCAGGCCGCCGGGGCGGTCGGAGCCGAAGAAGAGACGGCCGTCGGGCAGGCGGCGCGGCAGCAGCTCTGACTGCGCTGAGTTGATGGGTTCGGGCAGGCGGCGTGGCGCGCCCCAGCCGCCGCGGCCGTCGCTGTCGGCGACCCAGATGTCCAGGTCGTCGCCGCGCTTGCCGGGGAAGGGCCGGTTGGACACGAACCAGAGCTGGCGGCCATCGGCCGTGATGAAGGGGTCAGCCTCGCTGGCCGGCAGCGGCGCCGCAATGGCCAGCGGCACGGCCTCGCTCCAGCCCCGCGGGCCGCAGCTCGACTGCATGAGGCGGTAGGCCGAGAACTGCGGATTGGCGCGCATGAAGATCATCGTGCGGCCGTCGGGGGCGAAGCTCGGCGAGGACTCGTACTGGTCGGTCGAGACGCGCTCGGGCGTCCATCGCGAGGGGGCGCTTGCCGCGGTGGCGGCGATGGCGAGGGCCAGCAGGGCCTTCATGGCGGTCTTTCGATGTCAGGTCGGCCGCAGTCTTGCGCCCGCAAGCCCGGCCTGACCTTTCGCATCGCGGATTCCGGGGACGAGGGCCTGCTAACACTACGGCAATGGGTCGCGTTGAGGCCAGAAAGGCCGCGAGCAAGGCGCAAAGCGGAGCCGGGTTGGCCACCCGGCGAGCACTTGCAACGCCGCGCGCGGCCTTTCTGGCCTCAACCCTTCGGGAAGGCCCGTCGCCAGGGGCCACTCGGCGTTGCACCGCTTGCCCGCACATCAGTGCGGGCGGCGTGCTGCGCCTTGATTGGCCCCTGGCAGCGAGCCTTCGCGACCCATTGCCGTAGCGTTAACAGGCCCTGGTCGGCGCAGACCTACAACCGGACAGTCCGGCCGCCGACGGCGCGGCCGCAGCGGGTCGCCCATAGTGTTGGGAGCACGTTGACCGATTCCGAAATGCCGCCCCGACAGAGATTCCAGCAATTGACCGCGGCCGTTCTGGTCGCCGTGGCTGGCCTGACCGCCTGTCGCAAGGAGGTGCCGCCACCGCCAAGACCCGATGAGGTGCCCAGGCCCAAGGCGGCGGCCTCTTCGGCCTATGCCTTGCCCACCGCGTACGCGCGGTTTGGCCACTGAGGCAAGCACCGAGGCAAAGACATGGCAGGCCCCAGCGCCAATCCCCGCGCCATCTGGAAGGGCGCCATCTCCTTTGGCCTTGTGCACGTGCCCGTGTCCTTGCACAGCGCCACGCAGGAGCAGGAGATCGATTTCGACTGGCTGGACAAGCGCAGCATGGACCCGGTGGGCTACAAGCGCATCAACAAGCGCACCGGCAAGGAGATCGACAAGGAACACATCGTCAAGGGCGTCAAGCTTGAGGGCGACGAGTACGTGGTGCTGTCCGACGACGAGATCAAGGCCGCCTACCCCAAGCGCACGCAGACCATCCAGATCGAGAACTTCGTCAAGGCGGCGGACGTGTCCTTTGTCTACATCGAGAAGCCTTACTACCTCGCGCCGGATGGCCGGGCCGACCGCGTCTATGCGCTGCTGCGCGAAGCGCTGGAGAAAGCCGGTGTCATCGGCATCGCGCGCTTCGTGCTGCACAACAAGGAGCACCTCGCGGCGCTGATCCCGGCCGGCCCGGCGTTGATGCTGGGCGTGCTGCGCTGGGCCGAGGAGATCCGCTCGCCCGATGCGCTGGACCTGCCTAAGGTGGGAGCCACCGGTGCCGCGGGCGTCAAGCCGGCCGAGTTGAAGATGGCCCAGCAGCTCATCAGCCAGATGACTGCGGCCTGGAAGCCCGAGAAGTTCAAGGACGACTTCACGAGCGCCATCCATGAGCTGGTCAAGCGCAAGGCCAAGGCCGGCAAGACGGCGACCGTGCAGCCCTTCGAAGAGGCGCCGGACACGAGCAGCAGCAATGTCGTCGACCTGACCGAGCTGCTGAAGCAGAGCTTGGGCGGCAAGGCGCGCAAGGCCGAGAAGGCGGCGAAGGCACCGGCCGATAAGGCGCCGGCGAAGAAGGCGGCAGCCAAGCCCGCGGCCAAGCGTGGCGCGGCAAACCGCGGCAGGAAGGCCGCGTGAATTCAGGCGCACCGACGTCCTGCGGGAACACCTTTCGCCGGTGGTTCGACTGCGCCGCCGAAGACGTCGCCGAGTTCTGCTCTGGTCCGCTGACGGCAAGTCAAGAGCTGGCGGAGGCCTGATCGGTCAGCAGCTCCCATTCGCCGCGAAGGCTCTTGAGCGCGTAGTCGGCAAAGTGGCGTACGCGCGGGGCCAGATGCAATGCATGCGGGTACACGACATGCAGCGGTGCGCTGGGGATGCCGTATCGGCCCAGCACGCGCACCAGCGTTCCATCCCTCAGCTCCGAGCCCACATCCCATATTGACTTGAGAAAGATCCCGCCGCCGGCGAGCGCGAGTGCTTTGGCCGCGTTGCCGTCATTGCACAGGAAGGTCGCGTTCACCTCGGCCGAGACCGGTTTGCCTTCATGCTGGAAGAGCCAGTGCCGCGTGCTTCGCGTGCCGTAGAGGATGCAGTTGTGCGCTGAGAGCGCAGCAGGCGTGTCGGGAGAGCCGAAGCGCAGCAAATAGTCCGGCGCGGCGCACAGGACGAGCTCGCTGTCGGCGATGTGGCGTGCCGTCATCGTCGAGTCGTTGAGCACCCCGAAGCGCAGCGCCAGGTCAATGCCTTGTTCCACGAGATCCACGACGTCGTCGCTCAAGACGATCTCGATCCGCAACGCCGGATGCATGGCCTGGAACTGCGCCGCCAGGGGGGCGAGATAGCGCGTGCCCAGCATGCGCGGTGCCGTCACCCGCAGGTGCCCGTTGATGTCGGTGCGGCTGTGCTGCATCACCACCTCGGCCTGCTGCACCTCCGCAAGGATGCGCACGCAATGCAGGTGGAAGCGTTCGCCTTCCTGCGTCATGGACTGCCGCCGCGTGGTCCGGTTGAGCAGGCGAACGCCCATGCGCGCCTCGAGGGCGGCCAGGCGTTTGCTGACCACTGCCAGCGACAGGCCCAGCGCGTTCGCGGCCCCCGTGAGGCTGCCGGCACTGGCGACCTTGTCGAAGATCGTCAGCTCGGCCAGGTTGTCGATCATTGTTTCCATATCGTTGATTGTGAAATAGCTATATCGATCTTTATAAACAAGATGGCGATAAATATAGTGCCTTTCATCGCTTAACAGGAGCCTCACGATGAAACGCACCTTCCTTGCGGCCTTCCTGGCCGCCGCTGTCGCCACCAGCTTGGTCGCCCCGGTCTCGTCCGCGGCCGAGGCGCCTGCGACCAAGGTGAGCCGCTATCAAGCCGGCTACTACCACTTCAAGCTCGGCGACTTCGAGGTCGCGGCGCTCTCCGACGGCACGCTGCCGATCCCGACGCTGAACCTGCTGACCAACGCCAAGCCCGGCGAGGTCGCGTCGCGCCTGGCGGACACGTATCAGACGACCGAGGTCGATGCCTCGGTCAACGCCTACCTGATCCGGGCGGGTGACCGCCTGATCCTGATGGACGCCGGCACCGGCGAGCTTTACGGCCCGACGTTGAACAAGCTCGAGGCCAGTCTCAAGGCGGTGGGCGTCACGCCGGCGCAGATCACCGACATCCTGATCACGCACATCCACACCGACCACACCGGTGGCTTGATGGATGGCCAGCGCATCGTGTTTCCCAACGCCACGGTCCACATCGAGCAGAAGGAAGTCGCGCACTGGCTGAGCCCCGACAACCGCGCGCGGGCGCCGGAGGCGGCGAAGAAGTACTTCGACGAGGCTTCGGCCAAGGTGCAGCCCTATGTCGATGCCGGCAAGGTGAAGACGTTCTCCGGCGCGACCGAGCTGTTCGCCGGCATCCGTTCCATCCCCGCTCCGGGCCACACACCGGGCCACACGTTCTACGCGCTCGAGAGCAAGGGCGAGAAGCTGGTGTTCTGGGGCGACCTGGTCCACGTGGCGGAAGTTCAGATGCCCAACCCGGGCGTGACCATCGTCTTCGACGTCGATCCCAAGGCCGCCGCAGCAACGCGCAAGAAGGCGTTCGCCGACGCGGTCAAGGGCCGGTATTGGGTCGCGGCCGACCACATCTCGTTCCCCGGCGTCGGCCATCTGCGCCCCGATGGCCCAGGCTACCGGTGGATCCCCATGACCTACGTGAACGACCACTACGAGGCGAAGTGAACCATGGCCCAGCGGTTGCTGAATCACTCCGCGGCACTGCTGCTGGCCGCGTGTCTGGCATGCCCTTTCACGGGCGCTGAAACGTTGCCGGCCTCCGCAGCCGACGAAGCGACCGCCGGGCTCCTGAGGGAACGCGCGCTGGCGGACAGCGGGGCGTTCAAGATTGTCGAATCGCTGACCACGGAGGTTGGCGCGCGCCCCGCCGGGTCGGAGGCCGACGCCCGCGCGGTGGCGTGGGCCGTGGCGAAGTTCCATGCGCTGGGCTACGACAAGGTCTACACGGAGCCCGTCAAGTTCACGGCTTGGCGCCGGCTGTCCGAGAGCGCAGATGTCACTGCGCCGATCACGCAGCGCCTTGCCGTGACCGCGCTGGGCAACAGCGTGGGAACCAACGGCCCGCTCGATGCCGAGATCGTGCGATTCCAAGACTTCGAAGCGTTGCAGTCGGCGCCGGCCGAATCGGTGCGCGGCAGGATCGTCCTGCTCACCCGGCGCATGGAACGCGACCGCGATGGGTCGGGATACGCGCGGGTCCTGCAGATGCGCAGCAGTGCCGCCTCGTTGGCCGCCACCAAGGGCGCCGTGGCGCTTCTGATCAGATCCTTGGGAACCGACGACAACCGGCTGCCGCACACCGGCAGCGTGAACTACGCTCCCGGGAACGCGATCCCGGCCGCCGCCATCTCGGGCCCGGATGCGGATCTCCTTGAACGGCTTGGGCAGCGGTATCCCTCGGTACGGCTGCGCCTGAACATCGCGACGCAAACGCAGGCCGACAGCATCTCGTACAACGTGATCGGCGAGATCACTGGGCGAGGCGCCAAGCGGGAGATCGTGATGATGTCTGCGCATCTCGACTCCTGGGATCTCGGCACGGGCGCAGTCGACGATGGGTTCGGCGTAGCTCTGACGATGGCAGCCGGGGCGTTGATCAAGCAGCTGCCCCAAGCACCCCGCCGCACGATCCGCGTGGTCTTGTTCGCCAACGAGGAGAACGGCTTCGATGGTGCACGCGCCTATGCGGCGCGCGATGCGGGCGATCTGTCGCGGCACTATCTGGCGATCGAAAGCGATTGGGGCGCAGGGCCAATCTACGCGTTGCGTCATCCGCCGCTGGACGCTGAGCTCACGGCACGGCTGTCACGCGCGCTGGCTCCGCTGGGCATCACGCTCGACGGTGCCGCTGGCGCACCGGGACCGGATCTGGGCTTCCTGGCCAAGCGTGGCGTGCCGTGGATCCAGCTCGCACAGGATGCCACGGACCTCTTCGATCATCATCACAGCGCCAATGACACCTTGGACAAGATCGACCCCGCGTCCTTGAACCAGAACGTCGCCGCCTACACGACGTTTGCCTGGCTGGCAGCGAACGCGCCGTAGATATGCGCAAGCTCGCCATCTCGGCGATTGAAACGGCGCTCAAGGGCTGAACGGGCTACGGCAAAAGTTGCCGCAAAGCCTTGCGCTCCCGGACCGGCCCCCTCTCGTGGGGCGGCCACGAACGCGGGCAAGTCGTGTGCCCGTGCAGCGTTGAACTAGACGCGGAAGACGACCATGGACGGCCGTTGGATTCCCTATTGCGGCGAGGCGCCCGGCCCGGACGCCTGGCTGAGCCGATGGAACCTCGACCCGGTGCTCGGCACGGGCCTCGTGCTGCTGGCGCTGGCACTGTGGCGGCCGTCAGCGGCGCAGGCTGCAACGCCGAGACAGCTGCGCTGCCTGCGCTGCGCCTGGGCGTTGGCGGCCCTGCTCTACGTGTCGCCGCTGTGTGCGCTGAGCTCGGCGTTCTTCGCCGTTCGGGTGGTCCATCACATGGCCCTGGTGCTGGCGATCGCACCGTTGCTGGCCATCGGGCTGGAACGCTGGCTGCGCCGCCTGCCGACACCGCTGTGGACCAGCACCGCCGTCGCCGCCGTCACGTTCTGGACCTGGCACGCGCCCGCGCCTTACGCGGCGGCCCTGTCGTCGGTGGCCCTGTACGCACTGATGCAGTTCACGCTGCTGGCCAGCGCGGTCGCCTTCTGGGTCGCGGTGCGGCGCTCCGGCGCGGTCGCTGCAACGGGCGCCATCCTCGCCACGACGGTGTTGATGGGGCTGCTGGGCGCGCTGATCACGTTCGCCGCGCGGCCGCTGTATGCGCCGCACTTCGCATCGGCGCTGAGCTGGGGCGTCTCGCCGCTGCAGGACCAGCAGCTCGCCGGCATCGTGATGTGGGCGCCAGGCAGCATGGCCTACCTGGCGGCCGCCATGTGGATAGGCTGGCGCTGGATGCGCGCTGAACGTGCGCGCGGCCTGCGTGCCGAGGCGGCATGAATCTCGTTGCCGCCATCGAATGGGCCGAGGGCCACCACCGCCGGGGCCTGTACTCGCCGATCGGCGTGGCCTTTCACTGGGCGATGGCGGCGCTGATGATCTTCCAGCTCGGCTACGGCTGGTACCTCGGCTGGCAGCCGGCGGGCGGCGACAAGTACATCGGCTATCAGACGCACACGGAGGTGGGACTCGCGATCATGCTGCTAGGCACGCTGCGCTTCCTGTGGCGCAGCCAGATCGGCACGCCCGACAACGTCGATGAAGCGTCGTTCTCGGGCAGAGCCAGCCATGTGCTGGAGGTCTGGTTCTATTTCAGCTTCTTCGCGCTGCCGATCAGCGGCTGGGTCATGTGGTCCACGCTGCCCAGCGACCTGCCACTGTCGATCGCCGGCGTCATCCCCTTCCCCAACCTGCCTTTCGACCAGTTGTCCGAGGGCCTGCAGCAGCGCCTGATGGAGTGGGCCGCGACGGCGCATGCCTGGATCGTCTGGATCACGGCGCTGGCCATTCCCGGCCACGCCGGGGCGGCCGTGCTGCATTACGTGATCAAGCGCGACCGCGTGCTGCCCTCGATGTTCGACCTCAACGGGCCGCAGGCGCCGGGTGTAGCGGGATCAGCGCCAGATAAAGGCTCAGCTGATGAACCTCCTCGGGCTTGAGCCGTTGCGCCACGTTGAGCATTTCGTGGTTGCCGTCGTTGCGCCGCTTGGACACCTGCCAGTCCTGCAACTGCTGGGCGAGGTAGAAGGCCGGCTGGGCGTTCAGCGGGGGCCCCTTCGCGCTACCGACACCTTCGGCGCCGTGGCACTGCTGGCAGGCGGCGGTGTACAGCGCCGGAGTGGCCGCAGCAACGGCTTGCCCGGTGGCAGGCGGCAAGGCCCGTGGCGGCAGGCCGGCGTAGTAGTTGGCCACCCGCACGCGTTCATCGCTGTCCAGAAAGCGGGCCACGTCGCGCATGACCTCGTGCGCGCGCAGGCCCGCCGCGTAGTCTTCCATCTGCTTTTGCAGGTAGCCCACCGGCAGGCCGGCCAGGCGCGGGGCGTCAAAGCCATTGCCTTCGCCGCGCGCGCCGTGGCAGCTCACGCAGGCGTAGCGGGCGCCGCCTTCGCCACCGCTCATCGCGATGAGTTCGCCACCGCGGCCCCAGCGGTCGTCGCTGGGCGCCATGCGGTCGGTGCAGGCGGCGGCCAGCAGCATGAGGATGAGAAGGTGCAGGTGGCGCATGGCGGGTGAATCATCGTCCCTGGCAAGCATCGTGCTCGTCTGTGCCTGCCTCGCCGCCTGCGATGGCCCGCCCGACCGCACGCCAACGCTGGGCGACGCGAACGCCGCACGCGGCCGGCAGCTCGTCGCCGACAAGGGCTGCGTGGCCTGCCACACCTTCCCCGGCGTGAAATGGCCGCGCGGCGGGCTGGGGCCGTCGCTGGAGAACTTCGGGCGCCAGAGCCTGATCGCAGGGCAATTGCCGAACCAGCCCGGCGTGTTGATGCAGTTCGTTCGCAATGCACCCGCGATGGTGCCCGGCACGGCCATGCCGGCCATTCCCATGTCCGACCAGGAAGCTCGCGATGTCACCGCCTACCTCCTCACGCTATAGGGCCTGTCATCCTATGAATCCCCCCCGCGTGGCACCCCACAGAGCCTGCAATCTAGGCGCAAACCGCAGCCGGGGTGGGGCCCCGGCGAGGATTTGCAACGACGAGTGCAGGCTCTGTGGGGCGCCACCCGAAGGGCCGGGGCTGCAAGGGGCGCCCCGCGTCGTTGCGAACCTAGGTCGGGGAAGGGCCCCGACCGTCGGCTCGCGCCTAGCGCTGCACCCCTTGCAGCCCCGGCGCGGGGGAGATTCATAGGATGACAGGCCCTAACCTCGCTGAGGCCCTGAGCGGCTGGCCGCCGCCGGTGCTCGATCCGCACGGGCCGTTCTCCAACTCGGTCACCACGCTGGCCTGGGTGCTGATCGCGCTCGTCACATTGATCTTTCTGGGCGTCT
Source organism: Roseateles sp. P5_E1 (assembly GCF_054049335.1). Classification (NCBI taxonomy): domain Bacteria; kingdom Pseudomonadati; phylum Pseudomonadota; class Betaproteobacteria; order Burkholderiales; family Sphaerotilaceae; genus Roseateles; species Roseateles sp. P5_E1. The sequence goes on from NZ_JBFUMN010000001.1 coordinate 391,136, forward strand.
GCGCGGCGATGTGGGTGGCGCTGTACGGCAGTGACGAGCTCCGCGCCCGGCTCGGCGGCGAGCGCGTCGTCAAGTGGTTCGGCCTGATCATCCCGGCCGGCGTGCTGCTGCTGCTGCTGGCCTGGGGCCTCACGCTGGTCGCCGGCATGTCCACCATCAAGGGCGACGAGCTGCGCATGCGCGTGTCCGGCAACATCTACTGGTGGCGCGTGTCCTACCTCGATGCGGCGGGCCGCGCGATCCTGGCTGACGCCAACGAACTGCACATCCCGGTCGGCCGCCCGGTCGTTGTCGACATGGTCTCGGAGGACGTCATCCACAGCTTCTGGGTGCCCAAGCTGGGCGGCAAGATGGACATGATCCCGGGCCGCACCAACCGGCTCAAGCTGCAGGCCGACAAGGCGGGCGTCTACGGCGGGCAATGCGCCGAGTTCTGCGGCGGCGCGCATGCGCTGATGGGCTTCGTCGTCGTCGCGCATGAGGCGGCGGACTGGCAGCGGTGGCTCGATGCACGCCTGAAGCCGGCCCCTGAGACCAATGTCAGCGTCGAGGCGCTGCGCGGCAAGCAACTTTTCAACGAGGTTGGCTGCGCGGCCTGCCACCGCGTCGCCGGCACCTCGGCACAAGGCGTGTCCGGGCCTGACCTGACCTTCGTCGGCGCGCGCCAGTCCCTGGGCGCCGGCATCCTGCCGAACACGCGCGCCACGCTGATTGGCTGGATCGGCGACAGCCAGTCGATCAAGCCGAACAACCGCATGCCCGCCTACCGCTCGTTGAAGGCGGCCGAGCTGAACGCACTGGCCAGCTACATGGAGTCGTTGAAGTGACGCAGCCCGCCAGCCCCGGCGTGGAAGGCGCACTCGGCGATGCGGCGACCGAGCCGTCCGAGACGGGTTTCGACACGCGGCTTTACGCGCGCTTCCCGACGCAGGGCGGTCGGCCCGCGGGCGAGTTCGAGGCGCTGGAGAAGACCTGGGAAACGCCCACCGGCTGGCGCGCGTTCAGCGCCGTCAACAACAACTTCATCGGCTTCCTGTTCATCGCCACGGCCTTCGGCTTCTTCATCGCCGCGGGCATCCTGTCGCTGGTGATGCGCGTGCAGCTGGCCGCGCCGCTGGCCAGCGTCGTGCCGCAGGAGACCTACAACCAGCTGTTCACGATGCACGGCTCGGTGATGATGTTCCTGTTCGCCGTGCCCGCCGTCGAAGCCATTGCGGTGCTGCTGCTGCCGCAGATGCTGGCCGCGCGCGACCTGCCCTTTCCGCGTCTGTCGGCCTATTCGTACTGGGCCTATGCCATTGGCGGCGTGGTCTTCTTCGGCTCGGTCCTGTTCAGCCTGGCGCCGTCGGGCGGCTGGTTCATGTACCCGCCGCTGAGCTCGGGGGTCTACGCCAAGGGCATCAACGCCGACTTCTGGCTGCTGGGCATCGGCTTCATCGAGATCAGCGCGATCGCCGGCGCCATCGAACTGATCGTCGGCGTGCTGCGCACGCGTGCCCCGGGCATGACGCTCTCGAAAATGCCGGTCTACGCCTGGGCCATCCTGATCTTCGGCGTCATGATCATCCTGGCCTTCCCGGCCATGATCATGGTCACCTTCCTGCTGGAGCTGGAGCGCGCCTTCAACTGGCCGCTGTTCGATGCCACGCGCGGCGGCGACCCGCTGCTGTACCAGCACCTGTTCTGGTTCTTCGGCCACCCGGACGTCTACATCATCTTCATCCCCGCCTCGGCGATGGTGTCGACCATGATCGTCACCGTCGCGCAGAAGAAGCTGGTGGGCCACGAACTCGTCGTGCTGGCCATGATCGCCACCGGCTTCATCAGCTTCGGCGTGTGGGCCCACCACATGTTCACGGTCGGCATGCCGGAGCTGGCGGCGGGTTATTTTTCTGCGGCGTCGATGGCGGTGGCCGTGCCCGCGGGCGCCCAGGTGTTCGCATGGATCTGCACGCTCGCCTCCGGGCGTGTGCAGCGCAACGTGCCGTCGCTGTTCCTCGTCGGCGGCATCCTCATCTTTGTGATGGGGGGCCTCAGCGGCGTCATGGTGGGCATGGTCGCCTTCGACGGCCAGGCGCACGACACCTACTTCGTCGTCGCGCATTTCCACTACGTGCTGATCGGCGGCATGCTGTTCCCGTTGTTCGCCGGCTTGTATTACTGGACGCCGATGATCAACGGCCGGCAGCTGTCGGAGCGGCTCGGGCGTTGGGTGTTCTGGCTCAGCTTCGTCGGCGTTCACGTCTGCTTCCTGCCCATGCACCTGACTGGATTGATGGGCATGCCGCGGCGCGTCAACACCTATCTGCCCGACCGGGCCTGGGATCTGCCCAACCTCATCTCCACCGTGGGCGCCTTCGTCATGGCCGCGGGCGCGCTGCTGTTCCTCATCGATGCGGTCCGTTGCTACGCCCGTGGCGGCAGCGGCGGCAATGCCCGCAATGCCTTCCATGGGGGCACGCTGGAATGGCTGTCGGCGGGCAACTACGGCGTGCGCTCCATCCCGGTGGTCAACGACCTGGAGCCGTTATGGACCGACCCCCAACTGGCCAGGGATGTGGAAGCCGGGCGCTACTTCCTGCCCAACACCGCCACCGGCCAGCGCGAGACCCTCGTCACCAGCCCCGCGCGCGCCGAGCCGCAGTACGTGCAGATCATGCCGGGGCCTTCGTGGTGGCCGCTGCTGTCGGCGCTGTCCACGGCCGGCTTCTTCCTGCTGCTGACCGTGAAGGCCATGACGCTGAGCGCCGTGTGCGGCGTGCTGACCGTGTTCTGCCTGATGCGCTGGGTGTGGAGCAACGACCGGCACCTGCCGCCGCAGCAGAGCCAGGTCGACGCTGGCGCCGGCATTCTGCTGCCGACCTATGTGGCCGGCCCGCAGGCGCACGGCTGGTGGGCCGCGGTGCTGCTCGACATCGTGCTCGGGATGATCTTCCTGATGGCGATGTTCGGCTACCTCTACCTGTACGCCGCACACCCCGACTGGTGGCTGCACAAGGCACCGCGCGGCGCGCTGGTTCCCGGCCTGTTGCTGCTGGGTGCGTCGGCGGGCCTGGCCTACGCCGCCCGGCCGCTGATGGCCCTGCTCAAGCGTGGCAGCGGCGCCAGCGCCGTGCTGATGGGCCTGAGCGCGGCTTGCCTGGCCGCCGCGCTGGCCGTGGACGTGCTCGACTGGTGGCGCGCCGGGCTGCGCGGCGATGCCAGCGGCCAGGGCGCAACGGTCTACGCGATGCTGGCCTGGCATGGCAGCGTCGTGGCGGCGGTGGTGCTGGCCGCGTTTTTCTACGCACTGCGCTGGATGCGCGGCCTGGCACCGCGCCCGGCCAACAAGACGCTGGAGGCGTTGCGCCTGCTGTTCATCTACGCCGCGCTGGAGGGTGCCGCCGGCCTGCTGCTGCCGCGGCTGCTGCCGTGAGGCGGCGTGTGAATCACCCTCTCACGCCACCTTCACCACGGTCTTGCCGAAGTTGCCGCCCTGCAGCAGCCGAGCCAGCGCGGCGGGCGCCTGCTCCAGGCCGTCGACGATGTCCTCGCGCAGCGTGATGCGGCCCTCAAGCAGCCAGGCGCCCATCTCGCGGCGGAAGGCGTCGAAGCGCTCGCCGTAGTGATCCAGGATGATGAAACCCTGCATGCGGATGCGCTTGGCCAGCAGCGTGGCGACGAGGCCAGGCAGGCGGTCGGGGCCGGTGGGCGGCGCGGCATCGTTGTAGTGCGAGATGAAGCCGCAGACTGGCACGCGGGCGTGCAGGTTGAGCAGCGGCAGCACGGCGTCAAATACTTCACCGCCGACGTTCTCGAAATAGACGTCGATGCCTTGCGGGCAGGCKTCGGCCAGCCGCGCGGCGAGGTTGGGGGCGTGGCGGTCCAGGCAGGCATCGAAGCCCAGCACCTCGACGGCGTGGCGGCATTTGTCGGCGCCGCCGGCAATGCCGACGACGCGGGCGCCCTTCAACTTGGCCAACTGGCCGACGACAGCGCCGACCGCACCCGTGGCCGCGGCGACGACGACGGTCTCGCCCGGCTTGGGCTGGCCGATGTCCAGCAGCCCGACATAGGCCGTGAAGCCCGGCATGCCCAGGCCACCCAGTGCGTGCGACGGTTGCGTCACGTCGCCCAGAGCCAGCAGGTCGCTGCCGTCGCTCACGGCGTATTCCTGCCAGCCCGCGTTGGCCAGCACCAGCTCGCCTTGCTTGAACCTCGCATGGCGTGACGCGACGACGCGGCTGACTGTGCCGCCCACCATGACGCCGCCCAGCGGCACCGGCGGTGCATAGCCGGGCCCGACCGGCGCCATCAGATTGCGCATGTAGGGGTCGACGGACAGATAGAGCGTTTGCAGCAGCACCTGGCCCTCGGCGGGCTCGGGCACGGGCTGGGTATCGAGGTGGAAGTGCTCCGGCCCGGGCAAGCCTTGCGGGTAGGCGGCGAGAGTGAGGCGGCGGTTCATTGCGCACCTCGGGCGACGGCGCGCGGACCATGGCGCAGCGTCAGCAGCGTGCCCAGCGTCAACGCAACGACAGCGAAGGCCGGGCCGCCCAGCGCGCCGATGCGGTCCACCAGCAGGCCGCCGCCGCTGGCGCCGCTGGCTATGGCGATCTGGAAGGCTGCCACCAGCAGGCCGCCGGCGCCCTCGGCCTGGTCGGGCGCGGCGCGCACGATCCAGGTCTGAAAGCCCACCGGAAAGGCGCCGAAGGCAAAGCCCCACAGCGTGACGGCCACGGCCGTGACGACGGGCGAGCTGCCGGCCACCAGCAGGCTCGCCGCCAGCACCGCGATGAGCACGCCGCCGGCGACGATCGCATGGCGCTCGCTGCGCCCGGCCAGCCAGCCACCGGCAAAGTTGCCGAAGAAGCCGCCGATGCCATAGCCCAGCAGCACGCCCGAGATGGCGCCGACCGACAGGTGCGTGACCTGCTCCATCAGCGGGCGGATGTAGGTGAAGCCGGCAAAGTGACCGGAGATAACGAGCAGCACCGCCAGCAGCGCCACGCGCACCGGCGGGCGGCGCAGCAGCTCGGCCAGCACACGCAGATCCGGCTTGTCGCGCGGCGGCAGGGCCGGCAGCGTGGCCGCCTGCACGGCCAGCGTGACGAGGCTGACCACGCCGGCCGCGATGAAGGCGCTGCGCCAGCCCCACACGTCGCCCATCCACGCGCCGATGGGCGCGGCACAGACGGTGGCGACCGACACGCCGGTCAGGATGACCGACATGGCGCGGGCGAACAGGTTTTCGGGCACCAGGCGCATCGCCAGCGCCGCCGACATCGACCAGAAGCCACCCAGTGCGACACCGAGCATCACCCGCGCGACCAGCAGCGCTGCCAGGCTGCCGGCAGTGGCAGCCAGGAGGTTGGACAGCACCAGCAGCGCGCTCAGGGCCAGCATGACGACGCGGCGGTCCAGCCGGCGCGTCAGCAGCGGCAGGGCGGGCGCGGCGACGGCGCCGACCAGGGCCGTGGCGGTGACGGCCTGGCCGGCTGCGCCGTCGCTGATGCCGAGGTCGGTGGCCATGGCCGTCAGCAGGCTGGCCGGCAGGAACTCGGCCATGACGAGGCCGAAGACGCCCATCGTCAGCGAGGCGACGGCCGGCCAGCGGGCGGTGGTGTGGGCCGGGGCGGGCGCGGCGATGGCGTGGCCACCGGGGTCGGTGGGGCAGGCAGTGCAGGAAGAGGAAGTCACGGCGGCAAGACCCTTTGTCAGCGAGGTCTGAATGCTAGGAATAGGCTGCCGGCGATTGAATGCCAGGAAAGCCGAGATGCTTAACTTTTCGTCCAGACCCGAGGGCCGCGACACCCTGACCGAGATCCTGCTGGGCCTGCGCCTGGACGGCGTCGAGTACGGCCGCTGCATCCTGCGCGCGCCCTGGGCCGTGGCCTTCCCGGCGCAGCGCTCGGCGCGCTTTCACTTCGTTGGACACGGCGGCTGCTGGCTGCGCACCGCAGCCACCGACTGGGTGCGGCTGAATGCCGGCGACGCGGTGCTGCTGCCGCACGGCAGCTTTCACGTGCTGGCCAGCGCGCCCGACGTGCCGGCGGTGGATATCGACTCGCTGTCGCGCGTCGCCGTGTCGGAGAACATCTATTTGGTCGGCGCCGCACCCGGGACGGCCGCCGCGGTGGTGGACGACGCCACCGACGTGATGTTCTGCGGCGCGCTGCGCTTCAACCTCGACCCGCTGCACCCCCTCATCGCGATGATGCCGCCCGTCATGCTGGCCGGCGACCTGGCGCAGAAGGACGCGACCGTGCCCGTGCTGCTGGACGCGATGGAGCGCGAGGTGGCGCTGGACCGCATCGGCGCCTGCGGCATCCTGGCCCGCCTGGCCGACGCGCTGGCCGCCAGCATCATCCGCGCCTGGGTGGAATGCGGCTGCAGCGACGCGACCGGCTGGATCGCCGCGGTGCGTTGCCCCAAGATCGGCAAGGTCGTCGCCGCCATCCACGCCGAGCCCGAACGCGACTGGAGCCTGCCCGAGCTGGCCGACGTCATGGGCGCCTCACGCTCCAGCTTCGCCGACGCCTTCACGCGCACCATGGGCGAAAGCCCGGCCCGCTACGTCGCCAAGATCAAGATGTTCCAGGCCCGCCGCTGGATCGCGCAGGACGGCATGCGCGTGGCGACGGCGGCGGACCGGCTGGGCTATGAATCGGAGGCGTCGTTCAGCCGGGCGTTCAAGCGGGTGATCGGGCATGCGCCGAGTGCGGCGCGGGGGCCGTCGCCCTGAAGCACCGGCCCGGCGCCGCCCTCATTGCTCCCGCGCGCCCGACGGCGTCACGCCGCAGGCCATGCGACCCCCGCCGCCGCCCAGCGGCATCGGGTGGTCGGCGTGGTTGTCGCCGCCGATGTGGATCATCAGCGAGCGTGCACGCAGGTCGTCGAGCTTGAGCCGTGGCGCCAGCACGGCATGGCTGGCGCGCTCGTCGGCTTCCACCACCAGCGCGGGCAGGTCGCCCAGGTGGCCGTCGCCCCAGGGCGTGCCGTGGCGCCCGCTGCCCAGCGGGTCCAGGTGGGCACCTGCCGCCAGGCCCGCCACCGGCTGGCCGTCGCGCAGGCCCGCTGCGCAACTCGGGTTCTCGTGCACATGAAAGCCATGGCTGCCCGGCGGCAGGCCGTTCAGCACCGGCGTGAAGACCAGGCCGTAAGCCGATTCGGTCACCACCACTTCGCCGATCGCCTGCACCGCGCCCCGGCTGTCGATCAGGTGCATGGGCACGGTGATGGCAGCGGCCTGGACCGCGGCGACGGGAAGGGCCAGCAGCGTGGCGATGGAGAAGAAGCGCATGGTGGGTCTCCCTGACAGCGGGCCGGACACCTCGTTCAGCCCTGCCCTGACAGACGGGCTGCCGGGCACAAAGCGGACAAGGGATGTGCGGGCAGGCGAGGCCTGGCCGATGCGCCTACAGGCGGGGGCGCGAGGTGCCCGTCATCGGGGCGCAAATTGCGTTGCCCCAAGATCGGCACGGTCGTCGCTGCCATCCCCGCCGAGCCCGAGCGCGACCGGAGCCTGCTCGAGCTGGCCGACGTCATGGGCGCCTCGCGCTCCAGCTTTGCCGACGCCTTCACGCGCACCGTGGGCGAGAGCCCGGCCCGCTACGTCGCCAAGATCAAGATGTTTCAGGCGCGACGCTGGATCGCCCAGGACAGCATGCGCGTGGTGACGGCGGCGGACAGGCTGGCTTACGAGTCCGAGGCGTCATTCAGCCGGGCGTTCAAGCGGGTGATCGGGCATGCGCCCAGTGCGGCGCGGGCAGGCTGAAAGCGGCCTGAGGTCAACGCCAGGCGCGTGCGATTTCAGCCCGTGCGACGACGCGCGATGCAGGCGATGCCCGCCAGCCCGGCCAACCACAACAGGGCCGTCTCGGGCTCCGGCACCGCCAATGCCTGTTGGGCGAATTCGAAGCTGACGGTGCCGAAGCCAGCCACATGGGCGGCGTCGGGCGAGTACTCGTAGGCCTTGAGGTTGGCGGCGTAGATCAAGGTGCCCGGCAGCACGGCGCCATAGTCGATGGCCTCGGTGAGCCGCGTGAACCCGGCGTTGTTGACCGCCGCGGTGGCGCTGTTCAGATTGGCGTAGACGATGGCGTCGAAGCTGGTCTGCGTGACCACCACGTTGCCCATCGTCACCGAGTAGCCGCTGAGGCCCATCCCAGCCGCGTTGGTGATGCTGAAGTAGGCCAGCGTCGCATCGATGTAGTTGCCGGTCTTGACCGTCTGGGCAAACGGGTCGAAGCGGGAGGCCTGGCCCACGACGCCGAAGTCCATCGCCAGCGTGAAGCCGATGCTGCCGGGGCTGCTGTCGGGCGTGAAGACGACCGCCGCAGCGTCCGGCGCCAGCTTCGTGTTGCCGGCAAACGGCCCGTTGTTCCAGACCGGGTGCGAGGGCAGCTGCCGCTGGGTGAAATCGAAGTTGGAGCCTGCGATGGTGCAGTTGCCGAGCGCCAGGATCTGGTCGAACGTCGCGGTCGGGCAGACCGTGGCAGACGCGGGGGCCGACAGCACCAGCGCCAAGGCTGGCGCCAGCAGCGTGGCAAGGGGACTACGCTGGCTTGTCGCAGAGGTCATGGGGCTCTCCTGATCGTGGGTTGGAGCCGCCGATGTTGCGCGCCCGTCCGACGGCGCTCCAYCCACGGATGACCCACAGTCGAGCCGGGCAAGGGTCGTCGCACCCCTGTTGGCGGGCCGAATGAGCGCTGCGGGGTGGCCACCTAAAATTCGCCGCCCCGCGTGCCGTTCAGGCGCCGTTCAACGATCCGATGACCACCACCACCCTGCTCCTGCAACTCATCGTCATCCTCGGCGTGGCCCGCGGCTGCGGCTGGTTGCTGCGCCATCTGGGCCAGCCCCAGGTGGTGGGCGAGATGGCGGCCGGCCTCGTTCTCGGCCCGGCAGTCATGGGCTTCTACGCTCCGGAGCTGCATGCCCAGCTGTTCGCCAAGCCCCTGCTGGGTGGCCTGAATGCGCTGGCCACGCTGGGCCTGGTGCTCTTCATGTTCGTCGTCGGCCTGGAGATCCGCGCGCCGGGCGGCCTGCGCTCACAGCTGCGGTCAGCCGGCAGCGTCGGCCTGCTCAGCGTCATCGCGCCGGCTGTCCTGGCCTTGGCCATCACGCCAGCCCTCTACTCGGTTTACCCGGGCTTGGCGCCGGCGGGCGTGGGCTTCTGGCCCTTTGCGCTGTTCATGACGGCCGCCGTGTCCATCACCGCCTTCCCCGTCATGGCCCGCATCCTCAAGGACCGCGGCATGACGCAGACGCGCTTCGGCCAGTTGGCCCTGGCCGGCGCCGCGGTCGTCGACGTGTTCGCCTGGGTGCTGCTGGCCTTTGTCGTCGCCCTTGCGGGAGTGGGTGAAGGCTATGCCGGCCTGGCCCGGATCGCCGCCGGCACGCTGGCCATCCTCGCCGTCCTCTATTTCGTCGTGCGACCGGTCTATGCCCGCCTGCTGGCCGCCCGGGCGCCCGATGGCGAGCCCTCGCTGGGCGTGCTGGCGGCGCTGATGCTGGGCTTGCTGGGCTGTGCCGCCGCGACCGAATGGCTGCACCTGCACGCGGTGTTCGGCGCCTTCCTGTTCGGCGCCACGCTGCCGCGCGACGACCGCCTGCTGCAGTCGCTGATGCAGCGCATCGAGCCGCTGTCCATCGTGCTGTTGATGCCGCTGTTCTTCGCGCTGGCCGGCCTGTCGACGACGCGCTCGGCCTTTGCCGGCGGCGCCCTGGGCGCCATGCTGCTGGTGGTGGGCGTGGCGACGGTCGGTAAGCTGGTGGGCGGCTGGCTGGGCGCGCGCGTGGCCGGCCTCAACGGCGCCGAGAGCATGGCCACCGGCGCGCTGATGAACGCCCGCGGCCTGATGGAGCTCATCGTCATGAAGGTCGGCCTGGATGTCGGCCTCATCGGGCCCGACATGTTCACCATCCTGCTCATCATGGCCCTGGCCACGACGGCCATGACCAGCCCGTTGATCACGCTGGCGTTGCGGTATCGGCGGGTCGATAACGCCAGAGCCGCCTGAGCTCGCCATGCAGATCCAGCTGAGCTCCGACGACTATCTGTCAGCGATTCGCGCCGGCTTCAAGCCTCGCCCTGCATTTGCAGCGCTCGGCATCTTGATCGTCGTCCTTGCCCTGGCCGCGTTGGTCTTCATGCTGGGTTCGTGGTGGCGAGGGGAAGGCTCCTGGTCTGATGTGCTGGGCGTGCTGGCGATCTGCTACTTCCCCGCCTGGTATTGGTTTTATCTGCCGTGGAAGGTGCGGCGCCTGTATGCGCAGCAGCGATCACTTCACCAGCCGGCATCGGTCGAGATTGGCGAAGCCGGCCTGCAGTTCCGGACGGTGAATGGCGAAGGCTTGATGCCCTGGGAGAACGTCTACCGATGGCGAGAAACCAAGGTGGTTTTTGTTCTCTACCAGTCTGATCTGTTGTTCAGTTTGATCCCCAAGCGGTACTTCGACTCGATGGAAGCTCAAGGTGATTTCAGGGCAATGCTGGTGCGCCAGGTGGGACCTGCGAATACGCCGCGCAAGCTGTCTTGAGGCCCGGCAGCGCCGCGCGCCAACCGGGCTGCGGGTGCCGAGGCGGACATGCGCCAGGCAGCGGGCTATCCGGCCCATCGCCGACTTGTTCGTTGCCAGGTGCAGTTTGTCGCCTGCCGATGCCGCTCATGGATGCGCTTTGCAAACTGCGCAGGCTGCAGCCCTTGCAAGGAACTCCCATGCGCTCTATTCGATGATGGCCGGCCTGCTGTCGGCGGCCCTGGCCGTGCCCTGCGCCCCGGGCCGCCGCACGCAGGTGCACTGCGCTCTCGCCCGGATTTGGCTGACTTATTGAACGTTGATGGCCGTGATCGTTGCCGTCGAGCCGGACCAGCCGGCTTGCGACACGATGTACAGAATGCCGTTCGGTGACAGCGCGAGATTGCCCGATGCTGGATAGCTCCAGATCGTTCGGTGTGCCGAGCGATCGATGACGTAGGTCGAGGTGTTGGTACTGATGATCACGGTGTTCTTCGTGAGCAGGACCTCGCTGACGAATTCCGTATCGCCAGACGCCTGGGGCGTCCAGGACCAGAGCAGCGAGCCGTCGGCTTCCGAGCGGGCCTCGAGTCGCAAGGGGTTGTTGTTGGCCGCGTAGACGACGCCCGCGTCATAGGCCGGCGTCGAGGGGTAGACGCCCCTGATGGACCAGTCGACGGTCCGCGACTGGAGGTTGAAGTGCAGGAGTGAATTGCCGATCCCTCCGCCATTCAGAAAGCTGTTGGCATAGGCCGCGGCGAACACGGAGTTGGCGCCGCCGAGGACGGGGGAGCCGCCGATTTCGTAGATGTAGTTCGTGAAGGACGGATCGGCGATGCTCATCTTGAGCGCGCCGGAAACAGGGTCGAACACCTGCAGGGAGTTGCCGGTATAGGCATACACCGCGTTGGCGTCGACGGCTGGGGTCCACGCAGATTGCTGTGCGGCTCCGGCAAAGTACAACTCGGTGCCCTGCGTGCTGAATGCATACAGCCCGCCGTAGGTTCCCGCGTTGGTGTACACGCCTGAGGGCCCCACGGTGGGAGCGAGATAGTGCTCCCACTGAGATGACATGCGGGACTTGAACAGCACGGTGCCGTTGCTGGCGTCCAGGCCGAACATATAGGTCGACGATTGCTGACCGGCCGCGACATAGACGACCCCGTTGCTGACGGCCGGCGGATTGGTGGAAGGGTAGGGCAGCTCGCCGAAGCTGTAGCTCCAGACGCCGGCACCGTCATGCTCACGCCGAGCCGAAACGGCGTTGTCTCCGGCGATGTAGAAGTTGCCGCCTGCCGTGGTGACCGTGCCGAGGTTGAAGCGGCCGTTGAAATAGATGAAGGACGGCACCGTGATTTGCCAGCGGGTGTCGAACTTGTTGGCGTCGAGCGTGACCGGCACGTAGCCGGTGTGGGCGGCGTTGCCCTGGAACGTGGCCCATTCCGGTGCGCCCGCGACGGGCGAGAGCGCCGTCAGGTGATTGCCCGGCCAGGCGCCACCTGCGGCAAGGACGTTGACGCTGTAGTTCACGAACAGCGTCGATGTCGCCTGCGGCGCAGCGCAGGCCGCATCCTGGCAGAGGCTCACCACCGCCTGCCCGGCATGGACGCCTGCCGTGGCGGAGCCGGCGGTCGAAAACTCCAGGACATAGCTGCCACCGCTGGCGGTGACTGCGACGGTCGAGCCGATCACGCCGTCCTTGTCGCTCGCCTTGGCGTAGACGGTGCCAGTGAGGCCGAGCGCCGCGCCGTCGAGCGTCACCAGCGGAGCGACCGAGGTGCCCGCCACCGTCATGCGAGTGACCTTGGCGGCAGGCTGGACAGCCAGGCGGATCTTTGCATTGGCCGAGCCGCCGGGCCCCGTCGCCGTGACGGTGAAGTCGGCGGGAGCGGTGCCGGCGGTAGGCGTGCCCGAGATGGCGCCCGTGGTGGTGTTCAACGCAAGGCCGGCCGGCAGCGCGGGTGCGACGCTGAACGACGTCACGGTGCCTGATGTGGTCGGCGCCAGCGTCGATGTCGCCTGGTCCTGCACGTAGGCCTGGGGTGCGGCGTAGGACAGCGTCGGTGCTGGCGGCGTCGGCGTGCTGCTGCCGCCCCCACCGCCACAGCCGATGGAAATTGCAGCGCAAACCAAGGCTGCGCAAAGACCCGTGGCCCTCATATCCGTCCTCCCCGTGCTTTTGATGTCGTCCCGCATGCGGGCGCGGCGATTCTAGAAGCGCCCTGGCGCAGCATTCGGGGTGGATGCCGAAGGCGCTGATGGCATTCTTCACGGCCCCCAATTGCTTGCTGATCACGCTTGCGTTGCGCTACCGGCGGCGGGTGGAGAACGCCAGAGCCGCCTGAGCTCGCCATGCAGATCCAGCTGAGCTCCGACGACTATTTGTCAGCGATTCGCGCCGGCTTCAAGCCTCGCCCTGCATTTGCAGTGCTCGGCATCTTGGTCGTCGTCCTTGCCCTGGCCGCATTGGTCTTCATGTTGGGTTCGTGGTGGCGAGGGGAAGGCTCTTGGTCTGACGGGCTGGGCGTGCTGGCGATCTGCTACGTCCCCGCCTGGTATTGGCTTTATCTGCCATGGAAGGTGCGGCGTCTGTATGCGCAGCAGCGCTCACTTCACCAGCCGGCATCGGTCGAGATTGGCGAAGCCGGCCTGCAGTTCAGAACCGTGAATGGTGAAGGGCTTCTGCCTTGGGGGAACGTCTACCGGTGGAGAGAGACCAAGGTGGTTTTTGTTCTCTACCAATCGGACGTGTTGTTCAACTTGATCCCCAAGCGATGCTTTGGCTCGGTGGAAGCTCAAGGTGAATTCAGGGCAATGCTGGTGCGCCAGGTGGGGCCTGCCAATACGCCGCGCAAGCTGTCTTGAGGCCCGGCAGCGCCGCGCGCGCCAACCGGTCTGAGGCAGCTTTCTGCACTTAGCCATACTTGGCGGCCTCGCTCGAGATTCGCCGCCGCGCCGAAATTAGGTCACGTCCACGTTGATAGAGGCTGGCGGCTAGCGCGATCACAGAAATGCCGACCAAGTACCAGAGAACATCTGGTTGACGGGACTGCATATAGGTGCTGAAAAACATCACCGCCGTTATGACCAGCATTAATGGCGCACCCGACTGCCAATATGGAGGAAGGGGCTGGGATCGATTCAGGCAATGGAGGTTAGTTATCCCCTCAATGCGATAGTGCAGTTGATAATCAACTTTGGGGGCGCTAAAGAGCACATGAATTAGCAACTCCTCGCCCGGATTTACAAGACAAGACTCCAAAACGATGGATTGCTCGCTATTGAGAGAAACAATGCATTCGACCTGCTTGGGGTGACCCCATCCCTCCACAGAAATTATCTCCCCTGCTGAAAAAGTAATTTCTAGAGAGCGATGAAACTCATTTGGTCGAATTGGTTGATTGCCGGAATTCTTTAATGCGAACAGTATCGAATGAACGTTATCAACAGGTTGCCCATCGAGAAACATGGTCACTCTATTTGACAACGCCTCATGTACCGATAAAAGGCGTCTAGATGAAACGATTCCAAAGGCAAGCTCTCGTACTGGCCTGTTTTGTCGATAAAGCCATGTCAGCATGAGGCCTATGACCGCCGCAATCGCGCCGACCAAACCCCAAGATGCATCTCTCGCTAATGTCAAAATATTCTGAACTTCCATCAGCTCCTCCCAGGGGCGCCGTGTTGCGCTGCGTTAGACGTGAGTAGAAAATATTCCGCAAACAAGTAAAAAGGCCCGTAGCGACTAGCTGCGGGCCTTTATTTCACAAGCTTAAAATGATCGGCTTCAGAACGGAATATCGTCATCCATATCGTCAAACCCCGTCGCCGCCTTGGGCGCCGCAGCCGGCGCGCGCGGAGCGGGCGGGCGCTGGGCCGCAGCCGGGCGCGCTGCCGGGCKGGCACCGCCCTCGTCTCCACCGCCACGGCTGTAGCCGCCACCGCCACCTTCGCCGCCACCCGCACCGCGGCCGTAGCTGGCGCCACCACCGCCGCCTTCATCACCACCGCCGGCGCCATCACGGCCGCCCAGAAGTTGCATTTCCTGGGCAATGATCTCGGTCGTGTAGGTGTCGCGGCCTTCCTTGTCCTGCCACTTGCGGGTCTTCAGGCGGCCTTCGACATAGAGGGGGCGGCCCTTCTTGACGTACTCGCCGACGATCTCGGCCAGGCGGTCGTTGAAGACGACGCGGTGCCATTCCGTCTCTTCCTGGCGCTCGCCGCTCTCGCGGTTCTTCCAGTTGCGGGTGGTCGCCAGGCTGAGGGTGACCCAGGCGCCGCCGCTCGGGTTGTAGCGAACCTCGGGGTCTTTGCCGACGTTGCCGATGATGATGACTTTGTTGACGCTGGCCATGACGCTCGTCCGAATTCGATGGGGAAGGGGCGAATTATGCCGAGGGGCTCGCCGAACCCCGTCAGCAACTCCACGTAGACCGCATCCCGCACCCCGGGGCCCGCACTTCGTCTCTCCACTCGCCGCCCGCCCGATGGGGCTCCCTAAGATGAAGCCATGAACTCCCCCGACCCTCGCTCCAGCAACCGCCGCCCGAATGTGCGGCTGTGGCTGGCGTACGCCGGGACTTGCGCGCTGGCCTGGTGCCTGTTCGTGCTGGCGGGCAGCGAGTTCGACCGCGGCCTGGACCCGTTCTGGCTGGCCGTCTACCAGGCCACCACCATGCTGTGGGCGCCGATGCTGCTGGGCGTCGCCGTCTGGCCGGTGGCCCGCCGCCTGCACGGCACCGATGCCGGCGCGGCCGCGACCGCCCTGGCGCATGCGATGGCGGCGCTGTCCTTCTCGGCGCTGTGGCAGGCGGGCGAGTTCGCCGTCAACGCCGCCCTGTTCGGCACCGACCACGCCGGCGCCGTGCTGCTGGCCGGCCTGCTGTGGCGCTCGGTGTGGGGCTTCGTGGTCTACGCAGCAATAGCCACCGCCTTCACCGCCGTGCTGCAGTCGCGCGCGGCGCGCTCGGCGGCCGTGCACGCCGCCCAGGCTGAAAGCGCCCTGGCCAAGGCCGAGCTGTCGGCCATCAGCGGCAAGCTGAACCCGCATTTCCTGTTCAACACGCTGAACTCGCTGATCGCCCTGACCCGCAAGGACCCGGCCGCCGCCGAGGCCTCGCTGCTGAAGTTCGCCGCCATGCTGCGCTATGTGCTGGACACCAAGCGCGGCGCCGAGGACCGCGTGATGCTGTCCGACGAGATCGATTTCCTGCGTGACTACCTGGCCCTGGAAGCCCTGCGCCTGGGCTCGCGGCTGCGCGTGGACTGGGACCTGGAGGAGCGCGTGATGGCCGACGAGCTGCCGCCGCTCACCCTGCAGCCCCTGGTCGAGAACTCCATCCTGCACGCCGTGGCCACCCGCAAGGGCGGCGGCAAGGTGACCATCACCGCGCGCCGCAATGCGCTCAACCATGGCCTGGACCTGGCCGTGGCCGATGACGGCCCCGGCTGCGAGCCCGAGGCCCTGGAGCCCCAACCCGGCCAGCGCCGCGGCGTGGGCCTGGCGGCGCTGAAGAAGCGCTTCGCCCTGGACTACGACGGCCAGGCGCGCCTGCGCATCCACACCGCTCCCGGCGCAGGATTTCGCGTCGACCTCTTCATTCCTCAGACATGAACACGACCACCGTTCTCATCGCCGAAGACGAACACCTGGCTGCCGAAGCCCTGGCCGACTGGGTCAAGGCCACGCCGGGCCTGCAGCTGGTGGCTGTCTGCGAGGACGGCGACGATGCACTGGCGCAGATCCGCGCGCTCAAGCCCGCGCTGGTGCTGACGGACATCCAGATGCCGGGCCTGACGGGTTTGCAAGTGGTGCAGGCCCTGCAAGGCGAGGCCCACCAGCCGCGCATCATCTTCACCACCGCCTATGACCAGCACGCGCTGACGGCCTTCGAGCTGCATGCGGTGGACTACCTGCTCAAGCCCTTCTCGCGCGAGCGCTTCGACGAGGCGATCAGCCATGTGCTGCGCGACGCCTCGCCCAGCCCTGCCGACGTGGCCCAGGCGCTGGGCGCACCGGCCGACGCGCCGCTGACGCGCCTCTTGGTGCGCGACCAGGGCAAGATCTTCCCGCTGCAGGTGGACGCCATCGAGTGCCTGCGCTCCGACAACAAGTACACCGCCATCACCAGCAAGGGCCGCAGCTTCCTGGTGCGGCTGCCGATTGCCGATTTTGAGACGCGGCTGGACCCGGCGAAGTTCCTGCGCGTGCAGCGCGGCTGCATCGTCAACCTGGATTTCGTCGAGAGCATGACCCCGGACGAGAACTCCCAGCTCGTCGTGCAGCTGCGTGACGGCACGCGCATCACGGCCAACCGTGAGGTGTCCAAGATGTTGAGGGAGCAGTCGCTATGAAGACCAACACCTTGAAGAGGCGCCTCCTGCCGGCGTTGCTGCTGGCAGCCCTCGGCCTGGCGCAGGCCCAGCCTCACCCGCACCCCACGCCAGCGACGCCCCCCACTCCCGCCACGCCGGCGACACCAGCAACGCCAGCCACTCCCGCCACGCCAGCGACACCAGCCACTCCTCCGACGCCGGCGACACCAGCGACGCCGGCCACTCCTCCGACACCAGCGACACCAGCGACGCCGGCCACCCCAGCAATGCCCGGCCGCATCTACGCCCCCGGCGCCTTCGATCGCCTGGAGCTGGCCGGCGCGGCGCGCGTCATCCTCGTGCAGGGCGAGCGCGACCAGTGTTTCATCGCCGGCGACGCCGAGGTGCAGAAGAGCGTCGAGGTCGAGCTGGCCGACCGCCAGCTCATCATTCGCCCGACCGGCGGCTGGAAGTTCTGGCACAGCCAAAAGCTGTTCGTGCAGGTGGAGATGCGTCAGCTGAAGGGGCTGTCGCTGTCCGGCGCCAGCGACGTGCACGCGCCCTTGCCCCTGCGCGCCGACCAGCTCAAGCTCTTCATCAGCGGCGCAGGCCTGGTGCGGCTGGACCAGCTGCAGGCCAAGCAGCTCACCTTTGTCATCTCGGGTGCCGGTGACGGCCAGCTCGGCGGGCGCGTTGAGGACCTGGCGCTGCAGATCTCCGGCAAGGGCAAGGTGGTCGCCGACCGCCTGCAGGCCCAGCGCGCCCGTGTCAGCGTCAGCGGCATCGGCAATGTGCTGCTGTGGGTGACCGACGAGCTGGCGGCCAATATCTCGGGCATCGGCTCGGTGGACTACTTCGGCAACCCGTCGGTGCAGCGCTCGGTGTCGGGCATGGGCTCGATCAGCGCACGCGGCGAACGGCGGAACTAGGTATTTCGACAAGCAGGCTCGGTGCCGCGAACACCATGCCAGCCAGTGAGTTTTGCTACCGGATCATTGACCGCCGAGACTTGGCCGCGGCCATCGGTTGCGACGTGGCATTCAGTGCATCTGCCCTGTACTGCCGGTGAGCCGAGAAGGCGCCGGCCGTGACCTCGATGTCCGCGCCGGAAATGCCCGCTCCACGGGCGACGTCGCGCCACTGGTCGACCACGGCCGCCACCTCTTCGACGATGGCGCCTGCCTCGGCGTCTGTGAGTCGATAAAACGCAGCTGTCGACCGCACCGTGCTCATGCTCGGGCGGTTGTCGACATCGTCGATGTTGAGCACATGCTCCGCTTTGTCGACGTTCGGGTTGACATCGAAGGCAGGAGACAGCCGCCAGCCATCTTTGCCGAGCAGGAACCCGTGATTGCGCAGGTGATCGTCTCGATTGCCGACGGCGACATTGAAAGCCACTCGACGGAACAGCTGCTTGAGGTCGCTGGCGACGTATGCAGGGTCTCCACCGGCACTCAGGAATTGGGCGAGCTCAAGGTAGCTCGCGCCCTCACTCTGTTCCCGCCGGAGCAGCGTCATGGCGGACGCATAGAACTGCCGCTTGCCATTCTCGCGATCGAATCGCTGGACGCAGAAGGTGTGGAACTCGCTGTTCAACCTGACCGCGCGGGCGGCTGGAACACTGACGCCGGCCCTCTTGGCCATGGTGTGGACAGCGGCCTCCCAGGCGCCTATGTCCCGGTCATCGTCACGCGATGGGAATTTCCCGATCCAGAGCGAGCCGTCCTGCTCGGCGAAGTTCGCTTTCGGCCTGGCCCCGCCCAATGAAGCGCCTGGCGCCACCAGCACGGCCAGCCACCGACGCAGCGCGTCAAGATCGTCGATGCGCTTGCTCGTTAGCAACGTGGCCACGGCCTCGAGCTCGCGCAGGTTGGTCACGGGGGGTGCGGCCATCTTTTCGGCGCCGAGGAATTCCTCGGCGCCCTCCAGGCGGAATCGCAGCCCGCCTTGACGCGTGAAGTCCTGAACGCCGATCAGGAAATCCCAGGCATAAAGGTTCCGGGGCGTTCGGCCTTCGTCCTTCGCCTGCAGAGCTTCTCGTCGCTTCATGAGCGTTTGGCCCCAGCGGTCCGGGGACGAGTCCAGGAAGATGCCGAAGTTGCCCAGCTCTGGCTTCGGAAAGTAGGGCTGGTCGCCGAGGGACAAATCGGGATCGACCGAAAATGCCATCGGGTCCTTCAGCCAGTCCCGCTCGTAGACGAAACGGACCTGGCCGCGATCGTGAGACAGCGTGCCTACACGCCGCGCGTCTTCAAGATCACAGTCGAGCCAGACCTCCAGGTTCGAGCCGCTCATCAAGATCCTCTCGGCGAGGACGCTGGCATGGCGCCGCGCTTTCGAGCGGGCTTGGGCTCCAACGCCAGGTCCTGAAGCTTGCGGCCCACCTGGTCGTCGGCCGCGAGCGACTCGATGTCCTTCTCGAGGCCCAGTACGGCGAGCACCCTCAGATAGGTCCCAAGTGTCGCGCCGGGATCGCCAGCCTCCACGTTGTAAAGGGAGGAGCGCGAGATCCCGGCCCGGAGCGCAACGGTCATGGAGCTGAGCTTGCGGCGCAGCCGCGCCAGGCGCAGCCGCTCACCAAGAGCAGCAAGAAGACGCTGCTCCTGGGGGAAAACGACCGGCGGTTTGCTGGGCATCGGACAGGTAATCCGGTTCGAAAATGTCCACCATTATGAACATTTTCACCATATTTTGTCCAGCATGGTGGGTTGGTGCCGTTCAAGCGCTCAAGCGTTGCGCACGACCAAGCGCCGCGCGGCAGCGCCTACCGTGTCAAGCTGCTTGCCAGGATATGCAAGAGCCGGGCATCAAGCACAGCACCAAGCTCCTATCCGGCGGGGAAACGCGCCTACCGCGGGTGGGATCGGGCGAGCGAGCGGTATCGCCAGGCGGCCAGCAGCCCGCCCAGGGACATCAGCCACAGCGAGGACGGCTCCGGCACCGGAGCAAAGGACTGGGCCCAGTTCAGCCCCGAGGGCGACGTGATCGTGAACAGCGACATGTCCGCAGGCACGTACAGGCCGGTGTTGGGGTCGAGCAGCGAGATCGCCGAGATGCCGTTCCAGTACGAAGAGTGGCCGAAATCGGCAGTGACCGAGGCTGCTTCGCTGGTGCTGCATTGTGGGTCGCTCAAGCAGTCGATCTTGCCCGCAGACACCGTCAGCCGCTCCGTGAAGGTGAAGGGCGTGCCCAGCGTGATGGTGATTTTGATGTTGTGGATGCCCGAGTAGTACAGCGGGCCGCCAGCCACGGCGCTGACGAAGTCGACTGGGAACCCGCCCGGGAATGCAGGGTTCGAGTGGGCGCCCCAGCTGCCGAGGAAACCGGCTCCGTTCAAAGAGAAGTTCACCGAGGAATAGCCGCCCCCGGTCGGGTCGATCATGCCTTGCAGCGTGACACCCATGGTGACGCGCGCCTGCGTACCGTTGAGACCGGCCGAGCTGATTGTGATGTCCTCCCCGTACGCGCCTTCGGCAAAGGCGGTGCCCAGGTGGTTGCCGGCGCCGGCGAAGCTGGAGGCGTAGAGCTTGATGACACCCAGGGCCACCGACGCATCAGCCGTGCCGCCAGCGCCGTTGCCGGCGGCTGATGACGAGGCGCTGAACGTGCCGCTGTCGAAATCGTCCACGGGCGGGTCGAATTGCGTGCCAAGCGCGCTGGCCGACGTCCTGGCGATGGTCGAGCCTGCGGATGCTGCGAAGGCGCAGCCGAGGGCGGTCAGGCCCACCAGAAGATGCCGGAATTTCATGAAGCCACTCCTTGACCGCCCGGCGAACTGCGGGCCGAGGCTTTTCTACGCCTGCGCTTGGGGAGGGTCAATCGATGTGGCGCCGATCCCCCTAGGACGGCGAGCTACCTATTGATGACGAACCGCGGCACCAAGGGTTCGATCAGCGCCCGCGGCGAGAAGAAACCTTCCGTGGACAGCCGCTGATCGCTACCTAAACTCCTCGCCAAATTGCGGGGAGGAATTCGATGGTTGCGTGGAAGAAGGCCGTCACGGCCCTGGTGGGTGTGGTGGCGGTGGTGGGCGGCGGCTGGTGGGCGTCGCAAAAGCTCGGGCAACCGGCCCTGCCCAGCAGCGCCGAGATCGGTGGCGAGCAGGCGGCCTTTGCGCTGCTGGACTGCAAGGCCCGACTCTTCGACGGCTCGCCGGCCATCGCGCTGAGCTTCACGCAGCCGCTGGACAGCAAGCAGGACTTCGGCGCCCTCGTCAGCGCGCAGGAAGGCGCCGCGCCAACCACCACCGACGGCAAGAAGGAGCCGGCGCCGGACGCCAGCTTCAAGCCGCTGGCCGCCCGCTGGGTGCTGGGCGACAACCCCCGCGTGCTCTACCTGCCCTTCGTGACGCCGGACCGCAGCTTTCGCTTCGCGTTCAACGCCCAGCTGGGGGCGAAAACCGGCGCCAAGCTCGCGACCGCGCAGAAGTGCGAGGCTGTCAGCGAGACCATGCCCGACAGCTACTACTTCGCCAGCCGCGGCCTGGTGCTGCCGGCCGGCCAGAACGGCGGCTTGCCGGTCGTGACCATCAACACGCCCGAAGTGGACGTGCAGTTCCTGCGCATCAAGCCGGCCTCGCTGCCGGCCTTCCTGGAGCAGGTCAGCGGCCGGCGCGAGCGCCAGGTGAACTCTGGCGAAGAGGACGGCGAGGGCGGTTACTACTACGACGGCTACAACGACAACCAGCGGCGGCTCAAGGGCACCGTGGGCGGCTGGGTGCTGGACGAGCTGCGCGCCATGAGCGACAGCGTCTACCTCGGCCGCTTCACGACCGATGCACGGCCGAACCGGCGCAACGTCAGCTTCCTGCCCGTGGAAGGCATCAAGGAGCTGCAGGAGCCCGGCATCTACGTGGCCATCATGAACCAGCCCGGCCGCTTCGGCTGGGACTACCAGGTCACGCATTACTACGTCACCGACGTCGGCCTGCACCTGCGCCGGCATGCCGAGCAGATGGATGTGTTCGCCACGTCCCTGAAGAGCGGCGGAGCGCTGTCAGGGGTGGAGCTCAGCCTGGTCGATGAGAACGGCAAGGCGCTGGCCCAGGCGCAGACCGATGGCGACGGCCACGCCGTGTTCACCGGCCGCAGCGACAAGGCACGCGCCGTGCTGGCGCGCAAAGGCAAGGAGATGTCCATCCTGTCGCTGCGCGACGCGGCCTTGGACCTGAGCGAGTTCGACGCCACCGGCCACCCCTCGCGCAGCAACAAGCTGTTCGTTTACGCCGGCCGCGACCTGTATCGGCCGGGCGAGAACTTCCAGGTGTCCGTGCTGGCGCGTGATGCCGACGGCAAGCCGCTGCCCAAGCCCTTGCCGATCACGCTGACCGTCAAGAAGCCCGACGGCAGCAAGCTCGTCGAGCAACTCGTGCAGCCAGGCAAGACGGGCACTGGCTACTACCAGCAAGGCATCACCTTGCCGGCTGACGCGCCCACCGGTGGCTGGACCATCCAGGCCCGCGTCGACCCCGGTGCAAAGACCCCCGACGCGCAATGGGCCTTCAAGGTCGAGGAGTTCCTGCCCGAGCGCATGAAGCTCACGCTGACCGCGCCCGAGGGCACCCTCAACGGTGACGGCGGCATCACGGTGCAGGCCCAGGGCGACTACCTCTACGGCGCACCCGCCGGCGGCAACCGGCTGCAGGGCAGCGCCTATTCCGAGCGCCTCCTGATGCCGCTGCCGGCCAAGCTGCCCGGCTTCATCTTTGGCGACCTGGCCGACGACAAGGCCAAGAACCGGCAGGACCTGGAAGAGCAGGAGCTGGACGCCGAAGGCAAGGCCAGCATGAAGATCGCGACGGCATTCGGTGAGCGCAAGTCGCCGATGCGCGTTCACGCGGCCTTCAGCCTGCTGGAGTCCGGCGGCCGGCCGGTCGTGCGCGCCATCGAGCGCACGTGGTGGCCGGCGCCCGTGCTGGTCGGCGCGCGGCCGCTGTTCGACCGCAATGTGTCGGCCGAGAACGGCCTGGCCGAGTTCGAGCTGGCGCGCGTCGACTCGAGCGGCAACTTCAAGCCGAGTAAGGAAGTGCAGCTCAAGCTCATCTACGAGGAGCGCCAGTGGTATTGGCGTTATGACGACGGCCGTGGCTGGAACTCGGGCTTCAACGTCAACGAGGAGCTGGTCGAGGCGCGCAGCCTGGCCTTGAAGGAGCGCACCAAGATCGCACTGCCCGTGCGCTGGGGCCGCTACCGCCTGGAGGTGAAGGACCCCGACACCGGCCTGACGATGCGTTATGGCTTCTACGCCGGCTATGGCGCCCAGGACGCCGACGACATCGGCAACCGGCCCGACCGCGTGCAACTCAAGCTGCAGGGTGCGCCCTTCAAGCCGGGCGACGTGGCCAAGCTGGCCATCAAGCCACCGCATGACGGCGAGGCCATCGTCACCGTCGAAGGCGACCGCGTGTTGTGGACCAAGCGCATCGGCGTGAAGGCCAGCGGCACGGACATCGAGATTCCCGTCGACGCGAGCTGGGCCCGCCACGACCTCTACATCACGGTGGCCGCCTTCCGCCCCGGCAGCCAGGGCGACAAGGTGACGCCGGCCCGCGCGCTGGGCCTGGTGCACCTGCCGCTGAACCGCGAGGACCGCAAGCCCAAGCTGGCACTGACCGTGCCGGCCAAGACGCAGCCGTCGGTGTCGCTGCCCGTCAGCGTCAAGGTGCCGGCCCTGGCCAGCAAACCCGCCATCGTCACCGTCTCGGCGGTGGACGTCGGCATCCTGAACATCACCAACTACAAGACACCCGATCCGCAGGACTTCTTCTTCGGCAAGCATCGCTACGGCGCCGACATGCTGGACCTCTATGGCCGCCTCATCGAGAAGATGGAAGGCAATGTGGCCAAGCAGCGTTTCGGCGGCGACGCCGGCAAGCGCGACTCGCAGTCCATGCCGCGCAAGGTGCTGCTGGTGGACCTGTTCAGCGGACCGGTGCAGCTCGATGCCAAGGGCGAGGCGACCATCAACCTGAAGCTGCCGGACTTCAACGGCACGCTGCGCGTGATGGCGATGGTGTCGAGTGCGGACAGCTATGCGTCGGCCCAGGCGGAGACGGTTGTCGCCGCGCCGCTGGTGGCCGAGCTGAACATGCCGCGCTTTGTGTCGCCGGGGGACAAGGCGACCATCGCTCTAGATGTGACCAACCTCAGTGGTGCGGCGCAGGACGTGAAGGTGTCAGTCACTTCCAGCGGGCCCTTGAAGATCACCGGCGGTGCCGAGAGCCTGAAGCTGGCCGACAAGCAGCGCCAGATCCTGCGTTTCCAGGCCGAGGCCCTGGATGCCTCGGGGCTGGCGCCCATCGAGGTCAAGGTGACGGCGGGGCCGCTGAGCATCACGCGCGAGGAGGCGCTGCAGGTGCAGCCCATCACGCCACTGGTGCGCGAGAGCCGGCGCATCCGCTTGGAGCCCGGCGCCACGCAGACGCTGGACAAGGCACTGCTCGACGCCTTCTGGGCCGGCACGGCCAGTGTGGCGCTGAGTGTGTCCAACACGCCGCCCATCGACATCAAGGACCAGGTCAAGGGCCTCTTGATGTATCCCTATGGCTGCCTGGAGCAGACGACGTCCAGCGCCTACCCGCTCGTCTTCATCGACGACGAGGCGGCAAAGCGCTGGAGCATGACGCCAGTCCCTCGAGAAGAACGCGCGAAACGGTTGGACAGCGCCTTCGCTCGCCTGGCCAGCATGCAGCAGCCCAAGGGCGGCTATGGGCTGTGGGCGTCCAGCAGTCCCTACGAGGGCTGGCTGTCGGCTTACGTGACCGGCTTCCTGCAGGACTCGCGCGATGCCGGTTTCGCCGTGCCCGAGGCCATGCTCAAGCGCTCGCTGGACAACCTGCTGGAGCAGTTCCAGCGCGCCCCGGCCCAGCAGACCACGCCGGCCAAGGAGCCCAAGCGCGACGACAAGGGCCGCATTGCCGACTGGCGCGACGCCGAGACGATGCGCATCGCCCACCAGCGCTTCGCCGAGGCCGCGCACGCCGGCTACATCCTGGCCCGCGAGCAGAAGGCGCCGCTGGCCACGCTGCGCACGCTGCACGATCAGTACCGCAGCCATGCGCTGTCGCCGCTGCCGCTGGTGCAACTGAGCCTCGCGCTGAAGCTGATGGGCGACGAGGGCCGTGCCAAGGTCGCGCTGGACGATGCGATGCAGCGCGGCTACGGCTACCAGCCCGACGACCCCAACAACTACTGGTGGAGCCAGTGGCTGGGCGACTACGGCTCACGCGTGCGCGACCGGGCCCTGGCCTATGCGCTGCTGCTGCGCCACAAGGTCACGCACGAGAAGCGCGAGAACCTGTTGTTCGACCTGTCCGACGACTTCAGCCGCCGCAACTACTACTCGACGCAGGAGCGCCTGGCCCTCTTCCTCGCCGTGCAGGCCGCCACCAACGGCGCAGGCAAGGACGATGGCTGGAAGACTGCGTTGAGTGTGGGCACCAAGGCCGACGCCTGGACCGGCAGCGGCGTGGGCCAGCAGAGCTTCGAGCTCGCCAAGCTCAAGTCGGGCATCGCGCTGAAGAACGAGGGCGCGGCGCCGCTGTACCTCGACGTGACCGCCCAGGGCTACCCGACCAAGCCACTGGCGCCGACCAGCGACCGCATCTCGGTCGAGCGCGCGATGTTCACGACTGACGGCAAGCCGGTGACGGCACGGCAGTTCACCACCGGCGAGATGTTCGTCGTGCGCCTGCGCGTGAAGGCGCCGCAGTCCATCAAGGACGGCCTGATCGTGGACCGCATCCCAGCGGGCTTCGAGATCGAGAACCTCAACCTCAGCCAAGGCCCCAAGGC
Organism: Roseateles sp. P5_E1; assembly: GCF_054049335.1. Taxonomy (NCBI): domain Bacteria; kingdom Pseudomonadati; phylum Pseudomonadota; class Betaproteobacteria; order Burkholderiales; family Sphaerotilaceae; genus Roseateles; species Roseateles sp. P5_E1. The sequence goes on from NZ_JBFUMN010000001.1 coordinate 416,746, forward strand.
CGGCGAGTTCACGGTGGAGGGGGTCAACATCGCCCAGGCCAACGCCAACGAACGTATCGTCCACATGGAGTACCGCGACGACCGCTTCGTCGCCGCCGCGTCCCTGGGGCAGACGCTGGATGTCTTCTACCTCGTGCGAGCCGTGACTCCGGGCAAGTACGTGGTGCCGGCGACGTTTGCGGAGGATATGTATCGGCCGGAGGTGAGAGGGATTGGAAAGGCCGAAGGGGAGATCACGGTGGTGGACAAGAAATGAACGCGAAGCTTCGTCTGGCCTCTTGGTTTGTTGCCGTCACCATTCCGGCAAGTGTTTTTACGTTTTCGGCGGCGTTTCCGCGGACTTGCCGGGCGGGAACGTCATCTCCTGTGGATCTGGATGGCTTGCTGTTTTTGATCTTGCATTGGCCGGTGGTACTTTTCGTCCTTCTTGTATTTGTCGTGGGTGTGTGGTGGATCTCAGCCTATGGTTTTCACGACTCGAATCCGCGGCCGCCCAGTGCAGCGGAGCCCGGTGCGCCATTGCCTGACAAAACGGCAAATGAAGCTGTCGCGCCCGACGGCTCAAACCAGGCGGATCCATGATGGTGGCGATTGAGCCCGGTAGGTTAATGGGATGAACGCAGTGAATCCCGACAGAAGCTGCAGCCAAGCGCGGTAGGTCGGGGTGAACGCAGTGAACCCCAACGGTTCTGACCGCCAAGCATGCGTGGGGCTCGCGTGGCTTACCCCAAGCTACCGAGCTTGACGCCACTCAGCTACTAGCCTAGATTAGCCAGACTTAGCCAACCAAGCTGCACCCATGAACGCCGTCAACATGCTCGAAGCCAAGTCCAGCCTTTCCCGGCTGGTGGAGGCCGTGGAAAGCGGCGCGGAGCAGGAGATCGTCATTGCGCGCAACGGCAGGCCTGCGGCCAGGCTGGTGGCGATGTCAGCTCGTCCGCCGGCCGCGCGCATCGGCGTCGCCAAGGGGTTGATCGAGGTGCCCGACGACATCGACGCCCACAACGACGAGGTGGCAAAACTGTTCGGCGTGTCCGGCTTGTGAACCTGCTGCTGGACACCCACATCGCGCTGTGGGCCATCGCGGACAGCCCGCGCCTGCCGGCCAGGGCACGCGAACTCATCCTGGCGCCGGGCAATACGGCTTGGGTCAGCGCTGCGTCGGTGTGGGAGATTTCGATCAAGCACTCGCTGGGGCGCGGTGACATGCCGGTCTCGGGAGCCCAAGCGCTGGCCTACTTCGAGGAATCCGGCTTTCAGCTGCTGGCCGTATCGGGTGAGCATGCGGCGGCGGTGGGCGAATTGCCGGCCCATCATGCGGACCCGTTTGATCGGCTGCTGGCCGCCCAAGCGTTGACCGAGCCGCTGCGGCTGTTGACACATGACGCCACGTTGGCGCGCTACACGGATACGGTCATCCTCGTCTGACGCAGGCGGGATTCGTGGCTTTCGATGCGGCCAGGTGATCGCCTCAAGCCCCCATCGCCCGCCCAATCAACCGATGAAAGTGATGCACCCCCTGCTCCCTCGTCGGCGAATAGCGCCCGCGTTGATAGAAGCGTGAGCGCAGCCCCTGCTGCACGGTCATGACGACGGCCTCGTCTTCCATCTCGACCTGATCGAGCGCGCCGCCGGCGCCGCTGCCCAGCAGCTCGGGCTTCCAGACGTAGCTGCGAAAGCGCACGCGCGTTCGCGCCGGGCCTGTCGTGTTGATTGGCGTGACCTGGTTCAGCGACAGCCCCCAGGGGTAGAAGTTCAGCATCAGGTTGGGGAACACCCACCAGTAGTAGGCGGCGATGCGCTGGCCGTACTCCGCCGCCTCCGCTGGCAGTTCGAAGGCAGTCTCATCGGCCCGCGCCACCGCGAGCTGAAGGTTGCTCCATTCGTGCAGCTCGTAGCGGTACTGGCTCAGGTCCAGCGTCTGCGTCAGGCCCGGGTGCACGAAGGGGATATGCAGGCCTTCGAGGTAGTTCTCGACGTAGAGGGCCCAGTGCGCGTCGAACTCGTAGTCGCGGCTGCGGCTGGCGTCCAGGCGAAAGTCCTGTAGCGGCAGCCAGTGCAGGCGCTGCATGGCCGGGCCGAAGAAGGCGTCGAAGCTGGCGAGCGGTTCCTCCAGCGCGACAAAGCCCTGGCCGCCCCAGTCCTGCAGCGGCAGCTGCGGCAGGTTGTCGCAGGGGCGGGGGAAGTCCAGCGCCTGCTGGAACTCGGGCATGAAGGTCATGCGGCCGTCCAGCTCGAAGCGACGCGAGTGATAGCCGCAGCGGATCTGCGCCGCGTCCTGGCAAGGCTGCTGCACGAGCAGGTTGCCGCGGTGGGTGCAGACATTGCTGAGGCAGCGCAGCGCACCGGCCGCGTCACGCGACAGCAGCAGGGGTTCGTCCAGGCTGCCCGGCAGCAGCGTCTCGGGCTGCAGGCTGCCCGGCGCCTGCACGCCATGCAGATCAGCGAGCCACTGCCAACTGCGCGCGAGCACACGCTCGTACTGCAGGCGCTGCGCGGCGGGGTCGAGGTAGAAGGCCTTGTCCAGCGTCTCGGCGCGTGCGACTTCGGGGTGGACCTGCCAGCGTTGCGAGGTGTCGTTCATGAGGCAGTTTTACCCTCGCGGCCGCTATGGTCGGACACGTGTTTGTCCTCGTAGCATCCGGCTCATGCGCACTGCCTTCACCCTTCTGCTTTCGCTGGCCGCCGGCCTGGCCCACGCCGCACCGCTGCCACCCGTCGCTCGCGCCGAGGTCGACGCGCTGCTGACGCGGCTGCAGGCCTCCGGCTGCGAGTTCAACCGCAACGGCAGCTGGTATGCCGGCGCCGAGGCTAGGGCGCATCTGCTGAAGAAGCTGGAGGTCCTCGAAGGCAAGGACATGGTGCAGACGGCCGAGCAGTTCATCGAACGCGGCGCGGCCACCAGCAGCATGAGCGGCAAGCCGTATCTGGTGCGCTGTGCCGGCAAGGCGCCGGTGGAGAGCGCGCAGTGGCTGAAGGCCGAACTTCAGCAGGTGCGTGCGGCGCGGGCGGCGTCCAGCGCTCGCTAGCTCGTCGTCCGGCGAGATTCGACCGCTATCACCAGGGGTTCAGCACCGGGACCTTGGCGTGTTCGAACTCCGAAACGTCCCGCGTCACCACGGTGAGCCCGTGGTGGGCTGCGGTGGCGGCAATGATCAGGTCGGGTTGGGAGAAGGTGTGCCCGGCCTTGCGCCCGGCGTCCACAAGCAGGCGCCACACCAGCATCACGTCTTCCGATACGGGCAGCACGCGGTGCTCGAACATCGGCCTCACCTTGTGCGTGAGCCAGGCGCTCAGTTCGGCACGGCGGCCGGCATCGGGGACTCGTTCGATGCCGAAGCGGATTTCCGCCAGCGTCACCGTGCTGATGTAGAGGTTCTCCAGCGCCTGCGCGGCCACGAACTCCAGCACGCGAAGCTCGGGCCGGGGCTTGCGTAGCTCGGAGATGACGTTGGTGTCCAGCAGGTAACCGGTCACAGCTCCACATCCCTCACGGGCATGGGCGAGCGGCTCACGTCGAGATCGACATCGCGCCACGGCGAGGCCTGCATGACCTCGATGAGGTCGCGCCCGGTGCGCTCACCCTGCAGGCGGCGGAAGTCTTGCAGGGTGATGACCACCACCTCGTCCCGGCCGTGCACGGTGACGTGTTGCGGCCCCTCGCTGTGGACGCGCCGCACCAGCTCGCTGAAGCGGGCTTTGGCGTCCTGCAATACCCAGTGCCTCGGGTTGGCCGGCCTTTCGGGTTTCGCTGGGTTCACGTTGCGCTCCATTTCTGGTCAGGTTGACCAGAATATATGGGTCAACGAGAAAGTTCAAGCCGTGCGTTTGCGCCGGCTCGTCCAGACAACGCGGCCGGCCCCAGCCCTTGCCGCGCCGATCAGCGCCGCCGCCGGCGAGCCACCCTGATCAACAGCAGCCCGGCGCCCGCCAACGCAAAGCTGCCCGGCTCTGGCACCGAGCTGATGTTGTCGAGCGCAAAGCCGCCGCTGGCAGAGAAGCTGACCGACGTCAGGTTGGCCCAGCTGCTGTCGAACACCACGCTGCCCGGGTTGGCCAGGTCGACGCTGAGCGAGGCCACCTGCGTGCCGCCCAGCAGGCCGACCAAAGCGAGAGTGCCTGGACCGAAGCCCAGGTCGTAGGCCGCCACGTCCAGCGACTGCAGCCCGAAGCCACCGCCGCCGAGCAGGCTGAGCATGAAGGGCGTCGTGTCGAAGCCGCCCACCATCGCGCCGTCCAGCGGCAGGAAGCTGGTGGCTGGCCCGCTGATGACGAAGCCCGCCTCGCCGTAGGTGGCGATGCCGGTGTTGTTGTCGATGTCGATCACACCGGGGTTGTCGAAGGTGACGAGGCCGGCGTGTGCCGCCCCACCGCTGCACATCGCGGCCGCGAGGGCCACGGCGCCGAGGAATCGATTCATGGCTTTGCTCCTGGAAGGGTTCACTTCGCGCCCGGCTTGGGCGTGTTGAGGTACGGGAAGCCGGGCAGCAGCGGCACCACGGCCTGGTCGACAGCGTCGTGAAGCTCCAGTGAGGTGGCACCCAGCGGCACCACGGCGCGGGTGCAGGCCGGGCCGAACAGCGCGCCGCCGTTGTTCAGCCAGCACAGGCCACCCATGACGGCGGCCAGCGATACGTCGACGATGTCGTCCTTGGGCCGGCGGCCATTGGGGAAGCCAGCCAGGTCGGGCGGGTTCTCACCATCGCGCAGTGTGCCGACGATGCCCAGGCGGTTCTGCATCGCAAACGGCCGCGGCGTGATGGCCGTGTTCAGCCGCAGCATCTCCGAGCCCACCACATTGGCCGGCTGGTTCACGCCGGGGATGCCGGTCAGGAAGGTGGTCACCAGGTCCAGGCGCGGCAGGTTGGTGGGGGCGGCGTTGCCGATGGGCAGCACGGCCGACAGCAGGGCCGGCAGCGTCGGGTTGGTGACATAGGTGGCGAACTGGCCGTCGCCCGTGGGCACCGAGGCGTTGAACTTGTCCTTGTCGGCCAGGCCGATGACGACCTCGTTGACCAGCGGGTTGCCCAGGCGCGAGACCTGCACCCAGGCGCCGCCGGTCTTCACGGCCGCGTCGTAGCCGCTGGGCGGTGCGGCGTTGACGATCTGGCTCTGGCGCACGCTGGCCGTCGTCCAGCCGCCGATGACGGTCTCGTTGCCCTGCGTGAGGCAGCTCTTGTGCACCTCCAGCGCGAGCGATGTGACGTTCTTGTCCTGGATGGAATTGACCGCCGCCGCGTTGATCAGGCTGCGGTTGGTGATGACGCCAACGTCGGCATTGACGAGGTCGAAGATGGGGCCGAGATTGACCGCGAAGGCCTCCTGGCGCTGGCCGACAAAGACCTTGGCCGGGAAGCCGCAGCCGGGCAGGCTGACGCTGTAGATGTGCTGGGCGGCATAGGCCGGGTAGTCTGCAATCGTCTTGGTGCCGATGTTGTCCACCGGCTTGTCGAACCAGGTGCCGCCGGCCGGGTTGGCTACCGGGCTGGCCGTGCCGGTGCGGCGGTCGCCGCGGATCAGGGTCAGGGCGAACTTCTCGTTGACGTTGAGGGCTGCGGCATTGGGCGCGCTCACCGTGCCGGCCTGGGTCAGCGGAATGGGCACGACCTGGTTGCCGATGGGCAGGGTGATGCCCTTGAGCGTGTTCATGAACTTGAACTGGAAGGTGATGTCTTCCTTCGCATCGCCGTTGTTGTCGACGTGGATCTCGTAGATCGCGTTCGGGTCCAGCTTGAAGTAGTTGGGGCCGCCATAAGCATCCTGCAGCGGCAGGTAGTTGGCGATCAGCGTCACATAGCCGGCACGGCCGCCGCTGCCGTTGGCGGCCACGCCTTCGTAGCTGTTGAACAGGTAGAAGTCGGTGCCATCGACGCGCGGCATGCCGCCAATCGACGGCGCCTCGCGGTGGCTGGAGGCATGGGCCGGCAAAGCGGCCAGGCCGGCGAGAACGCTGGCGGTGATGAGCGCTAGGGTCGGCGCGCGGGTGGGCAGTTTCATGGCATCTCCTGTTGGACGGGTCGTGGGTGGAACCGCAAACAGATGGACACAACCAGCGCTGCGGCCTTGTCTTTACGCAGCGCGGGCGGGCTGGATGCAATGCAAGCTAGGGGGTAGGTTCGGCTATCGTCTTCGGCATGCCGATGCGCATCACCCGCCGACACATAGAACTCACGCTTGCCGGCCTGCTCGCCGTCGTGCTGGTGCTGGACCTCGCCTGCCCGCTGCCCACGCCTGCCAGCGACTCGCCGACGCTGACCGTGCTGGCCGCCGACGGCACGCCGCTGCGCGCCTGGCCCGGTGACGACGGCGCGCAGCGCCACCCGACGACGCCAGAAGCCGTGTCGCCCAACTACACCGAGGCGCTGTTGCACTACGAGGACCGCTGGTTTCGCTGGCATCCTGGCGTGAACCCGGTGGCCCTGGTGCGCGCGGCCTGGCAGTGGGCGCGGCATGGGCGCATCGTGTCGGGCGGGTCGACGCTGACCATGCAGGTCGCACGCCTCGTGGACGAGCGCGCGGCGGGCCGGACCATTCCCGCCAAGCTGCGCCAGATCGCCCGTGCGCTGCAGCTGGAGCTGCACTGCAGCAAGCAGGAGATCCTGACGCTGTACCTGAACCTCGCGCCCATGGGCGGGCCGCTGGAGGGCGTGGAGACGGCCAGCCGGGCCTACCTGGGCAAGGGCGCGGCGGACCTGTCCAAGGCCGAGGCTGCGCTGCTGGTTGCCTTGCCGCAGTCACCGACACGGCTGCGACCGGACCGCGCCGTCGCCGCTGCGCAGACGGCGCGCGACAAGGTGCTGACGCGCATGCAGACGCTGGGCATCTGGAGCGCGGCCGACGTGGCCGAAGCCAAGCAGGAGCGCGTCTTTGCGCCACCGCTGCGCGCGCGCTGGCTGGCACCCTTGGCGGCCGAGCGCTTGCGCCAGGATGCCAAACGCCACGGTCAGACGGCAGCGACGATCCAGACCACGCTGGACGCCGGCCTGCAGGCGCGGCTGGAGCAGTTGCTGACGGACCGGCTCAACAGCCTGCCCGATGCCGTGTCGCTCGCGGCCCTCGTCGTCGACAACCGCACGCTGGAAGTGCGCGGCTATGTCGGCTCGGCCGACTTCACAGACGCGCGCCGCGGGGCGCACGTGGATATGGTGCGCGCGAAGCGCTCGCCGGGCTCGACGCTCAAGCCGTTTCTGTACGGCATGGCGCTGGACGAAGGGCTGATCCATTCCGAAAGCCTGCTCATCGACGCGCCGCAGAACTTCGGCGGCTATGCGCCGGGCAACTTCCAGGCCGATTTCTCGGGCCCCGTCAGCGTCAGCGAGGCGCTGCAGCGCTCACTGAATGTGCCGGCCGTGGACCTGCTCGACCGCCTCGGCCCCGAGCGCTTCGCCGGCCGACTGCGCCATGCGGGCCTGAGGCTGCGCATGCCGGCCAATGCGGCGCCCAACCTCAGCCTCATCCTCGGCGGCGGCAGCACGACGCTGGAGGAACTGGTCGGCGCCTACACAGCGCTGGCGCGCGGCGGCATCGCGGCCCGGCCGCGGTTGATGCCCGACGAGCCGCTGAAGGAGGCGCGGCTGATGAGCGAGGGCGCCGCCTACATCGTGCGCGAGATCCTGGAGAACGGCGGCCGGCCCGGCTCGCCCTTCCGCGAAAGCGGCCAGCGCGTGGCGTGGAAGACGGGCACGAGCTTTGGCTTTCGCGACGCCTGGGCCCTGGGTGTGACGGACCGCTACACCTTCGGCGTGTGGATAGGCCGGCCCGACGGCACACCCAACCCCGGCCACTTTGGCGCCAACTCGGCGGCACCGTTGCTGCGCGACCTGGCGGCGGCGCTGGGCCCCGACGAGGCCCGCCAGCAGCTCGCGCCGCGCCGCCGGCCCGACAGCGTGGCGGCCGTGCCCATCTGCTGGCCGATGGGCCTGGCCGAAGCCGCCACCGAGCCCGCGCTGTGCCTGCAGCGTCGCATCGCCTGGACGCTGGACGGCGCCGTGCCGCCGACGTTGCCCGACCGGCTGCGACCGGGGCCGCTGGCAGAGCCTGTCTGGGTGGCGGCGGGCCAGCGCGTGCAACCCGGTTGCGCGCCCGAGGCCGAGCGTTTTGAGGCTGTGCGCTGGCCTGCGCTGCTCGGGCCTTTCCTCGATGCCGAGCAGCGCCACCCGCTGGAGCGCCTGGCCTGGCGACCGGGCTGCGCCAGCCAGCAGCTGGCAGCCAACCGGCTGCGCGTCGTGGGCCTGGAGCCGGGCACGGTGCTGCGCCCGGCGCCGGGCCAGCGCGAGGTCGTGCTGAAGCTGCAGGCGATCGGCGCGCAGCAGGGGCTGACGTGGCTGCTTGATGGTCAATGGATGGCGGCCAGCACGACGGCTGGCGCGGCACAGACGCTGCACGTGGAGCGCGCGGGCGCGCACCGGCTCACTGTCATGGATGGGCTGGGGCACTGGGCGCGGGTCGAGTTTCAGATGGCGCCATAGCGCGGTGTTTAGGCACATAGGCAGCATGGCGGCCGCCGCGCTGGATCGCGGGCGTCAGCGAGCGTAAACAGGCGCGTGCTTCAGACTGGCTGCTGTCACCCAGATCTCGCGACCTAATGGCCGATACCAGCGGCAACGGTCATTGAACCTAGATCCGGCAGTTGACCGCTCGCAACTCATTGAAAGTCTCGATGCCTCAACACCTTGCGCACTTTGCGCCGTTCACCACTTCGGTGAGCAGCCCGAGGACGGCAGTACCGGGCAGAACAGGGCACTTCGAACCGGTCTCCCTCTTGTCAGGAAACCAGCAACGTCCCCATCAAAGCTTGCGCACCCAGATGTTGCGGTACCGGACCAGATGCCCATGATCCTGCAGGCGCAGCGGCATTTCGGCATGTGCTCGATAGCTGGGCGTACCGATGTAGGTGGTGCCGCCCTTGAGCGCGGAGTTGTTCTGCACCAGCACGCCATTCAACAACACCGTAAGTCGCGCCGGTGAAATGAGCGAACCGTCAGCCGCGAAGCGCGGCGCGGCGTAGATGATGTCGTAAGTGTTCCAGTTCTCGGCTGGCCAAGTGGCATTGACGAGCGGCGGGAACTGCTTGTAGATCGACCCCACCATGCCGTTCACGTAGGTCGGGTTCTCGAAGTTGTCGAGAATCTGAACCTCGTAGACATCCTGCAGGAATACGCCGCTGTTGGCGCGATCCTGACTCACTTTGTCGGCGGGAAGTTTGGGCGCGCGCCACTCCAGGTGCAGTTGAACGTCACCAAAGGACTGTTGGGTCTGGATGTCGCCGGTGCCCGGGCCGACCACCAATTCGCCGTTGTCAATTTTCCAGCCCGCGGCTGCCCCGGTGTTCGCGCTTTTCCATGCGTCGAGGCTCTTGCCGTCGAACAGCACGATGGCGTCCGACGGTGCGGCACCTGGCGCCGCGCCCGGCGTCACCTTGGGTGGAACCGGGAACCATACCTCGCTGAGTGCAGGCGCAGGCAGCATGTCGTCGGTCTCCGTGAGCGCCCGAACCTTGATGTTGCGATAGAAAACCTCGGCGCCTTCAGCTTGAAGCACGATCTTGCCGTGGTCGAGTTTGACCCAGCTGCTCGTGCCGGCATCCCAGGACTTGAGTTCGCTGACGCGCATGTTCACGACGCCGTTGACGACGTGTGTGGCGCGATCGCCGCGCACGATGACTTCGAGCGTGTTCCAGCCCGGACGCTCGTTGACACGCCCGTGGCGCGTACGGTGGTAGCCCTCGTTCTCGCCGCCCGTGATGGGGACACCGCCGTTTTCGGGCAGTGCATAACGGCCGGTCTTCGGATCGACGAAGCTCGAGGCTTGCGTCGATATCGCCCACGAATCTCCGGTGTCGCCTTCCTGGATTTGGGCTTCGGCACTCGCCGGCCAGTCTGACGGCCGCACGCGATACACGTGATACAGCAGGCCCGCATCGCGCACTTCGTGAAGCCGCGGCGGAAACTTCTTATTGCCCCATTTGTATTCGAGGCTGATCACATAGTCCTTGAAGTCAGCGTCGGTGATGATGTACGCGAACGGCTGGGGCGTGCCCGCCACGTGCGTGGGATACGCGTGGATCTCGCCATTCTTCACTTCGAAGATGCTGGACGCGGCCGGCGTATCGGCGCTGACCTTGGATGCGTAGTGCGCCGACCAGCCGCTGAGATCCTTGCCGTTGAAGATGAGCTTCCATGTTGCGGTGTTCGCCGCGTTGCCGGCGGCCAAGGCAGTGCCGGCAAACAAACACATGCTGGCGCAGACCAGCCTCGACATCAGGTTCATTCTTCCCATCCCCGAAAGCGCGGGCCCCGGGAGGGTGGCCCAGAAAGTTGGATTTGAAGTGGAAGGCGTTGGCCAAGTAGCTGAGTACCTGTCTTGTGAGGAAGACGATGGCGCCTAGCCCTTCCATCGCACGGACAGGCGAAAGCGGGCGTCGCCAATTGTGACTACCGATAAGTTCAAACGTTGAGCGGCCGCTTTCCGAAGGCTTGCTCAGGCTGTGCCGATTTCCGCCGCCGCAAACCAGCCGCTCCACCGCGCGCGTACGTCGCCCAACTCGGCCCGCAACCCCGCCGAAATGCGCCACCATACCGGCATGGACACCTTGCAAGCCCTCGAACAACGCATCACCGACCTCGAGATCAAGGCCAGCTTCGCCGAAGACACGGTCGAGCAGCTCAACCAGGTCGTCGTGCGCCAGCAGGAGCAGATCGACCGGCTGGTGCGTGAGCTGGTCGAGCTGCGCAACCGGGCCACGGCGGCAGAGCCGGACGGCATGCGCGGTCCGCGCGACGAGCTGCCGCCGCATTACTAGGAGTCTGTCGGGCTTTGGGTCGGGTGCGCGCCGGGGTGAGTTGCGGGGCGAGGCAAGGCGCCGACGAGGCGTGGGATCGGCCCCCACAACGAGTCGGCAACGCCGAATCGCCCCGGCCCTTCGGGTTGGGCCTGCAAGGGGGCTGATCCGTCGTTGCAAATGCTCGCTGGGCACCCGGCCCAGCTCCGCTTTGCGCCTAGGCTGAGCCCCCTTGCAGGCCCAACGCGCACCCGACCCAAAGCCCGACAGGCTCCTAGGGCTCATCAACCCAGTAGTCCAGCCCGGCGTCCTGCTTTTGAAGCAGGCGCAGGCCCGGCGCGAAAGCACCCACCTTGCCCGAATCCGGGTAGACACAGATCTCCGGCTCCTTCTGCGTGCTGATGCTGATGTAGTGCAGCGGCGCGTCCGAGGTGTTGATGATGTGATGCGGGTACTCGGGCCCCGCCGGGATGTTGATGGTGTCGCCGGCGCGGATGGGCACCAGCTCGCCGGCGACGCGCAGCGTGCCCTCGCCCTGCAGCACGATGAACATCTCCTCCTCGGCGTAGTGGAAGTGGTAAGGGCAGCCCATCTGACCGGGCGCCAGGATGTCGAAGCTGGCGCCCAACTGCTGGGCGGCGGTGCCTTTGGATAGCGACGTGGTCTCGGTGTCGTAGCGCGGCGGGCGCACAAAGCGCTCGCGCGGCGCGTCATTGAAATTGCGGATCAGGCGCTCGCGCAATTCGGCGGCTTTATCGGACGGGGGCATCTGGAAGCTCCTGGGACAATGGCGGCTGAATGAATCCGCCCCTGCATCTTCCCCAAGCCTCCGACGACCTGCAATCCGCAGCTCACCAGGTCCTGTCAGCAGTATTCGGCTACACCGCCTTCCGCGGCCAGCAGGCCGACATCGTCCAGCAGGTGGCCGCCGGCGGCGACGCGCTGGTGCTGATGCCCACCGGTGGTGGCAAAAGCCTGTGCTACCAGGTGCCCGCCATCGTGCGCCACACCCGCCAACAGGGCGTGGCCATCGTCGTCAGCCCGCTGATCGCGCTGATGCACGACCAGGTCGGTGCGCTGGAGGAGGCCGGCGTGCACGCCGCCTTCCTGAACTCCAGCCAGACCGGCGAGGAGGCCAGCCGCATCGAGCGCGAGATGATGAGCGGGCGGCTGACGTTGCTCTACGCCGCGCCCGAGCGGCTGACGACGCCGCGCTTCCTGGCCCAGCTGGCCTCGCTGCACGAACGCGGCCTGCTGTCGATGTTCGCCATCGACGAGGCGCATTGCGTCAGCCAGTGGGGGCATGACTTCCGCTCCGAGTATCTGCAGCTCAGTCTGCTGCACGAGCGCTTCCCCGATGTGCCGCGCATCGCGCTGACGGCCACCGCCGATGACCTGACGCGGGCCGACATCATCCAGCGGCTGCAACTGCAGGACGCACGCGTCTTCATCAGCAGCTTCGACCGGCCCAACATCCGCTACCTGATCGCCGAAAAGACGACCTCGCCGCGCGACCAGCTGCTGCGCTTCATCAACGACGAGCACGAGGGCGAGGCCGGCATCGTCTACTGCCAGAGCCGCAAGAAGGTCGACGAGACGGCCGTGTGGCTGGAGAGCGAAGGCATCAAGGCCCTGCCCTACCACGCCGGCCTGGACGCCGACGTGCGCCGCCGCCACCAGGACCGTTTCCTGCGCGAGGACGGCATCGTCATGKKSGCCACCATCGCCTTCGGCATGGGCATCGACAARCCCGACGTSCGCTTCGTCGCCCACCTGGACCTGCCCAAGAACATCGAGAGCTACTACCAGGAGACCGGTCGCGCCGGCCGCGATGGCGCGCCGGCCGAGGCCTGGATGACCTATGGCCTGGCTGACGTCGTCAACCAGCGCCGCATGATCGACGACAGCCCGGCCGACGAGGTCTTCAAGCAGGGCCAGCGCGGCAAGCTGGATGCGTTGCTGGCGCTGGCCGAGGCGACTGACTGCCGGCGCGTGCGGCTGCTGGGCTACTTCGGCGAAGCGTCAACGCCCTGTGGCAACTGCGACAACTGCTTGAACCCGCCGCAGACCTGGGACGGCACCGAGGCGGCACGCAAGCTGCTGAGCTGCATCTACCGCTTCCACCAGCGCGGCGAGCGTTTCGGCGCCGGCCACCTGATCGACGTGCTGCGGGGCAAGGAGACTGACAAGACTCGGCAATACGGCCACGACAAGCTGTCCACCTGGGCCTGCGGCGCCGACCTGTCCGAGCAGCAGTGGCGGGCTGTGCTGCGCCAGCTGATCTCGCTGGGCCATGTGGCCGCCGAGGGCGAGTTCAATACCCTGGCCTTGCAGGACAGCGCACGGGCGGTGCTCAAGGGCGAGGTGGAGTTGCGCCTGCGCGAGGCCGAGGAGAAGAAGCCGCGCGGCAAGTCAAAGACGTCGCGGGGCGGTGCCAAGCCCAAGGCAGATCCGGCGCTGGGCCTGGATGCCGAAGGTCATGAGCGCTTCGAGGCGCTGAAGGCCTGGCGCTCCGAGGTGGCCAAGGAGCATGGCCTGCCGGCCTATGTGATCTTCCAGAACACGACGCTGGCGGAGATGGCCCGCGTCCTGCCGGGGGACCTGGCCGAACTGGGGGAGATCAGCGGCGTGGGGGCGAAGAAGCTCGAAGCCTACGGCCGGGAGATCCTTCGCGTCTTGGGGCGTTAGCCCCTCGTCCAGTCTCGCCTTGCTGAACGCAGGCCAGTCTGGCCGGTCCCCGAGGGGACGGCGATGCGTATGGCGTTGAGCCACACGCACATCGCCAGTGCGGGCCGGCTAGGGAGCGGCCCGGCGCTCGGCCCGCTTAGCGGACGGCGGCCGTCAGGTCGGCGCTGGCGACTTGCGTCGCATCCGGCGTGCGGCGGCCTTCGATGACGACGCGGGGCAGCTGGGCAATCGTCGGCTCCGGGGTGCTCACGCCACTGATGACCACGCGGTCCAGCTTGACGACTTCGGGCGCTTCGGCCGGCACGGTGAGCGTCATCCAGGTAGCGCCGGTCAGGGCGACCAGGGCGACGAGGATGGCGGCGCTGACGGCTTGCAGGCGGGTGCGGGCGGCGGCGGTGGTGGTGCTGATGCGGTTCATGGCGGACTTCTTTCTCTCTGGTGTGCCGCCAGTGTGTTCTTGAGGGGTCATCCGATCTAAGGGTTTGCGATAGGTTGCGGCTTTTCGCGGATGAAATGCGTCCGGCAGGGATCAACGGAATCCCTCCTTAAACCTGAGGGCCGACCCTGTCCCCGGCGTCATGCGGTGCCGGGATACTTCTCCCCTAAAAGCTAGGGAGAAGAGTCATGGCACGGGGCAACGACGTTCAGCTCGGCGGCATCACCGACCTCAACCTGCTGGCTGACATCAAGCGCGGCTTTGTCGACGCGCTCGAGGTCGTCACCTATGTGGACCGCCTGCGCAGGGTGCTGAAGACGCTCAACGGCCTGCGCCTGGGCTCGCGCGAGTCCAGCGCGCCGGCCTCGCCCTATACCGACATCGTCGCCCGTTGGCGCATCGTCCATTCCTTCCGCTGGAGCATCGTCGACGGCAAGGACGGAGCGCCCGACCGGCTGCTGCTCAACGTCTGCTTCGACGGCGGCTGGGAGCCCTATATGCGGGTGATCTGGGACCAGCTCGGCTCCACGCTGGATCTGATGCTCTGCCACACCGAGGCCTACACGCTGTCGCGCGACTGCAGCTTCGAGACCTATGGGCGCTGGGTGCGCGATCACGAGATCTCGGCCGACTTCCTGTTCATCGCCTCCGGCCGCAGCGTCGGCGATGGCGAATACCTCGCCCGGTTGGAGGCTGCCCAGCGCGGCCGTGCCAACGAGCTGGAATTCAACCGCCTGCGCGCGCCGGCCTCCGGCGAGACGCCGCCGCTGCCCGCTGGCGACAAGGAGCGCTTCGCGATGGCGGCGCGCGGCCTGCTGCCGCTGGCGGGCCTGTACACGCTGCAGCGCTACTTCGGCACCGGGGCACCCGACCGCGACTGCCTGCTGCGCGCCACCCACGACGTGCTGTTCGAGCTGCGCGAGCTGGGCACGGTTGAACAGTTTCCCAAGGATGGCGGCAAGACCGCCGGCGGCCAGCTGCGCCAGCGCCATCACGAGATGCTGGCCTGGTTCGAGCAGCCGCTGCCCGAGCCCGAGATCAAGGCGCGCGAGCTGTCGCTGCTGCCGGGCGACCTGCAGTGCTGCCTGCTGAGCAAACCGCCCGGCAACCGCGGCGGCCTGGTGCTGCTGCGCGTGGCCCAGCCGGCCCAGGCTGTCGCCTGGCTCAGCACGGCGCCGGTGCAGCGCGACAACGAAGACGGCGCCCAGCTCGCCGTCTGGCGCCAGGTGGCGCTGACCCTGTCAGGCCTGAGGGCGCTGGGCGTCCCGGCTTCGCGCCTGGAACGCTTCCCGCAGGCCTTCAAGGAAGGCATGGCCGCGCGCGCCGGCCTGCTGGGCGACGTGCGCCACAACCACCCTTCGCACTGGGTGCTGGCGCCTCATGTCAACAAGATCGACCGCATTGACCCCGCCAACGCCCATGTCCTCGTGCAGCTGCGCTTTGCGGCCGCCGAGCCGGGCGAGAACTTCACCGCGGCCGACGACAAGCGCCTGAAGGAGTTGGCCGAGGCCTTGACCGTCAACACCGGCCTGGCGCTGATGGCCATCGAGCCCATGCGCAGCAATGCGGCCGACAAGGAGCACTTCGGCTTCAAGGACGGCATCAGCCAGCCCGTGCCGACGCCGGACGACGCACCGCCCACGGGCCTGGCCTGGGACGACAAGGTCAAGTACGGCGAGGTGTTGCAAGGCTTCCCCACCGAGCGCGACAAGGGCTACACCGTGCCCGAGCAGCCCGATGCGCTGCTGGATCGCGGCAGCTTCCTGGTGGTGCGCAAGCTGCGCCAGTACACCGGTCGCTTTGCCAAGCGCACCTACCAGGAGGCCAGGAAGATCGGCCTGGACCACGAGCTGGTGCTTGCCAAGCTGATGGGCCGCTGGCAGGACGGCCGGTCGCTCGCGGCGCCCGAGGCCTCGGGCAGCAGCAATGACTTCAACTTCGCCAAGGACGCGCAAGGCTCGGCCTGCCCCTTCCACGCCCACATCCGCCGCACCAACCCGCGCGACCTGGCCGGCACGGCCTTCTCCAGGAACCGCATGCCGCGCATCCTGCGCCGCGGCATGAGCTATGGCGCGCCGGTGCATGCCGATGCCCCGGACGACGAGGACCGCGGCCTGGTCTTCATGGCCTACAACGCCCATCTGGCCGAGCAGTTTGAAGTGGTGCAGCGCTGGGTGGCCGGCGGCAACGCGAGCGGCGGCTATGCGGCGCAGAGCGACCCGCTGCTGGGCGTCGTCGACGGCAGCGGCGGCCCGCGCCTCTTCCCCTTCGAGCACGCCGGCAAGCCCTACGAGATCGACCTCGGCCCCGAGCCCTTCGTCACGCTGCAATGGGGCGCGTACTTTTTCGTGCCCTCCATCGCCGCGCTGAAATCCCTGCCTTGCCTGACCGAGCTGCCTCTGCCGCTGCCGCCTCCCACGCCGGTGCCCGAGCGCGTGCCCGACCTGCAGGACAAGGCGGCCATGCAACTCTGGCTGGAAGACACCAACACCCGCGATGCCGCCTGGGCCTGGGTGCGCGCCCAGCCTGGTGGCGTCGTCGACACGGCCTATGGCGTGCTGGTGGGCGCGCCCGAGCGCGTCTGCGAGGTGCTGAGGAACGCCCCCGACCGCTACTCCGTCAGCGGCTACGGCGAGCGCATGCACGACTCCATCGGCCTGGGCTTTCTGGGTCAGGACGAAAGCAGCGGTCATCGAGCACTGGCGCCCATCATCAATGCGGCCATCGAGGCCTTCAGCGAGGCTGATTGCTATGCCACCGCCTACCAGGTCGCCAAGGCCGGCCTGGCGAAGCTGAAGGAAGAGGCCCATGGGCTGCTGAACGCTTTTCCGGCTTCGCAGAAACCCAAGGACCTGCCCACCGACACGCCGCTGGACTTCGAGCGCTTGAGCGAGGGCGTGCTGGCCAAGCTCTGCCAGCTCTGGTTCGGCCAGCCCGACGGGCGCCACATCTGGGGCACCGAGTTTCATGCCGAGGCGCCGGCTCAAGGAGCGGCCGCGCGTTGCCCGCGCGACCTTTTCAGGGTCTCGCGCCATGTCTTCGGCCCCTACCCGACCGAGGCGGTGCAGGCCGAGGGCCGCGCCGCCGGCCGCCGCTTCACGGCTGCCATTGAGGCCTGGCTGGCCGAGCCGGGCACCGTTCTACCGCCTTTGGCGCAGAAGATCGTCGCCGCCGCCAGAGCCCTGCCCGACGCCACGCCCGACCTGGCTGCATGCACGCTGGCCGGCATCATGCTGGGCTTTCCGCCCACCACGCATGCCAACCTGATCACCGTGCTGGCCGCCTGGGTGCAGACGCGCAAGCTGTGGGAGCTGCAGCCGCTGTGGCACGAGGTCGTGCCCGATCCGCAGACCCAGATGCGCCCCTACGCCGAGGCCGTGGCCCGGCTGCGCCCGACGATGGTCGCGACGCTGACCCGGCGCCCCACGCCCTTCCAGGTCTGGCGCAAGGCGCGCGAAGCGCACCGCCTGGGACAGGTCGATGTCGAGGCCGGCCGCGTCGTCGTCGTGGGGCTGGGCTCGGCCACACAGCAGGACCCGCTGCGCCACCACGTCGCCTTCGGTGGCGACTGCGCCGACCCCCAGGGCCGCTCGCCGCATGCCTGCTCGGGTTATGGCATGGGCATGGGCGTCATGCTGGGGGTGATCGCGGCGGTGCTGGATGCGGGGGTGCTGCGGTTTACGGGAGCGCCGACGGTGGTGGCGATGGGGGTGGAGAGAATGGATGACCGATCGGCTCGAGCTTCTTGACTATGTGGTGTTCTTCGAGACGGAGCCCGAGTGGACTCACGCCGAAGGTTGGTACTACGGTGCCAGATTCGCGACGCTGCGCGGGGACGACCGGGTCGTCGCTACCGTTGCACCGGATGACATGGAGTTCGCTGTCGAATGGTGGCAGGGCGATTTGCTGCGGCTGCGGTTCAGTTCGGTGATGGCCCATACCTGGCACATCGAATCGGCTGGAGGCAGGGAAGTTCTGCGCGTGGCGTTCAACGATGAGCGCGTCAAGTTCTGCGAGCTGCAGCTCAGGCCCCATGTCCGAGTCGAGTGGAGCATGACCTGGGGATGACGGTAGCGGGTGGCCGGTCGGCTCGCTTTGTGGGGCGCCGACCGGCCACGCCATCAGCAGCTGACCTTCGCCAACCCCGTCCCCGCCCCCGCCGCCGCCGGCAGCTTCTGCTTCACGCACGACGGCGCCTGCAGCGTGTAGCCGTAGGGAATGCCGAGCGGGAAGGTCGCGGTGCTGGCCCAGTCCGTCGCATCGCGCGACGGTGACGAGCCGCTGGCCACCCAGGTGATGCCATAGGTTGCGAAGTCGGCCGGGCTGGTGATGTTGTTGCCGCGCAGCTGCCAGTAGCCGATGGACGGGCTGTCGCGCGAGGTCACCGGGTTCTGCGAGTTCTCGAACCAGTTGCCCTCGATCAGCGAGTAGCCGCCCATGCGGATGTTGGCGCCCGAGGTCAGCAGGCCGCTGTACAGGTTGTTGTACAGATGGGTATAGCCGGCGCGCTGCAGCGGCAGACGCGAGCCCACATCCTTGTAGTAGTTGTGATGGAAGGTGATGAAGCGGTCGCTCGCGTCGCTGTCGCTGGAGCCGATCAGGCCGACCTTGTGGTGGTCATGGATGTGGTTGTACGAGTAGGTGATGTGGTGGGCGCCGGCCTTGTTGTCGACGAGGCCGTCGAACTCCAGGTCGCCGGCGCCGCTGCATTCCTTCAGGCTGCTGAACAGGGTGTTGTGGTCGATCCAGATGTAGCCCGGGATGCCGCCGCTCTGGCCTTCGATGCCGATGGCGTCGATGGAGCCCGGCAGCAGGCCGATGGTCATGTTGCGGATGATGATGTTCTGCGCCGCGGCCTTGATGGCCAGGCCGAAGTTGGCGGCCGAGCCGTTGGCGCCTTCGATGGTCACGTTGTTCTTGTTCTTGATCTCGACGATGGCGCCGGCGGGCTTTTGCCACTGCGTGCAGGCGTCGGGGATGGTGCCGAAGTCGAACGTGCCGGTGTAGCGCAGCACCAGGCCGGAGCTGCCGTCATAGGCATTGAGGGCCGCCTGCATGGCGGCGGCGGTGCTGACGGTCACGGCCGCCTTGCTGCCGCCGCCGGTGACCGTGCCGGCATAGCCGCCGCTGGCGCTGGCCGGGGCGGGTGCGGGTGTCGGAGCGGGGGAAGGTGCTGGGGTCGGGGCAGGGGTGGGAGCCGGTGTGGGCGCCGGAGTCGGTGCGGGCGTGGGGGCCGGCGTCGGGGCCGGTGACGCCACCGGGCCGAGAGCGCATTTCTTCGTGATGCCGGGGTTGGGGTCGGAGCCGAAGGTCGCCGTCGTGCAGGCGATGTCGCCCTTGAGGTTCTTGATGACCCATTTGTCCTTGATGCCGTAGGACACGGCGCGCGTGCTGGTGCCGACCTTGCAGGTCTCGCCTTCGTCGGCGCATTTGGAATAGCCCGAGGGCCAGTCCACCGCGTGGGCGGCCGTGGCGGCCAGCAGCAGCGACATGGCCGTGCCGGCGGTGCGGATGACGGGCAGGGGCGGGGGTGTGAGCTTCTTCGTGATCATGGGTTGTTTGTCTCCGGTCGTTGTGTGGGCGCGCGGTTTCCGTCCGGATGCGCGCAGCGGGCCGTCGTCGGGGCCGAGGAGCGGCCGCCACGAAGGCTGTCGGGGCAAGGGAGAAGAAAACCGGTGCCGACGTCAGGTCACTACCGGTCGATCCGCGCGCTGGGGCGCGGCGACGTCAGGTCGGTGCGGCATCGCCGCGCATCGCGAGGCAACTATGAAACAGCGTTCTGTTTTTATGGATACGTGGTTTCACGTAGCCGATGAGTGCGACTTTGCGGCGCTCAGAGCTGGAGGGCCCGCTCCAGGAAGCCGCTCATGCCCAGGCGCTCGAACTCCCGCCCGGCGCGGTCCCGTGCGGTCTGCCAGCGGTCGTCCAGCCGCAGCTCGGCTTCCAGCAGCGCCGTGACGGCGGCTTCATGCGCCGAGTTGCGCTGCTCGCCAGCGCCGCGGGCCAGGCCGAGATAGCGTTTGGCCCGCTCGCTGTCCCCCATGCGCGCCGCCAGCCGGGCGGCGGCGCGGTAGGCCATGGCGCCGCCAATCCAGTCATGCTGGCGGCCGCGCTTGAGGGCCAGCGCGACGTGGTGGCGGGCCGCGCCGGCGTCGCCCTGGGTGGCCAGGATGTCGGCCAGCCAGCCGTGCTGGAAGCTGCTGTACAGGCCGCCGCCGCGCGGCGCCAGCCAGGCGGTGGCGTCCAGGATGTGCTGGCGCGCGGTTGGGTCGGCCTCCTGCATCCAGGCGCCATAGGCGCCGGCCGCGTGCCCCATGGCGCAGGTGAACATGCTGCGCACCTGAGCGCCGACGCGGTGGGCAACGAGGGCGGCCTCGCGCGCCTCGGCCCAGCGGCCCTGCCACAGCAGCACGGCGGCGCGCCAGCCCTGGATGCTGGCCTCGACCGCATGGCCGCTGCCATCGAAGGGCGTCAGGGCCTCGGCAAAGATCTCGTGGGCCTGGTCGAAATGGCCCTGGTCGGCCAGCACATAGGCGCGGCAGCACAGCGAGAAGGACAGGCCGATCTGGTTGACCGCGCTCTTGCGGGCGCGCGCCCGCTGGCGGGCGATGGCCAGGTCCAGCATGGGCAGGGCGTTGGCGTAGTCGGCCGCGGCGGCCTGCAGCTGGCCGACGGTGCCGGGCAGCTGCGCGAGCAGCGCATGGTCGCCGCAGTCCTGGGCCGTCTCGACGGCGGCGCGCGCATGGCGCAGGCTGTCGCGCGTCTCACCCAGGGCGTAGCCGACATAGGAAAGCCAGTATTCGGTGCGGGCGATGAGGCCGGGCTCGGCTTCGGCCTTGGCCAGGGTGGCGGCATGGCGGAGCACGCGCAGGTCGTCCTGGGAGGCGTCGAAGACGCAGGCCATGCCCAGGCGCTGGGCGATGCCAACCCAGCGGCGCCGGCGCTCCGCATCGTCGGGAAGGAACTCCAGCGCGGCCAGGGCGGCGCGGAACTGCTTCTTGGCCCGGTCCAGTGCCGAGGCGGCCAGGGCCTGGTCACCGGCGGCTTCGGCGTGGTGGGCGGCGGCCGGCCAGTCGTTGGCGGCGGCGTCGTGATAGGCCAGCTGTTCGTGCAGGTCCTGGCCACCGTGTTCTGCCAGTTCGACGCTGATGCGCCGGTGCAGGGCCTGGCGTTGGTGCAGGCCGGTGGCCTCGTAGACGACGTCGCGCGTGATGCCGTGCTTGAAGCGCAGATGGCCGGGGCGTTGGTCCGGGAAGATGAAGTCCTGGGCCGCCAAAGCCTGCACGGCGGGGTGCTGCTCCCCGCAGCCGGACAACGCCTGCAGCAGCCAGGACGGGATGACATTGCCGATGACGGCCGCCACGCGCACCAGCTGCGCCTGCTCGGGCGGCAGGCGGCCGACGCGGGATTCGACGAGGGCGGCCAGCCAGGCCGAGCTGCTCGGCCCGGCGACCAGGCCTTCACCCGTGTCGGCCGCGGCGTGGCAGAGCTCCTCGATGAAGAGGGGATTGCCGCCGGCGTGGCGCTGCACCTCGGCGGCGATGAAGGGGTCGATCTGCGGCAGCAGCTGCTGCACGGCGCGGGCGGCCTCGGTCTCGGTCAGCGGCGGCAACTCGATGAGGTCGGCATCGCCGTCGTTGGCCCCAGGCAAGGCGGGCTGCGGTCGGCTGGCGGTCAGCAGCAGCAGCGGCAGGCGCTCACGATCGGCAGCGGCGCGCAGCCGATGCAGCAGGCGCAGTGATGCGTCGTCGGCCCATTGCAGGTCGTCGATGAAGACGAGCTGGGGCATGCGCCGCGCCAGCGCGAGCAGCAGGGTCAGCAGGGCGTCGGCGCGCTGGCCGGGTTGGCTGTGCTGGGCGGCGAAGAGTTCGGGCGGTGCGTCGTGCAGGCCGCCGTCATGCATGTCCATGGCGCGCAGCATCTGCAAAAAGGGCTGCAGCGGCTCGGCGCTGAGGTAGCTCTCGCAATAGCCGCGGTGGATCTGGACGGCCTGGTCCTGGGCGTGGCGCAGGAATTCCTCGGTGAGCCGGGTCTTGCCCACGCCCGCGCCGGCGCGGATGCCCAGCCAAAGCGTGCCGCCCTGCAGCGCGCGCGCGAGCGTGGCCTCCAGGGTTGCCAGTTCGCCGCCGCGGCCGACGAAGGGGGCCAGGCCGCGGCGCATGCTGGCCTCGAAGCGCCGGCCCACCGGCGCGCGGCCGAACACACGGTAGGCGGCCAGCGGCGTCGCGCGGCCCCTCAGCTGCAGCGAGAAGCGCGGGCCGGTGTCGAAGAACTGGCTCTGCAGGCCCAGGCTCTCCTCGCTGGCGATGATCTCGTCACGCTTGGCGGCCTCTGACAGCCGGGCCGCGATATTGGGTGCGTTGCCGAGCAGCTCGAAGCGGCCACGCATCTGGTCGCCGTCGTTGACGAGGACGATGCCGGCGTGGATGCCGCTGTGCAGGGCCAGGCCGGGGAAGTCGGCGGGGCGGGGGCCGGGCGGCAGCAGCTCGCGCACGGCGGCGTGCAGTTCCAGCGCGGCCTCGGTGGCGCGGCGGCCGTCGTCCTCGCGCACGTCGGGGTGGCCGAAGACGGCCAGCATGCCATCGCCCTGGATGCGGGCGATGACGCCGCCGTGGTGGGGCACGATGCGCTCGTACAGCGCGCGCAAGCCCCCGAGCATGGCCGCATAGTGCTCGGCCTCCATCCACTCGGCCATGGCAGTGGAGCCGCTGAGGTCGGCGAACAGCAGGGTTAGCAGTCGGCGCTGGCCGACAGGCGCAGGGGGGGCAGCGAAGGGCGCGGAGGACTCGGTCACGGCGCTGGTCATCCTAGCCGTTGCGCTTCGGGGCTGACCGCATGAACAGGCCGTTCTGGGGGCTCTGCTCTAGCTCTTGTCGCCTGCTGACCGTCGTCAACCTTGCAGCGGCACGAAATCCGTGTCCGCCACGGTGCGCGGCGCGTCGGGAGGCAGGTCTTCCTCGCGCAGGCCGAGGTAGATGGGCTCGCCGTTGCGGCGATGGATGTTGATCTTGGCGTTGTAGACGCGGTGGATCAAGCCGTGCTTGTCGGCCATGTGGTATTCGCTGATGCCCCAAAGCCCGGTCGAGTCGCGCCGGCCGGTCAGGTAGCAGGCGATCTCGTCGACCTCGGAGCCGGCGAGCTTCAGGCCATTGAGGCTGCGCAGCGGCGCCCGCGTGCGCTCGACGAAGTCCAGGCTGTCGATGTGCACGTCCTCGCCGTTGACCTCGTCGTGCATCAGCGTGTTGAATTTGCCGACCAGGATCTGGCCCGGTTCGGCGCGCTCGATCATGCGGGCGAGCTCGATCGTGACCTGGCCGACCAAATAGCTGAAGGACGTGGGGTTGAGGCCTTCGGATTGGTAGAACTCGTAGTGCGAGCCGACGTGAAAGCACGCGCGCAGCTTGGGCACCGACTCGGGGCGCGTCGCGCGCTCGAGCGCCAGCGCGTTGTCGGCGAGGATGAACTGCATCAGCTGGTACAGCTCGACATTGGCCTCGACGCCACGCATGCGGTTCCAGATGTAGAAACCGTCGCCGGTCGTTGTGCGGGCGAAGTTGATGTTGATCTCGCGGTCCAGCAACTTGGCGTAGGCCGCGTTGACCGAGCAGGACAGGCTGTTGAGCTGCACCACCTGCTGCAGCGGCGTCAGCAGCGAGAAGCCGACCGCGTCGAACAGGATGACGGCGCGGTCCTCGACGAGGCGGATGCCGTAGCGCGCCGCGATGGCCGCGATCAGCGGCAGGCCCAGGCCCCGCTCGGGGTTGAAGGGCAGCTCGATGAGCTTGGGCACCACACTCAGCGCGGCGGCCACGCTGTCGAAGGCCTGCTTTTCGAGGTGCTCCTGGTTGGACAGCAGGTTGTCCAGCAGCCGCGTGCGCCGCGTCACCTCGGTCAGCGGCGAGGTGCCGTCACCCAGCGTGTACTCGGTCAGCATCTGGTGCGGCGCGACCAGCACGCGCAGGCCGCGCGGCTCGGGTGTCCAGGCGTAGATCAGGTTGTCGCCCAGGCCCCACAGCGTGTAGAGCGCCTGGTCGAGCAGGATGATGTTCTCGCGCAGTGCGGTTTCGCTCAGGCCGGCCGGTGCTGGATAAGCCATGAAGCCATCCAGCCAGGACCGGCGTTTGCGCAGCTCTTCTTTCACAAGCAGGCTCCAATCAGAAGCCTGGATTGTCTTTCACAGACGCGTGATTTTTTCACGCCAAGCCGAGTCGTCGGCACAGCCTTGGCCGTCGGCCTGCTGCGCCGGCGACTCGGCTCGGTGTTCCTGGGTCATTTGAATCCTCATGTGGGACTCAGACGCGGTGTCCGGTGATGGTCACGCGCGGCAGCTGGGCGACTTCACGCACGGCGTAGCCGGTGATGACGACGCGCGGCAGTTGGGCGACTTCCTGCGTGGCCTTGCCGGTGATGACGACGCGGGGCAGCTTGGTGACTTCTTGGGGGGCGGCGCTGGCGGCGAAGGCGGTGAACGCGAAGGCAGCGACGGCGGCGGCTTGGATCAGGACGGTGGCTTTCATGATGCTTCCTTGGGGTTTCGTTCAGCGGGTTTGCTGTGTCGATGTAAGCAGTTTCGTCACTGGACACGAGCGCCGCCATGGCGCTGCGATGAATCGCCAGACGCGGGCCGCGAGCTGCATGCGGCCGCGACAAACCGCTAGTTCTTCACCGCCAGGTTCTTGGCCAGGAAGCGCTCGACGCGCCCCCAGAAATCTTCGTTGGTCTTCAGGTTGAACCAGCCGTGGCCTTCGTCGGGGTAGACCACCCATTCCAGCGGCTGGTCGGCGCGCAGCGCGGCCTTCATCTCGGTGCCGTGCTTCAGCGGCACGCGCCGGTCCTCGCCGCCGTAGGCCATCAGCAGCGGCATGCGGATCTCGCTGGCGCGCGCCAGCGGCGAGGTCTTGCGCATCTGCTCGGCGTCGCTGTCCGGGTCGGCCACGAGGCGCTTCATGCCGTAATCCTTCCACTCGTCGGACATGTCGCTCCAGCTGATGCTGCTCAGCAGGCCGATGTCGGTCACGCCCACCCAGTTGACGGYGCACTTGAACAGGTCCTGCTGCGTGACGGCGGCCATCATGGCGGCGTAGCCGCCATAGCTGGCGCCCATGATGCAGGCGCGCTTGGGGTCGGCCCAGCCCTGTTTCACGGCCCAGGCCAGGGTGTCGGCGAGGTCGTCCTGCATGGCCAGGCCCCATTGCTTCCAGCCAGCCTTGAAGTGCTTGAAGCCGTAGCCGGTGCTGCCGCGGAATTCCGGTTCCAGCACGAGGTAGCCGCGGCTGGCGAGGAACTGGGCATAGGGTGACCATGACCAGTGGGTGCCGCGGACATAAGGCCCGCCATGCACCAGCACGACGGTAGGCGTGGCGCCCTTGACACCGCCGGCCGGCTGCGTGACCAGCACCGGCAGCTCCAGGCCGTCGCGGGCCTTGATGCGGTGGTAGTCGCGCTGTCCCATGGCGGCGGCCGGCAGGTCGGTGCGGGTGCCGGCCAGCGACTGCAGCTGCTTCTCGGCCGTCTCGTACAGGTAGTACAGCGGCGGGCGCACGTCGGACAGCGAGGTGACGATGAAGTGGCTGGCTTGCACGCAGCGCAGGCATTCGATCAGGTTGACGCTGCCAGGCAGGCGAGCGTCGATGTCGGCTTGGGCGGCCTTCATCGTCTTGTCCAGCCACACGGTGCCGGGCGCGTCGGTTTCAAAGCGCACGCCCAGCAGCCGGCCCGTACCGGGCTCGGTGATGAGTCGGCCTTCGAAGTCGTAGCCGGGCGTGGAGATCAGCGGTTCCCCGTCCGCGTTGCCGGTCTTGGGGTCGACGCGGAAGACGGCGTCATAGCCACCGTAGCCGCGCTCGCCCAGCATCAGGCCGTCCGGCCCGGCCCAGATCGGCCAGGGGTGCTTGCGTGCGTGGGGGTCGTCGTCGTACCAGGGCTGCCAGCGGCCCGCATCGTCGCGGCTGAACAGCTGGCTGCGGCCCTGGTGCTGGGTGTCGATGACGCGGGGTTCGCCGCGCCAGTCGAGCAGCCAATTCCTGGTGTGGTCGGGCATGCCCGCGCTGAGCGTGCGCGTGAGCCCGGTGCGGGTGTCCAGCCGCGCCAGTTGCACGCCCGTGGCCTCGCGTTCGTTCGACCAAGGCCGGCGCAGGACGATGACCTCGCCGCCGTCCAGCCCCGGCGGCACGCTGTGCAGCACCCAGTTGAAGTCCAGCCGCCGATCGTTGATCAGCGTCGCCGTGGTGACGAAGGGCTTGTCGGTCTTGATCAGCTGGCGGAGGTTGGCGCCTTCCCGGTCGACCGCCCACAGGCCCTGGCCGTTGACACGCGTGGTGCCGTCCGGAGAGTCGGACACGTCGAACACCAGCCTGTCCTCGCTGATCCAGTGATGGGTCGAGATGTCAGCGTCATTGAAGCCGGCGATGAATTTGGGCGGCTGCATGGTCTGCAGGTCCAGCACGGCCAGCCAGATGCGGTCACCCTTGCCGGCGGCCTGAATGGCGAGATAGCGGCCGCTGGGGCTGAGCTTGGGCGCGCGCACCGCCGCGCGTTTGAAGAAGGCGGCGGCGGACGGCGGCTCTGCGGCACTGACGCCCGTGCTGGCACCCAGCGCGGTGGCGGCTGCAAGCAGGGCAGCGGCGAGGCGGTACTTCATGTGCGGTAGCGTGGTTTGGACGCGCCAGATTGTGGCGGCCTATCATGTCCGGTTCGCTTGTGAAAACTGCCATGGCCCTCCCGGATTTGCCCGCGCCTCCTGAATCCCGATTCATCCGCGTGCGCGGTGCGCGCACGCACAACCTGAAGAACATCGACGTCGACCTGCCGCGCCATGCGCTGGTGGTCATCACGGGGCTGTCCGGGTCGGGCAAGTCGTCGCTCGCCTTCGACACGCTGTATGCCGAGGGCCAGCGGCGTTATGTGGAGAGCCTGTCCAGCTACGCGCGGCAGTTCCTGCAGCTGATGGACAAGCCCGACGTAGACATCATCGAGGGCCTGTCCCCCGCGATCTCCATCGAACAGAAGGCAACGTCGCACAACCCGCGCTCGACCGTCGGCACGGTCACCGAGATCCACGACTATCTGCGCCTGCTCTATGCCCGCGCCGGCACGCCCTTCTGCCCCGACCACGACCTGCCGCTGGAGGCGCAGTCGGTCAGCCAGATGGTGGACGCCGTGCTGGCCATGCCGGACGAGGCCAAGCTGATGCTGCTGGCGCCGGTGGTGCGCGACCGCAAGGGCGAGTTCGTCGAGCTGTTCGCCGACCTGCAGGCCCAGGGTTATGTGCGCTTTCGCGTCGACGGCGCCACGGTGGAGGCGCCCGACATCCCGGCGCTGAAGAAGGCCGAGAAGCACGACATCGACGTCGTCATCGACCGCATCAAGCTGCGCCATGACGCGGCGGATTCGCTGCGCCAGCGCCTGGCCGAGAGCTTCGAGGCGGCGCTGCGCCTGGCCGACGGGCGGGCCCTGGTGATGAACATGGACAGCGAGCAGACGACACTGTTCTCCAGCAAGTTCGCCTGCCCGGTTTGTTCCTATTCGCTGCCGGAGCTGGAGCCGCGGCTGTTCTCCTTCAACTCGCCGGTGGGCGCCTGCCCGAGCTGCGAGGGCCTGGGCCAGGTCACCGTCTTCGACGCCGACCGGGTCGTCGCCTTCCCGACGCTGTCGCTGGCCAGTGGCGCGGTGAAGGGCTGGGACCGGCGCAACCCCTACACCTTCTCGCTGCTGGAGTCGGTTGCGGCGCACTACAAGTTCGACGTCGAGGCCCCGTGGGACAGCCTGCCGGCCACCGCCCAGGAGGTGCTGCTGCGCGGCTCGGGTACCGAGGACATCAGCTTCGTCTACCAGGCCGAGACGGCCGCGGGCAAGAAGCGCTCGGTCAAGCGCCAGCATCCCTTCGAGGGCATCCTGCCCAACCTGCAGCGGCGCTACAAGGAGACCGATTCAGCCGCCGTGCGCGAGGACCTGGCCCGCTACATGGCTGCCAAGCCCTGCACGGCCTGCGAGGGTTCGCGGCTGCGCCGTGAAGCACGGCATGTCGTGCTGCAGCCAGCCGATGCGCCGGCGGGCGTGCGCGGCCGGCCAATCTTCGAGGTCGAGCATTCGACGCTGCGCGAGTGCCTGGACTATTTCGAGACGCTCAAGCTCAAGGGCAACAAGGCCGAGATCGGCGACAAGGTCATTCGCGAGATCGCGTCGCGGCTGCGTTTCCTCAACGACGTCGGCCTGAACTACCTGAGCCTGGACCGCAGCGCCGAGACGCTGTCCGGCGGCGAGGCCCAGCGCATCCGCCTGGCCAGCCAGATCGGTTCAGGCCTGACAGGCGTCATGTATGTGCTGGACGAGCCCAGCATCGGCCTGCATCAGCGCGACAACGACAGGCTGATCGCGACGCTGCGGCGGCTGCGCGACCTGGGCAATTCGGTGCTGGTGGTGGAGCACGACGAGGACGCCATCCGCGCGGCCGACTGGGTGCTGGACCTCGGCCCCGGCGCCGGCGTGCATGGCGGCCAGGTCATGGCCCAGGGCACGCCTGATCAGGTGGCGGCCAACCCGAATTCCTTGACGGGCCAGTACCTCAGCGGCGTGGCCCGCATCGAGGTGCCCGCCGAGCGGCACAAGCCCGTGCAGGAGTCCCGGTTGCGCATCGTCAATGCGCGCGGCAACAACCTCAAGGGCGTGACGGTCGAGATCCCGGTGGGCCTGTTCACCTGTGTGACCGGTGTGTCGGGCTCCGGCAAGAGCACGCTGGTCAACGACACGCTCTACACGGCCGTCGCCAAGAAGCTCTACAGCAGCCACGCCGACCCGGCGCCCTATGACGAGATCGAGGGCCTGGACGCCTTTGACAAGGTCATCAACGTCGACCAGTCACCCATCGGCCGCACGCCGCGCTCCAACCCCGCCACCTACACCGGCCTGTTCACGCCCATCCGCGAGCTGTTCGCCGAGATGAACACGGCGCGCGAACGCGGCTACGGCCCCGGGCGCTTCAGCTTCAACGTCGCCGGCGGCCGCTGCGAGGCCTGCCAGGGTGACGGCGTGCTGAAGGTGGAGATGCACTTCCTGCCGGATGTGTACGTGCCCTGCGACGTCTGCCAGGGCCGGCGCTACAACCGCGAGACGCTGGAGGTGCTCTACAAGGGCAAGAACATCACCCAGGTGCTGAACATGACGGTGGAGGACGCCTATGAGCTGTTCAACGCCGTGCCGGCGCTGGCGCGCAAGCTGCAGACGCTGCTGGACGTGGGCCTGGGCTATGTGAAGCTGGGCCAGAGTGCGACGACGCTGTCCGGTGGCGAGGCCCAGCGCGTCAAGCTGGCGCTGGAGCTCTCCAAGCGCGACACGGGGCGCACTCTCTACATCCTGGACGAGCCGACCACCGGCCTGCACTTCGCCGACATCGCGCTGCTGATGAAGGTGCTGCACCAGCTGCGCGACGCGGGCAACACCATCGTCGTCATCGAGCACAACCTGGACGTCATCAAGACGGCCGACTGGCTCATCGACATGGGGCCGGAAGGCGGCGCCGGCGGCGGCACGCTCCTGGTGGCGGGCACGCCGGAGGACGTGGCGGCCTGTGAGGCCAGCCACACGGGGCGCTATCTGGCGCCCTTGCTCCGGCGCTGACGAGCCGCACCTGCGGGCCGAGCGCCGGGCCGCTCCCAAGCCGGCCCGAAATGGCGATGTGCTTGCCGGTCGACCCGGCAAGCATCGCCGTCCCCTCGGGGGACCGGCTGGACTCGCCCGCGTTCAGCAAGGGCGAGGCCGGACGAGGGGCTTCAGCGCCTGCGCTGCCTCGCGCGGAAGATGATGACGAGCAGGCCCAGGGCAATCATGGCCCAGGTGCCGGGTTCGGGCACGGCCGGCGTGTGGGGCAGATCAATGGGGCCGTCGGCTGGGCGAATCGTGCCGGGCGGCAGGGCGGGCATGCCGAGGTTGACGAGGCCGGGAGCCCCACCACCGCCGGCGCTGGCAGGGCCGCTGGCGCCGCCGCCCGCCAGCAGGCTGCCGCCCTGAGCAGGCGAACTCGACAGCGCTGACACGCCGGATGCGGTGGCAAAGCTGTCCGGCGCTGCGGCTGCGGGGCCGGCGCCCGGGGCCTCGAATTCCAGTGGCGCAGTTTCTTCGCCCTCACGAGTCGACGAGGCGACGTTGCTGGCGTGGGCCGGTGCCACGGCGCTGGGCTTGTCCAGGCGGCGGATGCGGCTGACGTTGCGGCAGACGGTGGGCACCAGGATGCACTGGCCGTCCTCGCAATAGACGAGGCCGCGCTCCTGCGTCGTCGCCGTCCACTTGCTGCGCGTCACCGTGCGGCAGACGGCGCCGGGGCCGAAATGCATGTCGCGAATCTCGGGTGCGTAGCTCGCCTTGCCTGTGATGGCATCGCGCCCGATGACGGCAATGTCGTCATAGCTGCGCGCCTTCATGCGGGCCTTGAGCTTCTCGCGCGTCGCGGTGGGGATGTCCTGGTAGCGATCGACGGCCGCGACCACGTCGCCCATGAATGGATTGGCGCCGGGGCGGTCCCAACTGCACTGGGGCAGCGTGGAGCCGGCGGAAACGGCGAGGGCGAGGGTGGCGATCAAGGACATCGGAAGGCCCGCAAAAGGGAAGCGCCCGAACCAGGGCGCATGTCCCTAGTATTAGGGAAGGCTAGGGTTTGTCCGCGTTGAAGACCCGCAAAGAGGGGGTGGCCATCGGGTGAGATAAATCACGCAAAAGGCTGAAAACGATTGCCCGTCATCGCTTGCTGGTCCGGCCCGCCATTGCTGCTATCGTGCCGACCGCCTCCCGCAGTCCCCCCGAACCCGCCATGCCCGATCGCGCCGCGCCGCTGGTGCTTTACGTCGAAGACGACCGCATCCACCTGATCCTGATGGAGGAGGTGTTCCGGCTGCTGCAGGGCTGGGAGCTGCGCATGGTCGAGACAGGCGCCGAGGCCCTGGCGGCCCTGGCCGAATGCCAGCCGGCGCTGGTGTTGGTCGACATGAACCTGCCCGACATGACCGGCCTGGAGTTGCGCGAACGCGTGGCCGCGGACGCCAGCCTGGCCGCAGCTTTGAGCGCGCGCTGGGTTGCGCTCTCGGCCGACAACCCGGGTGCCCTCGTACGCGCCGCCCGCGCGGCGGGCTTCGACGACTACTGGCTCAAACCCATCGACGTGCCGATCCTTCAGGCCGGCTTGCACAAGCTGCTGGGCTAAGCAGGCCCGACGAGGCTGGGCTTCTGGGCAGGGTCGCGAGATGCCTTTGACGCTGGATGTCGTGACGCACGGTTGATCCCGGGCCCTGATCAGGAATAAAAAAAGCCCGGCAGGACCGGGCTTGTGTTGACGAGGCCGCTTGCGCGGCGCCGCTTCACTTCAGGTGGCTGTTGATCAGCTTGGTCATCTCGAACATGTCGGCCTTGGCCTTGCCGAAGATTTCCTTCAGCTTGGCGTCGGCGTTGATGACACGCTTCTGCAGCTCATCCTGCAGCTTGTTCTTCTTGATGTATTCCCAGACCTTCTTGGTCACATCGGTGCGCGGCAGGGGAGCTGCGCCGACGATGGCCGCAAGAGCGGCGCTGGGGGTGAGGGCCTTCATGAAGGCGGCGTTGGGCGTGCGCTTCTTGGCGGGTGCTGCGGCTTTTTTGGCCGGAGCTGCCTTCTTCGCAGGTGCTGCGGCTTTTTTGGCCGGAGCTGCCTTCTTTGCTGCAGGCGCCTTTGCGGGCGCTGCTGCCTTCTTCGCCGGTGCGGCCTTCTTAGCCGGTGCCGCCGCCTTCTTCGCGGGCGCGGCCTTCTTCGCAGTTGCCATGTCGATTCACTCCATCAAAGGTTGTTGATGTGCCGGGTCCGGGTGAAGGCCGCGTAAGCCTTCAATACTCTCTAGCACCCTGCGGCGGCGATGGTACTGCGCTCCCTAGGGGAAGAGAAGGCTTTCATAGAGGGGATGACCCGCAAAGGCCCATGAAATCGGGCCTTTGAGGCCCTGCTTGTCGCTAGGCCGCATCACTTGGGCCTTCACGGGCCTTGCAGTCAGGCGATGTCGTCGCTGCCGGGCGCGCGCTTCATGCCGCTGAACATGGCGCTGACGAGGTTCTCGCGATGCCGCCAACTCGTCAAAAGGACGCCGCCGAGATGGCCGACCACGAGGGTCGCGATGAGCCAGGCGAGCATCGCGTGCAGGTCCGACAGCCACTCGTAGCCCCACAGCCAGTCGGTCGTGTAGAGCCAGCCACTGAGCGTCAGCAAGGCGGCCGTGGACCACAGCGCCAGCACCATCCATCCACCCAGCGGGTTATGGCCGACGTAGCGCCGCTCGCGCCCGGCGCGCATCGCGCGGGCATAGGCCAGCACCGTGCGCGGCCGGCGCACGAACTGGGCGAGGCGCGCGTAGCCGTGGCCAACGAAGCCCCAGACCAGCCGCAGCATCACGGCCGCGCCCGCGACATAGCCGGCAGTGTGGTGCCAGGCGTCGAAGTGGCTGGGCGGCCAGTGCCCGCTGATCCACGCGGTCGCGACGGCGGCCGCCAGCGTCCAGTGCAGCAGGCGCACAAGGCCGTCCCAGACGCGCACGCGCATGCTGATCTACTTCTTCTCGGCGGGCTGCTCGCCTTCCGGATAGACGCGCTCGAAGGTCTTGGGATTGAAGAAGGCCTCGGCCTTCTTGCCGGCGCCATCGAAGCCGTAAACCTCGTAGCAGCCGTTGTAGTTCTGGACCTTGCGGACCTTCCAGCCTTCGCCTTCGAGTTTTTTCTGGAGTTCCATCTGCGGCTTCTTCTCTTCCTTGGGCACGGCGGGGCAGGAGACGTTGCCGTGAGCGAAGGCGGCGGAGGCGGTGAAAGCGAGGAGAAGGGAGGCGAGGAATTTCATGGTGAGCCTTTCAACGGGAGTTGCCGGGCCAGAGCAGCGCCGGGCCGGCGTCGGCGAGAGTCTTGCAGCCCGAGAGCGCCATGGCGATCTCGAGTTCGTCGCGCAGCAGGCGCAGCGCATGCGCCACGCCCAGCGCACCGCTGGCGGCGAGGGCATGAACGTAGGGGCGGCCGAGCAGCACGGCGTTGGCACCCAGGGCCATGGCCTTGAGCACATCGGTGCCGCGGCGGATGCCGCCGTCGACGAGCAGCGGCACGTCGGGCCCGAGGGCGGCCCGCAGCGGTGGCAGCAGTTCGGCGGTGGGCGGCAGCGTGTCCAGCGTGCGGCCGCCGTGGTTGGAGACGATGAAGCCGGTCACGCCGCGGGCCAGGGCTTCACGCGCATCGTCGGTGTGCGTGACGCCCTTGAGCAGCAGCGGCAGCCGGCTCTCGGCGCGCAGCCAGTCGATCTCACGCCAGGTGGCGGCGCGCGGCATCAGGCCGTCGAAGAGCGCGCTCTGGCCGGGCTGCAGGTTCAGCGGCTTCTTGACGCCGCCGAGGTTCACCGCGCGGATGTCATCGGGCAGCTTGAAGCCGATGCGGCGCTCACGGTCGCGCGCGCCGTGCACGGGTGCATCAACGGTGAGCACCAGGGCCTGGTAGCCGGTGGCTTCGATGCGCTGGAGCAGCGCACGCATGAAGTCGCGGTCGTCACGCCAGTAGAGCTGGAACCACAGCGGGCCGGCACTCGGGTCGGCCAGCATCGGTGCGGCGACCTCTTCCATCGTCACGCTGGCCTGGGCGCTGAGGATGAGGCCGGCCTGCTGCGCCGCGGCGGCGTGGGCGATGGCCAGCTCGCCGTCGGCATGAAAAAGGCGCTGGTAGGCGATGGGCGCCAGCAGGATGGGGTGGCGCAGCTCGCGGCCGAGCAGCGTCACGCGCGTGTGGCCGCCGGAGAGGTCGCGCAGCACGCGGGGCTGCAGCTTGATGGCGTCCCAGGCCGCGCGGTTGGCGCGCAGCGTGATCTCGTCCGCGGCACCGCCGTTCAGGTAGGCCCAGGCTGCGGGATCGACGCGGGTCTGGGCGTGCGATTCGAAATCTGCCAGGTTGGCGAGGCCGTCCGGCAACGACTCGATGCGAGGCGCAGTCACGTGTCGGCCCACATCCGCAAGAGGTTGTGATACGTGCCGGTGAGCTGCACCAGTTCGGGCGTTTCGCCCTGCTCGCCGCGCAGCTTCATCAGGCTCATGTCCATCTCATAGAGCAGGCGGCGCTGTTCGTCGCCACGCACCATGCTCTCGATCCAGAAGAAGCTGGCCAGCCGCTCCCCGCGCGTGACGGGCTCGACGCGGTGCACGCTGCTGCCGGGATAGACGACGAGGTCGCCGGCGGCGAGTTTGACGCGCTGCTCGCCGAAGGCGTGTTCGATGACGAGCTCACCACCGTCGTAGTCGGCCGGTGCGCTGAGGAACAGGGTGCAGGAGATGTCGGTGCGCACGCGCTGCACGCCGCCGGGGAGGTAGCGCACGGCCTGGTCGACATGGCTGCCGTAGGCGTTGCTGGCACCGGCATAGCGGTTGAACAGCGGCGGCAGCACGCGCTTGGGCAGCGTGGCCGAGAAGAACAGCGGGTGCTTCTCCAGCGCCTGCAGCACCAGGGCCTGCAGCTCGCGGTGCTGCTCGCTGCCCGGCTGCAGTTGCTCGTTGTTCTTGACCTGGGCCGCCTGGCGGCCGGCGGTGGCGCGGCCGTCGGCCCAGGGGGCCGCGGCCATCAGTTCGCGGGCCCTCGCCAGGCCGGCCGCATCCAGAACCTGTTCGATCTTGAGCAGCATGGCGGGGCGCGGGCCTTTCGGGGTTAGAACTTGTAGGTGCCCGTCAGCGCGACGACGCGGCCCTTGCCCGGGATGTAGTGGCCCGTGTAGAGGGTGTCGGCGTAGCGCTTGTTGGTCACATTGTCGACGTTGAGGCGGAACAGCAGCTCGTCTTCGATGACGGTGTATTCGGCCATCAGGTTGCCGATGATGAACTTGGGCGCGTAGAAGCCGGGGTTGCGGTTGGGCTGCTGGCCGCTGCGAGCGTTGAAGCCGCCGCCAACGCGCCATTGCGGCGTGATCTTGTAGGTCGTCCACAAGCTGCCGGAGTAGCGCGGCGTCAGCGACGGGCGCGTGCCCTCGCCTTCCGCGCCTTCGGCACCGATGTCGATGATGGCCGTCGGCATCCAGGTGAAGGTGCCGAAGACTTCCCATTCCGGCGTGATGCGGCCGGTGATGTCGACGTCGACGCCCTGGGCGTGGCGCTTGCCGGACAGCACGACCAGATTGCTCAGCGGGTCGGTATTGCGCTCGTGCAGCTTGGTGGCGCGGAAGATGCCGAAACGCGTCGTCAGCCTGCCGTCGGCGCTGTCGTACTGGCCGCCCAACTCGATGTTGACCGACTTCTCGGGCGGGATGTTGGCGTTGGCGGCGCTCAGCGAATAGGTGTCGCCCGAGGTGTTGAACGACGTCGCGCCCATCAGGTGGAAGGACAGCTGGGCGCTCGGCTGGAACAGCACGGCGGCGCGCTTGCTCCACTCCGACACGTTCATCTGGTAGCTGTCGGTCGTTGAGCGAGCGATCTTGTCGTAGCCCGGCGTGCCGGTGGCGTTGTAGCTGTAGTTGAAGTTGTCGTAGTCGCCCTTGAGCTTGTCGTAGCGCAGGCCGGCGAGCAGCTTCCAGTGCGGCGTGAGTGACACCATGTCCTGCACGTAGGCGCCGGCAGAGCGGGAGGTGTACTCGCTCGCCTTCAGAGGCTGGCGGCGCGACTCGTCGATGCCGGCACCATCGTCGGGCGTGCCGGCCAGCGTGCTGGGCTTGGTGAGGCCCAGCGCCGCGTAGAAGGCCGCACGCTGAGCGGCCGTCAAGCCGGGGCTGTCGTTGTAGACCTGCTTCTTCTCCTGCGCGAAGTCCACGCCGGTCATGACATGGTGCTCCATGCCGGCGGCCTTGAACTTGGCGCTCAGGTCGCTCTGCACGGTGATGGTCTGCAGATCCTGGATCTTCAGCTGGGTGCCGCGAGCCAGCACGGTGTTGGGGCCGAAGTTCGCCAGTGACGCGGCAATGCCGCCCGGCTGCAGGGCTGCAGCTGCGAAGCGCACCGTGCCGGCGCGCTGGTCACGCGTGTAGGACGCATAGCGGGCCTTGGTGACCAGCTCGACGTTGGGGCTGAAGCGGTGCGTGTGCGAGCCCATCACGTAGTTGGCCGTGCCCTTGTTGCGGTCGCTTGCCAGCCCGAAGTAGGCGGTTGGTGCCAGCGGCAGCAGCGTCGTGGCGCTGCTCGGAGCGGTCGGCGTGGGCTTGATCCACGGCATGCCGTAGTTCATGCCGTTGTTGTTGTCCAGGGCGTACAGCGTGAGGGCGAACTCGTCGTCTTCGCCAATGCCGGTGCGCACCGAGCCGGCCAGCCCGGCCTTGTTGATCATGTTGCCCGAGCCGTCGTTGTCGGCGCGGTTGACCATGGTGCCGATGCGCCAGGCCGTCGTCTCGCCGCTGCGCTTGTTGAAGTCGCCGGTGACGCGCAGGCCGCCGTGGCTGTAGGCGCCGACGTTGATCTCGTTCTGGTCGGCCAGCACAGCCTGCTTGGTGACCTGGTTGACCGCGCCGCCGCTGGAGCCGCGGCCGAACATCAGCGCACCGGAGCCGCGCAGCAGCTCGACCTTGTCGAGGAAGAAGGTGTCGCGGTCGTAGAAGGCCGGGTCGCGCATGCCGTCGATGAAGATGTCACCGGTGCTCTGCAGCGAGATGCCGTGGATCTTGATGTCTTCCTCGCCGCCTTCGGCCGCCTGGAAGGTGATGCCGGCGGTGTTCTTCAGCACTTCCTTGACGTTGTCGAGGTTGCGGTCGTCGATGAGCTTCTCGGTGACGATGGTCAGGGACTGCGGGATGTCGCGGATGTCCTGCTTGCCCTTGCCGATGCGCGTCTCGGTGGCCTGGTAGCCGTCCTTGCCTTGCGGCTCGGCAGTGGCCTTGGCGCGCACGGTGGGCAGCACGCTTTCTTCCTTGGCGGGCGCTTTCTGTGTGGGCGCGGTCTGGGCCAGGGTGGCCGTGGCCAGGCCGAAGCCGGCGGCCAGCGCGCCCAGGGGTAGCAGCGCCTGCGTCTTCGACTTGTTCGATTTGTTCTTGCGGGACATGGATTTCTCCGAGGGATCGTGTTGAATGGGCATGGCTTTGCCCACGGCGGCGCAAGACGCCGCCCACGGCATGGCTACTCAGGGAAAGGAGGTGGGGTCAGCGGTCGACTTCGTAGGACATCGGCGCGATGACCTCCCACTCGACGGGCTGCCCGTTCTCGGTGTATGGCGCGAAGCGGGCACTGCGCATGTCCTGCAGCGCCTGCTCGTCCAGGCGGGCGAAGCCCGAGGACTTCGCCAGGGTGATCTCACGCGGCTGGCCGCGCACGTCGACGATGACGCGCAGGTGCACGACGCCGGACTCGTGCAGCCGCTTGGACATCAGCGGCACCGTCATGCGCGGCTCCTTCAGATAGCGCACCGCACTGGCGGGGATCTGCTTGATCTGGGGGGCCGGTGGGGGTGTGATTGGAATGACTGGCGTGGGCGCCGTCTGCACCGGAACGACCGCTGGCGGCGGTGGCGGCAGGGCCGCGACTACAGGAGAGGGTGCGGGTGCGGCGGCGACGGCGATCAACGGCGGGTCCACCATCGTTAGCGCCGGCGCCTTCAGCTCCGGCATCGCGACTGGGGGCGGTGGCAATGGCTTGGGCGGTTCGGCCGGTGCCACCAGGCGCACGACGACGGGTGCCAGGCGTGCCACCGTGCGGTGCACATCCTGCACCTGGCTCAGGCCCCACAGCCCCAGCAGATGCAGCGCCGCGATGCCCACCAGCAACAGGCGCCGGCTGCGCGACGGGCGCCCCATCTCGGCAAAGCTGAGCCGCGGTTCCGGCACTCGCAACGGCAGCACCACCGCCGGTCGCGATGGGACGGCGACCGGCGCGGGAAGGGCCGAATTGGAGGCAACAAAGGCGAGGGCGGGCTTCACGAGCGAGACGGGATCGTGTTCGATGAAAAAATCTTAACACGAATGCGAACGATTCCTATTTGATGCGGCGTCGCGATGCTGCAGTCATGCGACACCGCTCTGGCAGTGGCCCGATATGCTCGCGGCCATGACCAAGATCCTCGTTCGTTGGCTGCTGCTCGCTGGCGCCCTGCTGCTGGTGGCTCACCTCTACCCCGGCGTCATCGTCAAGAGCTTCACATCCGCATTGATCGCGGCCTTCGTGCTTGGCTTGCTGAACACGCTGCTGCGGCCCATCCTCGTGCTGCTGACGCTGCCGGTGACGGTGCTCAGCCTGGGCCTCTTCCTCTTCATCATCAACGCGCTGATGTTCTGGATGGCCGCCACGGTGCTGGATGGCCTGGCCGTGACGGGCTTCGCCGCCGCGCTGATCGGCTCGCTGATCTACAGCCTGTGCGGCATGGTCATCGACGTCGTCGTCGAGCGCGTCTTCCCTGGCGACTGAGACGGGGCCCCTCGCCCAGCCTCTCCTTGCTGAACGCCGGCGAGTCCAGTCGGTCCCCCCAGGGGACGGCGATACTTGCCGGATTGACCGGCAAGCACATCGCCATGGCGGGCCGGCTCGGGAGCGGCCCAGCGCTCGGCCCGCAAATTCCGGGTGCCGCAAACGCGAAATGGATCACTGACGCGTCAGCGGCAGACGAAGTCCAGGCTCGCGGCCGCGAAGGCGGCCAGTTCCTCGCGCGCATCGCCGGCGCGGGCGCGCAGTGCCATCGAATGCAGCACCGCCGATGCGAGTTGGGCGCGCATCGCCACATCGGTGCCGGGCGGCAGCTCGCCGTCGGTCACTGCCCGCCGCAGCCGCGCCTCGAAAGCGGTGTTGAAACCGCGCAGCGCATCGCCGAGCTGCTGGCGAATGGCTTCGTCCCGCGGCGCCTCGGTGGCCGCCGTGCCAATCAGCAGGCAACCCCGAGCGGCCTCGTCGGGCGGGTAGTAGAGCTGCAGCGCCAACTCGTAGACGCGCAGCAGGCCATCGCGTAGCGAACGGTCCGCCAACGCCGCGGCGATGGCGGCATTGGATTGCTCGGTATACAGACGCAGCGCCTGCAGATAGAGGGCGTGCTTGTCGCCAAAGGCGCCATAAAGGCTGGGCCGGTTCAGGCCGGTGGCATGGCTCAGATCGTCCAGCGACGTCGCTGCATAGCCGCGCTGCCAGAAGGCCAGCGTGGCCTGCGCGAGCGTGGCCTCGGTGTCGAAGCTGCGCGGCCGCCCGCGAGGGCGCGGGGTTGGCTTGGCCTCATCTTCAGATTTTTGTACCACGGCGCATGAAATTCATTGACGACAATGAATTCTATTCAATACAGTACAAAAACACTGTTGGAGATCTTGATGGAGCTGTTCTTTTCCCCTATGGCCTGTTCGCTGGCGAGCCGCACCGTGCTGTATGAAGTAGGTGCCGATGCGCGCTTCACGCAGGTGGACGGCAAGGCCAAGCGCACGCTGGACGGGCGCGACTACTGGCAGGTCAACCCGATGGGGCAGGTGCCGGCGCTGCGCACCCCGGAGGGCTGGCTGCTGAACGAGAACGCCGCGGTGCTGCAATATCTGGCCGAGGCCTTCCCGGCGGCGGGCCTGCTGCCCGCCGAAGCCGATGCGCGCGCCCGTGTGCGGCAATGGCTGGGCTTCATCGGCACCGAACTGCACAAGGCCGTCTTCGTGCCGCTGCTCGATCCCAAGGCCAGCGCCGACGTGAAGGCCTATTCGATGGACAAGGCGGCGCTGCGCCTGGGCGTCCTGCAAGCTCATCTGCAGCAGCACGAATACCTGGAGGGCAGCTATGGCATCGCCGACATCTACCTCGCCGTCGTATTGAACTGGGCGCCCTATGCCGGCGTGGACTTGGGCGGATGGCCCGCGGTCAAGGTCTATCACCGCCGCATCGGCCAGCGTGAAGCCGTGGCGCGGGCGCTGCGTGAGGAGTTCGCCCTCTATCAAGAAGAGCAACGTCTCCGCGCCGCTTGAAGGTGGGTGCTCTAGGCGCGCGTAGCGCTGCCGCTCCTCCAGCGACTCCCACGGATCCGGCTTTGCCGGTCCGTCGGGAGTGCCCCCTTGAAGGGGGCGGCCGTCAGGCCGTACGGGGTGGTCTCAATTCGGCAGTTCGACGTCCGGCGGGATGTAGCGGCCGCGGTACATCTCGCCCAGGAGCGACTGGCGCTCATAGACCAGGGCGCGCAGCCGGGCGTCGATGACGGAGGCTTCGACCTGGTCGGCATCCGGCCCGCGTGACTGGCGCAGGCCTGAGCGCATGCGGTCGATGGCACCGTTCAAGTCGCCGGCGGCGGCATGCACCTCGGCCTGGGCCCGCACGGCCCGCAGCGGCTGGCCCAGCTTCTGCCAGATCAGTGCGAGCTGGGCCCAGGCCAGGGAGTCCCGCGGCTCCAGGCTGACATGGGTCTGCAGTGCATCCGCGGCCTCGCGCAGGGTCGGCGACCCCGGGCCGGCCGCCAGCGCCAGGCCCACGCGCTGCATCAGCATGGGGCGGGATTTCTCGCCTGACAGCGTGTCCAGCGCGGCGGTGCCCTCCATCGGGCGGCCGCGGGCCTGCGCGAGCTCGGCACGCAGATAGGTCAGTTGCCGCCTGGCGGCCACCGTCTCGGCGGGGCTGGGGTTGACGAGCTGCAACGTCACCTCCGCACTGCGCAGCGTGGCCTCTGCGCGGTCGAAGTTGCGCAGCTTGATGGACGCCAGCGCCGCGGCATAGCGCGCCCCGAGCTGTTCGTAGCCGCCGCTCTCGCGGATGTTGCGGGCGCCGGCGTCGTAGTTCTCCAGTACCTTCCAGGCCTCGACGCGGGGGTCCATCAGCACTCGCGAACGCGCTGCCATCAGCGCATGCTCGGCGAGGCCCCGCGGGCGCGCGAACGGTTCGAGGGCCAGGCGCGTGCGTGCGTCGCCGATGCGCTCACTCGTCAGCGGATGGGAGCGCAGGTACGGGAAGGCGCCGTTGTCCATCAGGTGATAAGCCTGCTCCATGCGCTCGAACATGCTGACCATGCCGCTGCCCGCGAAACCGGCCTCGACAAGCACGTTGAAGCCGACGCGGTCGGCCTCGCGCTCCATGTCGCGCGAGAAGTTCAGCGACAACTGCGTGGCCGCCGCCTGGCCGCCGACGATGCCGGCATTGGCCAGGTCGATGTTGCCGCGCGACGCGGCCAGCACGCCCAGCAGCAGGCCCGCGATGGCGACCATGCTGTTCTTGGAGTCACCGGCAATGCGGCGTGCGATGTGGCGCTGCGTCACGTGCGAGATCTCGTGCGCCAGCACCGAGGCCAGTTCGTCGCGTGACACCGTCATCGCGATGAGCCCCAGGTGGGTACCAACGAAGCCGCCCGGCAGCGCAAAGGCGTTGACGCTCTTGTCCTCGACGAGGAAGCTTTCCCAGGCGAAGCGGGTCTGGATGTCTTCGCCGATATGGCCGAGTTTGCGCGACGCGGCCACCAGCGGCTCGAAGATGCCGGCCATGTACTCCTGCAGGATGGGGTCCTGCACGCACGCGGGGTCGATGCGGATCATGCGCATGTAGCGCTCGCCGAGCTGCCGCTCGGCCACGACATC
Source organism: Roseateles sp. P5_E1 (assembly GCF_054049335.1). Lineage (NCBI taxonomy): Bacteria > Pseudomonadati > Pseudomonadota > Betaproteobacteria > Burkholderiales > Sphaerotilaceae > Roseateles > Roseateles sp. P5_E1. The sequence goes on from NZ_JBFUMN010000001.1 coordinate 458,095, forward strand.
GAGATCCTGCGAGACCGAGTCACCCAGGGCGGGCAGGTTGACCTGGGCCCGGATCGGGCTGGTGGTGATGAGGCAGGCGGCCGCAAGCAGGGTCAGCAGGGCGCGGGAGGCGGGTGACTTCTTCATCGAACAGAGACTCCGGCCGGCGGGAGCCGGCTGTCTATGATGCCTGCAACTCGGTTTCCTGAATGTTTCTTGGTATGTCGACCCCGCTGACTCACTTCGACGCCCAGGGCCAGGCCCATATGGTGGACGTGTCGGCCAAGGMCGAGACCCACCGTGTCGCCGTCGCCGCAGGCGAGATTCGCATGCAGCCGGCGACCTTTGCATTGATCGCCAGCGGCACGGCCAAGAAGGGCGATGTGCTGGGCGTGGCACGCATCGCGGCGATCCAGGGCGCAAAGCGCTGCGCCGACCTTGTGCCACTGTGTCACCCGCTGCCGATCACTCGCGTTGCGGTGGACTTCGATCTGGACGAAGCCGGCGGCCGCGTGCTGTGCCGCGCCCAGGTCGAGACGCTGGGCCGCACCGGCGTCGAGATGGAGGCGCTGTGCGCCGTGCAGGTCGGCCTGCTGACCATCTACGACATGTGCAAGGCCGCGGACCGCGGCATGGTCATCGGCAACGTGCGGGTGCTGCAGAAGCAGGGCGGCAAGAGCGGCGACTGGAGTGCCGCCGAATCAGCGTAGCGCTCGCCAGGGGACGACGCCGGATGCCGGTTGGCATTGCGGCATGGCGGCGGCTGAGGCGGCGATCTCGCAGTTGGCGAACCAGTTGTCCCCGGTCGGATTGCGGAACTCGCGCAGGCGGTCGGCGAGGAAGCGCGCGCCTTCCTGGTCACCGGTCTTGTCCAGCGATTGCGACCAGTGCATCAGCAACCGCGCGTCGATCAGATTGAAGGCCGTGCGGCGCGCAGCCTCCAGCGCGAGCGGCCCAGGGGGTTGGCTGGTGGCGGCCGCGTAGTCGGCCTGGTGGCTGAAGAACAGCGAGCGCTGGCCGTTCGCGATGCGTTCGTTCAGCGGCATCGCGTCCTCGCTCGGCGTGTAGATGGCAACGACGCGCTGGTAGTCCCACACTGCGAAGGCGCTGCCGGCGATCAGCAGCGCACCGATGACTTGCCAGGTTGTTGCCGACGCGGGCGCGGCGTCGGCCTCCGCCGGCAGCGCCAGGCCTAGGGCGAAGCAGGCCGGCAGCAGGAAGTAGGCGTACCAGAGCGGGTACTCCAGCAGGCTGTGCAGCGCGATGGTCAGCACGATCATCAGCGCAGCGCGGCGTAGAGGGGCATCTTCGCCCGCGCGTGCCGCGCCGCGCCAGGCCTTGCACAGCGCCCAGCCGAGCAGGCCGAGCACGGCGCCGGCCCAAGGCAGGCCCATTTCGACGGCCAGCTGTGAGGGTAGGTTGTGTGTGTGGTCGAAGAAGGCGATGGGCCGGGTCGGAAAGGGCGTCAGGCTCCACGCGAAATTGAATTCACCCCAGCCGACGCCGAAGAGCGGGTTGGCGACAGTCAGCGCCCAGGCGTCGCGCAGGATGGCCAGCCGTGCCGGTGAACCGGCACCCTCGGACAGGCGCGAGGCCGCACCGAAGGTGTGTCCTTCAGCCGACCACAGCGAGAGCAGCCACCAGCTGATGCCGAGCATCAACGGAGTCGCGATGAGACACAGACGCGCTGCGCGCGAGAGCTTGCGGTCGGCCAAGCCCCAGAGGGCCAGCATCGCGATGCCGATGAAACCGGTGCGCGAGGCGCCCATCACGACGGTGAACACGAAGGCGAACAGCAGTGGCGGCAGCGCGGCGCGCCAGTTGCGCTTCTCGGTCAAGAAGACGCTGGCGACGGCCGCCCACATCATCAGGCTGGCGAGGTGGTTGGGCTGACGCAGATTGCTGACCGCGCGGCCCGGCACGCCCGAGCGGGCAATGACGCTGCCATCAGCCCAGTCGGGCATGAAGACTTGCACGAGGCTGATGGCCACGCTGACGAGCCCGGCCACCAGCACGCCCCAGCAGAGCGCTTCAGCGGCGCGGCCGCGTTGGTCGCGGGGCAAGCCTTGGGCCACCAGCAGCACGGCCAGCCCGGCGCCAATGATGGCGGTGGCGCTCAGGCCAAGAGACGCAGGCAAACCGCGCCAGACCACCGAGCACATCGGAGCGGCGAGCAGCAGGGCCAGGGCGACGGCTGCGGGGCTCGTCAGGCCTGCGCGCCAGCCTGGCGTGGACCGGGCCCACAACAGCAGCACCAGGCCCCAGCCAGAGAGGGCGAGCAACTGGTTGTAGAGGGTGGCCGCGGGCGTCTGGTTGAACGCCAACAGCGGCGGTAGGGCGGCGGCCAGAACTAGGCTGAGGGGCGCGGAGTCAGCGGAAGCAGGCGACGACATGGCAGAGATAGGTGTCACGCACGTAGGCGACGCTTTAAGGAGACTGGGTATTGGACTGGGCCCGAGCGCGTGGCAGCCCAGGCGAGAGGGGCGTATTTTGGATGCGCGCGAAGCCCTTACAGCCACCCGTCGAGCCAGAAGCGGGGGTTGTTCGGTTCCGACGCTGGCGATGCAGGCCGCTGCCCCAGCGTGGGCCGCGGCATTTCATATTCCCTGATGGTCGAGTATGAAAACAGCAGCTGAACTATCAGAAGTACCAACAGGATGAGCCTCGGTGCCATGGGTTTTTCGGGCTGCTCTACGGCGTTGCGTGCTGACGCGGCAGCCGGAGCCTTGGCAAACAGGGCGATCGCGATGCATATCCAAACCTGTGATACGGGCATCACAAAATTGCCGGAGAAAAACCCGTCAATGGCCAACGCCAAAACGCCCGCGGTCGCCGAAACAGCCATCGCGGTGATTCCGCTTTTCGCGGCTTGTTGGCGTCGAATGCCTTCCCATAGCAAGCGCAGTAACCAATAGAATATCAGCAATGCGATCGGCAATCCGTATTCTGCAAGAATCTGAAAGTACATATTATGGGGATGCGCGGCGCGCAGATTGATATATTCTGAAAAATGCATCGGGCCAACACCCAGCAACGGCGAACTCATCAGTTGATCGATGGCAATCTTCCACAGAAATATGCGCGAATGATCGCTGACCAGGTCGTTGGCTGTGTGCGGCGCGGTCATCGCCGCGGCGTTAAGTTGGAGCGGTACTGCGTAGAAAACGCAAAAATAAAGAATCGACGCCGCCGTCAATGAAATCAGGCCGCACTTCAGGTAAGCGCCGGCTCGTTGGCGGAAAATAACTGCAACCCCCAGCGCGCTCAACACCAATGCGACGCTGCTCGCCCGCGATGCCAGGCCAATGAGGATAGCGATGCTGAAGGTAGCGGCGACCCAGCCGAAACGTCTGAGTTTGAGGGAATGGTTCCTGTCGCTCGCGATGCCAATCAAGAGGGGAACTGCGGGAGTCTGGGCGTGATTCAGGAAACGAGGATTATCGAATCCCGGAACCATCAGCCAAAAATTACCCACACCGCCATTGAGAGCGCTGGCACTCCAGGCTAGCAAAAAAAAGATCTCGTAGACGAGCCACGACAAGACGATGGCAAGGAGAATCTTTTCTGTCCCCATTTCCTTTCGAAGGGCGCCAATGGCAAGCGTCAAGAAGAACAGTGAAAAGACGAGCGAAAGCTCTCTGAAGGCGGCGGCGGGCTGATGAGCATGAAGAGCGGAAAGCAGCATCAGTGCTACCAAGACGCCGACCGTTGTGACGTTCTCCCGTGCCCATGGCGCGTGTTCGCCCAAAAGCAGATAGATCGTGGCGAGCAAGAATAGTGGGATTTGCGCCAACCTTGCCAAGTCATGAGCGGAGGCGCTGAATGCCGAATAAAACGGCATCATGCAGATAAACATCAGCAAGCCGCCGCCAAACGAAACTGCAGTCAGTTTGGTGTCCCAACTTTTTCTATACATGGCAGGACTGGAAATCTTAGGAAGTGGCTCTACAAATGCGATATGCGCCTGCTTCGCAGGCGCAACGTCGAAATTCCTGAAGCCAGTGATGTTCTGAAGCGCCGCAAGCCATTGGGTAAAGATTGACGAATCACCCCGCAGAAAATAAAAAAGGGGCGCTAGGCCCCTTTTTATTGAACAACGCTAGATCAAGTGTTGTTCTTCTGGATCGCTGCCACGAGCACCGGAGCGGTCACGGTCGTGGTGGCAGTCCACACGACGCTAGAAGTGCCCAGGCTCGGCGTGAACGTGATGGTCTTGGCGCCCAAGTCGTTGCCAACCTTGGTTGCAGCATTGAAAGTCAGTGCGATCACGCCATTGCCGGTGATCGTCAGCGAGGCGACCTCGGCGGTCGGCGTGAAGCTGTAAGCGCTCAGCACGCCGGTTGTATTGCACGTCGAGAGGCCACCCTCTTCCTGTGCGCACAGGGCCACGGCAGCCTTCGCGGTGTCGGCCGACGACAGCGCGTTGCCAGCCTTGGCCTTGGCGGTGTAGTCCTTATATTGCGGAATCGCGACCGCAGCCAGGATGCCGATGATGGCCACGACGATCATCAGTTCGATCAGGGTGAAGCCTTGTTGGGCGCGTGCTTTCAGGTTCATGTCAGTACTCCAGCGAGTGTGAGTGGTGGGAGGAGGGCACACCCCCTGAATGCAGGGGCCGTGCCAGCTTTTTCGGGCCCTCAAACTGTGCGAAAGCGCACGGCTGAGGTGGTTGAGTCGCCAGATCTGACAAAAAACGTCACTTCGAGCTGACGCGTTCTGTCATTGCAGCGTGGCGGGCCGAGAAACGTCAGGCGAAAAAATGGCGCCGCAGGGCGCCAGACTCGATCGCAAGGCGGGCTCAAAGTTCCATTTCCTGGCCGGCCTGCAGCGCGCTGATCCGATGGGGACTGTTCAAGGCCTGCACGCCTTGCATGACGGCTTCGACCTCGCCGGGCTTGATGTGGGTGATGCGCACGTCGACGCTGCCGGCCAGATGGGTCAATTCGCGGCCCAGCTCCGCCGGATGAAGATGCTGGCTGACGTGGGCCACCTCGGCCTCGTCGTCGCTGAAGGCCGTCTCGATGACGAGATGGGACAGGCGCAGGTCGGCCAGGCGCCGCCACAGGGCCGGGTTGGGGCCGGTATCGCCGGTGAAAACCCAGTGCGCGTGGCCGCTCGCGGTGCCGGCATCGACGGCGAAACCGACGGCCGGCACGGTGTGGGCTGCCGGCAGCACTTCGATGAGGCGGCCGCCCAGGTCGACGCGGTCGCCGATCTGGAAGGGGTGCAGGCTCAGCACCGGCGCCTCGCGGCTGGGCAGGACGGTGAAATCGGGCCAGATCACGCCATTGAAGATGTGCTGGCGCAGGGCGGCCAACGTCTCGGGCAGGCCGTGGACCTGGATGGGCGGACGGCCCGCCGCGGCGCGCAGGCGCAGCACCGCATCAGCCAGCAACGGAATGCCGAGCACATGATCCAGATGGGAGTGGCTGAGCAGGATGTGGTCGACCGCGGCCAGCGCATCCAGCGGCAGGTCACCCACGCCGGTGCCGGCGTCGATGAGGACATCGTCGTCCAGCAGGAAGGCAGTGGTCTTGTAGCCGGCGGCAATGGCGCCGGAGCAGCCCAGGACGCGGATGTTCATGCGGTGCGTGGCTCGGAATGGGTGGCTCGCATCAGGCGAGGCCGAGCCAAGAATGTACGCACCCGCCCCGTGGGTCGGACGGTCGGATTACCGAGTTGGGGGTGTCGCTATCGTGAGGAAGTCACAGCAGCCGCGAAGGCCGCGGCCGGCCTGGACTTCGGGCGATCAACCCTGGATGAACTGCATCTGCGTGCCGGCCAGCTCGATCAGGTCGCCGGTGCGGAGTGCAATCGATTCGCCCGTCAGCGGGATGCCGTTGACGCTGGGGCGCTGGTTACCTTCGACGTGGGCGAAGACATAACCGGTGGGGCGCTTGGTGATGGAGGCGACCTGCACGCCGGGCTTGCCCAGCGTGGTGACGACCTTGGTCAGCGCGACCTCGCGGCCGGCGGCGGCGCCGGTCAGCACCTTGATGGAGGCCGGGCCGATGGCGGCCGCACCCAGCGAGCCGAAGTTGGAGCCCAGGCCCAGGCTCGGCGGCGCGCCGGAACCGGGCTTGAGGATCATGGTCTTCTCGTAGTCGCCGCCGTCGTTCAGCAGGAACTTGATCTTGTACTTGCCGATTTCGACCGTGTCGTTGTCGGCCAGCAGCTGCTTCTTGATCGCCTTGCCGTTGATGTACGTGCCGTTGGTGGAATTGAGGTCTTCAATGAAGACGTCGGCGCCGACCATCTGCAGCACGGCGTGTTCGCCGCTGACCGCGAGATTGTCGATGACGATGTCGTTGTAGGGACGTCGACCGAGGGTGGTCTTGTCCTTGGTGATCTGCACCTCCTTGATCACGACGCCGTCGAGCGAAACCACCAGTTTGCCCATTTATGACCTCAAGTTCTGTTGTACGTGCCCTGACTTTGCATGGGGTAGCAAGTCAGTTGCCGCCGCGTCGACCGAAGGGCCACCAGCCCCGTCCTTCGGTACGTTGGCGTCCTTCTGCGCGGGCCAGGATGAGCGCGATGTTATCGCGACCGCCGCTGTCATTGGCTGCGTTGATCAGTGCGCGTGCAGCTTCGGGCAAGGCCGGATTGCCGTTGAGCAGGTTGGCGAGGCTGTCATCGTCGAGCATGTCGGACAGGCCGTCGGAGCACAACAGGTAGGTGTCGCCCGGCTGGACCTCGTGCAGATGCAGCTCCATCAGCACCGTGTCCTCGACGCCAACAGCGCGCGTGACGAGGTTCTTGTTGCTGGAAAACGCGGCTTCTTCGACGGTCAGCAGACCGGCGTCGATCTGCTCCTGCAGCAGCGAGTGGTCGCGCGTGATCTGCGTCAGACGGCCGGCGCGCAGCCGGTAGGCGCGCGAGTCGCCGACATGGCCGAGCAGCAGGCCTTCGGGGCGGAAGACGCCCAGCACCAGCGTCGTGCCCATGCCGGCATAGCGCGGGTTGGTGTTGGCGGCGTTGAAGATGGCGCGGTTGGCGTTGTCCACGCAGATGTCCATGGCGCGCTTGACCTCGCCGGCCCGGGCCTCGCGGCCGGCGTCCTTGAGCCAGCGGCCCAGCTCGGAACTGACGAAGCTGGTCAGCATCTGGCTGGCCACTTCGCCGGCGTTGTAGCCGCCCATGCCGTCGGCCAGCACGGTCAGGCCTGCGGCCTCGTCCAGGGCGACCGAATCCTCATTGTTGTCACGCGCACGTCCCACGTCGGTGGCGCTGAAGAACTCCAGGGTCATGAGGCTTGCGGTGGCTCGTGGGGCTCGGCAGAGGAGCAAGGATTCTGCCCTGCTTCCTCAGGCGCCAAGCGCAGTGTTTGTGCGAAGGCCGCATCCTGGGGGGAAGCCGCTGCAGCCGTTTCGGGCGCAGCGGGTTCGGCCTGAAGGCCGAGCACGAGCACGGCTTCGAGATCACGAGCCATCTGCTCGCCGTCGGCGTAGCGCAGCTCGGGGCGCTTCTCCAGCGCCAGGGCCAGCACCAGGGCGAGGGCCTCGGGCAGGCTGGGGCGGTGAATGCGGATATCGGGTGCAGGCTCGGTCGCAATTTGTTGCATCAGCCGCGCCATGGACTCGCTCTGATGGGGCAGTGCGCCACTGAGCAGTTGGTAGAGCAGCACGCCCAGGGAGTAGAGGTCGCTGCGGCCGTCCACCGTCAGGCCGGCAAGTTGCTCCGGAGACATGAAGGACGGCGTGCCCAGCACGAGGCCGGTGCGGGTGCGGCTGCCGTCGCCAACGCGGGCAATGCCGAAGTCCATCAGCTTCAGGCTGCCATTGATGCGGTCCAGCATGACATTGGCGGGCTTGATGTCGCGGTGCACCACGCCTTGGCTGTGGGCATAGGCCAGGGCCCGCGCCAGCCGCGCGCCGATCTGCACGACTTCGCGAGCGGGCAGCAGCTGGCCGGCCTTGGTGAAGCTGCTCAGGTCGCGGCCGAGCACGTATTCGAGGGCGATCCAGGCGTCAGCGCCGTCCTGGCCGGCATCGACGACCTGCAGGATGTCTGGATGTTCCAGCTGGCCGGCTGCACGCGCCTCGCGCATGAAGCGCTCGCGCACGTCCGCCAGGTCTTCGGCCGAGAATTCGCGGCTCAGCGCGAGGCGCTTGATGGCGACCTGGCGGCCCGTTGAGCGTTGCGTGGCCTTGTAGACCACGGCCATCGCGCCGCGGCCGATCTCGGCACCGAGTTCGAAATCGCGCAGGTCGGGGGGCGGCTGTGCGGCCCTGACCTGCGGCGTGGACGCGCCGGGGCCTTGAGTCTGCTGCACGGTCGGCAGGGCCGACGGATCGCCGTACGGTGAGCCAGCAGGATCGGGCACCCGACCGATGAGGCGCTGCCAAAAGCTGCCTGCCTTGCCGGATTTGCCGCCGCTTGCCATGCGGTCGATCTTAGGCGGCCTCGCGCTTGCTGCGGCGGGCCAGCGCCATGCCAACGACGACGACCAGGACCGCGCAGCTGATGCTGACGGCGTAGTCCAGGCCATGCATATGCGCCTCGAACCACTCGTGCACGGCCGCATCGGTCGTCGCCATCTCGCCGGCGACGAAGCCCAGCAGGGCGGCCCCCAGCGTGATGATGACCGGGAAGCGCTCCATCAGCTTCAACAGCAGCGTGCTGCCGAAGATGATGAGTGGGATGGACAGGCCCAGGCCGATGATGAGCAGCATCAGGCGGGCGCCCTCGGGCGCGCTGTTGGCGGCGGCCGCGACGGCGATGACGTTGTCCAGGCTCATGACGAGATCGGCGATCAGGATGGTGCGCACGGCCGTCCACAGATTGCCGCTGGCGTGCACGTCGGCGTCGTCTTCGCTGTCGGCCAGCAGCTGGATGCCGATCCACAACAGCAGCACGGCGCCGATCAGCTTCAGCCAGGGCAGCTGCAGCAACTGTACGGCGAACAGCGTCAGCACGACCCGCAGCAGGATGGCAGCGCCGCTGCCGAAGACGATGGCCTTCTTCTGCTGGCTGTGCGGCAGATTGCGCGAGGCCAGCGCAATGACGACGGCGTTGTCGCCGGACAGCAGGATATTGACCCAGATGATCTTCAGCAGCGCGATGAAGAAGGCGGCGTTCAGCAGGTCCATGGCAGGCTCGGTGTTGGTCGCCCGAGTGTCGGTCCGCCCGGGCGGGCTGCGTCTGCGTGCAACTACGCAGGCAGCAAAGGAAAAGGGCCGTTCAGTGAACGGCCCTCGAATCGCTCACGAGGAGCACTCAGAGCAGGGCCTTGAGCAGCTTGGCCATCTCGGATGGGTTGCGCGTGACCGTGAAGCCGCACTCTTCCATGATGGCGAGCTTGGCATCGGCCGTGTCGGCGCCGCCGGAGATCAGCGCGCCGGCGTGGCCCATGCGCTTGCCGGGGGGCGCCGTGACGCCGGCGATGAAGCCGACGATGGGCTTCTTCATGTTGGCCTTGCACCAGCGCGCGGCTTCCGCCTCGTCCGGGCCGCCGATCTCGCCGATCATGATGACGGCGTCGGTGTCCGGGTCGTCGTTGAAGGCCTTCATCACGTCAATGTGCTTCAGGCCGTTGATCGGGTCGCCACCGATGCCGACGGCCGACGACTGGCCCAGGCCGATCTCGGTCAGCTGCGCCACGGCTTCATAGGTCAGCGTGCCGGAGCGTGACACGACGCCGATGCGGCCCTTGCGGTGGATGTGGCCGGGCATGATGCCGATCTTGATTTCTTCCGGCGTGATCAGGCCGGGGCAGTTGGGGCCCAGCAGCAGCGTGCGCTTGCCGCCAGCGGCTTCCTTGGCCTTCATCTTGTTGCGCACTTCCAGCATGTCCCGGACGGGGATGCCTTCGGTGATGCAGATCGCCAGGTCCAGGTCGGCTTCGACGGCTTCCCAGATGGCGGCGGCGGCGCCGGCGGGCGGCACGTAGATCACCGACACGGTCGCGCCGGTCTGCGAGGCGGCTTCCTTGACGGTCGCGTAGATGGGGATCTCGCTGAACTTCTCGCCAGCCTTCTTCGGATTCACGCCCGCGACGAAGGCGTTCTTGCCGTTGGCATAGGCCTGGCAGCCCAGGGTATGGAACTGGCCGGTCTTGCCGGTGATGCCCTGGGTGATGACCTTGGTGTCTTTGTTGATGTAGATGGACATGTCTGATTCCTCTGGGCGGGCTTAGGCGACTGCGGCGACGATCTTGGTGGCCGCTTCGGCCATCGTGTCGGCCGCGATGATGGGCAGGCCGGATTCGGCCAGCATCTTCTTGCCCAGTTCTTCGTTGGTGCCCTTCATGCGCACAACCAGCGGCACGGACAGGTTCACGGCCTTGCAGGCGGTGATGACGCCTTCGGCGATGGTGTCGCACTTCATGATGCCGCCGAAGATGTTGACCAGGATGCCCTTCACGCTCTTGTTTTTGAGCATGATCTTGAAGGCCTCGGTGACCTTCTCGGCCGTGGCGCCGCCGCCGACGTCCAGGAAGTTGGCCGGCTCGCCGCCAAACAGCTTGATGGTGTCCATCGTGGCCATGGCCAGACCGGCGCCGTTCACCAGGCAGCCGATGTTGCCGTCCAGGCTGATGTAGGCCAGGTCGAACTTGCTGGCTTCAACTTCGGCCGGATCTTCTTCGTCCAGGTCGCGGTAGGCCACGATCTCGGGGTGGCGGAACAGCGCGTTGGCGTCGAAGTTGAACTTGGCGTCCAGGGCCATCAGGTTGCCCTTGCTGTCGCAATTCAGCGGGTTGATTTCAACCAGCGACGCGTCCGTGTCCATGTAGCACTTGTAGAGCTTGGCAAAGATGTCGACGGCCTGGTCGATGGAGGCGCCAGTCAGGCCGATGGCCGCAGCGATCTTGCGCGACTGGGCTTCGGTCAGGCTGGCCAGCGGGTCGATCATCTCGGTGATGATCTTCTCGGGCGTGGAGTGGGCCACCTCTTCGATGTCCATGCCGCCTTCGCTCGACGCGATGAAGGCGACCTTCTGCGTGCCGCGGTCGGTGACCAGCGAGACGTAGAGCTCCTTCTTGATGTCAGCGCCATCTTCGATGTAGAGGCGCCGGACCTTCTGGCCATCAGGGCCGGTCTGGTGCGTGATCAGCTGCATGCCGAGGATCTTCTCGGCCAGCGCCTTGACGTCGTCCTGTGTCTTGGCGACCTTGACGCCGCCACCCTTGCCGCGGCCGCCGGCGTGGATCTGGGCCTTGACCACCCAGACCGGGCCACCCAGCTTCTGGGCGGCCTCGACGGCTTCCTGCACGGTGAAAGCCGGGATGCCGCGCGGCACCGGCACGCCGAACTGGCGCAGGATCTCTTTGCCCTGGTATTCGTGGATTTTCATGGCTGGGTCTCTCGGGTCGGGGAAGTCAGGATTCGGAAGTGGCCGGCTGGGCAGCGGTTTGTTGATGCCAGCGGGGATAGAACTTGGCGACGGTCACGCTGTCGCGGCGCAGGGCGTGGCAGCGGTCGAGCTGGAAGGGCGGGTTGCCGGCGGCATCGCCTTCGCGAGACGGCGACGGGCCGCCCCTAGGCGTCTCAGCCCCCTCGGGGGGCAGCGCCGAAGGCGCGTGGGGGCTCTCACGCGTGTCGATGACGGAGCCAGCCATGGCCTGGATGACGGCCGTCGGCAAGATCTGGCACAGCTCGGTGACGTGGGTGCAGCCGCGCGTGCCGCCGAGGCGTTCACCGACGGCCTGCCGGAAGCCCTTCATCAGGTTCAGGCCGATGAGGCGGGCATAGGCATTGCCATGGTGGTCGCAGGCGCCGGGATACGGCATCCACAGCGTCTCGGAACGGGCTGCGGTGATGGTGAGCGTCGCGTCCACGGTCAGATGCAGGTGCATCTCGTGGATAGGCTGGCCGGCCTTGCGCGGCACGCCCGCCAGTGGCACGTCATGCGTCTTGGTGTCTGTCAGGCTGGCTTCGACGTCGAACAAGCCGTCATCACGCGCGAACACCTGCACATCGAGGGCGCGGCGATGCAGCGGGCGGCGCGGGACGGACGGGTGGGCGACAGGCATGAAACGGGGGAATGGCGAATCACCCCGGCCGATGCCGGGACGGGGTCGGCCCGGTCTTTGCACCGCTCTGCCAGAGGGGCAAAGGGGCTTGTAACCGGGTGAACCCTCGTTTTTGGGGCAGGCGGCAATGTAGCACGGAGGGTGAAAACTCCCCCTGCGCGCTCGGTCAAGCGGCCCTTAGGCCCTCAGCAAGCGGCGCACCACTTCGGGGGCAAAACCGCGTGCCAGCAGGAACCGGCTTTGACGCGCTCGTTCGGCGGCGTCGCGCGAAGGATCGTCGCCGAAGCGCCTGCGCCAGACTTCACGGGCGCGTTCCATCTCCGTTTCGCGCAGGGCTGCCTGCTGTTCGGCACCCAGCTTGAGCCCGTGCTGGGCCAACTCCTGCTGGATGCGCTGGGCGCCAAAGCGGTTGGCGCGCAGATGCAGGCGGGACTCGACGAAACGGGTTTCGTCCAGGTAACCGGTGGCCGCGAGGGCGTCGAGCAAGGCATCGACCGCGACCGCAACGTCCTCAGCGCCATCTTCCTCTTCGACAGCCGCCGACGGTTCGCCCTCGCCGGCGGCCTGCGCCGCGGCCAGGCGCGCACGCTGCCGCCGTTGCTGCTCGATCCGCAACAGCTTGCGCCGCAACTCGGCACGGCTGTGCTCGCGCTGGGCCAGCAGGCCGATGGCGCGGGCTTTCAACGACAGCGGCGCCCGGGTCGCCATGGGGAGGGCTGGCGGCTTACTCCTCGGCCGCCGTGGTCAGCGGAGCGACCCCCAGGGATTCACGGATCTTGTTCTCGATCTCGCGGGCCACGTCGACGTTCTCGCGCAGGAACTCGCGAGCGTTGTCCTTGCCCTGGCCGATCTTCTCGCCCTGGTAGGCGTACCAGGAGCCGGACTTTTCGACGACCTTGGCGACCACGCCCATGTCGACGATCTCGCCCTCGCGGCTGATGCCCTCGCCATAGAGGATGTCGAACTCGGCAGTCTTGAACGGGGGGCTGACCTTGTTCTTGACGACCTTGACCTTGGTCTCGGAGCCGATGACTTCCTCGCCCTTCTTGATCGAGCCGATGCGGCGGATGTCCAGGCGCACGGAGGCRTAGAACTTCAGCGCATTGCCGCCGGTGGTCGTCTCGGGCGAGCCGAACATGACGCCGATCTTCATGCGGATCTGGTTGATGAAGATGACCATGCAGTTGGTCTTCTTGATCGTGGCGGTCAGCTTGCGCAGGGCCTGGCTCATCAGGCGGGCCTGCAGGCCGGGGAGGCTGTCGCCCATCTCGCCTTCGAGTTCGGCCTTGGGCGTCAGCGCTGCGACCGAGTCGATGACGATCAGGTCCACCGAGCCGGAGCGCACCAGCGCATCGACGATCTCGAGGGCCTGTTCGCCGGTGTCGGGCTGGCTGATCAGCAGTTCCTGCAGGTTGACGCCGAGCTTCTGGGCGTACTGGATATCCAGCGCGTGCTCGGCGTCGATGAAGGCGCAAGTGCCGGCGAGCTTTTGCATCTCGGCGATGACCTGCAGCGTCAGCGTCGTCTTGCCGGAGGACTCGGGGCCGTAGATCTCGACGACGCGGCCGCGTGGCAGGCCGCCGACGCCCAGTGCGATGTCCAGGCCCAGGGAGCCGGTGGAGACGACCTGGATGTCTTCGATGACCTCGCCTTCACCGAGCCGCATGATGGAGCCCTTGCCGAACTGCTTTTCGATCTGGGCGAGGGCGGCCTGCAGGGCCTTGGCTTTTTCGGTGTTCAGGGCTTTGACGGGGGCGTCCATGCGAATCTCCGTGGGGAATGGGCTGAATTATGGGGCAAGCTGTGGGTTTGTACAGTGGTTTGTCCCCCGATCCACGGCAGCTAGCGGATCAGGATTGAGGAGCATCCTAGGTGTGGGGTGGCTCATGGCATGAGCCAGCGTGCCACCGCCTAACATCGGCGGCGGAGACAAAACCTATGCGCATCCTGATTGCCGAAGACGACCAAGTGCTGGCCGATGGCTTGCTGCGGGCCTTGCGGGCCTCTGGCTACGCTGTCGACAGGGTCAGTTCTGGCACCGAGGCCGATTCGGCGTTGGCGACGCATGAGTTCGACCTGGTCATCCTCGACCTTGGTCTGCCGCGCCTGCATGGGCTGGAGGTGCTGCGCAAGCTGCGCGCACGCGGTTCCACCATGCCGGTGCTGATCCTGACGGCGGCGGACAGCGTCGAGCAGCGCGTCAAGGGGCTGGACCTGGGCGCCGATGACTACATGGCCAAGCCCTTCTCATTGCAGGAGCTTGAGGCGCGCGTGCGCGCGCTGACCCGCCGTGGCCTGGGCACCGCCAGCAGCCTCATCAAGCATGGGCCGCTGACCTTTGATGCCACTGGCCGCGTGGCCTATATCAATGAGCAGATGCTGGAGCTGTCGGCACGCGAGCTGTCGCTGCTGGAGGTGCTGTTGCAGCGCGCCGGGCGGCTGGTCAGCAAGGACCAGCTCGTCGAGCGCCTGTGCGAGTGGGGCGAGGAGGTTTCGAACAACGCCATCGAGGTCTACATCCACCGGCTGCGCAAGAAGATCGAGCAGGGGCCGATTCGCATCGCGACGGTGCGCGGCCTCGGCTACTGCCTAGAGAAGATCAACTCCTAAATGCCCAACAAGGACGGCGCCAGCCCCGAACAGGGCACGCTGGTTCGGGCGGGCGCCCCTGCTGCGCAGGGTTCGCTGTTCGGCGAGATCCTCGACTGGATGCTCGCGCCGCTGCTGCTGATCTGGCCGATCAGCGTCGCGCTGACCTGGCTGGTGGCGCAGGGCATTGCCAGCCGGCCCTATGACCGCGAGCTGGGCGAGATGGCGCGCAGCCTCGGGCTGCAGGTGGCGGCCGAGGCGGCGCCTGTCAAGGGCAAGGACCGTTATGCGCTGGCGCCCGAGGCCGCGGCGTTGTTACGGGCGGACGCGTCGGACACGGTCTTCTACCAGGTGCTGGGCCTGCGTGGCGAACTGCTCAGTGGCGATGCGACGTTGGCGGTGCCGACCGAGGATGCCCCCGTCGTGCCCTGGGAGCTGCATTTCCGCGACGACGAGGTCGGCACCGACGCCGTGCGCGTGGCCTATCTCTGGGTGGCGCCCGAGGGGCAGGCCGGGTCGGCCAAGACCATGCTGGTGCAGGTCGCCGAGACGCTGGGCAAGCGCGCCCGGCTGACCAACGAGATCATCAAGGGCGTCATCCTGCCGCAGTTCGTCATCCTGCCGCTGGCGGTGCTGCTGGTCTGGCTGGCGCTGGCGCGTGGCATCTCGCCGCTGAATGAATTGCAGCGGCGCATCCGTTCGCGCGAGAGTTCAGACCTGTCGCCCATTGACGAGCAGCGCGTGCCCGATGAGGTCGCGCCGCTGGTGCAGGCCATCAACGACCTGCTCGCGCGGCTGGACTCATCGATGAGCCGGCAGAAGCACTTCCTGGCCGACGCTGCCCATCAGCTCAAGACGCCGCTGGCTGGCCTGCGTACCCAGGCCGAGTTCATGCAGCGCGAGATCGATGCTGGCCGCTCCAACCCCGATGAATTGAAACGTTCGCTGGCCCAGATTGCCCGCGCCAGCGAGCGAGCGGCCCACATGGTCAACCAGCTGCTGTCCATGGCCCGCGCTGAAGACGCCGAACAGGCCATGCGGCGTGAACCCGTCAGCCTGGCCGAGATCGCCATCGACACGGTGCGCGATTTCGTGCCGCGCGCGCTGGAGCGCCGCATTGACCTGGGCTACGACGGCGTGGTGCCGGATGAAAGCCGGCTGCGTGTGCATGGCCAGCCAGTGTTGATCGGGGAGCTGATCCGCAACCTCGTCGACAACGCGCTGCTCTACACGCCGGCCGGCGGCCTGGTGACGGTGCGCGTGGTGGAGGACCCCTTTGGCCAAGTTGTCGTGCTGCAGGTCGAGGRCACCGGGCCGGGCATCGCGCCCGCCGAGCGCGACAAGGTGTTCCAGCCCTTCTACCGCTCGCTCGGCAGCGGTGTGGAAGGCTCGGGCCTGGGGCTGGCCATCGTGCAGGAGATCGTGCAGCACCACGAGGCCGAGCTGACCCTGGATGACGCGCGCGTGCGGCGCGCCGTGGGGGGCGAGACGCCCGACGGCCAGGGGCCGGGGGCGCGGTTCACGATCAGGTTTCCGGCTACGTCTTCACCAGCTTCTTGACGCGGGCGATCGACAGCAGCAGGCCCAGGCTGAGCCCCAGCGTCACCATCGCCGTACCGCCATAGCTGACGAAGGGCAGGGGCACGCCCACGACCGGCAGGATGCCGCTGACCATGCCCATGTTGACGAAGACATAGGTGAAGAAGGACAGCGTCACCGCGCCGGCCATCAGGCGGGTGAACAGGGTCGGCGCGTCGGAGGCGATCATCAGCCCGCGCAGGATCAGCGCCGTGAATCCGGCCAGCAGGGCCAGCGCCCCCATCAGGCCGAACTCCTCGCCGAAGGCCGCAAAGATGAAGTCGGTGGTGCGTTCGGGAATGAATTCCAGGTGAGTCTGGGTGCCCTGCATGAAGCCCTTGCCGGTCATGCCGCCGGAGCCGATGGCGATCTCGCCCTGGATGATGTGAAAGCCCTTGCCCAGCGGGTCCTTTGACGGGTCCAGCAGCGTGCAGATGCGGTGTTTCTGGTACTCCTTGAGCACCGGCCATTTCAGGTCGGGCTGGCAGATGGCGTCCTCGCTGAGCACCAGGGCGGTCGCGCCGGCGGCGCCCAGCACCAGGGCCGGCACGATGAGCTTCCACGGCAGGCCGGCGAAGAAGATCACGTAAAGGCCGGCCGCCAGCACCAGGATGCCGGTGCCCAGGTCGGGCTGCTTGGCGATCAGCAAAAAGGGCACGAGCAGCAGCGCGAACGCGGCGATGAAGTCCGGCCAGCGCAGCAGGCCCTCGCGTTTCTGGAACCACCAGGCCAGCATCAGCGGCGTCGCCAGCTTGAGCAGCTCGGACGGCTGGATCTGCGTGACGCCGATGCTGAGCCAGCGCGTGGCCCCCTTCTTCGTGACACCGAACAGGGCAGTCGCGATCAGCAGCATCACGCCGATCGTGTACAGCGGGATGGCCAGCGCCATCAGCTTTTGCGGCGGCACCTGGGCGACGATGAACATCAGCCCCAGTGCCAGCACCATGTTGCGGGCATGGTCGGCAAAGCGCGTGCCGTGGTCGTAGCCGGCCGAGTACATGCACAGCAGGCCCCAGCCGCACATCCACAGCACGGCGAGCAGCAGCGGGATGTCGAAGCCGCTGAGCCAGGGCTTGAGGCGTTGCCACAGGGGCGGGCGTTCGATGACGGTCATCGCGAGGCTCCCGAGGCGGGTGCGGGGGGCGCCGAAGCTGCGGAGGCCGAGACCGAGGGCGCTATCGGCTGCCAGCCTGACAGTGGCACGTCCGCCACCTTGCGCGGTGTGCCGGTGGGGGCGAAGGTCTGGCCCAGCTGCGTCTTGGCGATGTCTTCCTCGCTGGGGTACTGGCCCAGCAGCAGATAGTCGAATACGCGGCGCGCAATCGGCGCAGCGGAAGAAGATCCCCAGCCGGCGTTCTCGACGATGACGGCCAGGGCCACCGTCGGGTTGTCCACCGGCGCGAAGGCGACGTAGAGCGAATGGTCGCGCTTGCGCTCGTCTGCCTTGATGCTGCTGTACTTCTCGCCGGCCTTCAACCCGACGGCCTGGGCCGTGCCGGTCTTGCCGCCGCTCTGGTAGCCCGCGCCCAGGAAAACCTGGCGCGACGTGCCCTCGAGCGTCACGCCGTTCATCGCGTTCTGGATGACGGCGACGTCGGCGGGCTTCAGCGGCAGCGCGGGCAGCGCATCGCTGGCGATGCGGCGCTGCTCGTGCTTCACCACGTCCTCGATCTCGCGCACCAGGCGCGGCTTGTAGCGCTGGCCGCCGGAAGCGATGGTCGAGTAGGCCGTGGCCATCTGCAGCATGGTGAAGCTGTTGTAGCCCTGGCCGATGCCCAGCGAGATGGTCTCGCCGGGGAACCACTTCTGATTCGCCGGGCTCCTGGCGAAGTAGCGGCGCTTCCATTCCTGCGACGGCAGGACCCCGGTGACCTCGCCCTGCACGTCGATCTCGGTCTTGCGGCCCAGGCCGAAGGGCTCCAGTTGGTCGTGGATCAGGTCCACGCCCATCTCGTTGGCCAGGCTGTAGAAGTAGACGTTGGACGAGCTGACGATGGCCAGGCGCATGTCCTTGGGGCCGGCGCGATCGGTCTCGGGGCTGCCGAAGGTGCGGCCGCCGAAGCTGTAGGTCAGGTTGTCGATGATGACCGTGCTGGGCGAGCGCTTGCCACTGTTCAGCGCCGCCATGGCCATCAGCGGCTTGAACGTCGAACCCGGCGGGTAGGTGCCGCGCAGGGCCCGGTTCAGCAGTGGCTTGTCGATGTCCTCGTTGAGGTCGCGCCAGGAGTCGGCGTCGATGCCGTCGACGAAGAGGTTGGGGTCGAAGGTCGGCTTGGAGACGAAGGCCAGTACCTCGCCGTTGCGCGGATCGATGGCGACCAGCGCGCCGCGGCGCTCGCCGAAAAGCCGCTCCACCAGCGCCTGCAGCTTGATGTCGATGGACAGGTTCAGCGTGTTGCCGGGCGTCGGCGGCTTGTGGGCAAGGCGCCGCACGGCGCGGCCGCCTGCGCTCGTCTCCACCTGCTCGAAACCGGTCGCGCCGTGCAGCTCCTTTTCATAGGCCTGTTCCAGGCCCAGCTTGCCGATGTACTCGGTGCCGCGGTAGTTGGCGAGGTCTTCTTCTTCCCAATCGTCCATGGCCTTCTTCTCGGCCTGGTTGATGCGGCCGATATAGCCGATCAGGTGGGCGCCAACCTCGCCCAGGGGATAGGAGCGGAACAGCCGCGCCTTGATCTCCACGCCGGGAAAGCGAAAGCGTTGGGCCGTGAAGCGGGCGACCTCTTCGTCCGTCAGCTTGGTGCGGATGGGCAGGGAGTCGGTGTGCTTGGTTTCTTCCAGCAAGCGCTTGAAGCGGCGCTTGTCGCGGGCCTGAACCTCGATGACCTGACCCAGGGCCTCGATGGTGGCGTCCAGATCGACGACCTTCTCGGGGTTGATTTCCAGCGTGTAGGCCGAGTAGTTGCTCGCCAGCACGACGCCGTTGCGGTCCTTGATGAGGCCGCGATTGGGCACGATGGGCACGACGGCGATGCGGTTGGACTCGGCGCGTTCGGCGAAGCTGTCGTACTGCACCACCTGCAACCACAGCAGGCGCGCGACCAGCAGGCCGAAGCAGAACAGCACGAAGGCGCCCGCGGCCAGCACGCGCAGCCGGAAGCGCGACAGCTCCTGGTGGAGGTTCTTGAGGACGACCACGGACGTCTACAGCGGCCGGTGGGCGTCGCGATCCGGCGCACGGCGCTGCGGTGCCAGCAGCAGGAAGCTGGCCACGGGCCACAGCGCCGCCTCGAAGACCGGCGCCAGCAGCACGCCCCAGCCCGGCCACATGCCACCGATGATCATCCGCACGATCAAGGCCAGCGCATGGGCGCCGAAGAACAGCGGCAGCACCTGCACGGCCTGGGCGCCCAGCGGGAACCAGGTCAGGCGGCGGTGCAGCGTGATGGCGCCGAAGCTCAGGCCGCTGTAGGCCAGCGCATGCTGCCCGAGCAGGGCGCCGTCGTGCACGTCCATGGCCAGGCCGAAGATGAAGGCCCACAACACGCCGACGCGCCGGGGCTGGTGCACGCCCCAGAACACGAGCACGACGGCCAGCACGTCAGGCGAGGCCGCCAGCCGGCCGGCCGGCACCATGTCGATCATCAGCGCGACGATCAGCGTGAAGCCGATGAACCAGGGGTTGGCCGGCAGCAGCAGCTGGTCGGCGGCGCGCGGCATGATCATTGGGAGGCTCCCGAAGCCTTGGCGGCGGCTCTTTCAGCACGCTCGGCCTTCTTGGCGGCGCGCACGGCGGCCTTGGTGGCCGCGGCGGAGGCGGCTTCATCGGCGGCGGCCGCTTCCGCTTCCTTCTTGGCAGGCAGATGACGGTCCTGCGGCAGCAAGATGAGGACGTGGCGGGCGCTGTCGGGCTGGGCAATGGGTGCCAGCAGCACCTGGGCGAAGCTGGAATCGCCGCGCCGCTCGACGACGCTGACCTTGGCGACCGGCAGGCCCGGCGGGTAGACGCCGTCCAGGCCGGAGGTCGTCATCAGGTCGCCGACCTTGATATCGGCATTCGCGGCCAGGAAACGCAATTCCATGCCCGATCCGTCAGCGCGGCCGGCGGCGGCATTGCGCATCTGCGTGCGGGCGTTCAACAGCGGGATGGCTGCCTCCTTGTCGGTCAGCAGCGTGACCTCGGCCGACAGCGGGTAGACGCGCGTTACCTGCCCCAGCACGCCGGCCTCATTGATGACCGGCGAACCAGCCACCACGCCCAGCGTGGCACCCCGGTCGATGACGACACGGCGTGAAAAGGGGTCGGGTGCTTCGAACAGCACCTCGGCAGGCATCGAGGGCGCAATCAGCGAGGGCTTGAGGCCCAGCAGCTTGCGCAGATGGTCGTTCTCGGCCTCCAGCGCCTGGGCGCGCGACAGGCGCTCGGCCTGGGCGCTGAGCTGCCGCCTGGCCTGGTCCTCGGCCTCCATGGCGCGCTTGGTGCCGCGCAGGTAGTCGCCAGCCGTCTCCCAGGCGTCCACCGGCGTCAGCAGCAGGCGCTGCACCGGGTGCAGCACCAGCGCATAGGCGGCGCGCACCGGCTGCATGAGCTTGAAACGCGCGTCCGCCACCATCAGCAGCAGCGCGAGCGCCGAACACAGCGCGAGCTTGGTCAGCGCCGACGGACCCTGGCGGAAGAACGGCGGGGGGGTGCGGTCTAGTGTGCCGAGGGGCATGGCGCCGCGAGGTCAGGCCGACAGTGGCGGTTGCGACGATAAACGCAACGACCGAGGCACAGAGGCACAGAGGAAATGCGGAGCCGGTCTGTTCTCCGTGCCTCTGTGCCTCTGTGGTTGCATTGCTTCAGCGTGGGAAGAAGGCCGGTTCACTCCGACGTGAAGATCGAGCCCAGGCGCTCCATGCGCTCCAGGGCCATGCCGCAACCGCGCACGACGCAGGTCAGCGGGTCTTCGGCCACCAGCACCGGCAGGCCGGTTTCCTCGCCCAGCAGGCGGTCCAGGTCGCGCAGCAGYGCGCCGCCGCCGGTCAACATCATGCCGCGTTCGGCGATGTCGGCGCCCAGCTCGGGCGGCGTCTGCTCCAGCGCGTTCTTCACGGCGGAAACGATCTGGTTGAGCGGATCGGTCAGGGCTTCCAGGATCTCGTTGGACGAGATCGTGAAGCTGCGCGGCACGCCTTCGGAGAGATTGCGGCCCTTGACTTCCATCTCCTTGACCTCGGAGCCGGGGAAGGCGCTGCCGATGTTCTTCTTGATCGCCTCGGCCGTGGGCTCGCCGATCAACATGCCGTAATTGCGGCGGATGTAGTTGATGATGGCCTCGTCGAACTTGTCGCCGCCGACGCGGACCGAGCCCTTGTAGACCATGCCGCCCAGCGAGATGACACCGACTTCGGTGGTGCCGCCGCCGATGTCGACGACCATCGAGCCCGAGGCCTCGGCCACCGGCAGCCCGGCGCCGATCGCGGCGGCCATGGGTTCCTCAATCAGGTAGACCTCGCTGGCGCCGGCGCCCAGGGCGCTCTCGCGGATCGCACGGCGCTCCACCTGGGTGGAACCGCAGGGCACGCAGATGATGATCCTCGGGCTCGGCTTGAAGGTCTTCGAGTCGTGGACCATCTTGATGAACTGCTTGAGCATCTGCTCGGTCACCGTGAAGTCGGCGATGACGCCGTCCTTCATCGGCCGGATGGCCTCGATGTTGCCGGGCACCTTGCCCAGCATGGCCTTGGCCTCGCGGCCAACGGCTTGGATGGTTTTCTTGCCGTTGGGGCCGCCTTCGTGGCGGATGGAAACGACCGAGGGCTCGTCGAGGACGATGCCCTTGCCACGCACGTAGATCAGGGTGTTGGCGGTGCCGAGGTCGATGGCGAGGTCGGTCGAGAAATAGCGGCGCAGGGAGGCGAACATGGGTGGGCGCGGAAGGAGCCTCGCCGGCGGGGCGCGGCTCTGAAAATGGGGGGTGCTTAAAGCAGCAAGGCCGCCCGGACCGCGACGAAATCTGTCGCTGAGAGGGCAGCCCCGAAGGCCATGAAGATGGACGGCGATAATAACCGAACCCCTTCGTTTTGAGCCCGCCAATACTGGGTTTCTGGCTCAATCCTTACTTCTGAAAACGACTCATGAGCCTCACTCCCGATGACGTGAGCCGCATCGCCAATTTGGCCCGGCTGGAACTGCAACCGGCTGAATCTGCGGCGCTGCTGGGCAACCTGAACGACTTCTTCAAGATCGTGGACCAGATGAGCGCCGTCGACACGGCCGGCGTCGAGCCGCTGTACACGCCGCTGTCGGCCATCCAGCAGGTGCAATTGCGCCTGCGTGATGACGCCGTCACCGAGACCAACCAGCGCGAGCTGAACCAGCGCAGCGCCCCGGCCGTCGAGGACGGCCTCTTCCTCGTTCCCAAGGTCATCGAATGAAGCCCGTTCACGACATGGGCGTGGCCGAGCTGGCCGCCGCCCTGAAAAGCCGTGCCCTGTCCAGCCGCGAGGCGACGCAAAGCCTGCTGGAGCGCATTGCCGCCCACGCCAGCCTGGGCGCCTTCCTGCATGTGGACGCCGACGGCGCGCTGGCCCGTGCGGCTGCGGCTGACGCGGTGCTGGCGTCCGGCAATGCCGCTGCGCTGACCGGCGTGCCGATTGCGCACAAGGACATCTACGTCACGGCCGACATGCCGACGACGGCCGGCTCCAAGATCCTGGCCGGCTACCGCAGCCCGTTTGACGCGACCGTTGTCGCCAAGCTGAACGCGGCCGGCACGGTTTCATTAGGCAAGCTGAACTGCGACGAGTTCGCGATGGGCTCGGCCAACGAGAACAGCGCCTACGGCCCGGCCCACAACCCCTGGGACCTCGGCCGCGTGCCCGGCGGTTCGTCCGGCGGCTCGGCCGTGGCCGTGGCTGCGCGCCTCGTGCCTGCCACGACCGGCACCGACACCGGCGGCTCCATCCGCCAGCCGGCCAGCTTCACGGGCATCACCGGCATCAAGCCGACGTATGGCGTGTGCAGCCGCTACGGCATGATCGCCTTCGCCTCCAGCCTGGACCAGGCCGGCCCCATGGCCCGCTCGGCCGAGGACTGCGCGCTGCTGCTCTCGAGCATGAGCGGCTTCGACGAGCGCGACGCGACCAGCGTGCAGCAACCGCCGCAGGACTTTCATGCGCAGATGCTGGCCGCTCGCGAAGGTGCTTCTGCCGGCAAACCGCTGAAGGGCCTGCGTATTGGCCTGCCCAAGGAGTTCTTCCCAGCGGGCCTGTCGGCGGACGTGAACGCCGCCGTGCGCGCGGGTCTGGCCGAGCTGGAAAAGCTGGGCGCCACGCTGGTGGACGTCAGCCTGCCGCGCACCGAACTGGCCATTCCCGTCTACTACATCATTGCGCCGGCCGAGGCGAGTTCCAACCTGAGCCGTTTTGATGGCGTCAAGTTCGGCCATCGTGCGGCCAAGTACGACGATCTTCTCGATATGTACAAGAAGACGCGCGCCGAGGGTTTCGGCCCAGAGGTCAAGCGCCGCATCATGATTGGCAGCTACGTGCTGTCACACGGCTACTACGACGCCTATTACCTGCAGGCTCAGAAGCTGCGCCGCATGATCGCTGACGACTTCCAGCAGTGCTTCGCCCAGTGCGACGTCATCGCCGGTCCGGTGGCGCCCACCGTCGCCTGGAAGCATGGCGAGGGCAAGGACGACCCGACGCAGGCCTATTTGGCCGACATCTTCACGCTGCCCGGCTCGCTTGCTGGCCTGCCCGGCATGAGCGTGCCGGTAGGCACGGGCGCCGGTGGCATGCCGGTCGGCCTGCAGCTGATCGGCAACTACTTCAGGGAAGGGCAATTGCTGCACGCCGCTCATGCCCTCCAGCAGGCCACCGACTGGCATCTGGCCGCGCCCGCAGGATTCTGAATATGCCAACTTCCAAGCTCATCCGCGGTTATGAGGTCGTCATCGGCCTCGAAAACCACGTCCAGCTCTCCACGCAGAGCAAGATCTTCAGCGGCAGCTCGACCGCCTTCGGTGCGGCGCCCAACACCCAGGCTTCGCCGGTGGACCTGGCCCTGCCCGGCACGCTGCCGGTGCTGAACCGCGCGGCGGTCGAGCGGGCCATCCGCTTTGGCCTGGCGGTTGGCGCCAAGGTGGCGCCGCTGTCCATCTTCGCGCGCAAGAACTACTTCTACCCGGATCTGCCCAAGGGCTACCAGATCAGCCAGTTCGAGATCCCGGTGGTGCAGGGCGGCTCGGTCGAGTTCTTCGTCGGCGACGTCAAGCACAAGGTCAACCTGACCCGCGCCCACCTCGAGGAGGATGCAGGCAAGAGCCTGCACGAGGACTATCACGGCCAGTCCGGCATCGACCTGAACCGCGCCGGCACGCCGCTGCTGGAGATCGTCTCCGAGCCCGACATGCGCTCGGGAGCCGAGGCGGTCGAGTACGCCAAGACGCTGCACGCCCTCGTCATGTGGCTGGGCATCTGCGACGGCAACATGCAGGAAGGCTCGTTCCGCTGCGACGTCAACGTGTCGGTGCGCAAGCCCGGCGAGCCCTATGGCACGCGCCGCGAGATCAAGAACCTCAACAGCTTCCGCTTCCTGGTCGACGCGGTGAACTACGAGGTGAACTGGCAGATCGACGAGCTGGAGGACGGCCGCCGAATCAGCCAAGCGACCATCCTTTACAACCCGGACACGGGTGAGACCCGCGCGATGCGCAGCAAGGAAGACTCGGCGGACTACCGCTACTTCCCCGACCCCGACCTGCCGCCGCTGGTCATTGCGCCGGAGTGGGTGGAGCGTGTGAAGGGTGAGATGCCCGAGCTGCCGCGCGTGATGGCGGCGCGCTTCGAGAGCGTCGATGGCCTGCCCGCCTATGACGCGACGATGATGACGCAGAGCCTGGCGACGGCGCGCTACTACGAGGCCGCGAAGGCCGCGGGTGCGGTTCCGAAGCTGGTTGCAAACTGGGTTATGGGCGAGGTGTCGCGCCGGCTGAATTCGGAAGACCGCGAGATTGATGCCGCGCCAGTCGGCCCGGAGTTGCTGGCCAAGTTGATCGTGCGCATTACCGACGGCACGATCTCCAACAACTCTGCCAAGCAAGTTTTCGAAGCCTTGTGGAGCGGCGAGGGCAAGGATGTCGATGCAGTCATCGACGCCAAGGACCTCAGGACGTCGAATGACACCGGCGCCATCGAGGCCATCCTCGACGAGGTGCTGGCCGCCAACCAGAAGTCGGTCGACGAGTTTCGGGCCGGCAAGGACAAGGCTTTCAACGCGCTGGTCGGCCAGGCGATGAAGGCGACCAAGGGCAAGGCCAACCCCGCCCTGGTCAATGAACTGCTGAAGAAGAAGCTCGGTTAGCCCAGGGTTTGCCCGAAGCTGAACTCAGCGCTTGGGCGTCGGCGGCGGTGCCGTCGGCGGCAGCTCGCCAAGCGGTGGCAGTGAGCCCGGCGTGGCGCCGGCCCAGAGTTTCTTCAGCCGGGCGAGCTCGGCGTCGAAGGTCTTGTTGATGCGCACGAGTTCGGCCTTCTGGTTCTCGATGAGAACCTGCTGGGCCTCGATGCTCGCGTCATTGGCGTCCAGCATCTGCTTGAGCTTGGCCGGCAGTGGGCGGCCCTTGTAGAACTCGGCCTCGTCGAGCAGGGGCTTGCGCTCGATGTTCAGGTCCTTGATGCGGCGCTCGGACATGCGCATGGCCTTGTTGGAGTCGTCCAGCGCGGCGTTGCGGGCGCGCTGGTGGGCGGCCTCGGTGGGATAGCGCAGCATCAGCGTGCGGTCGCGGCGGATGGCGTCCAACTGGGCAATGCGTTCCGCCGCGGCGCGGCGGTCCGCGGCCTCCTTGGCGGTGCGCTCCTCGGGGCTGAGGAAGGGCGGCAGCGTCGCGCGCTGCGAGCCGTCGGGGTTGAGCACGCGCTGTTCGCGCGTCGTGCACTCGGGGATGGGGCGGTCGCCGGTCAGCTTGCGGCCATCGGCCGTCGTGCAGGTGTAGATGCCCTTGGCGGGCGTGACGTCTTGCGCCAGCGCGGTGCTGGCGACGAACAGGCCGGCAAGAACGGGCAGGGCGGGCAGGACGCGCATCAGACCCCGTAACGCTCTCGGTAGGCCAGCACGGCCGGGCGGTGGGCGGCCAGCTCCGGCGCGCCTTCAAGAAAGGCCAGCAGGTCGGCAAGACCCGCCACGGCGACGACCGGCAGGCCGTAGCGCTGCTGAACCTGTTGCACGGCAGACTGCGGGCTGTCGACGCCGCCTTCGGCCGCCTTCTCCTGGCGGTCCAGCGCAATGCTCACACCACAGGGCGCGGCACCGGCGGCCTCGATCATCTGGATGGATTCGCGCACCGAGGTGCCGGCGGAGATGACGTCGTCGATGATCAGCACGCGGCCCTGGACCGGCGCGCCGACGAGGGTGCCACCCTCGCCATGGTCCTTGGCTTCCTTGCGGTTGTAGGCGAACGGCACGTTGTGGCCGCGGCGCGCCAGCTCCATGGATACAGCGGCGGCCAGCGTGATGCCTTTGTAGGCCGGGCCGAAGATCATGTCGAACTGCAGGCCCGAGGCCATCAGCCGCTCGGCGTAGAAGCCAGCCAGTCGCCCCAGCTTGGCACCGTCATCGAACAGGCCGGCGTTGAAGAAATAGGGGCTGAGCCGGCCGGCCTTGGTCTTGAACTCGCCAAAGCGCAGCACGCCGGCCTCGACGGCGAAGGCGACAAAAGACTGGGCGAGAGAGTCGGTGGGCGCGGCGGACATGTGACAAAGATTCTAGGGGTCAAAAAAACAGGCCCGACCCCTAGAAGGGGCCGGGCCGTCGATGGTTTTCACCAAGTCGCGGGCGGGGCCCGCATGACGTCTTACGCTGAATCAGTTGAGGACCGAGCTGTCCAGGATTACCTGGCCAGGTCCGTCCCACAAGGTCAGAAACTGGCCTTGAACTGAACGCCGTAGCTGCGGGGCTCGTTGACGATGCCGGTCAGGTTGTCGAAGTCGATGGCGGCGACGACCTGGCGGTGGTTGGTGATGTTGCGCGAGTAGGCCGCCACTTCATACTTGCCGTTGTTCCAGCCGTAGCCCACGCGCAGGCCGCCTTCCAGCGCCGACTTGGCCTTGTACTCGACGGCCTCGTACAGGAACATGTTGTACTTGTCCTTGTAGGCCCAGTCGGTCAGCACGCTCAGCTCGCCGTTGCCCAGCTCGACGCTGTACTTGAGCGTCCAGTTCCAGGTGACCTTGGGTGCGCGCGGGAGCGGGTTGCCGTTGATGCTGACCGTGCCAGCCAGCGGGCCGGCCGGGTCGAGCACCGTGCAGCCGGTGTTGGCTTCCAGGAACTGGAAGTTGGCATTGCCGCAGGGTTGCACGAAGAGATTGGCGTCCTTGATCTTCGTGTCGTTGTACGAGAAGCCCAGCGTCGTGCGCCAGTCGCGCGCGATGATGGCCTGGGCGTCCAGCTCGAAGCCCTGGCCCTCGGCCTTGGCGGCGTTGACGAGGCGGTTCTGATTGGTCGAGCCCGAGCCGGCCGTCAGCTGCATGTCCTTGACGCGGTACTTGAACACCGTGCCGCTGACGCGGGCGGTGTTGTCGAGCAGGTCGGCCTTGAAGCCGGCCTCGACGGACAGCACCTTCTCGGAGTTCGCCACCGAGATCGAGTCGCCAAAGAGCACGCGGCCCTGGATGGACGGTGCGCGGTAGCCGGTGGCAACGCGCGCGAACACGCTGGTGGACTTGTCGAGGTTGTAGTTGGCGCCGAAGTCCCAGCTCCAGTTCGTCGACTTGGGGTGGGTGTAGAACGGGCCGATGATGTCGACGTTGTTGGCCTTGCCCGGCGTCCAGGTGCGCACGGCGTCGAAGTCCTTCTTGTCGTCGGTGTAGCGCAGGCCGGCGGTGAGCTTGAAGTCCGGCGTGACGGCGTACTTCACATTGCCGAAGGCCGCCCAGGACTTGGCTTCCTGGTGCTGCACGGCATAGCCGTTCTGCGGGTCACCCGCGGCGAAGCTGTCGAAGTTGAAGCTGTCGACCTGCAGCTTCTCATTGAAGTAGTACAGGCCGGCGATCCACTGGAACGGCGCGCTGGTGTTGGACTGCAGGCGGAATTCCTGGGTCGTCTGGCGCAGGTAGGGGATGCCGTCGGCCGTCTGCGCGTCAAACGGGATGACGGACGGGTAGGGCGTGTTCGAGCCTGCGGGAAAGTACTTCGGGCCGTCCGGGATGCCGCAGAAGCGGCAGCCGAAGCCACCATCCACGTCGCCGCGGCTGTAGAACTTGGCGCGGTCGTGGGCGGTGATGGAGTACAGCGACACGCCGTCGAAATCCCAGCGCAGGCGAGCGCTGATCTCGCTGGACTTCAGCGTCTGCGAGTTGTAGCCGTCGCTGGGGTAGGAGCTGTCGTCGTAGCCGTCGACGAGGTCATTGGTGCCGCGCTTCATGATGTTGGCGCGGAAAGTCGTGGCCGTGCCCTTGAAGTCGCGGGCCTGGACCTTGAAAAGACCCTCGAAGTTGCCGCTCTTGTAGAGGGCCTGCAGGCGCAGCGCCTTGTCGTTGTAGCCCTCCAGGTCGGAGGTCGCGCTGGTCACCGGGTTGTGGACGCGGTCACTCTGGCGCTGGGCCAGGCCCGCCACGCGCAGCTGCAGGTCTTCGTTCACCGGCACGTTGACGGCCGTCTCGAGGTTGACGGCGCTCCAGCGGCCGAAGCCGATGTTGGCGTAGCCTTCCAGGCGCTTGGTGGGCCTGGCCGAATCGAACTTCATGACGCCGGCCGGCGAGTTGCGGCCGAACAGCGTGCCCTGCGGGCCGCGCAGCAGTTCCACCTGGGCCATGTCAAAGACCGGGAAGCCCTTGAGCGCGATGCTTTCCTGCACGACATCGTCGTACACCAGGCCGACCGGCTGGGAGGCGTTCATGTCGAAGTCGGTGTTGCCTAGGCCGCGCACGTAAAAGCGCGGGAAGGTGCGGCCGTAGTCGGACTCGATGTTCAGGCTCGGCACCTTGCCAGATAAGGCGCGGACGTCCTGGCCGCTGGCGTTGTAGGTGTCCAGATCCTCGGACTTGATCGCCGAGATCGACAGCGGCACTTCCTTCAGGTTCTCGGCCCGGCGGCTGCCGGTGACGATGACGGCTTCGAGCTGGCTGACGTCCTTCTTGGCTTCGGCTGCCGGCGTGGCTTGCGCCAGGGCCACCATCGGGAAGGCCGTGCTCAGCGCCAGCGCGAGCAGGGTCGGTGAAAGGCTGTATTTGGGCATGAGAAATCCTCGGGTTGACGGGTTCGCGGGCAAGTGGGTAAAGAAATGGGCGCTCGCGGCGCCTCTGATTCCTACTGGATCGTAAAGATCACATGACGGTTCCGTGATGAAAGCGTGCCGCTGTGTTGTGCATTTGCTGCACTGCGATACTTCTCCAGGTCAAACCCTCTCCCTAATCCGATGCGCTTCATCACCGCCAATCTCAACGGCGTGCGTTCCGCCGCCAGCAAGGGCTTCTTCGACTGGCTCGACAAGCAGCAGGCTGATGCCGTCGGCGTGCAGGAGCTCAAGGCGCAGGCGGATGTCGTGGAAGCCAAGTTCCGCAGCTGCGACCTGCTCAACGGCCATTTCCATTACGCCGAGAAAAAGGGCTACTCGGGCGTGGGCCTGTACACCAAGGAAGAGCCCAGCGACCTGATCACGGGCTTGGCGATGCCCGAGTTCGACTGCGAGGGCCGCTGGGTGGAGAAGCGTTTTGACAAGCCCGGCCGCAAGCTCAGCCTCATCAGCGTCTACTTTCCCAGCGGCACCAGTGGCGAGGAGCGCCAGGCGGTCAAGTACCGCTTCCTGGCGGCGCTCTACCCTCATCTGCAGGCGTTGAAGGCCGAGCGCGAGTTCATCCTCGTCGCCGACGTCAACATCGCGCACAAGGAGATCGACCTGAAGAACTGGCGCGGCAACCAGAAGAACAGCGGCTTCCTGCCCGAGGAGCGCGCCTGGTTGACCACGCTTTTCGACGACGGGGGTGTCGTCGACGTTTTCCGTACGTTGAACGACAAGGCCGAGCAATACACCTGGTGGAGCGCCCGCGGTGCGGCGCGCGCCAACAACGTCGGGTGGCGGCTGGACTACCACCTCGCCACACCCGGCATCGCGGCGCTGGCCCGGCGGGAGGCCATCTACACCGGTCAGATGTTCAGCGACCACGCACCGCTGACGGTGGACTACGACTTCAATCTCTGAGGCTGCGAAGGCTCAGGCGAATGCGAGCGGCGAGGCACGGCAGCTACACGGCGTAACCGGCCGCTACGGACTGGGGGAGCCTCCTACATGAGATGACGCTCGGCGCCGACGCCGGGCGCAAGGGTGCAGGCCTAGAGTGGACCTCAGCCGGTGGAAATGCCCGGCCCAGCCACCCGGCTCCAGGCCGGTTCCCGCTTTCAAAAGGAGTTCCCCCCATGTCCGCCCTCAAGACCGCCACCAGTGCACTGACCGCCGCCGTTCTCGTGACCAGCATCGGCCTGGCTTTCGCCCAGACCGAAGATCAAAAGCAGCCTACCGACCCGATGGCCGCTGCCACGGCTTCGCCCACCAGCGAACAGACCCCTGCCGACCCGAATGCGGCGCCGGCTGATCCGAATGCAGCGGCGCCTGCGGACAGCACCGCCGCCACGGCCGCCATGGCCGAGCAGCAGCCGCCCGCCGACGACCCGGCCAAGGTGACGCCGCCGGTCGACAGCACCGCCGCGACGCCGACCACCACGACGACTGACACGACGACCACGACCACGACGACCACGCCGAGCCCGTCGTACGACCAGCCGGCTGCGCCCGCCCCCCGCGCCGACCGCCACTGATCGTCGTCGGCTGAGCGCTGCCTCCGTCACAAACCATGCGTTTCGGAGAACGCGCTGATCTCGCCGCCGCAGCCCGGCGGCGTGACATCCTCATCGGCCTCGGCCAGGGTGGCGTCATCGCTGCCCTGGCACTGGCCGTTTTCTTCACCTTCTTTAGCGGCAGCTTCAAGCGCAAGCCCGCCGTGGCGTCCGCCCATCGCCCGGTGGCTGTCGCCAAGGCGCCCGCCCCAACCCAGCCGCCCGCGGTCATCGACCGCCAGCTTGACTTCGGCAAGGTCCGTGCGCCGCTGGACGTGACCCGCGTGGCCGCCTGGGCCGTGCGCGAGGCCGACAACGGCAGCAGCGCCTTCGCCATCATCGACAAGCGCCGCGCCCAGGTCTACGTCTTCACCGCTGGTGGCCGCCTGCTTGGCACCAGTCCGGTGCTGCTCGGCTATGCCTCCGGCGACCTCACGGTGGCTGGCATCGGCAGCAAGAGCATCGAGCAGATCAAGCCGCAGGAGCGCACGACGCCGGCCGGCCGCTTCGTGTCGGCCCCTGGTCGCAACGCCGACGGCAAGGAGGTCGTCTGGGTGGACTACGACGCCGCCGTGTCCATGCACCGCGTGATCAACTCCAACCCCAAGGAGCGCCGCCTGGAGCGCCTGGCCACCAAGACGGCGGCCGACAACCGCATCAGCTGGGGCTGCATCAACGTTCCCGTCGATTTCTTCGAGCGCACCGTCCTGCCCAACCTGGGCCAGAGCCGTGCCGTTGTCTACGTGCTGCCGGAAAAGAAATCCCTGATGGCCTTCTTCCCAGGCGCTGCACCGCCCCAGGTGCTGGCCCAGGCCGGGTCAAGACGAGGTAACAACGCCAAACCGTGAAGTCCTTGTCTGTTGGTTACAAGACTGCTTTCCTAGACTGCCCGCCAAGGCAGGCGCGATGGTTGCGCCGCCCGGGACAAGGGGCGTCGAGTGGGCAGCAGTTGGGCAGATCGGGCCAGGGCCGTCATGTGTGGCATCGCCACAGTGTGGAGCCTTTTTGCGACGGCTTCGGCTGGTGCGCAGGTCATCTCAAGGCCGGTGGCCAGTGACGCCCGGGACGGCCGCCCTTTTGCGATCGTCGACAAGCGCCAGGCGACGCTGTCGATCTATGCCGCGGACGGTAGTCTCGTCGGCCGCGCCCCCGTGTTGCTGGGCCTGACGCCCGGTGACCAGGAGCCGCAGAGCTCGCGCGGCAAGCAGCCGGCGGCGCTCAAGGTCAACGAACGCGTGACACCGGCCGGCCGCTTTGAAGCCCAGCCGGGCGTCAACCTGAACGGCGAGCGCATTGTCTGGTTCGACTACGAAGCCAACCTTGCCATCCACCGGCTGCGTCCCGCGCCGGCCAGCCAGCGCCGCCCAGAGCGCCTGGCCTCGGCCAAGCTGGAAGACCGTCGCATCACGCTGGGCTGCGTCGTCGTCGAACCGGCCTTCTTCGACGAGGTCGTGCTGCCCACACTGGGCGCTGGCAAGAGCCTGGTCTACATCCTGCCGGAGCGTGAGCCCGTTCTCGCCGCCGCCGCGGGCGCACCGCACGCCGCTGCGCCCTGAGTTCCTCGGCATACCGCGGGCTTGAACCGACCCAGGGCAATCCCTGGGCCGCCCGTCCGCGGAAAACGCCCTGCTGGCGGGACAATTCCAGGCTTCCGCACGGGCTACCCGCCCGCCTCCTCGCGGTTTCACCTGGAACGACTGACGTGACTACCACCACCCCCGTGGCCAACCCGGCCACGGCCGGCCGAGCGGCGCCTACCCCGGCGACCATCCTCGGCCAGCCCAATCAGCTCTTCGTGCTGTTCTTTACCGAGATGTGGGAGCGCTTCTCCTACTACGGCATGCGCGGCCTGCTGGTGCTCTTCCTCGTGACCGAGGTCGCCAAGGGCGGCTGGGGGTGGAGCCGTGCCGAGGCGACGTCGCTGTATGGCTGGTACACGGGCATGGCCTATCTGCTGCCGGTGCTGGGCGGCTACCTGGCGGACCGCTACCTCGGCACGCGCCGCGCCGTCTTGTTCGGCGGCTTCGTCATCGCGGCCGGCCACATCTCGATGTTCCTGAACACGGTGCCGAGCTTCTACATCGGCCTCGGCCTCGTCGTGCTGGGCACGGGCCTGTTCAAGCCCAATGTGTCGGCCATCGTCGGCCAGCTCTACGGCCCCAAGGAAGACAACGCCCGCGACGGCGGCTATACGCTGTTCTACATGGGCGTGAACGCCGGCGCCTTCTTCGGCATCCTGCTGTGCGGCTACATTGGCGAGAAGGTGTCCTGGCACCTGGGCTTCGGCCTCGCCGGCCTGTTCATGATCCTGGGCGCGCTGCAGTTCTATTTCAGCCAGCACATCTTCGGCGACATCGGCGCGCCCCCGAAGGTCGAGGATCGCGCCAAGGCCGCTGCTGCGGCCGCGGCTGACGAAGCGCCGGCCCACGTCGTGGCCGACCGGCTGAAAGCCATCTTCGTCTTCTCCTTCTTCACGATCTTCTTCTGGTTCGCCTTCGAGCAGGCCGGTGGTTCGATGACCATCTTCGCGGCCGACTACACCGACCGTGCGCTGGTGGGCACCAGCGGCTTCATCTTCAAGGTCGTCAACTCGCTGATGACGGTGCTGCCGGCCGTGATCCTGACCTGGCTGTTGTGGAAGCTCAACCGCAGCACCGGCAGCCGCTACCTGCTGGCCAACACCATGCTGGGCCTGGCCTTCGCCGTCATCTGGGGCCTGGTGATCTGGATGCTGGCGCGCGAGTTCGCGCTGGAGCAGTCCGAAGTGCCGGCCAGCTGGTTCGGCGTGCTGAACTCCTTCTTCCTCGTCATCCTGGCACCGATGTTCTCCAAGATGTGGGAGAGGCATTGGAACCCGGCCGGTCCGGTCAAGTTCGGCGTCGGCCTCGTGCTGCTCGGCCTGGGTTTTGCGGCCCTGTCCTATGGCTCGGCCGGCATCCCTCAGGGTGCCAAGACGGCCCAGGTCAGCATGCTCTATCTGAGCCTGGCCTATCTGCTGCACACCATGGGCGAGCTCTGCCTGTCGCCCGTGGGCCTGTCCTATATCTCCAAGCTGGCGCCCGCACGCCTGCTGGGGCTGATGTTCGGCGTCTGGTTCCTGAACACGGCCATCGCCAACAAGCTGGCCGGCGTGACGGGCTCCTACATCGACGACATCTCCAACCACTACTCGATGTCGGTCTTCTTTCTGATCTTCACGGCCATCCCCATCGGCGCTGGCGTCATCCTGATGCTGCTGACGCCCTGGATGAAGAAGAAGATGCATGGTGTGCACTAGATCTGTGCGTTACTGAGCGACACATCAGCCGCCTTCGGGCGGCTTTTTTTGTTCACAGTTCCGACCTGTTGACAAGGAATGTCAGCAGCCTGAATGGGCTTTAGGTTTTGGGGTAACGGCGTCGGGTCGATGTGCTTACAGTCGCCCGCTTGCATTCGGAGCCCCCCATGTCCAAGAAGAATCTGGCGCTGACCCTGTCTCCCGTCCTCATCGCCCTGCTCGCCGCCTGTGGTCAGAAGCAGGAGGGCGGCGGCGGCCCGGGGGCTCATGGCGGCCCGCCGCCCGTGTCGGTGGCGCCGGCCACCCAGCGCGAGGTGCAGGAGTTCGACGAGTTCACCGCCCGCCTGGAAGCGCCGGATACCGTCGACGTGCGCTCCCGTGTCGCTGGCACCGTCGACGCGGTGCGCTTCAAGGAAGGCCAGCTCGTCAAGAAGGGCGACCCGCTGTTCACCATCGACGCCCGCGCCTTCAAGGCCGACGTGGCGCGGGTGGAGGCGCAGATCGCCGCCGCCCGTACCCAGGCCGAGCTCGCCAAGACCGATCTGGCCCGCTCCGAGAAGCTGATCAGCATCAACGCCGTCAGCCAACAGGAGATCGACCAGCTGCGCTCGGCGTTGCGCTCGGCCGAGGCCAACCAGAAGGCGGCCGAGGCGGCCCTGGTGCAGTCCAAGCTCAATGTCGAGTACGCCAGCGTGACGGCGCCGGTCAGCGGCCGCACCTCGCGCGCCAACGTGACGCCGGGCAACCTCGTCGGCGTGGGCGACCCGGTGCTGACGACCGTCGTCTCCAGCGACAAGGTCTATGCCTATTTCGACGCCAGCGAGGCAACCTACCTGAAGTACATGCGCGCCGCCCGCGATGGCAGCCGCACCTCGTCGCGCGACGTCGCCAACCCGGTGCAGATGGGCCTGTCCAACGAGCAGGGCTATCCGCACGCCGGCAAGATGGACTTCGTCGACAACCGCCTCAACCCGGCCACCGCCTCCATCCGCGGCCGCGCGGTGTTCGACAACAAGCAGGGCCTGTTCACGCCGGGCCTGTTCGCCCGCATCAAGCTGGTCGGCAGCGGCAACTACAACGCCGTTGTCGTGCCCGACCGCGCGATCACGACCGACCAGACGCGCAAGATCGTCCTCATCGTCGGCCCCAACAACATCGTGCAACCCCGCCCCGTCACGCCGGGCGCGCTGATCGACGGCATGCGCGTCGTCGATGGCGTCAAGGCCGGCGAGATGGTCATCGTCGACGGCCTGTTGCGTGCCTTCCCCGGCGCGCCGGTCACGCCGCAGGTGCTGAAGGTCGACGACAAGGGCATGCCCATCCCCGCCGCGCCACCGGGCGCACCGGGCGCTGCGCCCGCCCCTGCTCCCGCTCCGGCTTCCGCCGCCTCGAAGTAAACAAAGGCGGCCCCTGCCATGGACATCTCACGCTTCTTCATCGACCGGCCGCGTTTCGCGACCGTCCTGTCCCTCTTCATCTTCCTGATCGGCGCGCTGGCCATCCCGCTGCTGCCGATCTCCGAGTACCCCGAGGTCGCGCCGCCCCAAGTCGTCGTGCGTGCCCAGTACCCCGGCGCCAACCCGCGCGTCATCGCCGAGACGGTGGCCACGCCGCTCGAGGAGCAGATCAACGGCCTCGAGAACGTCCTCTACTTCGACAGCCAGGCCACCGGCGACGGCGGCATGACGCTGACCGTCACCTTCAAGATCGGCACCCACCCGGAAGCCGCCGAGACCGCGGTGCAGAACCGCATCAACCGCGCCTTGCCGCGCCTGCCCGACATCGTGCGCCAGATCGGCGTGACGACCGAGAAGGCCGCGTCCAACCTGACCATGGTGGTCCACCTGGTCAGCCCGGACAACTCGCGCGACGCCCTCTACCTGCGCAACTACGGCACGCTCAATGTGCGCGACGACCTGCTGCGTGTGCCCGGCATGGGCTCGGTGCTGAGCTTCGGTGCCGGCGACTACGCCATGCGCATATGGCTGGACCCGCAAAAGCTCGCCGCGCGCAACATGACGGCGAGTGACGTCGTCGGCGCCATCCGCGAGCAGAACACGCAGGTGGCGGCCGGTGTGGTCGGCGCCTCGCCGTCGCCCAAGGGCACGGACTTCCAGCTCGCCATCAACGCGCAGGGCCGCCTCGTCAGCGAGGAAGAGTTCGGCGACGTCGTCGTGCGCAGCGAGCCAAAGACCGGCGCCCTGGTGCGCGTGAAGGACGTCGGCCGCGTCGAGATCAGCGCCAACACCTATGCGCTGCGCAGCCTGCTGAACAACAAGGAGGCCGCGGCCATCGCCATCTTCCAGGCGCCTGGCTCCAACGCGCTGGCCATCTCGGACAACGTGCGCAAGACCATGGAGAGGCTCAAGCCCAGCTTCCCCAAGGGCGTGGACTACGCCATCGTCTATGACCCGACACGCTTCGTGCAGACCAGCATCGAAAAGGTCGTGCACACGCTGTTCGAGGCCGTCGGCCTGGTGGTGCTGGTCGTCATCATCTTCCTGCAGACCTGGCGCGCCTCCATCATTCCGCTGGTGGCCGTGCCGGTGTCCATCATCGGCACCTTCGCCGTGCTGCTGCTGCTCGGGTTCTCCATCAACACGCTGACGCTGTTCGGCCTCGTGCTGGCCATCGGTATCGTGGTGGACGACGCCATCGTCGTGGTCGAGAACGTCGAGCGCAACATCCAGGATGGTCTGACGCCGCATGCGGCCACCGTCAAGGCCATGCAGGAGGTCTCGGGCCCCATCATCGCCATCGCCCTGGTGCTGTGCGCGGTGTTCATCCCGCTGACGCTGGTGCCGGGCCTGTCGGGCCAGTTCTACAAGCAGTTCGCCGTCACCATCGCCATCTCSACGGTGATCTCGGCSWTCAACTCGCTGACCCTGTCGCCCGCMCTGGCCGCCATCCTGCTGCGCCCGCATGACGCGCCCAAGGACGCGCTGATGCGCGGCATGGACAAGGTGTTCGGCCGCTTCTTCAACTGGTTCAACCGCTTCTTCCACCGCCGCTCGGAAGACTACGGCCGCGGCGTCACCGGCATCCTGAAGCGCAAGTCGCTCGCGCTGATCGTCTATGCGCTGCTGCTCGGCGCCACGGCCCTGCTGCTGGCGCGCATCCCCAGCGGCTTCGTGCCTGCGCCCGACAAGCAGTACCTGATCGGCATTGCCCAACTGCCGGCCGGCGCCAGCCTGGACCGCACCGAGGAAGTCATCCGCCGCATGAGCGAGATCGCGCTGAAGGTGCCCGGCATCAAGGACTCGGTGGCCTTCCCCGGCCTGTCCAGCGCCGGTTTCTCGGCCGCGCCCAACGAGGGCATCGTCTTTTTCGGCCTGGAGAGCTTTGACGAGCGCACCTCGCGCGAGAAGAGCAAGGAGGCCATCCTCGGCCAGGTCAACGGCGCCATCCAGCAGATCCAGGGCGCGCGCATGTTCGTCGTGCCGCCGCCCCCGGTCGACGGGCTGGGCATTGCCGGCGGCTTCAAGGTGCAGGTGCAGGACCGCAGCAGCCAGGGCGAACAGGCCCTGTATGGCGCCGTCTGGGGCACGCTGGGCCAGATCTACGGCAACCAGAACACCTCCATCGGCCAGCCGTATTCCAACTACGACATCAACGTGCCGCAGTTGTTCGCCAACGTCGACCGCGTCAAGGCCAAGCAGATGGGCGTGCCGCTCGCGTCCATCTACGACACGCTGCAGATCAACCTCGGCTCGCTGTACGTCAACGACTTCACCAAGTTCGGCAAGACCTACCAGGTCATCGTGCAGGCCGACGCGCCCTTCCGCGCCAAGGCCGAGGACGTCGTCCAGCTCAAGACCCGCAACGGTGTCGGCGACATGGTGCCTCTGGGTTCGCTGATGAGCGTCGAGCCGACCTTCGGCCCGACGCGCGTGACGCGCTACAACGGCTTCCCGTCGGCCGACGTCAACGGGGCGCCCAAGCCGGGCTTCTCCAGCGGCCAGGCCGAAGCCGAGATCGAGACCCTGCTGAAGAACCTGCCGCGCGGCTTCGGCTATGAGTTCACCGAGCTCAGCTACCAGGACCGCCTGACCCGCAGCGTCAACGTGCCGGTGCTCAACGTGCAGATCCCGACGCTCGCCGCGGTGCTGCTGTTCTCGGTGCTGCTCGTCATCCTGGTGCTGGCTGCCCAGTACGAGAGCTGGAGCCTGCCGCTGGCCATCATCCTGATCGTGCCGATGTGCATCCTGTCGGCGCTGTTCGGCGTCTGGCTGTCGCACTTTCCGCCGTTCGGGCAGGCGGGGGACCTGAACATCTTCACGCAAGTGGCTCTCGTCGTGCTGGTCGGCCTGGCGTGCAAGAACGCCATCCTGATCGTCGAGTTCGCCAAGGAGCTGGAGGAGCAGGGCAAGACCATCCGCGAGGCGGTCATCGAGGCCTGCCGCCTGCGGCTGCGCCCGATCCTGATGACGTCCATCGCCTTTTGCGCCGGCGTCATCCCGCTGATCCTGGGCAGCGGCGCGGGCAGCGAGATGCGCCGTGCCATGGGCATTGCCGTGTTCGCCGGCATGCTGGGCGTGACCTTGTTCGGCATCTTCCTGACGCCGGTCTTCTACAGCCTGCTGCGCGCCAGCACCCAGAAGCGTCGCGCCCGCGCCGCCACGGTGCGTGCCCAGATCGACGCTTCCGCGCATGCCTTCCATCCCGGCATCGACGATGCTGCACCCAAGAAGGAGGGCCACTGAAATGCTCGCCCGCCTGACCCCTCTCGCCGCTGCTTCCGCCGCCGTCCTGCTGGCCGGATGCGCCGCGCCCGGCCTCTCCTCCGGACCGCAGAACCTGGCGCCCGCGAGCTTCGCTCAGTTGCCTGCCATCGAGGCCGGGGCCAATCCTGGCGCCGCGACCATGACCGCCGCCTTCGTCGACAGCGCCCAGCTGCAGCGCGTCGTCGACGAGGTGCTGGCCAACAACCGGGACCTGCGTGCCGCCGCCGCGCGGCTGAAGCAGGCCGAGGCTTTTGCGACGGCCGCCGGTGCCCAGCGCTTCCCGACCGTGGGCCTGGGTGCCAGCGCCAGCCGCCAGCGCGCGCCCAACGAGCAGGGCGTGTTCAACAACTTCACCAGTTACGGCGTCAATGCGACGGCGGGCTGGGAGGTGGACCTGTGGGGCCGCGCCGCATCCAACGCCCGGGCCGCCAGCTATGACGCCGAAGGCGCAGCGCTCGATCGTGACGCCGCCCAGCTCAGCCTGGCCGGTACGGCGCTGAACCTGCAGACCCAGCTCATCGGCCTCGGCCACCGCCTGAATCTGGCCAAGGAGACCCTGGTCGTGCAGAACCAGCTGCTCGATCTGGTGAAGGCCCGCGTCGGCGCCGGCCGCGGCACCGCGCTGGACCAGGCCCGCGCTGAAGCCTTGGTGGCGCAGACCTCGGCCAGCGTCCCGGCGCTGCGCAACGCGGCCTGCCTCACGCGGCTGCAGCTCGACGTGCTGCGCGGCCAGCCGCCAGCCGACTGCGACAAGGCCGACAGCGACCCCTTGCCCGCCATGCCCGAGCCCCGCCTCATCAGCTTGGGGCAGCTGCCTGACCCCGCCGGCCTGTTGGCCCAACGCCCTGACGTGAAGGCCGCCGCCGTGCGCGCCCAGGCTGCCGCATCACGCGCTCATGTCGCCTGGGCCGCGCGCTGGCCCAGCCTGGGCCTGACCGGCCAGATCGGCTGGAGCGCCGGCAGCGCTGGCGACCTGTTCAAGAGCGGCACGCAGATCCACAGCCTGGCCGCGGCGCTGAACTGGAACTTCCTCGACTTCGGCGCTCGCAAGGCCGAGGAGAGCGCGGCTCGCGCTGGCTACGAGGCTGCTGTCGCCGGTGCTGAACAGGCCCAGCTGACGGCCCTGCAGGACGCCCAGGGCAGCCTGTCGACGCTGCGCGAGACGGAGCTTCAGGCCGCGGCCCAGGCCACCGCCGCCGACGCGACGCGGCGTGCCCGCGAGCTGGCCTTGAAGCGCTACGAGGCCGGTGTGACCGACTTCTACGCGCTGCTCAGCGTCGAGCAGGAGCGCCTGGCGGCGGCGGACGCGTTGATTCAGGTACAGACCCAGCGCGCCGCCGCCCTGTTGGGCGTGCACAAGGCGTTCGCGGCCCGCTTGACGGTGGCGCWGTGATCCGGGGCCGGCATCGCCGGCCCCACTTCCATCAAGCCGCGACTGCCGCCGGCCCGCCCGAGTTCTTGCGCCAGCGCCACCACAACAGGCCCAGGCCGGCGAGGAACATGACTGCGCCGATCCAGCGGGTTTCGCTGGTGTTGTCCTGCATGTCGGCCAAGCGCACGACGCTGGGTTCATTGGGCAGGTAGCGCACCTTGACCATGGGGTCGGCCTTGCCGTCCTTCATGGCCTGGCCCTGTTGTTGAGGCAGGCCGATCTCGGCGTTGACCAGGTTGCCGGCCTCCGTCTTGAAGACGATGTGGCCGCGGAAACCGCTCTCCGAGCCGCTGCGCTTCTTGCGCCACTCGATGCTTTCCACGGTGGCGGTGGTCTCGCGGCCATTGGCCTGCAGGCGCTTGATGTCGCGCGAGTCGTTTGCGCCGCTGAACATCACATAAGGCCCACCGATCAGCAGCGCCAGCACGAAGACCCAGGACCTCAAACTTTCCAGCATCACTTACTCCCTCAGGCGCCCTCGGGCGGCCCGGGCGCGGTTCTTTTTTAAGCGAGGCAGCCGCCCCTGCGGCCGCTATTGTTTACGCGCCAGCCGCGCGATCACCTCAGGGTCTCCCTGAAGTGACGGGTTCAGGAGGCCGCGACCATGCGTGCGGCCAGCTCCAGGATGCTGCGACGGTAGGCGTCGGCCAGTGCATCGGCGTTCGCCGCGCACGGGACGGTCAGCTCGGCGGCGCCGGCGGCAGGCAGGGCGGTATTGATCGGCGCGTGCAGCGGTGCCCAGCGCCAGCGCGCGCGCAGCGTCAGCTGCAGGCCACCGCCATCCTGGCGAGCCAGCCATTCATCCACCTGCACGACCAGGCGCAGCGACTCCGCGCCGTTGTCGGGCTGCGACTTGGCGCCCAACGTGACCGGGTAGGGCTGGCGCAGCCGCCCCAGGTCCTCGGCCAGCACGCGCGGCAGCGCGTCACGCAGCGGCTCGGCCCAGCGCGCCTCGGGCCAGGGCCTCAGGCCCGCGCTGCCCTCGGCAACCAGGATCTCGTCGCGGTCCAGCAGTTCGGGCAGCGCGATCTGCGGGCTCAGCACCCAGGCGCGGCCATCCTGGCCGGGTTTGGCACTGGCCGGCAGGGGCGGCGTGCTTGTCAGGCCATAGAGGCGGCGCGGCGGCGCGTCGCGCGTGGCGCATCCGGCCAGGGTGGCCGCGGCCAGCAGGCCCAGGACCAGGTCTCGGCGGTGCAGGGCGATCGGCTTCATCGTGCGGGCTCCGGTGCAGGCGTGGTGTCGGGCTTGCGACCGCGCAGCAGCGCCTCGGGTTGCGCGTCCAGCGTGTTGGCGAGCTGGCGCAAGGCCCGCGCCGCTTGCGACAAGTCGCGCATCGTGCGCTCGGTCTGCTGCAGCAAGGGGCCATCGCTGCTCGCGGCCTCCTGCAGCGAGGCGCTGGCGCGGCTCAGCTCTGCGAGGGCCCGTTGCAGGTCCCGCATGACCGGGCCGTTCGGGTCGAGCACGGCACTGGCCTTGTCGGCGCCCACGCCCACCTTGTCAGCCGCGCCGGACACCTTGTCGCCAGCTCTATCCACACTGGCCATGGCGCGTTCGGCGCTGCGCGTCAGCGGCGCGGCGCGCTGTTCCAGCTGCGCGGCCAGCTTGCGCGCGTGGCCCGCGGTGGCCGCGAAGTCCTTCAGGCCCTGCTTCAGCTCGGGCGCTGCGATCAGCGAGC
Organism: Roseateles sp. P5_E1; assembly: GCF_054049335.1. Taxonomy (NCBI): domain Bacteria; kingdom Pseudomonadati; phylum Pseudomonadota; class Betaproteobacteria; order Burkholderiales; family Sphaerotilaceae; genus Roseateles; species Roseateles sp. P5_E1. Next base: position 500,078 of record NZ_JBFUMN010000001.1, read on the forward strand.
GAGCAGAATTTGCGATCTGGCTCAGGTCATCTAGGATCTTGCGCAGGTCCACGCTTTCGAGCTGGTTCTTCAGCGCCTGGAAGGCGGTCGCGACGGTCGGGATCTCCGTCATGTCGCCGCGAAAGCCCCCGCGCAGCGTGCCGCGCTGCTTGGTGCGGATGTCCAGGTCGATGTAGAGCTGGCCGGTCAGCAGGCTTTGCGTGCCGAGTTGGGCGCTCAGGCCGCGCTTGATGAGGGCAGGCAAGGCGTGGCCGATGTCGTCGCTGTCGTTGCGGCCGTTCAGGCCGCGCACGGCGTCGGCATCCAGCTGGGCAACGACGGGGATGGCGAAGCTGTCGGTTTCCCTGTCGTAGTGCACGCTGATGTCGGTCACGTCGCCAATGCGCACGCCACGGAACACCACCGGCGCGCCCTTCTGCAGCCCGAACACCGAGCCGGAGAAGAACATCACGACGCGTTGCGGCTGCTTGAACCAGTGCTGGCCCGGCAGCACGACGAGGGCCACGGCGAACAGGGCCAGCGCGCCGACGACGAAGGCGCCGATGGCCAGGGGGCTGGCGCGGCGGCGCTTCACGCGGCTTCCTTCTGCGGTTCGTACTGGCCACGGGTCAGGAACTCGCGCACCGGCTCGGGTCCTTGGTCTCGCAGCTCTGCCGGCGGCCCGAGCGCCGTGGCCGTGTGTGCTTCGACGTCGAGAAAGAGCACGCGGTCAGCCACGGCAAACAGGCTCTCCAGCTCATGCGTGACGAGCACGATGGCCGAGCCGACATCGTTCTTCAGCTGCTTGATGAGGTCGTCCAGCCGCGCCGAGGTCAGCGGGTCCAGGCCGGCCGAGGGCTCGTCCAGGCACAGCAGCGGCGGGTCCAGCATCAGCGCGCGGGCGATGGCCGCGCGCTTTCGCATGCCACCCGACAGCGCGGCCGGTTCGGCGTCGAAGGTGGCGGGGTCGTTCAAACCCGCCAAGGCGAGCTTGAAGCGGGCCTGGCGTTCGCGCTCGGCCTCGTCCAGCTCGGTATACAGCTCCAGCGGCAGCATCATGTTTTCGCCGACGGTCATGCTGCTCCACAGCGCGCCGGCCTGGAAGGCCACGCCGATCTCGCGCCGCGGCGGATCGTCGCCGTGCACATCGCGTTCCTTGCCGCCGGCCGTCCACAGCACGCGGCCGGTCTGCGGCGTCTGCAGCCCGATCATGTGGCGCAGCAGTGTGCTCTTGCCGCAGCCGCTGGCGCCGACGATGGCGAGCACCTCACCCGCCTTGACCTCGAAGTTCAGGCCATGCTGCAACTCCTTGCCGCCGGCGTGCAGGCTGAGGTTCTCGACACGCATCAGGACCTCGCCCTTGTCCATCAGATGTCTAGCCTTTGGAAGATGACGGTCAGCGCCGAGGCAGCCACCACCATCCAGACGATGGCCTGCACGACCGCCGCCGTCGTCGCCTCGCCCACTGCCTGGGCGCTGCGACCGGCATTCAGCCCCTGGCGGCAGCCGGCCAGTGCCACCAGCACCGCATACACACTGCCCTTGAGCAGGCCGACGAAGAGGTCCCAGCCCTCCAGCGCCTCGCGCGTCGTCGCCAGGTAGGCCGCGGCCGGCACGTCGTAGAGCACGACGGCCACGCCGCAGCCCACGGCCAGGCCAGCGGCGCCAGCGCACAGCGTCAGCAGCGGGCCGGTGACGAGCAGGGCCAGCATGCGCGGCAGCACCAGGTGCTCGATCGGGTCCACGCCCAGTGTCGTCAGCGCGTCGATCTCCTCGCCGGCGCGCATGCTGCCGATCTGGGCCGCGAAGGCCGCACCCACGCGGCCGGCCAGCACGATGCCGACGACGAGGGCCGCGATCTCGCGCACGACGCCGACGGTGACGAGATTGGCGATGTAGCTCTGCGCGCCGAAGCGCTTCAGCTGCTCGGCGCCCATGTAGGCCACGATCAGCCCCACCAGCGAACTGACCAGCAGCACGATGGGCAGGCTGCGCGGGCCGGTCTGCTCGATCTGCCACAGCCAGTCGCTCGTGCGCATAGCGCTCTTGCCCCGCGCCAGCCGGCCGACGGCGCCCAGCATGTCGCCGACGAAGACCAGGGTCTTGCGCCATTCGGGCTCCGCCAGAGGTTCGTCATCAGCGGCTGGTTTCTTCTTCTGCGCGGCCTCGGTCTTGGGCAGGCTGAGCGACAGCAGCGGCTGCAGGCCGCGCGGCAGGCCAGCCAGGTCCAGTTGCACGCCGCCTCGCGCCAGCGGTGCCAGCAGCTGCCACAGCGCGCCGGCCAGTGGTGGCTGCCAGTGCGACAGCGCCGAGCTGTCAAAGCCCAGCCGCGTGCCCGCCGCCACCGGCAACTCGGCGGGCGGTTTGGGCAGTGCCACATCGGCGCCGTCGCCCGCCAGCACCAGGCGCCACTGCGGGCCTTCGCCTTCCCAATGCGCCTTGCCCTCGCCGGTGCTTGCGGTGTCGGCGGGCGGAGGCAGTGAGGCAGCAGGGGTGGAGGACATGACGACCCATGCTCTGCCGCGCCGTCTTGCCAGTGGCCCGGACGCCGACTGCGCGCTTTGTAGGACGGCGCGCCGCCGCGACCGCCCTGTCGGCCTGCGCCGACAGGGCGAAGGCGGCCTGGATGACCGCGACCGCTGCGCTCGTCGCCGAAAGTTGTTCAACTGATCTTCTTCCGGAGCCCGCGATGAAATCCACCTCCAAAAGCCCGACCCAGGGCGACGGTCTGCAGGGCGAAGGCAATTACGACGCCGCGCGCCGCCACCGCGAGTCCGCCGAGAAGTTCGTGAAAAGCGGCGGTGTGGAACCTGCCGCCCGCGAGGCCGCGCCGCGCAGCATCGACGAGGCCCGCGAGATGCGCGACGCCGAGCAGGCTGGCAAGAGCCACGCCAGGCGATGAGCAAGACCATCAACCCCGACGCCGCTCGCCCCGAGGGCAAGCCGTCGCTGCCGCACGAGCGTGACCAGCAGAACTCGGCGACCAATCCCAAGCCCGACCCTCAGGTGGATCGTGCGGCGCGCGATCTGAAGCAGGGTCAGGTTGACACTGACCTGCGCGCTACGCCGGGGCTGGATGCCGATCGCCGCGGCGGCATGGTGAAGGGTGGCGAGCACGGCGCGGCCGACAGCAAACCACGGCCCAACCGCTGACGGTCCTGGGACGAATGGCGCCCTGGCCGGGGCGAAGCGCCGAGGCGCAGCCCCTGCCCGGGCTAACCTCGCGGCATGACCATCCTGCCGCGCCGCTGGCGCCTGCCTTATGTCGCCGTGCTGGCCATCATCGGCCTGCTGCTGAGCATCTCCGCGCTGCAGACCTACCGCCTTTCGGGCGGCACCCACCCCTGGGAGCCGTTCCTGTGGGAGTTCAGCTCGGTCAGCGTCATCGGCCTGCTGGCCCTGGGTGTGCATGCCTTGCTGGGCCAACTGCGGGGCCGGTCCTGGCAGCGCCAGCTGGCGGCGCATGCGGCCGCGATGCCCCTGTTCAGCCTGCTGCACATCGCCGGCATGTTCGGCCTGCGTTTTGCGGTCTACGGCCTCGCAGGCGTGGACTACCACCCAGACGATCTGGCCACGGTGCTTGTCTTTGAGGGTGGCAAGGACGCCGTCAGCTATCTCAGCTTCTGCCTGATCTCGCGCGGGGTCTGGATGGCCCAGGCGGCGGCCCTGCGCGCGCAGGAGCTGGACCGGGCTCGCCGCGAGCTCGCCGAGGTGAGGCTGGCCCGCCTGGCCGACCAGGTGCAGCCGCACTTCCTGTTCAATACGCTCAACCTCATCAGCTCGGTGATGTACGAGGACGTGCCGCGCGCCGACAAGCTGCTGTGCCAGCTCGCCGACCTGCTGCGCCAGACGCTGGCAGCCCAACAGCGCGCCGAGCACACGGTGGGCGAGGAGCTGGCGCTGGTGCAGCCCTTCCTCGCGCTGATGCAGGCCCGCTTCGGGCCGGAGCGGCTGGTCGTGCATATCGAGACCGACGAGGCGGCGAGCGCCTGCCGGCTGCCTGCTCTGCTGTTGTTGGCGCCGGTGGAGAACGCCGTCAAGCATGACGTGGCGCGGCATCGCGGCCGCGTCACGGTCAGCGTCGTCGCGAAGCGCGTCGGCGAGCGGCTGCATCTGAAGGTCAGCAACCATGGCGACACCCCGGCGCCCGATTCGCCGCCCGACCCTGATGGCGGCCTGGGGCTGCGCAATCTGCGTGAGCGGCTGCAAGCCCGCTATGCCGATGCTGCCAGCGTCAATTTCGGGCCTGACGGTGGCGGCATGAGCTTGACGGTGGAGCTGCCATGCGCGCGTTGATCGTCGACGACGAGCCCGCCGCGCGCGCCAAGCTGCGCCGCCTGCTGGCGGCCGAGACGGACGTGGCCGAGCTGATGGAGGCGCCCGACGCGCCGTCGGCCCTGGCCCTCGTGCGCTCGCTCGCCACGCCGCCCGACCTGGCGCTGCTCGACATCGAGATGCCCGGCGGCAATGGCGTGCAACTGGCCGCCGCGCTGCGCGAGGCCGGCGTGCGCTGCATCATCTTTTCGACGGCGCACGCTGAGCACGCACTGCAGGCCTTCGAGCTGGCGGCGCTGGACTATCTGCTCAAGCCCTACACGGCCGAGCGGCTGGCCGCGGCGCTGGCGCGCGTGCGCGAGTCGCTGGCGCGGCCGGCCGCGCCGGTGGGCGAGTGGTGGGTTGAAGGCGAGCGCATTGCGCTGGCCGAAGTGCAATGGATCTCGGCAGCCGACAACTACATCGAGCTGCACCTGCCCCCGCGCAGCCTGCTGGAGCGCGCCACGCTGGCCGATGCGCTGGGCCGCCCCGGCTGGGCCGCGCGCTTTGTACGCGTGCACCGCAGCCACGCGGTGAATCCGGTGCATGTGCGGCGCATCGAGCGCCTGTCCAGTGGCGAGGCCGTACTGACGTTGAGTTGCGGCGGAACGCTGCGGGTGTCACGCGGCTATCGCGGGGTTCTTGACGCGATCGCCGGATGATGGTCGATACGTGTGCTAACGAAGCAAGCCGCTGACCGGGTTAGCATCGCCGCCCAATCAAAGGGCCACAGGCCGGGGGGACGCGATGGGCAGGCGTGTGTGGTGGGCGTTGATGGCCTCTTGCCTGGTGCTGGCCGCCTGTGGCGGTGGCGGTAGCGGGGGGTCGAGCACGCCCGGCGGCACGACCACGCCGGTGACCCCGTCCAACGACATCGGTGCCCACATGTCGATGTCCAGCGTGACCGTGGAGCGCGACCTTTACCGGCGCAACCAGGTCGAGAAGGTCGAGCTCGCGCTGCTGGTGGACCGTCCGCCCGCCGAGGGCTACTACTACCGCGTGACCTACACAAAAAAGGCCCTGAACTTCATTGGCGAATCACCGCGCACCGACTCGGGGCTGGATCTGCAGGTCGGGCTGTCGTCTCCCGGCGTGCTCGGTTTGGGCAGCTATGACGACACGATCACCGTCGAGGTCTGCATCGACTCGAAATGCGCCACGCCCGCGCGCGGTAGCCCGTTCGTCGTGCCGGTCAAGCTCAAGGTGGGCCACTTCGCCGAGCCCGAGGCCGGCCAGCCGCAGCAGGTGCTGACTGACGCCGTCACGCTGCCGCATGACGTCGTTGCCGCTGCCTACAGCGCGAGCCTGGATGCCGTCGTGTCGGTTTCCAAGGCGCCGGCCGCCGCGCTGAACCTGCGCTCGCTCGCCGATGGGCAGACGCGCAGCGTCGCGCTGGCCTCGGTACCGACTTCGGTGGCGCTGTCGCCCGACGGGCGGCGCGCGGCAGTGGGGCATGACGGCGCCGTTTCACTCGTCGACCTCGTGCCGGCCACGCCGGGCGCGGCGATGGCGGTCAGCCGGTTTGCGGTCAGCATGCCGGTCGGCGCCGTCGTGCTGGACGGCCAGGGCCGCATCTACGCCTTCGGCTCGGCGCCGACCTGGGCCTACCTGCACTGGGTGGACACGGCCAACGGCATCGACAAGACCGCCACGGCCAACATCTACAGCCCGGTGCTGCCGGTACTGCACGCCGCCGGTGACCGCATCTATTTCTCGACCCGGGACGTCTCGCCCAACGACATCTACAACGTCACGCTGGAAGCCGCCGGCCCGCGTGATGCCGTCGATTCGCCCTATCACGGCGACTATGAAATCTGCGGCCAGGTGTGGACCTCGGCAACCAGCTCACGGCTGTACACCGCCTGCGGCAAGGTCTTCACGGCGTCCAGCGATCCGAGCCTGGACATGCGCTATGCCGGCTCCTTCGCGATGTCGGCGTCAACGTCCACGGCCAGCTTCGGCTATGCGGCGCTGTCCATCAGCGACAGCCTCGTGAGCAACCAGCTCGTGGTGCTGGAGCAGGACAAGTTCAATTGCGATCCTCGCCTGGACATGCTCTACGCCTGCTTCACACGGGTCGGCACCTTCAACGCGACCGACATGGCGTTGCAGGCACGTGCCTCGCTGGCGCCTGTCACCGTGGGCGCGGACCGCTTCGCGCAGGTTGGCCGCTATGTTTTCCATCGTGTCAACGGCAAGGTGGTGCTGCTGACCGAGCTGCGCGGCGCGCCCGACGCGGCGGCCAGCATCCGGCTCAGCAGCCTGCCCTGAGAGGCTGAGAGCCGTTGGCCCCTGGGGCGGCGCCACTCGCCCCAGCGCGCTGGCTCGCGCGCCGTGCCACCGCGAAGCTGGCGGCCATGAACACGAACCGCCTCCCCTTCCTTGACGGCCTGCGCGTTGCCGCCTTCGCGCTGCTGATCCCGTATCACGTCGGCATGTACTACGTGACCTGGGACTGGCATGTGAAGAGCCCCGCGGCCAGCGGCGCCCTCGAGCCCTTTATGCAGCTCAGCTCGCCGTGGCGACTAGGCCTGCTGTTCCTGATTGCCGGCGCGGCCTGCCAGGGCCTGTTCACCAAGCGCGGCGCCCTGGGCACGCTGAAGGACCGCTCGCTGCGCCTGCTGCTGCCGCTGCTATTCGGCATGGCCGTCATCGTCACGCCGCAGGCCTATTTCGAGGTGCTGACCAAGGTGCCGGCGCAGTTGCCGGGCGATGGCGGCTACCTCGATTTCTGGCAGGCCTACCTGAAGGGCGGCAAATACTGCCGCGGCCAGGACTGCATGGACGTGCCGACCTGGAACCACCTGTGGTTCCTGCCCTATCTGTGGCTGTATGCGGTGCTGGGGGCGCTGCTGGCCCGTTTCATCCGCCTGCGCGGCGAGCTGCGGTTGCCCGCCTGGGCCTGGCTGCTGCTGCCGGCGGTGCCGCTGGCGCTGATGCGCATCTTCATCAAGCCGCGGTTCCCGATCGAGCACGACCTGGTGCATGACCTCTACAACCACCTGCAATACGGCTGGCTGTTTGCCATCGGCTGGGCCAGCCGCACGCCGTTGGCGCAGGGCTTCTGGGCGGCGGCATTGCGGTTGCGCTGGGTGGCCCTCGGCGTCTCGCTGGCGGGCTGGGCCGTGCTGATGGTCTTCAGCCAGCAGTACGCCGAGGCGACGCCGAGCGATGCCGTCCTGACCGCCGCCCGCACGCTGCGGGGCTCGCTGACCTGGTTTGCCATCGTCGCCGCGGGCGGATGGGCCCAGCGCGCCTTCACGAAGGAGTCGCCGCTGCTGCGCGAGGCGAGCAAGGCGGTGTTCTGCCTCTACATCCTGCACCAGAGCGTCATCGTCGTGCTGAGCCAGTGGCTCAAACCTCTGGCCCTGCCCTGGGGGCTGGAGGCGGTGCTGCTGATCGTGCTGACCTTTGCCATCAGCGGCGGCGCCTATCTCGTGCTGCGCCGCGTGCCGGGGCTGGCGTTGCTGGTCGGCATTCAGCGCACGCCGCGCAAGGCGCTGCCGTCCACGCCGCGCGTGATGGGGCAGTTGACGACGATGCCCGTCACGTCGAGCTCGACGTCGCCCGAGGCCTGAGCGTCCAGCACCGCCTCTTCGGAGCGCAGCTCGCGCGGCGGCCTGGCCGGTTTCCAGCGCACCAGCACCAGCCGCCACAGGGGGCTGTAGTTCGGGTCCGGCCGAGCAGATCCCACCGGTGCCGGCCCGGAGGCGAAGACGCTGATCTGCGCGCCATCGGCAAACTTGTAGACGCGCTCGGTCAGCGAGGCGCTGCCCATGCCCACGGCGCCGGCCAGGCGCGGCACGTGGTGGATGCCCGCCTGCGCGGCCATCGTCCCGTCGGAGATGTCCGTCGTCACGTACTCGACGCGCTTGCCCTCGACCCAAGCCTGCTGGCGCGGCAAGGTGATGCCGGTTGGCGCAGCGCAGGCGGACAGCAGCAGGGCGGGTAGCAGGAACCAGGGAAGGTCTCTCATGGCGTGGCGGTCGTGCAGGCCGGGCGGCCCTGGTGCTATGGTGCGCCGCCCGTTCAACGCCCGGCCGCCATGATCGAGAAATTCCTGCCCGCCACGCTGCTGTTTTTCGTCGGTCTGGCCCATGCCGCGGACGCGCCCGTTGCGCCGCCCCCTGCCGAGCCCGCCTACGCCACAGTGCGGCCCATGATTGCCGACCAGCAGCGCCTCGTGGCGCCCAATGCGGTCGAGATCAGCGAGGCCGTCGAGCTGGGTGGGCTCAAGCAATGGATCACCATCCGCGGCGCCRACAAGGCCAACCCCGTGCTGGTCTATGTGCACGGTGGGCCGGGCGCCGCCGAGATGGGGCGCAGCTGGCCCTACCAGCGCGGCTGGGAGGACTTCTTCACCGTCGTGCAATGGGACCAGCGCGGCACCGGCAAGACGCTGCGCCACGGTGGCGAGGCGGCCAACAAGGCCTCGCTGACACGCCGGCAGATGGCGGACGACCTCATCGAGCTGATCGCCATGGTGCGCCAGCGCCTCCAGGTCGAGCGCGTCGTCCTGCTGGGCCATTCCTGGGGCAATGTCATCGGCCTGGATGCGGCCATGGCCAAGCCGAGCTGGGTCAGCGCCTATGTCGGTGTCGGGCCGTTGATGAATCTGCAGGCCAACGAAAAGGCGCAATATGAGGCGCTGCTGGCCGAGGCGCGCAAGCGCCATGACACGGTCGCGTTGACCGAGCTGGAAGCCATCGCGCCCTATCCGGGTGAGGGCGAGATCCCCTTCGCCAAGGTCAATGTCGCGCGCAAATGGGTGATGGCCTATGGCGGCCTGGCCGCCTATCGCGACAACGCCGATTTCTACTTCCGCGCTGCGCGGCTGTCGCCCTATTACGAGTTCGCGGACCGCCTGGCCATCGACCAGGGCGGCCAGCTGTCGGTGCCGGCCCTGCTGCCCGACATGCGGCGCGTCGACCACACGCGCATCCGCGAGACGCGCTTCCCGGTCTTCATGTTCCTCGGCCGCCACGACCTGACCACGCCGTCCTCGGTCATCGAACCCTGGTTGACCCAGCTGAAGGCGCCGGTGAAGAAGCTCGTCTGGTTCGAGCACTCGGCGCATCTGGCGCCCCACGAGGAGCCCGGCAAGTTCCTGCTCGCTCTGGTCGAGCAGGTGCGTCCGTTGGTGCGTTAGTACCAGTACGCCGGATACGGCCGCCGCGTGGCCCGGTGATAAAGCACTGCGACGACCACCATCGTCAGCGCACCAAACAGCGTGGGAAAGAGCAAAAAGCCCCACTTGGGTGCAACGAGGAACACGATCACGGGATTGGAGCCCGCGGGTGGGTGCATCGTCCGCGTGAGCATCATCAATGCCACCGAGACCGCCGCGGCCACGGCGAGCGACCACCACGCCGGGCCGAACACCGCCAGCACCGCCAGGCCCACCGCTGTGCAGATGAAATGCCCACCGATGACGCTGCGGGGCTGCGAGAAGTGCAGCTCCGGGAAGGTGAACATCATCACTGCGGTCGAGCCGAAGGAGCCCAGCAGCAGCAGCACGCCCAGGTTGAACGAGCCGATCGCCAGCACGCCAATGATGGTGAACACGCCGGCGCAGGCGAGGACGCCCTGGCTCAGGGTGTAAGTGGGCGCCCTCGTGGGCGGATGCACGACGGGCGCCGGCGCGGGCGGGCGGGCCACGACGTCGGGAGCAAGCTCGCTCATGGATGTCCTCGGCAGGTCTCGGAGTCGCAGCAAGGAGCGCGCCAACTCAGGGCATAAAAAAGGGGGCAGGCCTGCAGCCTTGCCCCTGAGAACGCCACCGACACCTCTCAGCGATGGCGAGGAGAGCGAAACGAGGCCTCAGGCCGGGTTGCTGGCCGGCGTGCCGGGCACGGCTTCCAGCTCGCCCGATGCACGCGCCTTGCGGCCGTAGAAGATCTCGAACAGCGGCGTGGCCATCATGGTCGTCACCACCGCCATCAGCACCAGCATCGAGAACAGGGCCGGGCCGATGATGCCCTTCTGCAGGCCGATGTTGATGATGATGAGCTCCATCAGGCCGCGCGAGTTCATCAGCGCGCCGATGCCCAAAGCGGTGCGGTTGTCTTCACCGGCCATGCGGGCCGCCAGGTAGCAGGCGCCGAACTTGGCCAGCACCGAGGCCACCAGCACGCCCAGCGCGATCAGGAAAAGGTCGACGGAATTGATCATGTCCAGGCGCGTGTTCAGGCCGGAGTAGGTGAAGAACATCGGCAGCAACAGGATCACCGTGAGCGGCTCCACCTTCTTCTTCAGCTCGGCGGCAAACAGGCCGCGCGGCATGACGGCGCCCATGATGAAGCCGCCGAAGATGGCGTGGATGCCGACGGCGTCCATGACGAAGGCGGACAGGCAGAAACAGATCAGCGTGATGCCCAGCACCGTGTGGCTCATGTGGCCGTCACGCTCGACCATGCGGCCGAGAGGCGCCAGCAGCTTGCGGCCGAACAGCATGATGAAGGCCGCCCAGAGGACGCCCCCGCCGATGGCCAGCACGGCCACGCCAGGGCCGGCACCGAAGGCCGCCAGCACCAGGGCCAGCACACACCAAGAGACGGCATCGTCAAAGGCGCCTGCCGTGAGCGCGAGCGTGCCAAGCGACGTGTGGGCCAGGCCTTGCTCGTTGATGATGCGGGCCAGCATCGGGAAAGCCGTCAGTGCGATGCAGGCGCCCATGAAGAGGGTCGCGTTGGTCGTCGAGATGCCTTCGGCGAATAGGCCCGGCACGGTGAGCAGGAAGGGCGTGATCAGGAAGGCGATGAAGAACGGGGCCGCGATGCCGGACACCGACACGCCGATGGCGCTCTTGGCCTTGCTGGCGAAGTGGTCCAGCCGCAACGTCGTGCCGACCAGGAACATGTACAGGCCCACCCCGAGCTGGGCGCCGGTGTACAGCACGGTGCGCATTTCCTTCGGAAAGATGGCGGACTGCACGTCGGGGAAGAACAGGCCCAGCAGCGACGGCCCAAGGATGACGCCCGCGATCATTTCGCCGACCACCTGGGGCTGACCCAGGAACTTGCGGCCGGCCCAGCCGACGACCCGGCAGGCCAGCATGATGATGCCCAGCTGCAGGAAGAAGTGGATGCTGAAGTCGCCCGGCGCGTAGGTCTTGGCGGCCGCGGCCGCAGCGGGACCATGCTTGGCGAACACGTCGCCCATGATGGCAAGAAGGTCGAATTCCATGGCTGTTCCTGTAGATTTTTTGCCGTTGCCACGCACCGCCGCGCGGTTTTGTACAACGTTGTCTGCCTCTTTTGGTGAAAGCGCTCTCACCACGTGGAACACTTTGCCAGCCGGGTTTTCAATGTCCATTGGGTCGAACAGATCCGGGCCTATGTACCTACATCCCAATTGCGCGATTGCAGGTAGGTAGGTACATTGACGAGGCCATGAAACTGCTCACCAGCCGCGATTTCAACCGTGACGTCAGCCTCGCCAAGCGGGCGGCGCAGGTCGAGCCGGTCGTCATCACCGACCGCGGCCAGCCCACTCATGTGCTGATGAGCATTGCCGAGTACCGCCGCCTGACCGGCGAGGGCGAGAGCATCCTGGAGCTGCTGGCCATGCCCGAGGTCGTGACGATCGATGCGGCCGACGCCGCGGCCGATGGCGCCTGGGATCACCGCGAAAACCTCCCCTGAGGGCGCCATGTTCCTGCTCGACACCAGCATCGTTCTCGAACTGCGCAAGGCCAAGGCCGGCCAGTCCGACGCCGGCCTGGCCGCCTGGGCCGCCGGCCTGCCGCGGCAAAAACTCTTCATCTCGGCGCTGAACCTGCTGGAGATCGAGAACGCCGCCGCCCGCCTGGGCCGCAAGGACCGCGCCGCCGGCCTCGTCGTGCGCGACTGGATCGACAGCCGCGTCATTCCCGCCTTCGAAGGCCGCGTGCTGCCGGTGGACGCGGCCGTCGTGCGGCGCCGGGCCCAGCTGCCCTACGCCAACACGCGCGACGGCCTGCTCGCCGCGACGGCGCTGGAGCATGGCCTCACCTTCGTGACCCACCGCGTCTCGGCTTTCCGCGTCGGGCGCGTGAAGCTGCTCAACCCCTCCGGCTACGTCGCCCAGCCCAGTGACGAGGACGAGGATTGGAGCCATGGCGCCCAGACCGGCCAGCAGTGGCTGAAGAACCTCTATACGAGAGCATGAACAAGCGACGCATTCTCATTGTCGGCGGCGGCACGGCCGGCTGGCTGACCGCCGCCTACCTGGCCAAGGCGCTGAAGCTGTCCGAGCGCAGCCACCTCGAGGTGACCGTGCTGGAGTCGCCCGACATCAGCAGCGTCGGCGTCGGTGAAGGCACCTTCCCCACCATCCGCAGTACGCTGCAGTTTCTCGGCATTGACGAGGCCCGCTTCATCCGCGAGACCTCGGCCACGCTCAAGCAGGGCATCCGCTTCGTCGACTGGGCGCGCACGCCCACCGCGGGCCAGCATCAGCAGTTCTTCCATCCCTTCGAGGCCCCCTTCTACACGGAGGACCTCAACCTCGTGCCCTACTGGCTGCTGCAGGACGAGGCCGGGCGCATGCCCTTCGCCGAGGCCATGACGCTGCAGGTGCGCGTCGCCGAGGCCCATCGCGCGCCCAAGCGGGCCGGCGAGGCGCCCTATGCAGCGCCGCTGAACTACGCCTACCACTTCGATGCGCTCAAGCTCGCCAAGCTGCTGGCCGCGCGCGCCCGTGAGCTCGGCGTGCGCCATGTCGAAGGCACGGTGACGGACGTGGTGCTGGATGCGACGGGCGCCATCGCCCATCTCGACACCGCCCAGCTGGGCCGTTTCGAGGCCGAGCTTTATATCGACTGCACGGGCTTTCGCGCCGAGCTCATCGGCCGGGCGATGGGTTCGAACTTCAAGTCCGTGCGCCACCAGCTCTTCGTCGACCGCGCCCTGGCCTGCAAGGTGCCGCTGGATGCCAATGCGGTCATGGAAAGCTCCACCATCGCCACCGCCCACGAGGCCGGCTGGCTGTGGGAGATCGGCTTGAACGGCGCGCGCGGCATCGGCTGCGTCTATTCCAGCGACCATCTCAGCGACGACCGTGCCGCCGACATCCTGCGCGGCTACTGCGGCGCGGGCAACGAAGACCTGGCAATGCGCAGCATCCCCTTCACGCCCGGCTACCGCGAGCAGCAGTGGGTGAAGAACTGCGTCGCCGTCGGCCTGTCGGCCGGCTTCCTGGAGCCGCTGGAGGCCACCGGCCTCGTCCTCATCGAGGCGGCCGTCGGCATGATCGCGGAGATGCTGCCGCACAGCGGCCCCATGCACGCACCGGCGCGGCGCTTCAACGAGCTGATGACGGCGCGCTTCGAGAACATCATCAACTTCCTGAAGCTGCACTACTGCCTGAGCCAGCGGCAGGAGCCCTTCTGGCGCGACAACGCCCAGCCTTCCACCATCCCGGACCGCCTCGCCGGCCTGCTGGAGGAATGGCGGCTGCGCCCGCCGGGCCGCTTCGACTTCGTGCTCGACACCGAGACCTTCGCCTTCTTCAACTACCAGTACATCCTCTACGGCATGGGCTTCGCCACCGACCTCAGCGCCGGCCGCAGCGATTTCCCGCAGATGGCGGACGCCGACAAGCTGTTCGCCAAGATCCAGCGTTTTGCCGACCGCGCCATCGCCGATCTGCCCAGCCACCGGGCGCTGATCCAGCAGATCAACGCGGGGCGCTGAAGGCCTGCGGTGTCGAGGGCGTTTCCAGAGGCCTGAGCGCCTTCTGCCACCAGCCCACGTCGCGCCACTCGCCGTTCTTGTAGCCGACATTGCGATAGACGCCCAGGGCCTCGAAGCCTATCGCCTCGTGCAGGCCCACGCTGCCCGCATTGGGCAGGGCGATGCCGGCGAAGGCCTGGAAGTAGCCGAGCTCGGCCAGCAGCGGCAGCAGCTTCTCGTACAGCGCCCGGCCGACGCCCTGGCCGCGTGTGTCCTCGCGCACGTAGACCGTCGTGTCCACCGACCATTGGTAGGCGGCGCGTTCGCGGTGCTTGCTGGCATAGGCATAGCCGCAGATGGCGCCGGTCGCGTCCTCGGCCACCAGCCAGGGCAGGCTGGCCAGCGTCTTCTCGATGCGGCTGCGCATCTCCTGCGCGTCCGGCGGCTCCGTCTCGAAGGAGATGCTGGTGTGGGCCACGATGGGCGCATAGATGGCTGCGACGGCGGCGCCGTCCTCGGGGGCGGCAGTACGGATCTTCAAGGCGGGTCCTCCATGAATGGCTGGGTGGTGCGCGCGGGCACATGGATGAAAAGCAGGGCGGCCAGCGCGCTCAGGCCCAGGCCGGTCGACAACCACAGCACGCCGGTTCCGAAGTCCGCCAGCAGCAGGCCGAACAGCCATGGCGCCAGCGCCTGCGCCAGGCGCGCCGGCAGCACGAGCAAGCCCTGGCGCTGCCCGTAGCCCAGCGGCCCGAACAAGGCCAGCGGCAGCGTGCCCTTGGCGATGGTCAGCACGCCGTTGCCCGCGCCATGCAACAGCGCAAACACCATGGCGGCAGGCGCGCCGATGACGGCCAGCAGGGCCGCGCCCAGCGGATGCATCAGCGCCGCGGCGCGCGCCGACTGCAAGGGGTGCAAGCGCCGCAGGAAACCGAACTCCAGCAGCCGCCCCGCGACCTGGGCTGGGCCGACCAGGGCGCTGATCAAGATGACCGCCGCTGGCGTGGCACCCGCGGCGTCCAGCAGCCGTGGCAGATGTGCAGCCATCGCCGTGCTGATGAACCACGTCACCGCGAACACCCAGGCCAGCAGCGCGGCGGTCCGCATCGGCGGCGCTTCGCCGTTCGCAGCCGCTGGCGCCTGGGTGGACACCGCCAGCGCCGCGGCCTTGGGCAGCCAGGCGTTCAGTGGCAGGCCCACCAGGAGATGCAGCCCCGCCCAGGCCCAGCAGGCGCCGCGCCAGCCGAAGGTGTGCTCCAGCGCCGCCGTCAACGGCCAGCCGACGGTGCTGGCAAAGCCCGCGATCAGCGTGATGCCGGTGATGGCGCTGCGCGCGTCATGGCCGTACAGCCTCACCAGCGACGCGAAGGCTGCCTCGTAGAGCCCGCCGCCCATCGCCACGCCCAACACCAGCCAGGCGGCGAAAAGCCCGACCGGCCCATCGGCCAGGGCCAGCAGCGCCAGACCGACGGCGAACAGCAGGCTGGTCACCATCAGCACCGGCCGGCCGCCCCAATGGTCGATGCGGCGGCCCGAGTGCGGCCCGACGATCGCCGAGACGACCAGGGCCGCGGAAAAGGCCGCGAACACCGTAGGCTCCGATACGCCCAGCTCCGCCGCCATCGGCCGCGCCAGCATGGCCGGCAGGTAGTAGGTCGAGGCCCAGGCCAGCGTCTGGGCCGTGCCCAGCGAGCCGACGACGCGCAGGCGGCTGGCTGCCATGCTCAGCCGCAGCAGCGCGAGGCGCGCTCCGGCGCCGGCTTGGGGGCGCAGCTGCTCGGGCCGCAGCCCGACTTGGGCGCGGCCACGGCCACCACCGCTGCCGGGTCGCAGCAGCCGGACGCCTCGCCTTCGACCGCCGGGTTGACCGAGCAGACACCCGTCTCCGGCAGCTCCAGTTCGACCCGGTCCGCCGCCGTCAGGTCGCCCGCGATAGCGGCGACGACCGAGCGCGCCTGCTCGAAGCCCGTCGCCATCAGGAAAGTCGGTGCGCGGCCATAGCTCTTCACGCCCACGGTGTAGAAGCCTGGCTCCGGGTGGGCCAGCTCGCGGTGGCCATGCGGGCGCACCGTGCCGCAGCTGTGCAGGTTCGGGTCGATCAGCGGCCCCAGCGCTTCGGTGGATTCCAGCCACGGGTCGAGCTTGACGCGCAGCTCGCTGGCCAGTGACAGGTCGGGGCGCTGTCCGGTCGCACAGATGATTTCGTCGACACCGTCAACGACGACGGGCTGCTGTTTCGGGTCCAAACCGCTGAGGCGCAGCTGCCCGCCCACGCGTTCGATCCGCGTGATGCGCAGGCCACCGAAGAACTCCAGTGCACCGCCATCGCGCAGCCGGCGCAGCGACGCGCCCAGCGCGCCGCGGGCAGGCAAGGCGTCCGCGTCGCCACCGCCGAAGACGCGCTGCAGCGTCGGCGTGCGCACGGCCCAGGCCAGGTGCGTGCCGGGCGACTGCCTGGCCAGTTCGGCCAGCGCCAGCAGCGCATTCGCGGCCGAGTGGCCGGCGCCGACGACCAGGGTGCGCCGGCCCTCGTAGCGCGCCCGCTGTGCGCCCGTCACGTCCGGAATGCCGTAGAAGATCTGCGCCCCTGCCTCGGTCTCGCCGATGGCGTGCAGGCCGTTGGCGCCGACCGGATTGGGCTGGTTCCAGGTGCCGGTTGCGTCGATGACGGCGCGGGCGCGCAGCTCGTGCACTTCGCCGCCTTGCTCGTAGCGGATCAGGAAGGCAGCCTGGTCGCGCCCGGCGCTCTTGACCTTGTCGAAACCCTCGCGGCTGATGGCCACGACGCGTGCGCCGAGCTTCAGCGCGGCAGCCACCTGGGGCAGCGCTGCGAAGGGCTTGAGCACGCGCTCGACCACCTCGCCGGCCTTGGGCAGCTCGGCCGCCGGCGGCGCTGTCCAGCCAGTGGGCAACAGCAGGCGGGCCATCGCGGGGTCGACGTCGAACTGCCACGGCGAGAACAGCTGCACATGGCCGTAGTCAACGAGATTGGCGCCCACCGTCGCGCCGGCCTCCAGCGCGACAAACGGCAGGCCGCGCTCGATCAGCTGGGCGACGGCCGCCAGCCCGACCGGCCCGGCGCCAAGCACCGCGACCGGCAGCGGGCCATCGGCGACCGGCGCTTCACGCAGCACCAGCGTCATCAGCGCCGCGCAGGCCGGGCAGGCACCCTGGAATTCGGCCGAGGCCTTCAATGCGGCCGGTGCGTCCTCGATCTTCATGCGCTTGAAGCCGTATTGCGCGAAGTACTCCGGCGCCGTGACGGTCAGCAGATAGAGGGCCGCGATGTCGCGCGAGCGGGCTTCCTGCAGCAGCCGCTCGACGAGCAGGCGCCCGATGCCCTGCTTGTGCAGGCCCGGCGCAATGGCCACCGAGCGCAGCAGCGCGATGGTTCCGGCGACATGGCCGTAGACCTCGGCGCCGGCGCAGCCAACGACCTCGCCATTGCTGATGGCAAGCAGATAGGTGGGCAGGTGCGCCTGCGCGCCCTCGGTGGGCAGCTTGTTCGCCAGCAGCAGGGCTTCGATGGCGGGCCAGTCGGCGGCGCCGGCCTGGCGCAGGGAGGGGGTGTCGTTCAACAGCATGGTTTGGAATCCTGGATGGGCTCCTTCAGCACTTGGGGCGGCAGGCAGCAGGTCGCGGCCGGGTCTTCGCGCAAGGCCTTCAGGAGCGTCAGCAAAGAGGTCTCGACGGCGGCGCGTTCGCGCTCGCTCAGGGATGCCAGCAGCTGCTGGGCATGGTCGTCGAGGGTCTGGTTCAGCTCACGGACGGTGCGTTCGCCGTCGGCGGTGAGCGTGACGAGCCAGCTCCTTGCGTCGAGCGGGTTCGGCTCCTTGCTCACCAGCCCACGGGCTGCCATGGCCTCCACGGCACGCGACACCCAGCTCTTCTCCAGACTGGCCCGCGTGCCCAGTTCCGACAGCGGCAGCGGCCCGGAGCGGCCCAGCTCGGTCAGCAGATGGCATTGCGTGCTGGTGGTGCGACAGCAGTCGGCCACGACGCGCTGGGCGCGGGTGTACAGGCGCGCCACTTCGCGCAACAGGCTGCCGGGGGCGGACTCGGTCATTTGGGTGTGTATAGCAACTATCTGGGCGCATGTTGAGGTCCGCTTTGCTCGTTGTCAATAGCAACTACCTGGGTCAAAAAGGCGGGGCTCGCAGCCCCGCGCGTTCAAGTCACGGTCAGGCCGCGCGTCGGGCCGTGACCTCGGCGGCCGTGCCTGACAGCACGCGGTTCACCGCCACGGCCATCACGGCGCCCACCAGTTCAGCAACGACAAAGCCCGGTGCACTGGCGGGCGCGATGCCGGCGAAGCTGTCGCTGAACATGCGGCCGAACACGGCCGCCGGGTTGGCGAAGGAGGTCGACGCGGTGAACCAGTAGGCCGCACCGATATACGCCGCCACCATGGCCGCGACGCGCGAGCCCGGCGCGCGCAGGATGACGAGCACGAGGCCGAAGGTCGCGACGCCCTCCGCGACCCACTGCCCCGTGCCGGCGCGCAGCTTGGTCGAAAACTGCAGCACGCTCATGTCGAACATTGCGTGGGCCAGCCACGCGCCCAGCATTGCGCCGGTCAGTTGTGCGGCGACATAGGGCAGCAGGGCGGCGACGGGCAGCTCGCCCCGCCAAGCCATCACGGCGCTGACGGCGGGGTTGAAGTGAGCGCCGCTGACCGGGCCGAAAACCTCGATCAGCACGTACAGGCCGCCGACCGTGGCCAGCGTGTTGGCCAGCAGCGCGATGGCCACGTTGCCGCCGGACAGGCGCTCGGCCATGACGCCGGAGCCGATGACGATGGCCAGCAGCAGGGCCGTGCCCAGGGCTTCGGCGAGGAGTCGGCGAGGCAGGTTCATGCCTTCGAGATCCCGACGAGGGCTTGCTGCAGCTCGGCCTTGCTCATCGTGGCCAGTGGCAGGGCCAGCAGTTGCAGGAGCCGAAAGCCGATGGCCTGGCGCGTCAGCTCGAAGGCGCGGCGCTTGCCCTCATCGCCGCCCTCGGCATTGGACGGGTCCGGGTAGCCCCAGTGCACCTTGACCGGCTGGCCGCCGCTGCCACCGAAGAAGACCGGGCACTGCTCGGCGGCCGCGCTGTCGCAGACGGTGATGACGATGGACAGCGGTGGTGCGCCGTCCTGGCTGAACTCATCCCAGCTCTTGCTGCGGTAGCCCGAGATATCGACGCCGGCGTTGCTCAGGGCCTCCAGCGCAAAGGGGTTGATGCGGCCACTCGGGGCGCTGCCGGCGCTGTGCGCCTGCACGTCGCGGCCGAGCTTCTTTGCCCAGTGGTTGAGCATGCCCTCGCTGAGCACGCTGCGGGCGGAGTTGTGGGTGCAGAGGATGAGGACGTGGGTGGTCATGGCGATCTCAGCAGCAGGATGCCGTGCCGCTCGGCACGACGCAGGTGGCGCCCTGGCAGCAGTTTTCGGTCAGATAGCCCAGCAGCGAGTTCATGCTGTTGTATTGGGCGCGGTAGATCAGGTTGCGGCTGGCGCGCTCCTGGGTCACCAGGCCCGCGTTGACGAGTTCCTTCAGATGGAAGGACAGCGTGGCTGGTGCTACGCCCAGCCCCTCCTGGATGGCGCCGGGTGTCAGCCCCGCATCACCGACGACGACCAGGGCGCGGAACACCCGCAGCCGCAGCGGCTGGGCCAGGGCGGCGAGGGCCTTGATGACAAATTGCTCGCCGGCTTGTTCATCCATACTTCCATTATTATCGAATCATGGATTGAAGTGCAAGCGGTCCGGCAATGCCGGCGCTCAGCGAAGGGATTGGATCTTTGGCTGCTGCGCCTCGAACTGCCGGGCGACAAAGCGCCAGACCATGCGTGATGCGTCGGGCCCGTTGGCGTCGCTGAAGCGCTGGCGCGCCGCGCCGCCGCTCCAGGCGTGGCCCAGTCGGTCGACCTCCACCAGCGTCGCCACCACCTCGCGCGAGCGCTTGAACTGCGTCACCCGCATCGGGTAGCGCTTGCCGCGGCGCTGTTCTTGCGCCGGCTCCTGGTGCGCGCCGGCCGCCTCGGACCACATCAGCGCCGCAGAACCGGCGTTGCGGGCTGATACGACGCGGTCCGCGTCACCGTGGATGACCATCAGCGGCGGCCAGTCCTGGGCCGAGCCGGGTGGCAGCGGCTGGCGTCGTCCCTGCATCGCACCGACGGCCGAGACCGGCGAACTCGCCGTGCCGGGCGGCACGCCCGAGTGCATGACCAGGGCCTTGAAGCGCTGCGGGTAACGCGTGGCCAGCAGGGCCGCCATGCTGGCGCCGGCCGACAGGCCGGCCACGGCAATGCGCTCGCGGTCGGCCGTGTACAGCATGCAGACCTGGTCGACGGCCTTCATGATCCAGCCGGCCTCGGCGAAGGCGCGGCCCGACTGTGTGTCGAACCAGTTCCAGCAGCCCTGGGTGTTGCACAGCCGTGGCTGCTCGGGATAGAGCACCAGGAAGCGCTCGCGCGTGGCGACGGCATTCATGCGCGTGCTGGCGGCAAAGCTCTTGGCGTCCTGGTGGCAGCCATGCAGCATGACGAGCAACGGCAGCCGCTCGCCGAAGCGCACGCTCGCGGGCCGGAACAGGTAGTAGCGGCGCGGCCCGTCCGCGGCCATCACCAGGCCCATCAACCAGCTGCCCGCGCTGGACGGCGGACGATGGCGCTCGCGCAGCGGCTGGGTCGCCCGCTTGAACAGCGCGGCGTTGCGGTTGAGCAGCGCCGACCACGAGGGCTGTTTCATCCGCCGGTGCTGTCGTTTGGAGCCTGGGCCAGCTCCGAGGGGTCGGGATGCTCGCGCAGCAGAGCGTTCAGCTGGTCGATCTGCCCGCACCAGTCACCATCGTCCTGATGCCATTGCTCGCGGATGAAGGCGACCTGGCTGGCGTTC
Organism: Roseateles sp. P5_E1; assembly: GCF_054049335.1. Classification (NCBI taxonomy): domain Bacteria; kingdom Pseudomonadati; phylum Pseudomonadota; class Betaproteobacteria; order Burkholderiales; family Sphaerotilaceae; genus Roseateles; species Roseateles sp. P5_E1. Next base: position 520,902 of record NZ_JBFUMN010000001.1, read on the forward strand.
CAGAACGGGGCCTCCGACAGATTCAGCGTTTGCGGCAGCGGCCGGTGCAGGCGGATGAACTGCTTGATTTCGGCCGGCGAATCCGGCAGGCCGAGCTGGCAGAACAGGGCCTGCATGTCATGGTGGGTGGTGGTGTCCATGGCGGATCCTCTTTCAAAGGGTTTCAAGGCGGAAACCGTGAGGCTTAGACCTTAGATGTCGGCGGCGCTGCGCGGTGTCAGCCGACACCCCGTCCACGATGGCCGTCCCTGTCAGCCGAGGCCCACAGCCCCGGCTACCGCCCGCTGACAGACTGGCGGCGTCGGCGCGCCTACGGTCATGGGATTGAAGACTGCAGGAGGTCGCGATGACCTGGAATGAATTCATTGCGCGCATGCAGGCCGCGTGGCCCGATGTGGGCTGGACCGACGTGTTGCCCGCCGTGCTGGCCGGCGCCTTGACCATCGTCATCATCAAGGTCGGCCTGCGCTTCGTCGTGCAGCGCTTGCGCAAACTGTCGCAGCGCACCAGCAGCACGCTGGACGACGGCCTCGTCAGCGTGCTAGAGCGCACCAATGGCGCGCTGATCTGGGTGGTGGGCCTGCTGGTCGGGCTCAACATGCTGCCGCTGGACGACCGCTGGCATGACCGCGTGTCGCAGCTGTGGTTCGCCGTCGTGGCCCTGCAGCTCGGCCTGTGGGCCCAGCAGGCGGTGGCGCAGGTGCTCRCGGCCCAGCAGATGCGCCATGGCGGTACGRCGGCGCTGTCGGCCTCGGCCACGYTGCTCAGCTGGGGCTTGCGCGGCGCGCTGTGGGTGGTGGTGGTGCTGGCCGTGCTGTCCAACCTGGGCGTCAACATCACGGCCTTCGTCGCCAGCCTGGGTATCGGCGGCATCGCGCTGGCGCTGGCCGTGCAGAACATCCTCAGCGACCTGTTTGCGTCACTCGCCATCGCGGTGGACAAGCCCTTCGAGGTGGGCGACTCCATCACCGTCGGCGACGTCACCGGCACGGTGGAGCGCGTGGGCCTGAAGACGACGCGCATCCGCAGCCTGGGCGGCGAGCAGATCGTCATGTCCAACGCCGAACTGCTCAAGCGCACGGTGGCCAACTTCAAGCGCCTGCAGACGCGCCGCGTGGCCTTCACCTTCGGCATCACGTCCGATGCGTCGGCCGATGACGCCGCCGCGGTGCCGCCGTTGGTCAAGGGGCTGATCGACGCCGACCCCAAGCTGGAACTGGTACGGGCCCACTTCAAGGGCTTCGGCGAGAACTCGTTGAACTTCGAGGTGGTCTACCGCGTCAACGATCCCAGCTATGACGTCTACATGGACCACCAGCAGACGCTGAACCTGGCGCTGATGCGCGAGTTGCAGCAGCGCGGCATCCGTCTGGCGTTCACCACTAACACCGTCAACGTTGTCGGCTTGCAGTCACCGGCGCCGGGCGGCCCGGCACCAACGCGCAAAGGCTCGTCGCCTGATGCGCCTGACATCGTGCCCGCCGCGGCAGGCTGAACTTTGTGATCCACAGCGCCGCCGCCGGCCCCGAGTTGCTGACGGCGGCCATTGCTGCGCTCGTTCTGGTCGCCATCGCCGGCGCCCTCTACACCCACCGCCTCGGCCTGTCGCATCTGCTCGTCTTCATGGCGGTTGGCATGCTGACCGGCGTGGATGGGCCGCTGGGCCTGCCCTTCGACGACCACCGGCTGGCCGTCACCGTCGGCAATCTCGCGCTCGCCCTCATCCTGTTCGATGGCGGCCTGCGCACGCGCTGGAGCGAGGTGCGCCGCGCGATGCTGCCGGCCAGCCTGTTGGCCACGGTAGGCGTCGCGATCACGGCCGCCATCGTCGCGGGCATCGCGAAGGCGGTGCTGGACATGCCGTGGACCGAAGGCCTGCTGCTGGGCGCGGCGGTCTCGTCCACCGACGCCTCCGCCGTGTTTGCGCAGTTCGCCGCCAGCAAGCTGCGCCTGGAGCCACGCCTGGCGGCCACCATCGAGGTCGAGTCGGCCCTGAACGACCCCATGGCCATGGTGCTGACCATCGGCCTGATCGCCTGGTTGATGCCCTTCGGCCAGCCGGGCGACGCGCAAGTGAACAGCCTGGTCGACCTGCTGCCCCTGCTGGGCGAGCAGCTCGGGCTGGGCCTGCTCGCCGGCGTACTGGGCGGCCTGCTGGCCGCATGGTGGGTGGGCAAGCTGCCCATCACAGATGACCACGACGGGCTGACGGCGCTGCTGATGGCGGCACTCGGCTTCCTGCTGTTTGCCGTCACCAACCGCTGCGGCGGCTCGGGCTTCCTGGCCGTCTACGTCGCCGGCCTTCTGGTGCGCCACGGGGCCGAGCGCGTGGCGGCGATGAGCCTGCCCGGGCTGAACGGCTACACCTGGCTGGCCCAGGCGGTGCTGTTCCTGCTGCTGGGCCTGCTGGTCACGCCGCATGAGGTCCTGCGCCTGATCGGCCCGGCCCTGCTGTTGGCGGCCGGCCTGATGCTGGTGGCGCGGCCCACCGCGGTCTTCCTGTGCCTGGCGCCGCTGGGCTTTGGCTGGCGCTCGCAGTGCTTCGTGGCGTGGTCGGGCCTGCGCGGCGCGGTGCCCATCGTGCTGGCGACCTACCCGGTGCTCGCTGGCCTGCCGAACGGCTGGCGCTTCTTCGACGTGGCCTTCGTCGTCGTGCTGCTGTCCCTGCTCATCCAGGGCCCGACGCTGGCGCTGCTGGCGCGCTGGCTGGGGCTTGATCAGAGTGAGCGCTAGGCTACCGGCGCCAGCAGGTTGGCGTCACGCGCCAGCTTCCACCGGCCGCCATCCTTGCGCAACAGCGTCAGCGTGTGGCCTTCGCGGCGTGTCGGCGGCGAACCATCCGGCGGTGTGGCGGTCACGCTCAGTCGCGTGCGCATGAAGGCCCAGTCGCCCAGGATCTGCACCTCCAGCATCTCGCTGTGCCCGTCGAACTTCGGCGCCTTGCCGCGTGCCTGGCCCTCGGCGGCCTTGGCGAAATCGCTCTTGGTCATCGGGGCCCGGCCGGGCGTCAGGAAGACGGCGTCATCCGTCATCAGTGCGAGCACGGCCTGGACATTGCCCTCGCGCGTGGCGGCCATCCAAGTCGTCACGAGATCACGGATCTCTTGTTCATCGGCTTGCATGTCACCACCTTAGCGCCACGGCGGGCGCTCGCTGTTTCAGGTTGTGCCGGCCAGGGAGTCCGCCTGCGTGACAAGGCTGCCCGGCGGCACGCTGCGCGTCAGCCAGACATTGCCGCCAATGACGGCCCCGCGGCCGATGGTGACACGTCCGAGCACGGTGGCGCCGGCATAGATGACGGCCTCGTCCTCGACGATGGGATGGCGCGGCTGGCCCTTGACGAGATTGCCGTCGCCGTCGGTGGGGAAGCTCTTGGCGCCCAGCGTGACGTTCTGATAAATGCGCACGCGCTCGCCGATGACGGCCGTCTCGCCGATGACCACGCCGGTGCCATGGTCGATGAAGCAGCCGCTGCCGATCGTGGCGCCGGGGTGGATGTCGATGCCCGTGTCGGCATGGGCCAGCTCGGCGACGACGCGGGCGATCAGCGGCAGGCCGAGCTTGTAGAGCTCATGCGCGAGGCGGTGGCTGATCAGGGCGCGCACGCCGGGGTAGCACAGCAGCACCTCGTCGACGCTGCGCGCCGCCGGATCGCCCTGGTAGGCGGCGAGCACGTCGCTGTCCAACAGCACGCGCACGCCGGGCAGGGTGCGCAGGAAGCGAGTTGCCAGCTCGGCGGCGTCCTGGCTGGGCGTGTCATCGCCACGCTGGCGGGCCTCGTGGCGCAGCTCCAGCGCGGCCTGCTGGCGCAGTGTTGCCATGGCTGTGCCGATGGTGTGGCCGACGTAGAAATCCTCGTTCTCGGGCTGCAGCGTTGGCGGYCCCAGGCGCATCGGGAACAGCGCGCCCGACAGGCACTGCACCATGCCTGCCAGCAGCTCGCGCGACGGCAGCTCGCGGCCGTCGCCGCCGCGGCGGTGCGCCTCGCGCCAGCGCCTGCGTTCGTCGCGCAAGGCCTCGACGACAGCCTGCAGTTCATCACCGGGCGCGGGCGTTGACGGAGGAGTGAGGGCTTGGGTCATGGCGGGCGCCGCGCAGGCGGTTGGCAAGGGCGGCCAGTATAGAAATCCACCGTTTCCCCACGAAGGCCAGGGCTGCCGTCACGGCCAGCATCGCCGCCATGTGCACGGCCACGGCCGCCAGTGCGAGCAGCAGCGAGCCCGAGGCGGTGATCTCCCGGGCTGGCGAGGCGCTCAGGCAGATCGGCACCAGCGCCGGCACCAGCATCATGCCGCTGCCATGCGCGCTGGCCACCAGGCCGGACCACAGCGCCAGCCCTGCCTTGATACGACGCAGTGCCAGCGCCAGCAACAACAGCAGGCCGCACAAAAGTTGCCCGCTGCCCATGGACCCGCCCAGCGCCACCAGCACCGCCACGCCGCCGATTGCGCCGGCATGCCCGAGCGCGATCGGCAGCAGCGCGCGGCGTGCGTCCTGCGAGCAGGCGGCCAGGCCCCAGCCGGTGGCCGGGTTCAGGCCGTGCAGGGCGCCGGCGCCGGCCAGGGCCAGCCACGGCCAGAGGCTGGTGGCGCTCATGGCTGTCAGGCCTTCGAGCCGCCGCAGCAGGCCGCTGGCGCCGGGGCCTGCGACTCGTAGCGGTCATGGTGGCGCACCCACTCCATCGTGTAGCTCAGGCCCGCCTCATCGCGGCCCCTGGGTGTCAGGTCGATGAGGTTGTACGTGCCCATCATCACTTCCACGCCACGGCCGAAGGTCGAGTAGGTGTGGAAGACCTGGCCGTCGTCGTCCTTGCAGAAGATGCTGATGCCGGGCGCCTCTTCATTCGGGAAGGGCGTCATGTGGAAGTTGTAATAGACCTCGCCGTCGACCCGGTCCGCCGGCGTGAAGCTGACGTGGAAGTCGCGGTTGAAGTCGTTGCCGTTGGACGAGGCCCAGGCGAATTGCCAGCCCATGCGGCGCTTGAAGGCCTCGAGGTCGGCCAGCGGCGCACGCGACACCGCCAGCAGCGCGATGTCGCGCTGGGCCAGGTGGGGTGCCATGCTGTCCAGGTGGTCGGCCATGAAGGAGCAGCTCTTGCAGCCCTGCTCCCAGCCGGGGCCGAACATGAAGTGCTGCACCAGCAGCTGGCGCTTGCCCTGGAACAACTCGCTCAGCTTGCGCGGGCCGGCCGGCGTGTCGAAGACGTAGGCGTTGTCGTCCAGCCGCACCCAGGGCAGGGTGCGGCGCTCTTCGGCGACCTGGTCGCGCAGCCGGGTCAGTTCCTTCTCGCGGGCGAGCAGGTTCTTGCGTTCGGCGATCCAGAGATCGCGGGTGACGACAGGATGAGAAATGGGGGCGTTCATCAAAGGCTCCTTGGGTGGGTGAAGGCAATGCAGCGGCTCCACCCGAGGCTCGGGTGCGGTGCTGCTCAGGGGGAATCAGTGGTTAGGCGCGCTTGGGGCGGCGCACGGCGCGGACCTTGCCCGTGCCGCCGCCGCCGGCGTAAAACAGGTCGGCGCCGTCGGATTCGAGGCCGCTGACATTGGTGCCGGCGGGCATCTGGAGACTTTCAAGCACGCTGCCATCGGCGGGGTCGATGCGGCGGATCTCGCTGGCGTCGTCCTCCCAGGTGCCGTGCCAGAGTTCGCCATCGACCCAGGTCACGCCGGTCACGAAGCGGTTGGACTCGATGGTGCGCTGGATGGCACCGGTGGCGGGGTCGATCTGGTGGATCTTGCGGCCGCGGTGCTGGCCCACCCACAGGCTGCCCTCGGCCCAGGCCATGCCGGAGTCGCCGCCCTGGCCCGGCGCCGGGATGGACGCGACGACGCTGCCGGTCGCGGGGTCGATCTTGTCGATGCGGGCCTCGGCGAGCTGGTAGAGGTAGCGGCCATCGAAGGCCGTGCCGGCATCGCAGGGGCGCTCGATGCGCTGCTGGGCCTCGCCGCTGGCGGGGTCGAAGGCGACCAGGGCGGCGCCGGTGGCGGCCCAGACGCGCCGACCGTCGTGGGTGACGCCGGCGACGCTCTTGCCGCCTTCGAAGGGGCCGTATTCGCGGACGATCTCGGCGGGGTGGATCACTGTGTTCATGGTTGCTCCTTGCGATGGGCGAACCTTAGCCAAGCTGCAGCGCGGCGGGGAGTAACAAGATCGTCGTGAATCCGGTCAGCGGCGGCGCCAGCCAKCGCCGCGAGCGCGTCTGACCGATGGCGCGCACGCGGCCTGCGGCCTCCAGTTCGGCCAGCTCGCGCTGCACGGTGCGCTGGCTGGCGTCCAGGGCCAGGGCCAGGGCCGACGTGGACCAGGCGGCGCCGTCGGACAGCAGGGCCAGCAGCTCGCTGGCCTCGCCTGCCATCGGTGGCGAGAGCACGGCCACCTCCGGAGCGCGCAGCGCAAAACCGCGTGCGGTCGCCTCGATGCCGGCGACGGGCTTGACCAGGGCACGCAGCCTTCCAATCTCGACGCGCAGCCGCGCTCTATGGGTTTCGTCGACCTCGCGGATGCGAAAGGCGCGGGCAATCAGCGTGTCGCGCTCGGCCTCGCCCGGCCAGGCCTCGGCGAGGGCCCGCAACAGCGTGAACAGGACGGGGCGGCGGGCGAGTGGCACGCGCAACTTCCCGGCACTCAGCGCGTGGCGGCATGCGTCGACGACGACGGCGCCCGAGTCCATCAGCGCGGCCACCTCGTGCAGGCGCAGCGGCTGCCAGGCGCCGGCCACGAGCCGGCGTGCGGCGGTGTGGTCGAGCACGGCAGCTGCGTCGGCGGCCTCGGCCATCAGCGCCGGCACGCCGGCCCGTGCGGCTGCGTCGCGAGCGCGTGTGAGGGCGGCGTGCACCTCGGCCATGCGCAGCGAGCGCAGCGCCAGTTCCGCGCCGGCCAGGGCGGCCACGGCAGCGGGCAGGGGTGGCAATGCCTGGTCGTCAAGCGGCGCAAGCAGGGCTGCCGCGGCATCGAGTCGGCCCAGCAGCAATTGCCGCCGCGCCGCGATCAGTCGGGCCTGCAGCGCGTTGACGCGGTCGCCGCGCGTTTCGAGCGCGGCCATGGCGGCCTCCAGCGCGCGCGGTGCGGCGCTGAAGTCGCGCATGGCCAGCGCCACCTCCGCCTCGGCGACGACGCAGCGCGCCCGTGCCGTGGCCTCCTGCGCGCCAAAGCCCTGGGCCGCGCGCCTGAGCAGCTCGCGCGCCCGGGCCAGCTCGCCGAGCTGGGCCATCGCGATGCCGCGCAAGGCCAGCGCAGGCGGGTCCTCGCGCAGCGCGACGCGCTTCAGTGCCGCCAGCGCGTCACCCGCGGCCAGCGCGCGGGCAGCGGCGGAGATCAGCGAGTCCATGGACTAGCGCGGCGCGAGCAGCAGCAGGTCGCCATTGCGGTCCTCGGTGATCCACAGGCGGCCTTGCTCGTCCTGGTCGACATCGACCGGCGCGCCCATCGGGTGCTTGCCGGCCTGGGCGCTCCATCCCGCGATCAGCGCCAGCGGCTCGCCCATGGGCTGGTGTTTGCCATCGAAGCGCCAGGCCATCAGCCGGTGGCCCGTCGGCTGGTAGCCATGCCAGGTCATGACGAGGCTGCCCTGCCATTTCGCCGGCCCGGCCTTGCCGTAGAACAGCATGCCCAGCGGCGCGGCATGCGCCGGCAGCAGCTTCACCGGTGGGGTGAAGTCCTGGCAGCTGTGCGCGCCGAAGCTGCTGTCCAGGATGTCGGTGCCGGTGCAATGCGGCCAGCCGTAGTGGCGGCCGGGTTCGACGCGATTGAGTTCATCGGGCGGGCTTGCCTTGTCGTATTTGTCGCCGGGCAGGCTGTCGCGGCTGTTCTCGGCCTGCCAGAGCTCGCCGCTGTCGGGGTGGAAGGCCAGCCCGACGGAATTGCGCAGGCCCCACGCGAAGGGCTGGCCCTCCCATGCGCGGCCATCTTTCGGCGTGAACTTCCAGACCGCCGCCAGCGGCGCCTTGCCGCCCGTCTGGCCGCAACCCTGGGCCGTGCCGGCCGCGACACCGTCCATGGCCTCGCAATGGTCGCTCGGCGCGCCGTAGTTGACGAAGAGGGCGCCGGCGGCGTCGACGGCGAAGGACTTCAGCGGGTGGCGACCCTGGGTGGGCAGCTCGGTGACGAGGGGCTGCAGCCGGCCCGTGGGCAGTTCGACGCGGCTGATCCGGTGGGCCTCGGCCAGCAGCACATGGCCCTGAGCGTCCTTGCGCAGACCGTGCGGGCGGTCCAGGCCCTTCAGCAGCACCGTGACCTTGAAGGGCTGGCCCGGCTCGCGGGTCAGCTCCAGCAGCCGGCCATGGCCGGGGTTCCAGTTGCCCATGTCGGTGACGAGCAGGCGGTTGGCACTGAGCGCCAGCACACCGCGTGGCCGGCCCAGGTTGGAGGCGGCCAATGCGAGGCAGAACTCGGGCGCGACCTTCAACGAGGTGATGGCGGGCAGGCCGTCGCATTGGCCCTGGGTGCGGTAGGCGGGCGGCTCGGCCCAGACGGGTGCGGCGACGGCAGCGGCCAGGGCCCAGGCGGCGCGAAGGGTGAAGCTCATACGGCCATTGTGTCGGTCGCCGCATTGATACAGCACGCCGCACGGCACCGCGCGCTGTAGCTTCACGTCCCAGCCGCCGGGCGCTGCAATGGCCCCATGAACGAGATGCTGCCCTTCGCCACCTACTGCCTGCTGATGTCCAGCACCCCTGGCCCCAACAACATGATGCTGGTGGCCAACGGCGCCCACTACGGCTACCGGCGCACGCTGCCGGCCATCCTGGGCACCAACACCGGTGTGGCCGTGCTGACCTTCGCGACCTGTGCGGGCCTGGGTGCCGTCTTCACGGCCTGGCCGGTGCTGCACGAAATGTTGAAGCTGGCCGGCACCCTCTACATGCTGGTGCTGGCCTGGAAGCTGGCCGTGGCGCCCGCCGCCAATGGCCGGCCGCCGGAACGGGTCGGGTTCGCGGAGGCCGCGCTGTTCCAGGCGGTGAACCCCAAGAGCTGGATCCGCGCGGTGACGGTGGCGTCGGTCTTCATGCCGGCGCAGTGGAGCATCGTCAGCGGCGCCTTGTTCGTCAGCTTCGCGGGCGCCCTCATCGGTTTTCCCTGCGTCTCGATGTGGGCGCTGTTCGGCGTCGGCATTTCCCGCTTCCTGTCCAGCCCGGCGCGCCGCCGCGCCTTCAATGTCATCATGGCCACCTCCCTGGTTGTGCTGGCCCTGATGCTGCTGCGCTGATGTTTTCTCTGGACCGCGACTCCCCGACGCCGCTGGCCGACCAGATCGAGCAGCGCCTGCACGCGCTGATTGCCAGCGCCCAGCTGCCCCCCGGCGCCCGGCTGAACTCCATCCGCCAGCTGGCCTCGCGTCTGGGCGTCAGCCCCAACACGGTCGTCGTCGCCTACGACCGCCTTGTCGCCGCCAGCCTCATCGACTCGCGCGGCACGGCCGGCTTCTTCGTCGCCGAGGGCCCGGCGGACGCCATGCCTGACCTTTTGACTCAGGCGGCGCGCGTGGAAGCCGGCGAGGAGCAGGAGGCTGTCTGGCTGGCCCAGCAGGCGAACGACCAGAAGGCCGGCGTGCTGCTGGCCAGCAGCGGCGCGCTGCCGGCCACCTGGCTGGAAGACGCCATCCCCGCGGCCGCCGTGCAGCGCGGCCTGGCCCGCGCCACGGCCGGCATGGCTTCGCGCTGCCCGCCGCAGGGCCTGCCTGAGCTGCGCGAGCGCATCGCGATGCTGCTGCGCAGCCAGGGCGTGGCCGTGGATGCCGGCCGCATCCTGACGACCTATGGCGGCACCCAGGCCATCGACCTGATCTGCCGCGCCTTCCTGCGCCCGGGCGACTCGGTCGCCGTCGAGACGCCGGGATATTTCCTGCTCTTTGACCGCCTGCGCCAGGCCGGCGTGACCATCGTGCCGGTGCCGCGACGGCCCGACGGCATCGACCTGGAGGCGCTGGACGCCGCCTGCACGCAGCACCGCCCACGCCTGCTCTTCATCCAGAGCGTGCTGCACAACCCCACCGGCTGGGGCAGCACGGCCGCCAACCTGCACCGGGTGCTGATGCTGGCCCAGCGCCACGACTTCCTGATCGCCGAGGACGACGTGCAGGGCCACTTCCACCCCGGCGCGCCGACGTGGCTGGCCCAGCTCTCGGGGCTGGACCGCGTCATCTACTACTCCAGCTTCTGCAAGGCCATGAGCCCGGCGCTGCGCCTGGGCTATATGGCGGCCGAGCCGGCGCTGCTGAAGGCGCTGATGCGCGAGAAGATCATCTCGGTGCTGACGACGGCCGCGCTCAACGAATACGTGCTGCTGGAAGTGCTGGCCGCCGGCCGCTGGCGCAAGCACCTGGACCGCCTGCAGCAGCGCCTGGCCGCGGCCCGCGCCGCGGCAACGCTGCAGCTGCGCCAGGCCGGCGTGCTGCTTGAGCATCCGGGCGAGGGCGGCCTGTTCCTGTGGGGCACGCTGCCGGCCGGCGTCGACGTGGACAACGTCGTGAAGGAGGCCTTCCGTGCCGGCATCCTGCTGGTGCGCGGCGCCACCTTCGCGGCCGATGGCGCTCGCGACTCGCACATCCGCTTCAACGCGGCCTTCAGCCAGCAGCCGCGGTTGGCTGATTTCCTGCGGGACCAGCTCAGCGCGACGGCCAGCGCCCAACGCGCCGTCGATCGGGCACGCAGCAAGGTCAGCTGACGCTCACCACATCACCGACGCGGATGGCCCCGCCCTCGAGGATGCGCGCCGTCATGCCGCCATGGCCGCGCATCGCCGCATAGCCGCCCAGGCCGATGACCTCCTCCATGCGCGAGCAGGGCGCGCAGGGGCCGACGATCTCGATCAGCGCCGCGCCGATGCGCACCTTGGCGTTCTTCAGCGTCAGCAGGTTGATGCCGGAGATGACGAGGTTGCGGCGCAGGCCGACCGGGTCGATCGGGCCGCTGCGCGCAAATGCCGCGATCAGCGGCAGGTGCTCCAGCTGGATCAGCGTGACCTGGCGCGTCGACAGCTCGGCCTCGCCGCGCTGGCCGAGCCGGTCGTCGGCCAGGCCAATGCCGGCCAGCGCCGTCGTCTGCTCGATGCGTCGGGCCCGGTCGCGCGGTGCGCCGCGCACGATGATGGTCTCGACGCGGCCCTGGATATGGGCCGGCGGCGTCATCAGGTCGCGCATGGTTTTCATGGATACACCTTAGCCCGGCTTTGGTCCGCATAGTTCACGGATGCGCGGCACGGGGCAGTCAAGTCTCGTCCGGTCACGCCCGAAGATGCTCTCAAGGAGTGTCTGCCGTGCTGAGACGTCTTTTTTCCACCTTTGCTTTTGTGTGTGTCGCGCTGTCGCAGACCGCTCACGCCGCCGATCTGACCGCCCTGGAAATGCGCTGGCTGCAGGGCATCACGCCCGTCATTGCCCATGCTCGCCAGGCGCTCGCCCTGCCGGTGGACATCGTCGTGCAGCCCCAGGCCGAGCCCGGCACGGCGCCGCTCGCGCTGGGTTTTGTCGATGGCCGCTGCAAGCTGGTGCTGTCGATGCGCGGCAACCCCGAAGGCCAGCGCCAGATCGACGCCCTCGACCCCGCGCTGCGCGGCCCGGCCCTGGAGCTGATGGCCGCCCATGAACTGGGCCATTGCCGCCGCTATCTCGATGGCGCCTGGCATGGTGTGCCGGCCGGCTTCGTCGCCGCCAAGCCCCCGGACGGCCTGGCCGCGGATCTGCAGCAGGCCTGGCTGGCCATGCGGTCCACGCGGCGTGAGGAAGCCTATGGCGATCTCGTTGGCCTGGCCTGGGCGCAGGCGCGCCACCCCGCGCTGTATGCCAGGCTGCATGCCTGGCTCGTGGCGGAACGGTCGACCGACCTGATTCCCGGCAGCCACCACGACACGCTGGACTGGTTGGCCCTTGTCCGCGACCCGGCCATGCTGGACGGCCGCACGATGTTCGAGGCTGCCGACCGCGTCTGGGCACGTGGTCTCAGGGACTGAGCTGACGCCGCTCTTTCCCGTCTACGCCTGCCACACCGCGTAGCCCGCCTCACGCAGGCCGATGGCCAGTTCCACTTCCATGTCGCGCGCCGCGTCGTAGGGCATCGGGTTGTAGAACTCGTAAAGCTCGGGCATCAGGCGCACGCCGTACTTCAGGACGAAACGATTGGCCTGCACACCGGCCATGTGCCTGTCAAAGCGCAGGTCCGGGTCCAGGCCCGTCATGCCAACGTACAGGCAGGGCTTGACGATGTCATGGCCGGGGTTGGCCTTGCGAAAGGCGGGCTCGTTCCAGACGCGTTCAGACAGCAGCACGACATAGACGTGGTGGTGATCGCGGCGCTGTCGGCGTGGCATGGCAGGGCGGATTGTCTGGCGACCCCACGATGACAAAAAAGCCCGGCGACCCTTGGGCCGCCGGGATTGAACGCCTTGGCGTGCACCTCACACCTGGCAACGGCGATCCGGCATGATACTGTTGATTTAAACAGTATTTTGGGTGCCGGAAACGTGGCGAAGTCCTCATGCTTGATGACGCCCCACTCAACCTGGGCCTCGCCAACCTTCGGTGCCTTGGCTAAAACCGCCATTCGAAGTTGCAGTCTGAGGAAGTCACATGAATGCTCAACACGCTTTCGTATCGCTGCTGCTGTTCGCCGCGCTCGTCGGCCTGGCCTTCCTGGGCCTGTCGTTCGGCCATGCCATCAAGCACCATGATCTGGCCCTGTGGGGGCACCATCCCTTGTTCGGATCAGGCATGGCGTCGTTGATCACCGCTCTGCTCGGTGGCGTCCTGCTGTTCGGCCTGGGGCGGTCGCCGCACGACCGCAAGCAATAGCAGCGGCGCTGCGGCCGACCTGGACCATGCATCGGCCCAGTCGCTCGACCCGTCGGAGGAGATCGAGGTCAGCTTCATAGCGCAGGCGGCCATCAGCGGCGACATCGAGGCCGGGCGGTTCTCGCAGGCGCTGCATGTGGCGTCGTTCTATCGCGCCGTGGGTCATCTGGCGGCGCGCTGCGAGCCTTAGCCCGTCTTTCCAGCGGGCCAGCCGCTGGCCCCGCTCGCCCCACCATTCACCCCAACGCGCCTGCCAGGCGCGCAGCGCCGTGGAATGCTGGTGCTCATCCAATGACCCAGGGAGTTCACGTTGCTTCGTAGACATCTTCTTCAAGGCGCAGCGGCCATGGCGGCGCTGCCGATGGTCACCCATGCACAGGGCCGGGCGCGGCGGCGCAAGCGGCCGACGGACCCGGACTGGCCCGACGCCGCGCAGTGGCAGCGGCTCAAGGACGCGGTGGGCGGGCGCCTGTCGGCCGTGGAGCCGCTGATGGCGCCGTGCGCGGCCAGCCCCGTCGCGGCGGCTTGCGGCGTGCTGATGAAGAATCTGCGCAACCCGTTCTTCGTGGGCGACCAGGCCGGGGGCACACAGGTGTCGGGCTACCTGGACGCGTGGACGCCGGCGGCGAGTGCCTATGTGATCAAGGCCGGCAGCACGGTGGACGTGGTGGCGGGCGTGAACTTCGCGCGCGAGCACAACCTGCGGCTGGTSGTGAARGGCGSSGGRCACAGCTAYCAGGGSACGTCCAAYGCRCCSGACTCGCTGTTGATCTGGACGCGGGCGATGAACGAGGTGACGTTGCACGACGGCTTCGTGCCCAAGGGCTGCGAGGGCAAGGTGGCGCCGGTGCCGGCGGTGTCCGCGCAGGCGGGTGCGGTGTGGATTGACCTGTACCACGCGGTGACGACATTGGCGGGCCGCTATGTGCAAGGCGGCGGCTGCACGGACGTGGGCGTGGCGGGGCTCATCCAGAGCGGGGGCTTTGGCAGCTTCTCCAAGGGTTTTGGTACGGCGGCGTCCAGCCTCTTGGAGGCCGAGATCGTGACGGCCGATGGGCAGGTACGCACGGTCAATGAGCGGTCAGACCCTGAGCTGTTCTGGGCGCTGAAGGGCGGCGGCGGTGGCAGCTGGGGCGTGGTGACGCGCGTGACGCTGCGTACGCACGAACTGCCGCAGCACTTCGGCGCGGCATGGGGCAAGTTCAAGGCCCGCGACGACGCGGCCTACCGGCGCCTCGTGGCGCGGTTCGTGGACTTCTATGCCGACTCACTCTTCAACCCGCACTGGGGCGAGCAGGCGTCGTTCGGGCCGGACAACACGCTCAAGATCTCCATGGTGTGCCAGGGCCTGGACAAGGCGCAGGCGCAGCAGGTGTGGGCGCCGTTCTTCGACTGGGTGAAGGACTCGCCCGAGGACTTCAGCGTGGTGGAGGAGCCCGGCGCGTGGGCGGACGATGCGCGCGGCTGGTGGAGGATGGAGGGCAACGGCTCCATGATCCCCGACACGCGCGAGGGCGCGCCCAAGCACCACGGCTGGTGGAAAGGCGACCAGGCCCAGGTGGGCGCCTGGCTACACGGCTATGAGTCCCTCTGGCTGCCCGCCGCGCTGCTGCAGCCCGGCGAGCGGGCCCGCATGGTGCAGGCGCTGCTGGACAGCACACGCCACAAGCACCTGGACCTGCACTTCAACAAGGGCTTGGCCGGCGCGCCGCCCGCGGCACTGGCCAGCGCCGCCAACACGGCCACCAACCCGGCGGTGTGCGAGTCGTTCGCGCTGGTCATCATGGCCGACGGCGAGGCGCCCGCCTACCCGGGCCTGGCCCGCACCCCGCCCGACCTGACCAACGCGCACCGCAACGCGCGCGCCATTGATGCCGCCGCCGCCGCGTTGCGCCGCGTCGCGCCGAGGTCGGGCTCCTATGTGTCGGAGAGCAACTTCTTCAACGCCGACTGGCAGCGCGAGTTCTGGGGCGCCAACGCCGCGCGGCTGCGGGCCGTGAAGGCGCGGTACGACCCCGATGGTCTCTTCTTCGTGCACCACGGCGTGGGCTCGCAGGCGTGGAGCGCGGACGGGTTTGTGCGGGTTTGAGAATTGAGTTCTGCGCATGGCCTGCTCACCCGCGCTAGCCCCTCGGCAGCTTGCTTCATTTCCGATTCATACGTTGCTTGCGGCCCAAGGGCTTCGCAACTTTGACATTGGCATTCGGTGAAGCTCGGTGGGCCGATTCGATACATTGACCTTCAGTTCGAAACTTTGTTATCAGCTCCCTCCCGAATGGCCCTGCAATACCTGACCGTCCCCGTCACATCCTTTCAGCAGAACTGCTCCCTTGTCTGGTGCGACGTCACGAAAGACGCCGCCGTCATCGACCCCGGTGGCGAGCTGCCCCGGCTGCTAGCGGCGGTGCAGGAGCGCGGCCTGAACCTGAAGGCCATCTGGCTGACCCACGCCCACATCGACCACGCTGGCGGCACTGGCCAGTTGGCCCGCGAACAGGGCCTGCCCATCATCGGCCCCCACCCCGGCGACCAGTTCTGGATCGACGGCCTGGCGCAGCAAAGCAAGATGTTTGGCTTCCCGCCGGCAGAAGGTTTCAAGCCCGACCGCTGGCTGGACGATGGCGACACGGTTCAGATCGGCCAGGAGACCCTGACCGTGCGCCACTGCCCCGGACACACGCCGGGTCATGTCGTCTTCCACTCAGCCGCGGCGCGGCGCGCCTTCGTGGGTGATGTGCTGTTCGCTGGCGGCATCGGCCGGACCGATTTCCCTGGCGGCAATCACCTGCAACTGATCGACGCCATCCGCCAGCGCCTATGGCCGATGGGTGATGAAACCGTGTTCATCCCGGGCCATGGGCCGGAAAGCAGCATCGGAAGAGAGCGCCGCAGCAATCCCTATGTTGCCGATGTCGTTTGAACGGCGGTTGGAGGTAATTCGTTCACAAACACATCCAGCAACATTTACGCCCGAAGCGAAACGTGCTCTCCTACTCTTTGATGAGGGCTCGCATGGGGTGGGCCGAGGAGTGCTTCGATGTGGATGTCCGAGTTTGTGCAGCCGGGGCAGGTCCCGGGCTCCCGTCCTCGCGAGCGCCGTCAGGCGGCCTCGCTTTCCAACCAATGGATGGGCCTTGTGCTGGAGGAGCTCGACCACGGCGTCGTGCTTCTCAACGGCGCGGGCCGTGTGCTTCACAGCAATCTCGCGGCGCGGGCGTCGCTGGATGACAACCACCCGCTGGAGCTCGTCGGCCAGCATCTGCGGGCCCGCCTGCTGACCGACGCGGTGCCTCTGGCCGACGCGCTGGAGGGCGCCGAGGCAAGTGGCCGGCGCTGCCTGCTGCGCCTGGGTGACGATCGCGCCGAATGTGGCCGCGCCAATGTCGTCGTCGTGCCGCTGAACCGCGATGTCAACCAGGCGGCGGTGCTGCTGATCCTGGAGCGCCGCCAGCTCTGCGGCGACCTGGCCGCGCAGTGGTTCGCGCTGCGCTACCAGCTGACGCCGGCCGAGACCGAGGTGCTGAAGGCGCTGTCCAACGGCGTCAAGCCGACCGAGGTCGCGCAGCGCCAGGGCGTGGCCATCTCGACGGTGCGCAGCCAGATCCAGAGCATCCGCGCCAAGAGCGGCGCCGACAGCATCGGCGAGCTGATGCGGCAGTTGGCCTTGCTGCCGCCGCTTGTTTCGTCGCTGCGGCCGGCCAAGCTGGTCAATTGAATCCCCTCGTCCAACGGGTACGTTGACCGGTCCCCCGAGGGGACGGCGATGCTTGCCGGATCGACCGGCAAGCACATCGCCCAAGGCGGGCCGGCTAGGGACGGCCCGGCGCTCGGCCCGCAAGCACTAACATTCGACCGCGCTCCGGAGCCAAATGCTCAGAGCGCCGCCGGATGCCTGACGACACGCTCGACAACGAACTCCTGGCCCTGCCGCCCTCGCTGCGGCAGCTGGCCGCGCGCGGCATTGCACGCAGCTATCGCAAGGGCATCGTGCTGATCGAGGAGAGCTCGCTCGGCGACAACCTCTATCTGATCCTCTCCGGCTCGCTGCGCGCCTTCAGCAGCGACGCCCGTGGCCGCGAGATCACCTACGGCGTCTATGGCCCCGGCGAATACGTCGGCGAGATGAGCCTGGACGGGGGGCCGCGCTCGGCCAGTGTCATCACCGAAGAAGGCAGCCGCCTGGTCATGGTCACGCGGGCCAGCCTGCTGACCCACATCAGCGAGCACCCCGAATTTGCCTTCGAGCTGCTGACCAAGGTCATCCGCCGCGCCCGCGCCGCAACGCTGTCGACCAAGCAGCTGGCGCTCAACGACGTCTATGGCCGTCTCAAGAACCTCGTCGACGAGACCACCGGCGATGGTCGCCACCTGGCGCTCACCCACCAGGGCATGGCCCAGCGCCTGGGCTGCTCGCGTGAGATGGTGTCCAAGCTCGTCAAGGACCTGGAGCTGGGCGGCTACCTGAGGCGCGTGGCGGCCGGCGAATACCAGCGACTCAAGAGCCTGCCAGCGCGCTGGTAGCTACCGCGACCTGACCTGCAGCGGCGGCGCAACCGGGAAGCGCTGGTCCGGCTTGGCTGCGCGCTTGTAGAGGCCCTCGACCTTGGGCAGGTTGGCCTGGATGTCGCGGATGCGCGTCGTGCTGGCCGGGTGGGTGGACAGCCATTGCGGCGGCGCGCCCTTGTTGGCCGTCATCATCTTTTCCCACAGGCGCACGGCGGCGGCGGGGTCATAGCCCGCACGGGCGGACAGCTCGATGCCGACGAGGTCGGCCTCGCTTTCGTCGTCGCGGCTGAAGCGCAGGTTGACCAGTTGGGCCCCCATGCCGGCCAGGCCGCGGCCCACGTTGCCCAACCCCAGCAAGGCCGAGCCGAGTTCGACGATGCCGTTCGTGAACGCCGACTTGCCGACGCGCTCGCGAGCATGCTCGCGCAGCGCATGCGCGACCTCATGGCCCATGATGGCGGCGACCTCGTCGTCTTCCAGCTTGAGCTTGTCGAGGATGCCGTAGAAGAACGCGATCTTGCCGCCCGGCATGCAGAAGGCGTTCAGCTGCGCGCTGGCCAGCAGGTTGACTTCCCACTTCCACTGCCGGGCGCGGTCGTTCCATTCGTAGCTGAAGGGAATGATGCGCTGGGCGATGTAGCGCAGCCTCTGGGCCTGGGGGTGGTCCATCGGCGCCAGGGCACGCTGCTGGCCGGCCTCGCGCATCATCAGCGCGTACTGCTGGCCACCGGCCTGTTCCAGCTGGTCGGCCGACACGAAGCCGGTGAACTTGCTCTTGGGCCCGACCTCCACGCCTTCGCGTGCCCAGGCTGGCATGAACGCTGCGGCACCGGTAGCGGCAAGCAGCCCGGTGAACAGGCGGCGGCCGCGCAGGGCCGGGGGCGCGCAGCGGCCGGCGGCGCAGTCGGCGCAGTCGCCGAACATGCGCGTCGGCGGGTCAGTGAACTGCAGGTCGTCGCGGACCTGGAAGTCGTCGGCATCCATGCCGACATTGTGCTTGGGCGGCGATGGCGGCTTTCGTAGGACAGCGGCGCGGGACTGGCGACAATCACCCCATGGACAGCCAGCAATTCCGCGCCGCACTGGGCATGTTTGCCACCGGCGTGACCATCGTCACCGTTCGCGCTGCGGACGGCGGCCTGGTCGGCCTCACCGCCAATTCCTTCAACTCCGTGTCCTTGGACCCGCCCCTGGTGCTGTGGAGCCTGGCGCGCCGCGCCGGCTCCATGCCGGTGTTCTCGCATGGCTCGCATTACGCCATCAACATCCTCGCGGCCGACCAGAAGGAGCTGGCCCAGCGCTTCGCGACGCGTGACATCGATCGCTTCGCCGGCGTGGCCTGGCACGAGGGCGCGGGCGGCGCGCCGGTGCTGGAGGGGGCTGCTGCCGTCTTCGAATGCGCCAACCGCAGCCGTTACGAGGAGGGCGACCACGTCATCTTCGTCGGCGAAGTCGAGCGTTGCTCGTCCCGGCTCGGCGCTCAGCCGCTGATCTTCCACGGCGGCCGTTATTTCACCGAGTTGCCGATCTAGGGTTTTTTCCGGGTTGGCGTTGTCGATCCGGTCGGGCTCTGATCGTCGTCATGACAGAGGGCCATCCTCTGTCCAACCACGGAATCGACCATGACCAACACCGTCACCCTGCACCGCGTGCTGCGCTGCCCGCCCGACCGCGTCTACCGCGCCTTCACGACACCGGCCGCCATGGCCAAGTGGCTGCCGCCCCATGGCTTTACCGGCACCGTTCACGAGATGGATGCCAAGGTGGGTGGCACGTACAAGATGTCGTTCACCAACTTTACGACCGGCGGCGGCCACAGCTTTGGCGGCCGCTACCTGGAACTGGTGCCAGGCCAGAAGCTGCGCTACACGGCGGCCTTTGACGACCCCAACTTGCCCGGCGAGATGACGACGACCGTCGAGCTGCGCGCCGTGTTCTGCGGCACCGAGGTGCACATCAAGCAGGAAGGCATCCCGGCCATGATCCCGGCCGAGGCCTGCTACCTGGGCTGGCAGGAGTCGCTGACCCTGCTGGCCCAGCTGGCCGAGCCGGAGATCAACCAGTAACGTGGTGCGCTCGGGCCGAGCGACGGGCCGCCCCTAGCCGGCCCGCCATGGCGATGTGCTTGCGGCTCAATGCCGCCAAGCATCGCCGCCCCCTCGGGGGGGCCGGTTAGGCCCGCTCGTGTTCAGCGGAGCGGGACTGGACGAGGGGTCTTTACTTGACGCCTGGTGTCGGCACGATGGCCGCCATCGCGGCCTTGAAGGCGGGGTCGGCCATCAGTGCGTTCCAGGCCGCCATCAGGCTGCCGTAGTCACCGGTCGAGATCTTCTTGGCGTTGATCGCCGTCGTGAGGGCGGCGTTCAGGCGCACGATCTCGGCGTACTTCGCATAGCCCTTGCCCTTGAGCTGGGTTGCCGCGTAGTTGCTGTAGCCCCAGGCGTTGTTGAGGTTGTTCCAGTCGCCCGAGCCGGGCTGGACATAGACGACCGGTGCGGGAGCGGGCGACGGGGCCGGTGCGGGCGGTGCGGCCACGGGTGCCGGAGCTGGTGCCGCGGCGGGCTTGCCGCAGGTGCCGCTCACGTTGATGCGCACCCAGCCCGTGCTCGGCACGCCGTCGACATTGACGACGACTTTCACGTTGTTCGCGCCGGCGAAGAGATAGGGCTGGGTCCAGATCGTCTTGACGACCTTGGGCGTCAGCGCGATTTGCGTGTTCTGCGCGATCAGTGTGTCGTTGCTGTAGATGCGGTTGGTGCTGGTGGCCACGGCCGAGGCGCTGACCTCGTCGTACTTGAAGTTGAAGGCGCAGCGGCCGAGGCTGGAGATGAAGGCATCCTTCTCGCTGACGGTGATCTGGGGCATGGCGCCCGTGGCCGTGCCGTTGGCGGCGACGAGCATGGGCGCGGCCTGGGCGAGGACGGTCTGGCCGTCGCTCTTGACGATGCGCACGAGGCCGGTGAGCTGGGCCGTCGGGTCGGCGGCGAAGCTGGCCTGGGCGAACAGGGCGAGGGCAGCGAAGGCAATGGCTTGGTACTTCATGGCGTGGTCTTTCGGGTTGATGCAAAGGGTGGGGCTACTGGGCAGTAGCCGGCACCTCCCCGTGTGCCACGCTGCGGACATGTCCTTGTCCGCCCAGGGCGGCCCCGCTGTCTTTTGCTCCTGTCAGAGCACGAAGACCGGTGGCTTTGCGTCCCCGCCTTTCGACGGGTTTGCCGACTGCATGGGACGCAGTGTGCGGATGTAAGCCGTGTTTTGTCCGTGCGTCAGTTCACGAACCGAGACCCCCGCCCGGCGAGCGGCGCGAGGCCCGCGACGAGCGGTTTTTGAAGCTTGCGGCGGGCTTGCGCCGAGCGTTTTCAGCTCAAGCGACCGGCCGGCAAGGCCGTTGGCGCAGCGCTCAGCGTGCGCCAGCGCCATGCGCCCAGCGCGGCGCTGAGCGCAACACTGGCGCCTGCCAGCAGAGGCAGCGGCGCGCCCAGATCCTTTTGCAGCAGGAACATGCCCCAGCCCATCAGCATGAAGGCCAGGATGGGCACGACGGTGGTCCAGGCCGTGGGCGACTTCATGCGCGAAGGCGCGCGCAGCAGCCAGCCGGTGCTCAGTGGCAGGGCGCCAAAGGCCAGGCACAGCAGTGCGGCATTGTTCGCGGCCCAGGCCAGCAGGCCCAGGCCGGCGGTCGTCAGCGCCCAGGCAACCAGGGCGTGGCGCAACTGCATCAGCGCAACCGCGCGGTTCAGCGCCTCTCCCTGCGGCAGGCCTGGCAGCAGCCGCATCAGGGCCTGTTCGCGGCGGCTGTGCCAGAGCATGTTGGGCAGGGTGAAGCAAGGGTTGAAGCCGATGCTCGCCAGGCCGATGGCCATGCCGTAGGCGCCTTTGGTCCAGTTGTCCTGCAGGCCCTGGCCGGCCAGCGCAAACGCGATGAAGAAGCTCAGCGCGGCGATGCCCACGGCCATCACGGCGCCCAGGCTCTGGTGCAGCCAGTGCTGCCGGCCATGCAGCACGATCTCGGCGCGGCGCATGGCGCTCTGGCCCGTCGGTTCGGCCTGCGCGACGACATGGCGCTGCCAGGCCGACACGGCGAGCGCAAAAGGCTGGCTCAGCCATTCGCCCACCCGGCCGAAGGCGGCGGCACCGGCGTATTTGCCCTGCATGCTGTCCTCGGCGGCGCGGCGCATGCGGCCCAGGCGGGCATAGGCCTCGGCGTGGGCCGCGTCGCCCCTGCCGAACAGCCGCGTGAGCGACCAGCCCAGGGCCAGCAGGCTCAGCGCGAGCACGGACAGCGGCTGGGCCAGCCACAGCTCGCGCAGCGCGGTGCCCAGAGGCGCCAGCCGCCGGTCCAGTCCGGTGCCGAAGAACAGCACCGGCCCGATGGAGATCACCAGCCAGAGCTGCCATTCGCGCGTCGCCCAGCCCATGAAGGCCAGCACGGCCGCGGCGCCCAGCAGCAGCAGGGCGAAGGAGGGCATCTGCGGCAGGCAAAGCCACAGCAGGGCTGCGCTGCCCAGCGACAAGCCGGCCCAGGCTGCGAGCGCGGACTCCAGCGTCTGGCGCAGATGGCCGGGCACGAAGCGCGCGGCATGGGGATGGTTCTGCTGCATGAGGCTGCCGATGATGGCCATCCACAGCGACATCAGCACCAGTGCCGCCGAAAGGGCCAGCATGGGCAYCGCCAGCTGCGGCGCCAGGTAGACGCCCAGCGCCAGGCCCAGCACGGCSAGGGCGAACAGCGCCCGGCGGCCCCAGGGGGATTCGCGATCGCGCTGGCGCCAGAAGGCCAGCAGCAATTGGCTGTAGGGGGCGGCTTTCATCACGTCAGCTCCGCGAACAGGTCTTCGAGGTTGACGGCCTGTGCGTCCAGCGGCGCGCTCACGCCGGCCGGCAGCCGCGCCAGCACGCGCTCGCGGCCGGCCTCCAGTGGCGTGCGCTTGAGCGGCTGGGCGTTCAGCCGCGCGAACAGGCTGGCCAGTTCGGTGACGGTGCCGGTGAAGGCGCGCACCTGCTCCAGCAGCTCGTCCAGCGGGGCCTGCAGGGCGATGCGGCCGCCGCTCAGGAAGGCGAGGTTGAAGGCGACGCGTTCCAGGTCGGACAGGATGTGGGTGGAAAACACGACGGTCGTACCGCGGTCCAGCACATGGTCGACGAGCTCGCGCAGGAAGTCGCGCCGGCCGACCGGGTCAAGGCTGGCAACGGGTTCGTCCAGCACCAGCAGGTCGGGGTCGTGGGCCAGCGCGCGGATGATGGACAGGCGCTGCTGCTGGCCGCCACTGAGCTTGCGGATGGGTTTGTCGCGGGCGATGTCCCAGCGCGACAGCAGGCCCTCGACCCTGGACTCGTTCCAGCGCGGGTAGAAGCTCTTGAAGTAGGCCAGCAGTTGGGCCGCGGTGAAACTCTCGAACAGGTCGCTCTGCTGGGGCACATAGCCGATGCGGGCGCGCGCCGCGTCATCCAGCCGCGCGGCGTCCTGGCCGAACAGCTGCACGCGGCCCTGCTGAGGTTCACGCAGGCCCAGCAGCGTCTCCAGCAGCGTCGTCTTGCCGCAGCCGTTGCGGCCCAGCAGGCCGACCACCTGGCCCGGCTGCAACGTCCAGTCCAGCGCCTTCAGCACGGCCTCGCCCTTGGGATAGGCGAGGCTGACGCCAGCGAGTTCGGCGGTGGCGGTGTCGGAGTGGGGAAAGTGGGCGGAGGAGGCAGTCATGCTTGCGTCTCGTCGAGGATGGTTTTGAACAGCTGCAGGGCCTGGGTCTTGGGGAGCTCCAGTTGCCGCGCTTCGGCGGCCGCCTTCTCCAGCGTCGGCCGCAGCAGCTCGACGCGGTCGGCAGTGGGTTGGGCGCGCTGGTGCTGCGCCGCCACCACCATCGACAGCCCCCGGCGGCGCTCCAACACGCCGTCGGACTCCAGCAGGGAATAGGCCTTGGAGATGGTCATGGGGTGCACGGCCAGGGCCTGGGCCAGCTCGCGCACCGACGGGATCTCGTCGCCGGCCTTGAGCTGCCCGGCCGCGACGCGCCGCTTCACCTGCTCGATGAGCTGGCGGTAGATGGGCTCGGGCGAGCCGGTGTTGATGTGGACGAAATGGGTGGGATCCATCGTTAACTGCCTACGTGTATCAGTACGATAGTACACGTGGACAGTTGATGTCAAGCATTTGTTGTCTGCGCGGGCGTACGATGGTTTGCGTCTCGGCCCGCGGAGACCCTCATGATGCAGACACACCGTCGGCACTGGCTGGTCATCTCGATGCTCGCGGCGGCGGGTGTCGGTGCCGAACCTATCGATGAAGACCTGGCCCTGGCCTATGGCGACAAGGGCACCATCAGCATCGCGACCGGCAGCGCGCAGCCCCTGCGCCGTGCGCCGGCCGTGGCAACCGTCATCACGGCGCAGGACATCGCGGCGATAGGCGCGACCGATCTCGACGAGGCCCTGGCCACCGTGCCGGGCCTGCATGTCAGCTACGGCCCGATCATGTACACGCCGCTCTATGGCGTGCGCGGCCTGCTGAGCCAGCCGCTCAATGTGCAGGTGCTGCTGATGATCAACGGCCAGCCGATGAAGACCGCGTACACGGGCGACAAGGGCAATACCTGGGCTGGCCTGCCGCTGGAGAACGTCGCGCGCATCGAGGTCATCCGCGGCCCCGGCTCGGCGCTCTACGGTGCCGACGCCTTCGCCGGCGTGATCAATATCGTGACCAAGGGCCCGGCCGATCTGCGGGGCACCGAGGCTGGCCTGCGCGGCGGCTCCTTCCGTAGCCGCGACGCCTGGCTCCAGCATGGCGGCAAGCTCGGGCCGCTGGTGCTCGCCGCCTACTTGCGCATCGGCGCGACCGATGGCCATGGCGCGACGATCACGGCCGACGGCGCGACGCGGCTCGACAACCTGTTTGGCACCCACGCCAGCCGCGCTCCCGGGCCGGCCAATCTTGGCCACGATGCCGTTGATGCAGGGCTCGATCTGGGCTGGGACAAATGGCGGCTGCGCGTCAACAAGGTCGTGCGCCGCAACGCCGGCACCGGCGCCGGCGTCAACTCGGCCCTCGACCCCGACAGCGTGATCGACATGGACCGGCTGATGGCCGATCTGGGCTGGGCCGACGCGCAGCTCGCGCCCGACTGGGCCGCCGGTTTCAGCGCGGCGCTGCACAACTATCACGAGCAGACGCCGCGCGGCCTGGTGCTGTTTCCGGCCGGCGTCCGCATCGGGCCGAATCTCTTTCCCGACGGCATGATCGGCGGCCCGGCGCGTTGGGAGCGCATGTGGCGCGTGGACGCGCATGCGGTCTATGGCGGGTTCCAAGGCCACAGCCTGCGTATCGGCGTCGGCCACGACGACACCGACCTTTACCGCGCCGAGACGCACAAGAACTTCATCCTGACGCCGACCGGCGTGCCGGTGCCAACCGGGCCCGTCATCGACTACAACGCCATCCAGCCCCATATCCGGCCGGCTCGCCGCGACAGCAACTATGTCTATGGCCAGGACGAATGGCGTGTCGCGCCAGACTGGACCCTGACCGCTGGCGTCCGCCACGACCGCTACTCCGATTTCGGCGGCACCACCAATCCGCGCCTGGCGCTGGTCTGGGAGGCTGCCTACGACGTGACGGCCAAGCTGATGCATGGGCGAGCGTTCCGTGCGCCGGGCTTCAGCGAGCAGTACACGATCAACCCGGTCAGCACAGGCAACCCGGACCTCAGGCCCGAGCGCATCAAGACGACCGAGTTCGTGCTCGCCTGGGCGCCGAGTGCCGAACTGCAGTTCAATCTGAGCCTTTACCGGCTCGACGCGGTCGACATCGTGCGCGTCGTTGCGAACCCGGCACCGGCCACCGGTGCGACCTACCGCAACGTCGGCCGGCTCAAGGGCCGCGGCGGCGAGCTCGAGCTTCGGTGGGACGCGCTGCGGCAGCTGAGCGTGACGGGTCACCTGGCCTTGCAACGCGCCACCGACCGCGCGACCGGTGCTGATGCCGGCTATGCGCCGCATCAGCATCACTACCTGCGCGTCGACTGGCGCCTGCCTGACCAATGGCTCGTCAGCGGCCAGGCCAACCATGTCGCCGACCGCAAGCGCGCGGCGGGCGACGCGCGGCCGCCAGTGGCCGACTACACGACCGTCGACCTGACCGTGCGGCGCCTGGCCGCTACCCTCGGCTGGGAAGTCTCGGGCTCGCTGCGCAATGCGCTCAACGCCGACGCCCGCGAGCCGACCCTGCCCGGCGGCGTGCTGCCCAACGACTTGCCGCTGGCCGGGCGTTGGTTCTGGCTGCAGGGGCTGTACCGCTTCTAGCCCTTGCTCGAAGGACTGCGCACAATGCAGGCTTTAGCGTTCCCGCCCTTCACCATGCGCCGCCTGCTGCTCGCTTCTGCCCTGCTCGCCTCTTTCGCCGCCCAGGCTCAAGTCAAGGTTGACGACCCCTGGGTGCGCGCCACCGTCGCGCCGCAGAAGGCCACCGGCGCCTTCATGCAGCTGACCTCGGCCAAGCCGGCCAAGGTCGTGGCGGCCAGTTCGCCAGTGGCGGCCATGGTCGAGATCCATGAGATGAAGATGGACGACGGCGTCATGAAGATGCGCGCCGTCGATGCGCTGCCGCTGCCCGCCGGCCAGGCCATGGCGCTCAAGCCCGGCAGCTATCACGTCATGCTGATGGGCCTCAAGGGTCCGATCAAGGCCGGCGAGACCGTGCCGCTGACGCTGACCGTCGAGGGCGAGGACAAGCAGCGCACGACGGTCGAGATCAAGGCGCAGGCGCGCTGACGCATGGCCAAGATGTACATCGTTGATGCCGCCGACCCCGACGGCTATGTCGCCGCGCTCGGCGGCTGGCAACAGGCCCAGGTGGTGGCGCTGCGCGCGGCCGTGCTGGAGGCGGCGCCCGGCCTGGAGGAGAAGCTCAAGTGGGGCCACCTCGTCTACTTCAGCAACGGCCCGGTGCTGCTGATCCGCGCCGAGCCCGAGCGCGTGCTGTTCGGCTTCTGGCGAGGCAAGCGGTTGCTGCATTTGGAGCCCCGCATGCGCGGTGGCGGCAAGTTCGAGCTGCGCACGCTGGAACTGCAAGAGGACACGCCATTCGAGCGCGACACCGCGTTGGCCCTGGTGAAAGCGGCCGTCGCGCTCAATGCCGAGCTGGGCAACCCGCAGCGGGCGAGCGTCGCGGGCCAGTGAAGCGGGCGTAAAGCCCGTTCAGTTCTGGCCAGGGTTGCCGATAGCCCATGATTACTCCGGAGTTGCCCATGGTCGCCGCCGTCAACACCCAAGCCCCGGCCAGTTCCCTGACTGGCGGCGCCTCCGTCGACCGCACCGAGCAGCCCGCCAAGGAGCTGGACAGCGGCAGCCAGCGGGCCGTGGTCGTCAATATCTCGGTAGAGGGCGCGAAGCGAGCCGGCACTGTCACTCAGGCCGCCCAGGCGGCGCCCAGTGCCCAGGGCCTGCCGGCGCGGCTGGATGATGGCAGCGACGTCCAGGTGACTTCACAGCAACGCCAGGCCAGCGCGCCCAAGGCGCCCCCGGCGGATGCCAGTGGCGGCGGCGCAGGCGGTGCGGCGCCTGCCGGCGGCGAGACGCCCGCGGTCAGCACCAGCACCAGCACCACCCAGACGTACGAGCCGGCCGATACCGACGAGGACGGCACGGTCTCCCCGATGGAGCGGCAGGCCTACGAGGCCAAGCTGGCCGACGAGAAGGCCGCCGCCCAGGCGGAGAAAAGCGCGCGCGCCGCCGAGGCCGACGCTGCGGTCAGGGCCTACGAGGCGGTTGAGCAGCTGGGCGGCGCCGAGGGCTGAGGCCCTCAGGCCCGGGCCGCATTGGCCGCGATTTCAGCGGCCAGCCGCGGCCACAGCACCTCCGGCAGGTCGTGCCCCCAGCCGGGAATGGTTTCCAGCCGCGCGCCGGGAATGCGCTTGGCCAGGTCATGCGCCGCGGCGACCGGGATCAGCGCGTCGTCCTCACCGTGGACGATGAGGGTGGGCGCCGTGATGCGTGGCAGCCGCTCGGCGCGGTGCACATCGGCGGCAACGGCCACGATCTGGCGAGCGACTGCCTGAGGCCGGAAGGACCGCTTCACGCCGCTCGCGAGGCGCTCGCGCAACTGGCTGGGTTCGGGCGGGTAGCCGGGGCTGCCGATGATGCCGTAGAGGCTGGCGTAGTGGTCGAGGACGTTCTCGAACTTCTGCTGCGGCGTCGTGGCCGGCCGCGGGCGCGACAGCAGCGCACGGCGCACCTTCAGGCTCTCCTTGGGCACGCTGCGGTCGCCGCTGGTCGTCATCATCAGCGTCAGGCTCTTCAGGCGCTGGCCATGCGAAAAACCCAGATGCTGGGCCACCATGCCGCCCATGGACGCACCGCAGACATGGGCCTTGGCAATGCCCAGTGCGTCCATCACGCCAACGGTGTCGCGTGCCAGGTCGCTGAGCTGGTAGGGGGCCTTCACCGGCAGCCGTAGCGTGTGCAGCAGGGCCGCCATCGGAATATTGGGCGTGCCGAGCTCATCGAAGGGCTGGCTCAGCCCGACGTCGCGGTTGTCGAAGCGGATGACGCGAAAGCCGCGGGCCACGAGCTCGTCCACAAAGCCCTCGGGCCAGGCGATGAGCTGCATACCCAGGCCCATGATCAGCAGCAAGGGCTCGCCGTTGTCCGGGCCGTGGATGTCCACTTCGATCTGCACGCCGTTGGCCGAGACACGCATCGCGGGTCAGCCCAGGTCCACTTGGCGCTCGATGACGCGCGACACCAGGCCGTAGGCGATGGCCTCTTCGGTACTCATCCAGAAGTCGCGCTCGATGTCTGAGCGCACGCGCTCCAGCGGCTGGCCGGTCTCGCGCGAGATCGTGGTGGCCAGGCGCTCACGCGCGCGCAGGATCTCCTTGGCCTGGATGGCGATGTCGCTGGCCTGGCCGCCAGCGCCGCCGGCAGGCTGGTGGATCATGAAACGCGTGTTGGGCAGCGCGAAGCGGCGCTCCTTGGGCACGGCCAGATAGATGTGGGTGCCGGCGCTGGCCACCCAGCCGGTACCGATCACGTTCACCGGGGCGCGCACGAAGCGGATCATGTCGTGGATGGCGTCACCGCTCTCCACATGGCCGCCAGGGGAAGAGATCAGCAGCGTGATCGGTGCATCGGAGTCCTGCGACAGGGCCAGCAGCCGGCGGCAGGTGGCGTGCGCCATCTTGTCGTCGATCTCGCCAAAGATCATCACGAAGCGGCCCTTGAAGAGCAGCTGCTCTTCCATCTTCTCGGGAGCGTCTTTCTTGGCGGCCTTGTCTTCGGCGGCGAGGGTGTGGTGTTGCATGGTCGGAGGTCCGGGTTAAGGGCGATACCTTACCGCGAGATGCGGGAGCGGGTTGAATATGGGTTCAAGGGTCAGGCGTCGCCCAGGCGGCGCCACCAGGCGACGCTGCCGATGACGAACAGCGTGGCGAAGCAACTGGTGCTCCAGACGACCGTGCGCACCAGCCGGCGCATCGGGTAGCCGGGCAGCGTGTCGGGCGTAAGGGCCCAGGCGGACTGTGCGCCGACCGCGAGCGCCACCGCCAGGCAGGCCCACAGCACGCGGGCGCGCCGCGGGTCCGGCGCTTCCGTGCGGTCGGGCTGCCGGCGCACCACCCGGGCGTAGGCGACGGCAAGGACCAGCGCGCCGGCCACGGTGCTCAGGTGCTGCAGCAGCCGGGCGACCGTCAGCGGCCGGCCCAGGAAGGTCAGCAGCGGCTGGGCCAGCCAGGGCAGCAGGTCGGTGAGTGGCGGCACGGGGTGGGTGAAGAGGTCCCACAGCAGGTGGGTTGCCGCGCCGAGCAGGATGGAGAGCACGGCGACCGCCCAGCGCGCGACGGCCGCTCGCGGCGGCGGCTGTAGCTCACCGCGCACCAACGACCGGTGAGGCTCGGGCAGCAGCACGGTCAGCGGGCGCGGCCACCGCAGCATGAGGCCCAACAACAGCAGGCCGGCCGGCAGACAGACGGTCAGGACCCCCATCGGCGTGTGGCAGAAGGCGCGCCAGGGGCCGTGCATGCCGACGTAGTAGCTCAGGTCGGGGGCCATGGCCCCCAGGATCAGGCCGGGAAACGAGAGCCAGCGGGGGCAGAGAGACCGCAGGGGCAGGACGGCTGCGGGGTGGGCGAAGGTCCAGGGCATGGTGGGGTTGTCAACAGCACACAAGAGCACCGTCGTGCATGCTGCACGATGCGTGCCCGACGGGTGGCTGGGCGTTCTACGGCCGCACCGGCGTCCTGTAGAACCACCGTCGCGCCCCTTTGGGCTCGAACGGCTTCCACTCGCCATCCAGCTGTGCCAAGCGGTCCGCCAGCGCATACAGCGCGATCGGGTTCACGCCCAGGCCGATGTGGCTGGCCTGCACCTCGATGTTCTCGGCCAGCGGCGAGGGCGCGTTGACGCTGCAGCGCCAGGCGACGACGCCATCGCTCTTGGAGTAGATGGAGGTCGTCGGCACCGGCGGTGCCTGGCGGATCTGTTCCATCAGCTCCGGGTCGTTGGACGCATGGCCACTGACCATCTCGAAGAAGCGCCAGGCGTTGGTGGCGCGCGGATGGCCGGTGAAGGGCGTGCCCAGCGTGACGACGCAGCGCGCCAGTTCCGGGCATTCCTTGGCCAGCTCGCGGGCATAGATGCCGCCCAGGCTCCAGCCGATCAGGCTGACCTTGCGGCCGTGCCGCCGGTGCAGCTCGATGAGGTCGGCCTTGGTCTGCTCCAGCACGCCGGCGCGTGGGCCGAAGTTGAAGCCCTGGCCCCAACCCTGGGTCGCGTAGCCCAGCGAGTCGAGCATGGCGCGCAGCGGTGCCGTGGTGAAGTCGTGCGCGCCCAGGCCGGGGAAGACGAGCACGGGATGGCCGTCGCCATGTGGCAGCTTCTTCATCCACGGCATGGTGGCCAGCAGGGCCGCGTACTCCCAGGGCGCGCGGCCCTCCAGCATCAGCAGCCAGGCGTTGGGTGCGCGCAAGTCGGACCAGTCGGGGTGAGGGGTGGTAGGGGTCTGGTGCCAGTGCGAGAAGCGCGGCGAGCGGGAGGCGGGCATGCGTAAAGCGGGGATCGGGCAGGCACCGCGATGTTAGCCAGCTGTCGCCTGTTTCCGGGGCGTGCTTGCCCGGGGCTGGGGTGTCGCGTTGGTGACTTCGCATGAGCGGGCGAGCCGCTCATGCGCGATCAGGCCGCAGCGGCTGCTCGTCGCTTGGCGGGTGCCTTCTTCGCTGCGACCTTCTTAGCCGGGGCTTTCTTGGCCGGCGCCTTCTTCACCACCGGCACCGGCTCAGGCTCGACAACCTCCGCCACCGGCAGCGCCTGGAACTCCATGAACGCCGCCTCGACGTACGCCGACAGCTCCGCCGTCTCCGGCAAGGCCTCGCCGCAGGCCATCAGGCCGATGTCCAGCGACTGGTTGTAGGTCTGCA
Organism: Roseateles sp. P5_E1; assembly: GCF_054049335.1. Taxonomy (NCBI): domain Bacteria; kingdom Pseudomonadati; phylum Pseudomonadota; class Betaproteobacteria; order Burkholderiales; family Sphaerotilaceae; genus Roseateles; species Roseateles sp. P5_E1. The sequence goes on from NZ_JBFUMN010000001.1 coordinate 551,592, forward strand.
CCGTCACGTTCAGCGCCAGGCCGTGCACGGCAATCGACGTGGGGTAGTTGGTCAGCATCTTGGCGCCGGCCAGGTACAGCGGCAGCTGCGGCCCGGGCACGTTGGAGATGACGACGTTGGCGACGACGGGCAGCTTCTCGGCCACCTTGGCGCGGCCGTAGAGCATGGCGCCGGCCTGCATCAGCCATGGGATGCCCAAGGAGGGGAAGTCGGTCGGCATCAGGCTCTTGAGCTGGCTCATCTGCGCCTTCATCGCCTTGCTGGAGGCCATCACATGGGCCAGGCGCTCGCTCGGGTCGCTCAGGTGCGTGCCCAGGCTCATGAAGGTCATGGTGGCCTGGTTGTTGGACGTGGTGTCGCCGGCAGCGCGTGTGGACACGGGCACGGCGGCGATCAGGCTCTTGCGCGGCAGCGGGCCATGCTTGGCGAAGTAGCGCCGCAGCGCGCCGCCGATGACGAAGAGCACCGCGTCGTTGACGCTGGCGTGGTGGCGCTTGCGCGTGCGGTGCAGTTCGGCCAGCGGCAGGGTCACGCCCGAGAAAGAGCGGGTGTCAGACAGGCTGACGTTGAAGCGCGTGCGTGGCGCCGGCCCCAGGCTGGAGACAGCTGTCTTGCCGCGCACGACCGCCGTCGTCTGCGCGGCAACGTCGCCCAGCAGCGTGCGCAGCTTGTCGATGGAGGCGCCAGCCGCGGCGCCGCCCGCGTAGCCCATGGCCATGTTGCCGAGGATGTTGGCGGCGCTGGGCAGGGAGCGGGCCAGCTTGACGGTCTGCTTCCATTGCTGCGACACGGCGGCGCGCAGCATGCCGACGGTGCCGAGCTGGCCGCGCTTTTTGCCGCGGGCGGCGATGGCGTCGATGGCACGCGGCTCCGGGCTCAGGTCGAGGATGACCTGGGCCAGCGCGACGGCGGCCTGGCCGTCCACGGCGGCGTGGTGGAGCTGGGTGTACAGGGCCACATGCTGCTGGCCGTCGGGGCCCGGCTCCAGGCCAGTGAAGACATGGAACTTCCACAGCGGCCGGCTGCGGTCCAGCAGCACGGGGTGCAGGGCACCGACCTGCGCCTCCAGGTCAGCCATGCCGCTGCCTTCAGGGAGCGGGATCTCGACGATGTGCTCCTCGAGATCGGGGTCGGCATCCACCCAGCCCGGGTTGGACAGCCCCAGAGGCATCGCGACGAGGCGGCGGCGCAGGGCCGGCAGCAGCGGCATGCGAGCCCGCATGTGCTCGCGCAGGTCTTCGACGTAGTCACCGTCGTAGCCGACGGGCAGTTCCAGCAGGTGCAGCGCGCCGACATGCATCGGCATCTGCGGCGTTTCCAGGTAGAGGAAGCTGGCGTCGAGGCCGGCGAGCTGTTTCATCGGGCTGTCTCCTGGTGTATTTATCCCACCCCCTACGGCCTGCGGCCGCCCCCTCAAGGGGGCACTGCCGACGGCCCGGCAAAGCCGGTTCCGTGGCAGTCACTGGAGGCGTCGGCCCAAGGGCCTCTTTCATTCCTCCGGCACGAAGATCCAGAGGAGGACGTACAGGAGTATGCCGCTGCCGAAGGCCAGGAAGAGCACCGTGAAGATCAGGCGCCAGACCCAGGAATCCAGCCCGGTCGTGCGGGCGATGCCGCCGCAGACGCCGCCGACCCAGCGGTCGATGCGGGCGCGGCGCAGGCCGTTGACGGCGCCGACGTTGGGGCCTGCCGCACTGCCTTGGCTCGCCGTGGCCTGGCCGCTGAGCAAGCGGGCCTTGGCGCGGGCGAACTCCTCGTCGTTGAGCACACCGCGTGCATGCAGATCGGCCAGCTTGTTGAGTTCTTCTGCGTCGTTCATCTTGGGGCTCCTTTCGGGGTTGATGGGACGAAGCCTAGCGGCCTGGCGCGTGCAGGCCAGCGTGTTGCGACAGTCGGTCGAATCTGCGGGACGCGCCCGCGAAAATCAATGGACAGGCTGTTTGCCGGGATCGATATCCACGAACTGCCAGAAGTCCTGCCAGAACAGCGGGCGGCGGAAACCGCTCATCCAGGGCTGCTCGATGTCGGTCAGGATGCGGTGGGCATGCACCTTGTAGGGCATGTAGGTCACGGCGATGCGCTTGGCCTCCTTGAACAGGGCCTCGCGCTCGGGGCCGTCAGGCATGGCCTGCATGCGGTCGTAGATCTCGTCGAAGCGCGCGTTCTTGAAGCGCGGCAGGTTCTGCGTGCCCGAAGCGGGGCCGTAGAGGCGCTGCATGGCCTCCTGGCCGTCCGACGAGGCCGCCGTCGAGCCCACCGGCCACATCTGGTACTTGCCGGCCTGCGCGGCCTTCATGTTCTCGGGCCACTGCTGGATCTTGACCTGCAGCCGGATGCCAACGGCGCGCAGGGCCTTCTCCCACAGCTCGTCGATGGCGCGGTTGAGCGAGTTGGGCTCGGTGTTGCGCGTGAGGATCAGCGGGCTGCCATCGGGCAGGTCCCGCCAGCCGTCGCCGTCCTTGTCGACGTAGCCATACATGTCCAGCAGCGCCTTGGCGCGCGCCGGGTCGTAGTCGCTCATCTCGCTCTTGAACGCGGGGTCGTAGCCGCTGGTGTTGGGCACGATGGGCGCCTGAGCCGGCGTCCCTTGGCCGCGGCGCGCGCTCTTGATTTCCTTGCGCACATCGAAGGCCAGCGAGATCGCACGGCGCAGCGCGATTTTGTCGGGGGTCATGCCGCCGATGACCGGGTCTTCGAGGTTGAAGCAGGTCAGCGTCATGTCGGGCGCCAGCGTGAACACGGCCTGCATGCCGCGCTTGGCCAGGTTGGGTGCGAGCTTGCCGCCCGGCGCGGCCTGGGTGATGAACTCCTCGGGCACCTTCTCGATGAAGTCGTGCTCGTTGTTCAGGAAGGCCAGCCAGCGCGGCTGGTTCTCGACGATGACATCGACGACGACGCGGTCGATCATCGGGATGCGGCGGCCCTTGAACCGCGCGTAGATCGCCTGGGCTTCGGCGTCGCCCGGCGCGGGCTGGGCTTCGTAGTGGCGCTCGCGGTAGTCGGGGTTGCGCTCGAACACCATCTGCGAGCTGCGCCGCCACTCCTTGAGCATGAAGGGGCCGGTGCCGACCGGGTGCTCCATGATCTTGTCGCCGTAGAACTCGACCACCTCGCGGGCCACCGCGCCGTAGAGGTCATTGCCGGCAAAGATGGATTCGATCAGACGCGGACGCGGGCCATTGGTCTTGATCTGCAGCGTGTAGCGGTCCAGCGCGCGCACGCCAGCGATCTCGGTGTCGTAGGAGAAGGGCTGCTTGGTCTTGAGGGCTTTGTCGCGCGCCGCGCCCAGGCCGGTGATGTCCTGGTCCTCGTAGCTCGTCCAGGCCTGGGCGTTGGTGGCCGGGTCGGCAAAGCGCTTGATGCTGTAGACGAAATCCGCGGCCGTGACCTCGCGCTTTTTGCCCTTGAAGGCCGGGTCGTCGGCGAAGTAGATGCCCGGCTTGACCTTCATCGTGAAGGTCCGGAAGTCGGCGCTGATCTCGGGCTCGCCGACGGCGATCAGCGGCATCAGCCGCGTCGGCCTTGCCAGCGGGTCGAAGGCGTACAGCGTCTCGAAGATGTGGGCGGTGATGCTGCGCGAATAGATGTCCGCCAGGCGCGGCGGGTCGAAGCCGGTCTCGGCGATCTTGAAGGCATAGCGCAGCGTCTTGACCGGCTCGGCCGAGTGTGCCGATTGGGCCGGCACGAGCAGGGACAGGCAGGCGGCGAGGGCGGCGAGTAGTTGTTTCATCACTTGGCCTTGGGCGTGGCGCTACGGTCGACGTCGATGTACTTCCAGAAGTCGCGCACGAAGATGTTGCGGCTGTAGCCGCGCACCCAGGGCTGGGCCATGTCGGTCCAGATGCGGTGGACGTGGAATTTATAGGGTGCGTAGGCCACCATCAGGCGCTGGGCCTCCTGCATGGCAGCCCGGCGCTCGAGGCCGTCGGGCAGGGCCTTCTGGCGGTCGTAGAGGGCTTCGAAGGCAGGCAGATCGAAGCGGGCCTTGTTGGCATTGCCTTTGGACTTGCTGGAACCCAGCGCCAGGAAGGTATCGCCATCGGGCGTCGTGCCCACCCAGCCGACGCCCCACATCTGCAACTTGCCGGCGTTGGCGGCCTTGAGCTGCTCGGGCCATTTGGCGATCTTGAAGACCATGTGCACGCCCAGCGCCTCCATGTTTTTCTGCCACTGCTCGGCGAGCTGGCGGAAGGTGCTGTCGGGCGAAGTGGCGTACTCCAGCAACAGCGGCTTGCCGTCGGGCTGGTCGCGCCAGCCGTCGCCGTCCTTGTCGGTGTAGCCGTAGAGGTCGAGCAGGGCCTTGGCCTTGGCGGGGTCGAACTCGCTCATCTCCGTCTTCATTGCCGGGTCATGGCCGAAGGCGACCGCCGGGATGCCGTTCTGGCTTTTGACGGCCTGGCCGCGGCGCACGAGGCGGATCTCCTTGTCCAGGTCCACGGCCAGATTGATGGCGCGGCGCAGCGCGATCTTGTCGGGCGTATAGCCACCGACGACCGGGTCTTCCATGTTGAAGTAGGACACCGCGACGTCGGCGCGCGGGTAGCGCGTCATGGACAGGCCCTGCTTGACGAGATTGGGGGCGAGATGGTTGTTGGGCATCGCGATGCTGGCGAACTCGGGCGGCACCTCCTCGATGACGTCGAACTCACCGCGCAGGAAAGCCAGCCAGCGGGGTTGCGCCTCCTCGATGATGTCGATCTCGACGCGGTCCACCATCGGCAGCTTGCGGCCCTGCAGCGCCGCCACCTCGCCCTTCACGCGCGGGTCGGCCTCGGGAGGGGTGGTCTCGGCGTAACGAACGTCGCGGAAGTTCGGGTTCTTCTCCAGCACGATGCGCGAGCTGCGCCGCCATTCGGCCAGCCGGAAGGCATTGGTGCCAACCGGGTGCTCCATGATCTTGTCGCCGTAGAACTCGACGACCTCGCGCGCCACGGCGCCGAGGAAGCCGGCATCACTGAACTGGTAGATGAAGCGCGGGTCCCCGACGCCCAGCTTGACCTGGAAGGTGTAGCGGTCCAGCACCTTCAGGCCCTCGACCTCGCGGTCGTAGTCGAAGGGCTTCTTGGCCTTCATGAGCTCGCGGCGCAGCTCCGACAGGCCCATGATCTTGGCGTTCTCCAGCAGGTAGAGGTTGCCGCTCTTGAGCTTGGGGTCGTAGTGGCGCTTGATCGAGTAGACGTAGTCGGCCGCGACCAGTTCGCGCTTGGCGCCCTTGAAGGCCGGGTCATCGCAGAAGAGGATGCCGGGCTGGACTCGGAAGGTGAGCGTCTTGAAGTCGGCGCTGATCTCGGGCATCTCCGTCAGCGTGGCCGGGCGCAGCTTGAAGGGGCGGGCGCCGAAGTCGTACTCCAGCGGCGCGTCCAGGATGCCCGCCACGACCGCCTTGGAGTAGGTGTCGGTGATCTGGGCAGGGTCAAACCCGGTCTCGGCGGACTTGAAGGCGTAGCGCAGCACCTTTTCTTGTGCCGGACTCTGGGCCTGGGCAGCTTGGAGAGCGCAGGCCAGCAGCAGGGCGGTCAGCAGGGAGGGAAGCTTCATCGCAACGTGCGCGGGGTGGCAGGAAAGTCGCGGAGTCTAGTGAAACCGTCAACGCAAAGCCGAAGGTGACTCGCATAGACTCCGCCCCGTTCTCTCGTGTAACCCCGCACCCACGGCGGGGTTTGTGGTTTCTGGAGCCCTGAATGGCGGCCTATCTGATCCGACGCCTGTGGCAGATGATCCCGACCCTGCTCGGTGTCGTGCTGCTGGTGTTCTTCCTCTTCAAGTACTTCGGCAGCGACCCGGCCATCATCCTCGGCGGCCTGAACGCCAGCCCGGAGCAGATCGAGTCCATCCGCGAGCAGCTCGGGCTGAACAAGCCGGTCTGGGAGCAGCTGTGGATCTTCATCAAGCAGATCGTCAGCTTCGACTGGGGCAAGAGCTGGGCGACCAACGAATCGGTCGCCAACCTGTTCGCCACCCGGCTGCCGGCCACGCTGACGGTGACGCTGCCCATCCTCATCCTCGAGGTGATGCTGGCCATCCCCTTCGCGCTGGCCGTGGCGACCGTGCGCGGCAGCCTGACCGACCGCACGGTGATGATCTGCACGACTGTGGCCGTGTCCATCTCGCTGCTGGTCTACGTGATCCTGGCGCAGTACCTTTTCGCCTTCCGCCTGGGTTGGTTCCCCGTGCAGGGCTGGACGAGCAGCCACTGGACCAACCTGACCACCTACGCGCCGCTGCCGGTGCTGGTGGCGGTGGCCGTGTCGATGGCGCCGCAGATCCGGCTGTACCGCAGCTTCTTCCTCGACGAGATCGGCCACGACTATGTGCGCACCGCGCGCGCCAAGGGCATGACCGAGGGCACGGTGCTGCTCAAGCATGTGCTGCGCAACGCGATGATTCCCATCCTGACCAATGTGTCCGTGCTGCTGCCCGGCGTGTTGGTGGGCAGCTTCCTCATCGAGGTGTTCTTCTCCATTCCGGGCCTGGGCCGCGAGCTGCTGCTGGCGGTCAACCGCGGTGACTACCCGGTCATCCAGGCCTTCGCCATCTACCTCGCGGCGCTGACGATGACGGTCAATCTCGTGGTGGACCTGCTCTACAAGCTCGTTGACCCGCGAGTCGTTCTCAAATGAGCGCCGTGTCCAACTCCTCCGGCCCGGTCCGGGCGGCGGAATCTTCGAGCGGCGGCGTCTGGGCCGCCGCGTGGCGGCGCCTCAAGACCGACCGCGTCGGCGTCGTGTCGATGTGGGTCGTCGGTGCCTTCCTCGTCCTGGTGCTGCTGGCGGCCACCAAGCTGCTGGCCTCGGGCTGGCAGCAGGAGGTCGGCGTGCCCAACGCGCCGCCCACGCTGCTCGGGCCCCAGCCGCAGGAAGACACCGGCACCATCGCCACGCCCAAGGGCCCCAACGTCGACCTGTCCGACATCGACCCGCTGGCGCCGCGCTACGCCGAGTGGGCGGAGCGCGCCAAGGCCTTCAAGACCGAGGAGGCGCCCAGGGCCGAGACCCTGCCGCTGGGCGGCGACCGCCTGGGCCGCGACGTGCTGGCCAAGGTCATCAAGGGGGCCGAGGTGTCCATCGTCGTCGGCCTGGCGGCGGCCCTCGTCGCGACGCTGATCGGCACCGTGCTGGGCGCCATCTCGGGCTTCTTCGGCGGCAAGGTCGGCGACCTGCTGGAGTGGGTCTACAACGTCTTCACCGCCATCCCCAGCATCTTGCTGATCTTCGCTTTCGCGGCCATCTTCCCGCGCGGCGTCGGCGCGGTCGTCTCGATCCTGGCGCTGACGGGCTGGACGGGCATCTACCGCCTCATCCGCGCCGAATTCATGAAGCATCGCGTGCGCGAGTACGTGCGCTCGGCCGAGGCCATCGGCGCCTCGCAGGCCTCGCGCATGTTCAAGCACATCCTGCCCAATGTGTCGCACGTGGCGCTGGTGCAGCTGTCGCTGCACGTCGTCAGCTTCATCAAGAGCGAGGTCATCCTGAGCTACCTCGGCCTGGGCGTCGGCGTCGACCAGGTGTCCTGGGGCACCATGCTGGCCGAGGCACAGAACGAAATGATCCTCGGCTATTGGTGGCAGCTGGCCGCCGTGACGGCCTGCATGGCCGTCTTCGTCACGGCGTTTGCCCTCTTCACCGACGCGCTGCGCGACGCCCTCGACCCCAAGCTGCGAGGTCTCGAATGAGCATGCTGCTGAGCATCCAAGACCTCAAAGTCGCCTTTCGCATGGGCAAGCAGAACGGCGCCATGCAGCGCACGCTCGCCGTCAAAGGCGTCAGCTTCGACGTGCCGGAGAACAGCACCGTGGCGCTGGTCGGCGAGTCGGGCTCGGGCAAGAGCGTGACGGCGATGTCCGTGCTCAACCTGCTGCCCAGCAACGCCGAGCGCGAAGGGCGCATCCTGTTCCAGGGCCGCGACCTGCTGCAGGCTTCCCTGCGCGATCTGCAGGCCATCCGCGGCCGCGACATCGCCTGCGTCTTCCAGGACCCGATGAGCTCGCTGAACCCGGTCTTCGACGTGGCCACGCAGATCCGCGAGCCGCTGATGAAGCACATGGGCATGAGCCGCCGCCAAGCGCTGGTGCGTGCCGAGGAGCTGCTCAACGAGGTCGGCATCCCCGAGCCCAAGCGGCGCCTGAGGGCCTATCCGCACGAGATGTCCGGCGGCCAGCAGCAGCGCGTGATGATCGCCGTGGCCCTGGCCTGCAGCCCGAAGCTGCTGATCGCCGACGAGCCGACGACGGCGCTGGACGTGACCATCCAGCGCCAGGTGATGGAGCTGATGGCTAGGCTCAAGGAATCGCACAAGATGAGCCTGCTCTTCATCTCCCACGACCTCGGCGTCGTTGGCGAGATCTCGGACCAGGTCGTCGTCATGCGCCACGGCCAGGTGCGCGAGAACGCACCGGTGGCGCAGATCTTCAACGACCCGCAGGACGCCTACACCAAGGCCCTGCTGGCCTGCCGGCCGTCGCTGACGGAGAACCCGGCACGCCTGATGGTCATCGACGACCACATCGCCGGCCGCGCGGCCGGCAACGACGCGAAGGTGAAGGACGACAGCGCGCCCGTCATCATGGAAGTGACCGGCCTGCAGAAAAGCTTCTGGCTCAAGGACGGCCTGTTCGGCAAGCGCGAGTTCAAGGCCGTCAAGGGTGTGAGCTTCAAGCTGCGCAAGGGCCACACGCTGGGCGTTGTTGGCGAGTCCGGCTCGGGCAAGACGACCATGGGCCTGACGCTGCTGCGCCTGCACGAACCCACCGGCGGCCAGGTGCTGTTCGAGGGCAAGGATCTGCTGAAGATGAGCGGAAGCGACTGGCAGCAGATGCGCCGGCGCATCCAGGTCGTGTTCCAGAACCCCTATGCCTCGCTGAACCCGCGCTTCACCATCGGCCAGACGCTGCGCGAGCCGATGGAGATCCACAGCATCGGCACCAGCACCGCCGACCGCGAGGCCCGTGCCGTCGCCCTGTTGAAGAAGGTGGGCCTGGACGAGAGCGCAATGGCCAAGTACCCGCACGAGTTCTCGGGCGGCCAGCGCCAGCGCATCGCCATCGCGCGCTGCCTGACACTGCAGCCCGAGGTGCTGGTGCTCGACGAGGCGGTGTCGGCGCTGGACGTATCGGTGCAGGCCCAGGCGCTCAACCTGCTGAAGGACCTGCAGGACGAGTTTGGCCTGAGCTACATCTTCATCAGCCACGACCTGGCCGTCGTCAAGTTCATCTCCGACGAGGTGCTGGTGATGCAGAACGGCGATGTCGTCGAGCAGGCACCCACGCGCGAGATCATCCAGGCCCCGCGTGAGGATTACACGCGCCGCCTGCTTGGCGCGGTGCCGCGCGGATATCAGGGGCCCGGCGCCCGACCGGCCTAGCCTGGCGATTCTTACGGTTGCGTGTAATTTCAACGGTCTCTGACGTGGGATCCGCAACAGCCAGGCCGAACCGCGCTGAAATCAGCAGCGCGGCCCGGCAAGCCCGGCCGCCAACCGTTTCGATGCATCAATCCCTGGCTTCACGATCGACGCTGTGCGCGGCGCTGGCCGCATTGGCATTGCTGTGCGCCTGCTCGCCCAGCGAGGGTCCCGGTGCGCCCGCCTCCGCCGCATCGAACGTGCCGGACGAAGGCCTGGCCCATGACCTCGAACGCATCGAGCGCGCTGCCCGCGCCAAGCCCGCGGCGCTGGAGCAGGAGCTGCGGGTCCGCGGCGAAAAGCTGCCAGCCGGCAGCGCCGCCGAGCTGGACGTGCTGGCCCTGCGTGGCCTGCTCGCCGCCTATGCACGCGACCGGGCGCTGACCGACCAGATCACCCAGCGCCTGCGCGACTGGCCAGCCGGTGAACTGCGCGCCGCGGCCGCCGTCGCAGCCGCCAGCACCAGCGCCGAATACCTGCGCTCGCACGGCGACCTGCGCGAGGCGCGCAAGACGCTGCTGGCCGTGGACGCCGCCCAGCTCAATGCCGCCGCGCCCGTGTTCCGCTGGCGCTACCACCACCAGCTCATGGCCATCGCCAGCGATTCGGGTGAACTCGACCTGTCGCTGAACCAGGGCCACGCTGCCCAGCGCCTGGCCGAACAGATCGGCCGGCCCTGGCGCGTGGCGTTGACGCTGGTGGACCTGGCCTTCACGTCCAGCCGTGCGGACACGCCGGCGCGCGCCCGCCAGCTCATCGGCCAGGCGCTCACCGAGGCCCAGAAGGACCCGGACCCGATGACGCTGAACCAGGTCTACACGATGCGTGGCATCGTCTACGCCGAGGACAGTGACTCCAGCATCACGCTGCAGGCCAATTCGGATGCGCTGGAACAGGCCACGCGCGCTGGTGCCGACTCGGTGCGCGCCCTGGGCCTGGCCAACTTCGCCGACTATCACCTGCGCCAGGGCCACCCGGCGCGGGCGCTGGAACTCGCCGAGCAGGCGCTGCCGCTGGCACGTGCCACGCGCAACATCAGCGCCGAAAGCGTCGCCCGCTCCAACATCGGCCTGGCCAAGATCGCCATGGGCCGCATCGCCGAGGGCCGCGACGACGTGCGCGCCGGCATCACGCTGGACGAACAGCAGGGCGCCATGTCCTACGCCTCCGCCGGCTGGCAGGAGCTCGCGGGTTATCTGGAACGCGCCGGCGACCTGGCCGGCGCCATCGCCGCCTACCGCGAGCATCGCCGCATGGACGAGCGCGTGCTGCGCGACGAGACCCGCAAGCTGCTGCTGGAGGCCCAGGAGCGCCAGGACGCCGAACAGCGTGCGCGCGACATCGAGCTGCTCAACCGCGACAACGCCCTCAAGGCCGAGCAGGTCCACCAGCGCAACCTGGCGCTGACGCTGTGGTCGGCCATGGGCGGCTGCGTGCTGGTGTCGCTGGGCCTGCTCTGGCAGGCCTTCCGCCGCGTGCGTCGCACCAACGAGGCGCTGGCCCACAGCAATGCCTCGCTGAAGCGCCAGAGCGAGACCGACCCCTTGACCGGGCTGGCCAACCGCCGCCACTTCCAGGCCGCGATCAAGACCCTGGCCAGCGGCGAGGGTCTGGCGGCCAGTCTCTTCCTCATCGACATCGACCACTTCAAGCGCATCAACGACAGCTTCGGCCATGCCGCCGGTGACACCGTCCTCATCGAGATTGCCGAGCGGCTGCGCCAGGCCGTGCGCGACGACGACCTCATCGTGCGCTGGGGCGGCGAGGAATTCCTTATCGTGGCACGCAGCCACGACGGCATGCTGGCGAACCAGCTGGCCCAGCGTCTGCTCGACCTGGTCGGCAGCAAGCCTGTTCTGTATGAGGGCCGTGAGGTGACTGTCACGGCCTCCATCGGCTTCGTCAGCCTGCCGGTGGCGCCGCACGGGCTGCGCCTGTCCTGGGAGCGCGCCATCGACCTCGTCGACACCGTCATGTACCTGGCCAAGGCGCACGGTCGCAACAAGGCCTATGGCGTCGAGCGCATCCATGCCGAGGACGCCCTGGCCGCGGCGCAATTGACGGCCCGGCTGGAGGCCGCCTGGGCCGAGGGCCTGGTGGGCCTGCAGGCCCTCAGCGGCCCGGCCCGCGCGGCCGACAGCGGCTTCCATCCCGACGCCGCCAGCCGGCCGGCCAACGCATGAGAACCATTGCGTTGCTGCTGCTGATCCTGGCTTCGGGCTTTGCGACCGCAGCACCGGTCACGGCGCCCGACCCGGTGGCCGAGGACACCCTGCTGGCCAACATCACCCGCCGCGCCTTCGATGCGCCCGAGGCCATGCTGGCCGAGCTGCAGCAGCGCTGGCCCACCCATGCCGAACCCGGTCAGCCGCGCGAGGCCGCCTGGCTGATGGCACGGGGCCGTGTGCTGCTGGCCGCCGGCCAGGCCGGGGCGGCCGATGCCGTTGCCGTGCAACTGATGGGCCGCGAGGACGGCGTCGACCGCAGCTGGGTGCTGCGTGCCCTGGCTCAGGAACGTACCGGCAGATCCGCCACGGCCCTGGCTGCCCGGGCCCTGGCTGGCCTGGACAAACGCTGCCCCGTCGGCGATGAGGTGCGCGCCGTGCGCGAGCAGGGCTGCGACTTCCGCAGCGCCTGGGAGGCCCTGCGCATCCTGCAGCGCGAGCAATACGCCCAGGGCGCCTTCGCCGTCGCCGAGGCCAGCATCAGGCGAGCCCTGGCCCTGGCCCGTGCCGGCGATGACAAGCATCTGACCGCCCTCAGCCACGGCATGCTGGCGGTGGCGCAGCAGGCCCAGGACCGCATGGACGCCGCGCGAGCCGAGCTGCGT